>JAWXBY010000019.1:0-56960 GCA_034440355.1 Alphaproteobacteria bacterium
CGTCGATATCGACGGGTGCTTGACGCTGCAGAACGGGCGGCTCGACTTCAAAGAGGTGAACCTGGCTTCGCGCGGCAGCGACGATGCAGTGCGGATCAACGGCGGCACGTTCTCGTCCACGGACTCGACGATCCGGGCGCGCGGCACGGCGATCAATGCGAAGCGCGGCGTGATGGTGTCGCTGACCGGCGGCGGTTTCGCGAGTTCGGCGCGGGCCACGCACGTGATTCGCCTCGAAGTCGACGGCGCGAATTTGCAGAACACGATGATCAAGGGCGGCTTGACCGGCGTTTATGTCGGGATGCAGGGACGCTATCCGGTGACGTTCAGCCGCGTGCAGGTCGTGCGCGGCGAGGTCAGCGAGATTTATCAAATCGGTCCGGGCAAGGCCGGCATCGTCATCGGCGGTTCGGCGCCGGGCGATGATCTGCCGTCGCTGCCCAATCTTCCGGGTACGTCCGTTTCGATCGACGGCGGCGTCGTTGCCGGCTACGTCGACGGTGTGGTCTTCAGCTCCGGCGTTCGGGGTGCGGCGAAGGGCGTCAATATCGTCCACCCGGGCCGCGGCATCGTGGTCGAGGCCGGTGCTGCCGTGGATCTGCGGGAAAACAAGATCACGCACGCCAAGCGCAACGGGATTTACCTTGCCCGGGGCGCGTCGGGATCCGCTTCGTTCAACGACATCCAGTGCGACGATGGACACTGCGTCTGCTATGACGACGAGTGCACGTCGCGGTCGGATCGCGAGTTCGGGCGCGGCGCGTTCCGCATGAGCGGCACGCGTTGCGACGACTGACAGGCGGGCCGCAGCTATGGGTGCAGTGATGGCGCAAAAGGATCACAAGCTGATCAGCACGCCCGTGTCCGTCAACGACGGGTTCAAGCGGGCGGACGCGAAGACATGGTTCGTGCTGTTGATCGCGGCTGCCGTCGCCGTTGCTATCGTGGTCATCCTCCAATTGGTGGTCGAGAAGCCCAATGTGCGTTGGCCGGATTCGCCGAAGCAGGCGCCGGCCGCCGCGCCGGCATCCGAAGAGCCGCGCACTTACGACGTCGCGCCGCCGCCGCCTCCTACGGCTCCGGGTTAAGCAACGATGGCGAACGGGAACGGCACCAAACAAAAGCGGGCGGACAATGACGACCGCGACGATCGGCGCAGGGGTGGGGATATGGGTAAACGCCTGATCGAGTACGCGCTGGTGATCCTGGTCGCGATCATCGTGTCGATGCTGCTCATTTATCTTCTGTTCCCGAAGAACACGACTTGCACGAACTGCGTCGTGTCGATGCCTCAGGTGCGCGCGGAGTGCGACAAGCAGTTCTTCTCGTCCGGACAGCGGGCCAAGCAACTCGACGCCGGCGCGGAGGACGAGTTCCTGGTCGCCTATGTCGAGAACCCTGTCGATACGAGTTCGACGAGCGGCGGTTATTCGGCGCCCGGCAGCAGCAGCAGCTATCCCGGGTCCGGGTCGAGTTCGGTGCCGCCACCGCGCGGTCCCGGCTTCGTGATGGTGCGCGCGCAGCCGCAATTCGGCTACGACTACTCCGGCAATCAAACGTCGAGCTACAGCTCGAGCGATCCGGCGAACACGGCGCCCGAGACGCTGTGGGAAGACGTGACGGTGACCGTCGCACGCTATGTCAATCCGCTGCGCAACGATGCGGCGTGCAGCCAGACGGCCGTGCGTTTCCGCGAGGGCCGGTTCGAGACCTATTGCGAGATGCCGCACAAGTTCACGGTGGAAGACGGCGGGCAGGCGACCTACCGCATCTTTGTGCGCAACGAGAGCAGCGTGCCGCTGGAATACTGCATCGTCACGAACTGCGACGCCTCGGCGC
The DNA here is from genome assembly GCA_034440355.1 of Alphaproteobacteria bacterium. Taxonomy (GTDB): domain Bacteria; phylum Pseudomonadota; class Alphaproteobacteria; order Micropepsales; family Micropepsaceae; genus SZUA-430. The sequence continues at coordinate 1,840 of JAWXBY010000019.1, forward strand.
CTTATGGCCAGGGCATGCTGTGCCAGGTCGAACAGCCGCCTGCGCAGTAAGCGCCGGCGACTGACGTGCCGACTTAGCTCGCCTTGGCGAGCGCGACCGCGTCGGGGCCGGCCGGGTATCTGAGTTGTCCCGACATGTCGTTCGCGGCGCGCCATACGGCGTCGGCGACGTCGGCCTCCGTCGTGACCATCTGCGGCTTGGCGAAGGCGGCGAAGATGGATTTTGCGAACGGGGCGTAGGCGTCGGGAATGAGATCCTCGACGCGCAGGTCGGTGTTTTCCGCAAAGCGCGTGGTCGGCGCGTAGCCGGGTTCTACCAGTTTGACGCGAACGTCGAACGCCTGAAGTTCATGCGCCAGCGAGCCCGTGAAGCCTTCGATTGCGGTTTTGCTTGCGGTGTAGACCGCCACCAACGGCATCGGCGCCAGCGTCACGCTGGACGTCACGTTGACGATGACGCCGGCCTTGCGTGTGCGGAACTGAGGGATCACGGCTTGGGTCATCGCCATCACGCCGAAGGTGTTGGTCTCGAAGATTTTGCGTGTGTGGGCCATCGGTGTCGCTTCGAACGCGCCCAGCAGGCCGATGCCGGCGTTGTTGACGAGGACGTCGATGGCGCCGCTCGCCTTCAGTGCCGCCGCGATGCTTTCGGGCTTGGTCACGTCGAGCGGCAGGACGCGGATGCGATCCGATTTCGGCAGCACGTCTGCGCGCGGCGTTCGCATGGTGGCGACGACGTTCCACCCCTTGGCGTGGAAGTGGCGGGCGGTCTCTAAGCCGTAGCCGGACGAGCAGCCGGTGATCAGAACAGTTTTCATGGCGGTTCTCCTTGCGTTGATGACACGCCAGAGATACGCATGCCGGTCTGGACGATCTACAATCTAAAGTCCGTATTTCGTTGGCGAAAGTCCTGCAATGATCGATCCCCTGTCTGAAGTCATCGCGCTGCTTCGCCCGCGCACCGTGTTTACAAAGGGAATCAGCGGCGCCGGTCGCTGGGGCGTGCGCTACACCGATTTCGGGCAGCCCAGCTTTTGCACGGTCATCGAGGGTCGTTGCCGGCTCGCCGTTGACGGTCAAAAGGCGCTTACGCTTGAGGCGGGGGATTTTGTGCTCTTGCCGTCGACACCGGGCTTCACGATGACGGGGTTCGAGCCGGTCACGCCGGAGCGCATCGATCCGAAGCGATTGCCGTCGCCGGCCGGGGATATTCGCCACGGCAGGCGCGGGGGACCGCCCGATGTGCGGTTGCTGGGCGGGTATTTCGTCTTTGATTCGCCCGATGCGTCTTTGTTGGTGTCGCTGTTGCCGGCGGTGTTGCATGTCCGGGGCGTCGAGCGGCTTTCAACACTGGTGCGATTTGTCGGCGAGGAGGCGAGCGCGTGGATGTCGGGGCGCGACCTCATCGTCTCGCGGCTTGTGGAGGTGCTGCTCATCGAAGCGTTGCGATCGACGGGTGGCGAGGACGCGCCACCCGGTTTGTTGCGGGGGTTGAGCGACGCGCGGCTTGCGGCGGCGATCCGGCAGATGCACGGCAAGCCCGCGCGGGCATGGACCGTGGCGCAGCTCGCGAAGGAGGCGGGGCTATCGCGTTCCGCGTTCTTCGATCGATTCACGCGCGCGGTCGGTCTTCCACCGATGGAGTATCTGCTTGGCTGGCGGATGGCGCTGGCGAAGGATTTGCTCCGGCGCGACGATGTCGGGCTTGCCGATGTGGCGGAGAGAGTGGGTTATGGTTCCGCCAGCACGTTCAGCACGGCGTTCAGCCGTTTTGTGGGGCAGCCGCCGGGGCGGTTCGCGCGTGCCGCTAAATTGGCGGCGTGAGGCATTTGGAAAAGCAGTGCTTGTGAGAAGGTAGACGTAGGTCACCGGAGAGGGTCCGCCTTCGCCAAGGCTACGGCGGACAGCCTTCGCCATCGAGGTTTGTGCTGGCCTGCCAGCCGTAGCCTTGGCGAAGGCTGGTGCACCCAGCACGACTCGAACGTGCGACCTCTGCCTTCGGAGGGCAGCGCTCTATCCAACTGAGCTATGGGTGCTTTGACGCCAGGGTGGGGAAACTAGCGAAACTCCGGTGCGCACGCAAACGTGGGGCGTTTCCGGGCGTGGCGCGCGGGGCCAAGGTGCGGTATTGGATCGGCCGAACCTCCATCGATCGAAATTGTCATGAACACACCAGCTCCCGAAGTCATTGTCGTCGAGAAGCGGCGCATCGCCTGTGACGGCGGCGGCGGGGCGCTTGGGCATCCGCGCGTTTATCTGGAAATGGGCACCGGCACCGAGGTCGAGTGCGGGTATTGCGACCGGAAATTCGTGCTGTCCAAGGCGGCGGCCGAGGCCGATCACCATTGAGCGCGAAGGCGGCGGTCAAGACGCGGCCGATTAAAGCCGGCGACCATCTCTATCTCGTCGATGGGTCGGGCTATATTTTTCGCGCGTTTCATGCGCTGCCGCCGCTGACGCGCAAGAGCGATGGGTTGCCGATCGGGGCGGTCGCCGGTTTCTCGAACATGTTGTTCAAGATGCTGCGCGAGTCGAAGGCTGGCGAGCGGCCGACGCATTTCGCCGTGATCTTCGACAGTTCGCGGGCGAATTTTCGCAATGCGATTTATGCCGACTACAAGGCGCACCGGCCACCGCCGCCGGACGATTTGATCCCGCAGTTTGGGTTGATCCGCGACGCAACGCGGGCGTTCGGCGTGCCGGCGATCGAGCTCGAGGGCTATGAGGCCGACGACTTGATTGCGGCCTATGCGAACCAGGCGATGCATGCGGGGGCGACGGTGACCGTCGTCTCGTCCGATAAGGATTTGATGCAGCTTGTCGTCGACGGGAAGATCGAGCTGCTGGATCCGGTGAAGCAGAAGCCTATCCGTTCGGCCGAGGTGATGGAAAAATTCGGCGTGCCGCCGAGCAAGGTCATCGACGTGCAGGCGTTGGCCGGGGATTCGACCGACAACGTGCCGGGGGTGCCGGGCATCGGCGTGAAGACGGCGGCGGAGTTGATCAATCTCTACGGCGATCTTGAGACGCTGCTGAAGAAAGCGGGCGAGATCAAGCAGCCTAAGCGGCGCGAGACGCTGATCGAGAATGCCGAGAAGGCGCGTATCTCGAAGAAGCTCGTGACGCTGGACGATAAGGCGCCGGTGCCGGTGCCGATCGGCGAGTTCGGCGTGATCGAGCCTGATCCGCGCGAGCTGCTGGCGTTCCTGAAGGCGATGGAATTTGCCGCGCTGATCAAGCGGGTCGCGAACGAATGGGACATGAGCGAGGCCGATGTTCCGGCGGCGAAGCTCGACGTCGCCGGTGTGAAGGCTGCCGTGCCGGTTGAGGCGAGCGGCGAGAAGCCTGCGGTACCTGGTGCTGTCTACAATCGCGCGGCGTTGATGAAGCCGTTCGACCGCAAGTACGAGACCGTGACGACCGTCGAGATGCTGGAGCGTTGGATCGAACGCGCGCATCAGGAAGGTGTGGTTGCGCTGAAGACGATTGCGATCGGCGCGTCCGAAGTTTTGTCCGAGTTGGTTGGCGTTGCGCTGGCGGTGAAGCCGGGCGAGGCTTGCTATGTGCCGCTGGCGCATGGCACGGGCGGCGGGTTGGATTTCGGCGGCAGCGGGCCGCAACAGGTGCCACGCGAGTTGGCACTGCGGAAGTTGAAGCCGTTGTTGCAGGATTTGGCGGTGCTGAAGATCGGGCACGACGTCAAGCATGACGCGCATGTGTTTCATCGCTACGGCATTCGGATTGCCCCGTTCGACGACACGATGCTGATTTCCTACGTGATCGAAGAAGGCGTGCGGTCGCATAATCTTGAGGAGCTTGCTGATGCGCATTTGAGCCACAAGCTGCCTGCGCAGGCGGACGTGCTTGGCAAGGGGAAGGGGCAGTTGGCGTTCGACCGGTTGCCGATTCCGGATGCCACGACATACGCGGCCGAATGCGCGGATGCGACGTTGCGCGTGCAGGGCGTGCTGAAGCCGCGGCTCGCCGCCGATCGTTTGACCACCGTCTACGAGACATTGGAGCGGCCGTTGGTGTCCGTGCTTGCGGACATGGAGGAGGAGGGCATCCTCGTCGACCGCGATGTGTTGGCGCGGTTGTCGCAGCGGTTCGCGCAGAAGATGGCGCAGCTGGAGGAGAGCATCCATAAGCTCGCCGGCGAGAAATTCAATTTGGGATCGCCCAAGCAGCTTGGCGATATTCTGTTCGGCAAGTTTGCGTTAGCCGGTGGGCGCAAGACCAAGACAGGTGCGTGGTCGACGGATTCCGATGTGCTCGAGGAGCTTTCGGCGCAGGGGCATGAGCTGCCGAAGGAACTGCTGGAGTGGCGGCAGTTGTCGAAGCTGAAAAGCACGTACACGGATTTGTTGCCCAACTTCATCGATCCGAATAGCGGGCGGGTTCACACGTCTTATGCGCTGGCGTCGACGACGACGGGGCGGTTGTCGTCGAACGATCCGAATTTGCAGAACATTCCGATCCGCACGCCGGAAGGGCGCGAGATCCGCACGGCGTTCATCGCGCCCAAGGGCATGACGTTGATCAGCGCCGACTACAGCCAGATCGAGCTTCGGCTGCTGGCGCACATCGCCGATATTCCGGCGTTGAAGAAAGCGTTTGCCGAAGGGCTCGACATTCACGCGATGACGGCGTCGGAGATGTTCAACGTGCCCATCAAGGGCATGCCCGCCGACATCCGGCGTCGCGCGAAGGCGATCAATTTCGGCATCGTCTATGGCATCTCGGCATTCGGTTTGGCGAACCAGTTGTCGATCCCGCGCGACGAGGCGCAGGCTTACATCCGCACGTATTTCGAACGCTTCCCGGGCATCCGCGCCTATATGGATCGCACCAAGGCGCAGGCGCACGAACAGAAGTTCGTGACCACGATCTTCGGGCGCAAGGTGAACCTGCCCGACATCAACGCGTCGAATCCGTCGCTGCGCGCGTTCAACGAGCGGGCGGCGATCAATGCGCCGATCCAAGGCTCGGCCGCCGACATCATCCGCCGCGCGATGGTGCGGGTGCCGGATGCGCTGAAGGCAAAGAAGCTGAAATCGAAGATGCTGCTGCAGGTTCACGACGAACTGGTGTTCGAGGCGCTGGATGCGGAGGTCGCGGAGACCTGCAAGATCGTGCAGCGCGTCATGGAGCAGGCGTGCAAGCCGGTGCTGGAGCTATCCGTGCCGCTGGTCGCCGAGGCGAAGCCCGGGCGCAATTGGGACTTGGCGCATTAGCGAGCTAGATGCCGCACGACTCGAAGAACTTGTTGAGGTTGGCCGTGTTGAACGGGATCGAAATTATATTGGTTTCCTGCGCGTTGCGTTCGATGAATAGGACGATGCGCCTCCTCTTCCTCAAACTAACGAGAAGCGGCCTGTCGGTTATCGCTTCGGTTTGAAGCACATTGCGATTGCCGAGATGTGGTCCGATGGGGTCTCGCAGGTACACCGGTATGCTGCGTGTCCTGGTACCAATTCTCATTCGATGCGGCGGATTCGTTTGAAACGTCTTTGGGTCGAAAAACAACTTCTTGAAAGTCAACGAAACCGCGCCGATGCGGGCGCAATCCATCCAAATCGATGTTGAGCGACCAGCGTCAGTCGATTCGATCGACCCAAACTGCGCCTGCAGGCCAGTCGGTTGATATACCAACCGCCAAGCTGGCGGCGCGCAAGTTCCAAACGGACACGCACGCGATTCAAATGTGCTCGCGACGAGTAGAATGGCTACGAGTAGTATCGTGGGTCGCATAAATCGATGCCCGCAAAGCCCCATAAGCCTAACGCGAGTGCAATGCGGCGCACAAACCTTCTCTATGGTTTCCGCGGCCGGGTGCCGCTGGTCGCCGAGGCAAAGCCCGGGCGCAGTTGGGACTTGGCGTATTAAGCGCTTACAGCTTGCAGGCCTTGAAGAAGCGATCGAGTTTTGCGCCGTGCGGCGGTAGCAGCTCCGCGGCGAAGCGGCCTTTGGTGGCGTGGTCGATGATGATGGCGAGTTGTTCGCCTCTTTTCAGGCTTGTGAGGAACGGCTTATTTTTGATCGCGGCCGTCGTCAGGAAGACGAGGTCGTCGAGTTCCATTCGTTCGTCGGTTTTGGCGGCGACTGCCGTTTCGTGCGCGCCGGACTTTAGGTGGACCTCGTAGGGCGTGTGTGGTTCGAGCTTTGAGTCGACGTAGGTCAGCTGCAGTGCGCCTTTGCCGGCGCAGTCCATCCAAAGCAAGCCGCCGTCGGATTCGGGGATCGCGAACATCGCCTTCAGGCCGTCCGGATGTTCGACCACTATCCAGACCATGTCCGGCTCGTCGACCGGTTTAACTTTGGACCAATCGGCCGGGGCGGCGTTTGCCGCCGATGCGGTGAGGCTTAGCAGGATGAGTGCTGTTGTTTTGCGCATGTGATCCACCTTTGGCGGTAATCCTATGCGCGGGTGAACGGGTCAGGCTAGCGCGCCTGTCACACGTTGGACGGCTTGGTCGGCCGATTCCGACGCAGAGTCGATGACGAGGCGGTTCCGGTCCCAGGCGTGATACTCGCGCGCCGTGACGTCGTTCCAGCTTGGTAGTGTGTGGCCGGCGATGTCGGCTGTGCGGGTTTCGATGCGACGGCGGTGTTCGGCCTTGTCGCTGCAAATGATTTCGACGTCGAGATGTTTGGCGCCGGCGCGGGCAGCGACGGCGCGCCAGGCTTCGCGCGTGGGAGCGATCGGGTTGACGCTATCGGCGATGACGGTTTGGCCGAGACGGAGATTGTCCTCGGCGAGCGCATAGGCGATGCGGTAGCCCTCGTCGGTGACGTTGCTTAAGCCGGCGTTGCGCAGGGTTTGTTCGATCGTGTCGATGCGCAGATGCGTGGCGCCGATGACCTTGGCCAACGCGCGGGCGATCGTTGTTTTGCCGGTGCCGGGGAGGCCGCTGAGGATGATCAGCATGCGATTGTCCTTCCGCGCACAACCCTATCCGTCATGGCCGGGCAAGCGTAGCGCGACCCGGCCACCCAGTGCGCACACGTCTGTGCGCGCTTGAAGGGGCTGATGAGTCTTGCGGCCGCGCAGACGCGCGGCCACTGGGTGGCCGGGTCAAGCCCGGCCATGACGACCCTTATTAGGGTGGTGAGTTTATTCCGCCGCTTGCGCGAGCTTCGGGGCGGCGGCTTTTACGTCGGCGCCGACGTGGGCTTCGAATTTTTTGAAGTTGTCGCGGAACATGCCGACGAGTTTGATCGCTTGGCGGTCGTAGCCGTCTTTGTCGGCCCAAGTTTCGCGCGGGTTTAGGATCTTCGCGTCGACGCCGGGGACGGAGATCGGGACCTCGAAGCCGAAGTGCGGGTCGGTGCGCATCTGAACCGTCTTCAACGTGCCGTCGAGGGCCGCCGAGAGGAGCGCGCGGGTGACTTTGATCGGCATGCGCGAGCCGGTGCCGAAGGCGCCTCCCGTCCAGCCGGTGTTGACCAGCCAGCAGTCGACTTTGTGCTGTGCGATCAGGGCGCGCAGCAGGTTGCCGTATTCGGTCGGGTGGCGCGGCATGAAGGGAGCGCCGAAGCACGTGGAGAATGTCGGCTGCGGTTCTTTGCCGAGGCCTTTTTCGGTGCCGGCGACCTTGGCCGTGAACCCGGAGAGGAAGTGGTACATCGCCTGGCTCGGCGTCAACTTGGCGATCGGCGGCAAGATGCCGAAGGCGTCGGCGGTCAGCATCACGATGTTCGACGGTTGGCCCGCGGTGCCGGTCGTGCTGGCGTTCGGGATGTAGGAGATCGGGTAGGCGCCGCGCGAATTTTCGGCGAGCGTCGCGTCGTCCAGGTCGAGCTCGCGCGAGGCTTCGTCGATCACGACGTTTTCAAGAACGGTGCCGAAGCGTTTGGTCGTGGCGTAGATTTCAGGTTCGGCTTCGGGTGAGAGGCGAATCATTTTCGCGTAACAGCCGCCTTCGAAGTTGAAGACGCCGCTGTTCGACCAGCCGTGTTCGTCGTCGCCGATCAGCGTGCGGTTCGGGTCGGCCGACAGCGTCGTCTTGCCGGTGCCGGAGAGGCCGAAGAAGACCGCGCTTTCCTTGCTGTGGCCGACGTTCACCGAACAGTGCATCGGCATGACGTTCTTGGGCGGCAGAAGGTAGTTCAGGATCGTGAAGACCGACTTCTTGATCTCGCCGGCGTAGGACGTGCCGCCGATCAGGACCAGCTTCTGCTCAAACGACACAGCGATGACGGTGCCCGACGCCGTGCCATGGATTTTCGGATCGGCATGAAAGTTCGGGAACGAAATGATGGTGAACTCAGGATTGAATTGCTCCCGCTCGCCGGCGGTCGGCTCGATCAGAAGGTTCTGTGCGAACAGTGAGTGCCAGGCGTACTCGCTGACGATACGCACCGGCAGACGATGCGTCGTGTCGGCACCGCCGAAGAGGTCTTGCACGAAGATCTCGCGGCCTTGGGCGTAAGAGCGGAACGAATTTAAAAGCGCATCGAAATGCGCGGGCGTCATCGCCTTGTTGTTGTCCCACCAGATGTGGCGGTCGACCGACGGTTCGCGGACAATGAATTTGTCGCCGGCAGAGCGGCCGGTGTGGATGCCGGTCTTGACGACGAGCGGGCCTTCCTTGGCGAGCAGACCTTCGCGGCGTTCGACAGCCTCCTGAACCAGCGAGGCCATCGGCAGGTTCCAATGCACCGGCCCAAGGTTCTTGAGGCCGATGCGATCAAGGCCGTACTGGCTCGCGTGCTGTCCGCTCGTCATTCGTCAAATCTCCAACGCGCCGCGTCGCGGTCAAGGACCGGCGGCCGTTTCCCGTGGTTTTCCTCTGGCCGCCAACCATATGGGCTGACGCCTCAGGGGCGCAATGGGCCCCGCGGCGCTCGCCCTGGCGGGGCTTTGCGAAACGTGGAATAGCTGACGTCAACCGCAATTGGCATTCACACATGTTGTCGCAATGCAGCGAAGGACCGGGTTAACCGACCGGCCTGCCGCACAGATTTCGCGTCTGTGGTGGGAGGAAGGATGGCCGACGCTACGGCTTGCCGCACCCGTTATGGTGGCGCGGGCCGGCATCATTTTCATGATCGTCGTCGACAGCCTGATGGCCGGTCGCGGGGGCGCCGCCGAACTCGCCTATCTCGGACAAGGCTTCGCCGCGCAGTCGGTGATGATGATGATTTCGGTCGGGCTGCTGCAGGGCTCGATGGTGCTGATCGCGCAGGCGTTCGGCGCGGGCGAGGGCCTGTCGTGTGGATCGACCTGGAAGGCGGCGATGGGGATCGCGGCGCTGCTGGGCCTGTTTTTCGCCGGCGCGTTTTTCCTGGTCGAGCCGGCTTTGCTTGCCACCGGCGTCGATCCCGCACTTGCGAACGGCGCGGGCGGCGTGTCGCGCCACTTCGCCTGGGGCATGCCGCCGATGCTGATCTATATCGCGTGCGGCTATTTTCTGGAGAGCATCAGGCGGCCGATGGTCGGCATGGTCATCATGCTGGCCGCGAACGTGGTCAACATCGTCGCCGACGGGATCTGCGTCCTGGGTTGGTTCGGATGGGTCGAGCCGATGGGCGCGGTCGGCGCGGTGATCACGACGTCGGCGATACGCTGGGGCTGCTTGGGCGCGGCGGTTGCTTACATCGTGACGATGCGCGACGCCGCTTCCTACGGCGTGTTCGAGCCGGTGTCGGCGTTGTGGTCGCGGGGGCTAAGGATTCTGAAAATCGGCGCGCCGATTTCAGTGGCGCTCGGACTCGAGACGGCGGCGATGAGTTCGCTGGCGTTCATGGCGGCGCATCTGGGGCCGGAGGCCGCGGCGGCGCATCAGCTGACGTTCAACTTCAATGGTCTCATGATCATGGTCGCGGTCGGCATGTCGGCGGCGACGGCGGTGCGCGTGGGGCATGCGGTCGGCGCGGGGGCACATGATCGGGTGAGGATTGCGGGACTGACCGGGATCGCGCTCGCGTTTCTGATCATGCTCGTGTTCGGGCTGGTGGTCGCGTTGCTGCCGGAGACGATCGCGACGGCTTATGTGAACGACGCGGCGGTGCAGGCGATTGCGCGGCAGACGCTGACCGCGGTCGCCGTCATGGTCGTGATCGACGGGGTGATGACGGTCACGATGGGGGCGCTTCGGGGGATGGGCGACGTGCGGTGGCCCGCCTTCATGCACGGCATCGCGTTCTGGGTGGCCGGCGTTCCGGCAGCCTATGCGCTCGCGTTTTCGGCGGGAATCGGGCCTGTAGGGTTAATCTTGGGGATAAGCCTCGCCATGCTGATCTCTCTGATATTGCTGGGCTTACGGTTCCGCGTCGTCGCGGCGCGCGCCATTGTTCGGGCATAGTTCTGCGGCATAGCTGACGCGGCGCGCGATCCCTATATTCGCGGGACGCCAAGCAGATTCACCTAAGGGCACCATGACGACCATCGCTCTCGTTGACGACGACCGAAACATCCTCTCCTCGCTGTCGATGGCGTTGGAGGCGGAAGGCTTTCATGTGCGCACGTATTCGGACGGCGTGACCGCGCTGACCGCGCTGCAGGCGACGCCGCCGGCGCTGGCCATCCTCGACATCAAGATGCCGCGGATGGATGGGCATGAGGTGCTGAAACGTCTGCGCCAGACGAGCGATCTGCCGGTCATCTTCCTGACGTCGAAGGACGACGAGGTCGATGAGATGGTGGGCTTGAGCCTTGGCGCGGACGACTACATCAAGAAGCCGTTTTCGCAGCGTCTGCTTCTGCAGCGTGTGCGCGCGGTGCTGCGCCGGGCGGAGGCGCGCGGTCAGCCTGCGGCTGCCGCCGGCGCCAAAGAGGTGATGTCGCGGGGCAAGCTGGTGCTCGATTCGCAGCGCCACTCGTGCTCGTGGGACAACAAGGATGTGCAGCTGACGGTGACGGAGTTTTTGATTTTGCAGGCGCTGGCGCAGCGGCCTGGCTTCGTGAAGAGCCGCGATAACCTGATGGATGCAGCTTACGACGATCAGGTCTATGTCGACGACCGCACGATCGACAGCCACATCAAGCGGCTGCGCAAGAAGTTCAAAGAAATCGATGACGCATTTGATTCGATCCAGACGCTCTACGGCGTCGGCTACAAGTACGTCGAAGTTTGAGTGCGACCGACACGACAAACGATGTTCCGCCGGATGAGAAGGCTCAGCGCCGGTCGCGGCCGCTGAGGTCTTTGCTCGGCGCGTTCTGGCGTTCGCGCGAGCGCGGGCTTGCGACGCGCATGCCGCGGCGTCGCGTGTCGGCGCTGGCCGGGCAGATCATTCTTCTCAACCTCATTGCCTTCTTCGCGTTGTCCGCCGGCGTGTGGTGGGTGCAGTCGGCGCGCGACAGCTTGGTCTCCGAGCGCATCAGTTCGCTGATGGCGCAGGCGCAGATCATTTCGGCGGCGCTCGCGCGCTATGCGCCGAAGGGCGAGGGCGAAGCGGAAGACGCGGCGACCGACGTCGACGCGCAAAAGGCGGCGGAGCTTTTGAATTTGCTGGTCGGGCCGACGGGCATGCGCGCGCGTATCTTCGGACGCGACGGCGCGACGGTCCAGGACACACGCTTTATCCTGACGCGCAATCAGGTGCAGTCGCGCGCTCTGCCGCCGCCGGGGCAGCCCGATGTCGTGGGCGAAGCCGAGCGTTGGTTCAACCGGCAGGTCTATTCGATCATGCCGGGCGACGAGCCGCCGCCCTTCGTCGACGACGAACCGCGGCCCAACGGCAAGGTGTTCGAGGAAGTCAAAGGTGTGCTCGATACGGGCGAGCCGGGTTCAGGCCGGCGCATCAACGCCGAGGGCAACCTCATCGTTTCGGTCGCGGCACCGATCAAGCGGCTGCAATTCGTCATGGGCGTGTTGATGTTGTCGACGGAGGCGGGCGACATCGACGATGCGCTGCGGCAGGAGTGGACACAGCTTCTGCTGGGTGGCGTCGTTGCGATGGTCGTGTTGGCTCTCGCGTCGTGGTTCATCCTGACACGGATTACGGAGCCGCTTCGGCGTTTGGCGCAAGGCGCGGATGCCGTGCGGCGCGGTGGGCGGCGCATCGACGCCATTCCGAACTTGAGCCGCAGGCTTGACGAGATCGGCGACCTTTCAGTTTCGCTGCGTTCGATGACGTCGGCGCTTTACGCGCGCATGGATGCGATCGAGCAGTTCGCGGCCGACGTCGCGCACGAGATCAAGAACCCGCTGACGTCTGTCGGCAGCGCCGTCGAGACACTGCGGCGTACGACGGACGAGGACAAGCGCGCGCGGCTGATGACCGTCATCTATGACGACGTGCGGCGGCTGGATCGGTTGATCACGGATATTTCAGATGCGTCGCGGCTTGACGCCGAGCTCTCGCGTGAGCGGACGCGCGATGTGAATCTGACGGAGCTTGTCGGCGCGATCGCGCAGATGTTCGACGATCCGGACGCGAAGAACAGCCGTCGTGTCGTGCTGGACTTGGCGGACGGGCTTGTCGTGCGCGGGCTTGATGGGCCGCTGGCGCAGGTGTTTCGCAACATCATCGAGAACGCGGTGTCGTTCAGTCCCAAAGAGGGCGAGATCCGTGTCGCCGCTTATGCGCGCGACGGGCGCGCGGTCGTTACCGTCGAAGATCAGGGACCGGGGATTCCGGAGGACAATCTCGAAGTGATTTTCCGGCGCTTCTATACCGAGCGGCCGACGTCGCACGGGTTCGGGAAGAACTCGGGTCTCGGACTTTCGATTACGCGGCAGATCGTTGAAGTTCACAACGGCCGGATCACGGCTTCGAATGTGCGCGATGCGGACGGGGCGATCAAAGGTGCGCGCTTCACGGTCGAACTGCCGCTCTCGCGAGGCTGAGGGCCACATGCTGGTGCATGCGACGACGGTCGATATCGCGGGGTTGGGCGTTCTCATTCTCGGCGAGTCGGGCGCGGGCAAGAGCGATCTGGCGCTGCGGTTGATCGCGGATGGCGCGTTGTTGGTGGCGGATGATCAGACCGACGTTGCGGTGGTCGGCGATGTGTTGCGGGCCATGTCGCCGGCGACGATTTCGGGACTGATCGAGGCGCGCGGTGTCGGCGTCGTGCGCGCGCCGGTGAAGGCTGCGACGGGGCTTCGGCTAGCTGTGTCTTTGATTGTGACGGTGCCGGAGCGAATGCCGGAGTCGCGCGCTTGGTCTTTGTCTGGGCACACCAAACCATCGATTCCGCTGATTGAGCTTGGCGCTTTTGAGGCTTCGGCCGTGGAAAAGGTGCGGCGGGCGCTGACCGCTGTGCCCGATGCGTAACGGTCAAGCCACTTGCCTGGCGCTGTCACGCGTTGAGGCGCATCGCGAACAGGACTATGTAATGCGCCGCCCTGAGCCGTGCCCTCACTGATTTGGGCATCCGGGGACCAGGAGTTTCTTTGAGCCCATGATAGGCGTCGTTCTGGTTACCCATGGCCGTCTCGCCGATGAGTTGAAGTCGGCCACCGAACATGTCGTTGGTCCGCAAACGTTGTTCCGCACTGTCTGCATCGGTCCGCAGGACGATATGGAAGTGCGGCGCGAAGACATCCTGGATGCGATCAAGGCGGTCGACGTCGGCGAAGGCGTGATCCTTCTGACCGACATGTTCGGCGGCACGCCGTCGAACCTTGCGATCTCGGCGATGGGAACGGGCAAGGTCGAGGTGATCGCCGGCGTCAATCTGCCGATGCTGATCAAGCTTGCCTCGGTCAGACCCACGGCCAAGCTTTCGGATGCCGTCGACAAGGCGCAGGAGGCGGGCCGGAAGTATATCCGCGTCGCGTCGAAGGAACTGGCTGGTGGCTGACGACGGCGCGGAGGTCACGCGCGTCGTCACGATCGTCAACACCAAGGGCTTGCACGCGCGCGCTTCGGCGAAGTTCGTGCAGTGCGCGAACAAATTCGACGCCCGGGTCACGGTCAAGAAAGACAGCGGCGCCGTTTCCGGTTCGTCGATCATGGGCCTTATGATGCTGGGTGCTGGAATCGGGAGCGAACTCTCGATGACGGCGAGCGGGCGGCAAGCACAGGCCGCGCTCGATGCGCTCTCGGAATTGGTCGCGAACAAGTTCGGTGAGGATTCTTGATGCGTTTGCTGACCGCGCTCATCGCCCTGCTTCTGATTACCGCACCGTTCGCGCGGGCGGCGGACGAGCCCGTCATTCCCGAAACCGCAACGCCGGCTTTGTGGATGGTCGAGAAGGGCGGCAAGACGCTCTATCTCTTCGGCTCGATCCATCTGTTGCCGCCGCAGACGAAATGGAAGCGCGAAGAGATCGACCGCGCGCGTGAGGCGTCTCAAGTGTTCGTGTTTGAGGCGCCGCTCGATGAGGGCGGGCAGGCGATGCTCAAATTCGTCGAAGAGGGCGGCAAGCTGAAGAACGGCGAGACGCTGAAAGACGTGTTGGCGCCGGAGCTTCATGCCGCGATGGAGAAGGCGGCGTGGAAGGTGCAGTACCCGCCGAAGCTTCTCGCGCCGCTGCGGCCGTGGCTCGCGGCCGTCTATCTCGAACTCTACGCATATTTGAAGGCGGGGTTTTCGTCGTACTACGGCGTCGATCATGTGATCGAACAGGAAGCCAAGGAAGCGAAAGCGGAGTTCGCGTATTTCGAAACCGTGTCCGAACAGCTCGGTTATTTCGCCAAACTCGATCGTAAGACCGAGACGGCGTATCTGACGGCGACGGTGAAGGGCGTTCTCGACGAGCCGAATCTTCCGTACGATCTTTTGAACGCGTGGGCTTCCGGCAAGACAGAAGATCTATCGCGGCTCGTCGACGACGGCTTCAAAGATGTGCCCCAACTGCGCGCGCAATTGATCGTTGCGCGCAACCGGAAGTGGCTGCCGCGCCTGCGCGTTATGCTGGCTTCGGACAAGACGCATTTCGTGACAGTCGGCGTCGGACACTTGGTCGGACGCGACAGTTTGATCGCGATGCTGCGGGCCAAAGGATACAAAGTTACAGGGCCTTAAAACGCGGATTTTCGCGGGTCCCGGATGCTTGTAATAACTGACAGGTCGCCATATCTTAGCGTCTGTGACGGCTGCACCTAGGTGACGTGCGGACAAGATTGACGGCGGCGTTAAAGCCTTCGTGCAAGACGGTTCCTCCATTCCTTTCGCATCGCCTCTCACGACGCCGGAGCATGTCGCTCTGGTGAAACCGCCTGCATCAAAGGACTTGAATCGCATGTCGCAGAAGACCGGAACGGTCAAATTCTTCAACGCCACAAAAGGCTTTGGCTTTATCTCGCCGGAAGGCGGCGGCAAGGATGTGTTCGTGCACATCTCGGCCGTCGAGCGCGCGGGATGGCGTACGCTCAACGAAGGTCAGCGCGTTAGCTTCGACACCGAAGCCGACGCCCGCGGGCCGAAGGCGATCAATCTGAAGGCGGCGTAATCGCCCCTTCCGATTTGAACTCCAGGGCGGTCTTCGGGCCGCCCTTTTTCTTTAGTTCTGTCGTGCTATCTCGAGTTGATGAGCGATAAGCGGCCGGTCGTATTGGTGGCGCATGATCCGGCGTGGACGAAGCGGGCCGCGACAGAGCGCATGCGCATGGTCGATGCGATCGGCGACATGCTTCTTGCCGTGCATCATATCGGGTCGACGTCGATCCCCGGCATCATCGCCAAACCTATCGTCGACCTGATGCCCATCGGACGCTCGCTCGAACTGATCGACGCGCAAGAGGATGCCGTGCGGACGCTGGGCTATGAGTGGCGCGGCGAGTTCGGGATCGTGGGGCGGCGGTTCTGTACGCTGAACGACGCTTCCGGCAAGCGTATCGTGCACGTCCACTTCTTTGCGCCGGACTCGGACGAGATCGAGCCCAATCTGGCGTTTCGCGATTACCTGCGCGCCCATCGCGACGAAGCGCTCGCTTACCAGGCCGAGAAGTTGCGGGCGCTGGCCCTGCATCCGGACGACTCGGGCGCCTATACCGAGGAGAAGGGCGTCTGGATCAGGGCGTGCAAGGCGCGGGCGCTGGCCTGGGCGCGGCGTTGACAGAGCGCCTGGGAGGCGCCGGATGAGCGAGAGACGCGCGATCGAGTTGGTGCCGCATGATCCGGCTTGGGCGGCGCGCGCGGCGTTGGAGGCGCGGCGTCTTTCCGGCGCGGTCGGCGATGCGTTGATCACGGTGCATCACATCGGCTCGACATCGATCCCGGGCATCAAGGCTAAGCCGATCGTCGATCTGCTTGCGGTGGTGAGCGATCAAGCGGCGCTTGATGCGCGCGAAGCGAATGTGCGTGCGCTCGGTTATGATTGGCGCGGCGAGTTCGGGATTGCGGGGCGGCGGTATTGTCCGCTCGACGATACCGGCGGCAAGCGCGTGGTGCATGCTCATTTCTTCGCCGAAGGCTCAGACGAGATCGCGCGGCATCTGGCGTTTTGCCGTTATCTGCAAACGCATCCAGACGAGGCACACGCCTACCAGGCCGAGAAATTGCGCGCCGCGGCTCTTCATCCCGACGACACCGCCGCCTACACGGAAGAGAAGGGCGTCTGGATCAGGGCGTGCGAGGCGCGGGCGCTGGCCTGGGCGCGGCGTTGACAGGGCGCGGGGGAAGCGTGCTCAAATCGCCGCTTCTCTCAGTGTTCGGGCAGGGGCGCCCTGTTACGGAGTTCACAATGAACCACCGATCGATGTCGCGCTTGGTGCGCGGCAGTGTTGCCTGCGCGGCTCTGCTGACCGCGGCGGGATGCGCCGAGTTCGCCGATTTCATTTCGTCCGATACGGATGGGCGCAAGACAGAAGCCATTCAGCAAGCCGAGGCCGCGAATCTTTGGGAGATGACGCTGATGGCGGGGCGCTATGGCGTCATGCTCGATCAGGCACGCGAGATCCTGAGACTGCCCGAGCAGGCGTCGGGCGGCGCGTCATTCCCGACCGGCGACACTGAGAACGACAAGCAGCGCGAGGCGCTGGCGAACTATCAGGCGGCCGTTGTGAAGGAGTTCGCCGTGGATGTCGGGCGCGCCTGCGCGCGTCGGCGCACGCCGAAGAAAGTGCGCGCGCTCGCCTGCGAGCAGCAGAAGAAACTGCCGGTAGAGCTGCGCACGCCTGTCACGCCCGAGATGCAGGCACTGGCCGTGCGCAACGACAATGTCGGCGAATACGTGATGACATGGTGGGACGCCGTGTGCGCCACAGCGCCGAAGCCAAAGAACGACGGCGACATGCCGGCGTGCGCGATGGAGTAGGGGTTACTTGGCTCTTGCTTGGATTGCTTGTACGCGCTGCCAGACATCGTCCGACATTTTGTATTGCCAAGCGGAGGTGGTCATCCGCGCGAATTTTGGATCGCTGATGGCGCGGGCTTCGACCGCGTCGATGTAGGCGGGGCCGTGCCAGCCCAGTAGGTGCTCGAACGGGCCGGCGGCGATGTGACCGAGTTCTTCGTCGGCTTGGGCCGCCTCGACGGCGAACAGAAGGAACGTCCATTGCTGTTCGGCGGATGCAGTGAAGTTCATGAGAACGACGGCATCTGCGGCAGGCGTCTCTGACGGTTCTGGCTTGGTCCGGAGTTCGTTCATCCAGGCCTCGGCGAGATTTTGCAGGTCTATCTTATCGACACGTCTCCACATTTTTTTTGCGCGTGATGCGCTGTTAGGGGCGCGCTTGTTGCCCCAGAGTCGGCCTCGAGCGCAAGGGTTAGCGCCTAAGTGACTGGAGGACTTAAAGATATAAACATTTCTTTATATCCCGCTTGTGGGGCCGGTTTGCGGGTGGTATAGAGCCCGAAATGGCGCCTCGGGGGTGCCTCACGCACGGAGCTTTTCAATGGCACACGATTACGTCGTCACCGATATCAAGCTTGCGGATTGGGGGCGGCGCGAGATCGCGATCGCCGAGACCGAAATGCCCGGGCTGATGGCGACGCGCGAGGAATACGGCAAATCGAAACCGCTGAAGGGCGCGCGGATCGCCGGCTGTTTGCACATGACGATCCAGACGGCGGTGTTGATCGAGACGCTGAAGGAGCTTGGCGCGGATGTGCGTTGGGCGTCGTGCAATATTTTCTCGACGCAGGATCATGCAGCCTCGGCCATCGCGGCGTCGGGTACGCCGGTGTTCGCCAAGAAGGGCGAGACGCTGATCGAATATTGGGAATACGTGCACAAGCTGTTCGAGTGGGCCGACGGCGGCGTGCCGAACATGATTCTCGACGACGGCGGCGATGCAACGTTGCTTTGCGTGCTGGGGCCGAAGGCCGAGCGCGACATCGGCGTGATCTCGAAGCCGAAGAACGAGGAAGAAGAGGCCCTGTTCGCCGTTATGAAAAAGACGATCGAGAAGAAGCCCGGCTTCTACTCGAAGATCGCGGCGGCCATCAAAGGCGTCACCGAAGAGACGACGACCGGCGTGCACCGGCTTTATCAGATGGCCGAGCGCAAGGAGCTTCCGTTCCCGGCGATCAACGTCAACGACAGCGTGACGAAGTCGAAGTTCGACAATCTCTACGGCTGCCGTGAGAGCCTTGTCGACGGCATCAAGCGCGGTACGGACGTGATGATGTCGGGCAAGGTCGCGATGGTTGCGGGCTTCGGCGACGTGGGCAAGGGTTCGGCGGCGTCGCTGCGCAATGCCGGTTGCCGCGTGATCGTGTCGGAGATCGATCCGATCTGCGCGCTGCAGGCATCGATGGAAGGCTATGAGGTCGCGACGATGGACGATGCGGCGCCGCGCGCCGACATCTTCGTCACGGCGACGGGCAACGTCGACGTGATCACGGTCGAGCATATGCGGGCGATGAAAGATCGCGCGATCGTTTGTAATATCGGGCACTTCGATTCCGAGATTCAGGTGGCGGCGCTGCGCAATTTCAAGTGGCACAACGTGAAGCCGCAGGTGGACGAGATCGAATTCCCGGGCGGCAAGCGGATCATTCTGCTGTCGGAAGGGCGTCTCGTGAACCTCGGCAACGGCACGGGGCATCCGAGCTTTGTGATGAGCTCGTCGTTCACGAACCAGACCTTGGCGCAGATCGAATTGTGGCTGAACCACGCCAAGTACGAGAACAAGGTGTTCACGCTGCCCAAGAAGCTGGACGAGAAGGTCGCGCGTCTGCACTTGGCGAAGCTGGGCGTGAAGCTGACCAAGCTTTCGCCGCAGCAGGCGGAGTATCTGGGCATCGACCGCGAAGGTCCGTTCAAGACGGATCATTACCGCTACTAGGAGCACGCGAGATGCGCGTCGTCTCGCTGCACTTCTATCCGATCAAAGGCGTGCGCGCCGTCAATCCTGACGGCGTGCGCGTTGCGCCGCGCGGGCTTGACGGCGACCGCCGTTGGCTTGTCGTCGATCGGACGGGGATGTTCCACACACAGCGTTCGCGTTCGGGCTTAGCGACGATTACCGCGCAGGTGACCGCGAACGGTCTTCGGTTGTCGGCGCCGGGCGTCGCCGATCTGCTCGTCGAAACGCCGTCGGGCGCGGAGCGTCTTGACGTCACGGTGTGGGACACGACGGTGAGCGCCGCGGTGGCGGATGCGTCGGCGCATGCGTGGGTGTCGGCGGTGCTCGGCGACGATGTGCTGCTTGTGCATATGGACGCGCGGACGAATCGTTTGAAGCGCGGGATTTGGACGGCGGAGCCCCTGCCGGTGACGTTTGCGGATGCCTATCCGGTTTTGATCGCGACGACGGGGTCGCTGGCGGCGCTCAACGCCGAGATCGTGCAGCGCGGCGGCGCGGCTGTGCCGATGGCGCGCTTCCGGCCGAACATCGTGATCGAGTGCGATGAGCCGTGGCGCGAGGATTATTGGAAGGCGCTGCGCATCGGCGGGATCGAGGTCGATCTCGTCAAGCCCTGCGACCGCTGCATCGTCACGACCAAAGATCAGACGACGGGCGAGAGCATGGGGAAAGAACCGCTCGCCAGTCTGACGCGTCTTCGCATGTCGGCGGATCCGCGGGTGAAAGGCGTGCTGTTCGGGTGGAACAGCGTGCCGCGCGCGATCGGGCGTGTCGAGATCGGCGACCGGGTTGAGGTTCTGGCGGCGCGGCCTGAAGGATTTCCGCTCGCGCGGGTGTGATCGCGCCTTCATTTCGACGATGTTGCGCGCGAAGCTGACGCGTCACTTAGGGAGAGTTCTATGACCGTTCGTTCGCTTGCAGGTTTGGCGGGTGCACTCATGTTGGGCGGGTTTGCCCTCGCCGGTGTCGAGCGCGTTGCGGTCGAGGCCAAGGCGGCGCCGGATTGTTCGGCGGCGGCGTGGCGGGATTGGACGCCGGCCAGAGGCCGTACCTATCGCACCGAGGCCTTTTCGAATGGCGGCAATTGCGCGACGGCGGTGGTGACGCTCGCGGTGCGCGCGCCCGATGGGACAGTGCTGTGGAGCGAGGCGGCGCCGGGTGCGCATGTGATGATCTTCGCCGGCGTGAAGACGCGCGGTGAGATGGTGAAGGCGCTGGGCGAATGGCTGGCCCAAGATCACATGTTCAAGTCGTCGGCGGATTTTCCGCCGTGGGCTGCTGGCGACGAGACGCCGAAGAGCGGCGAGTTTCCGTTCTACCCGGAGGCCGGCGTCGATCGCGAAACTTATGAGCAGATCCGTGCGCAGCGGCTGCCGGTGTTTTGCTATGTGCAGGGGATGGAGAGCCTCGCCTGTCTCACGGTCACGCGCGACGGTCAGATGGAGAAAGTCGGCGTGCAGTTGTTCCCCGGCTAGTTCTTGAATTTGATCTCGGCGAGTACGGCGCGGTGATCCGAGCCCGGGATTGTGATCAGCGTGCGGGAGACGAAGGTTATTTCCTGCGACGCCAGCATGTGATCGATCGGGATCCCTAAGTCGCGCGGCAGGAATGTCAGCCATGTGCCGCTGGGGCCGGTCAGCACGTCGAGTGCCGCGAAGGTGCGGGCGTGCGTGATGACGGCGCCCCATGTCGACGCGTTGAAATCGCCGACTAGCAAGCGCGGGCCGGTGCGGGCGTTCACGGTTTCAGCGATTTCCTGCATCTCGGCCATTTGCGAACCGCTCCCTTCGAGCAACGGCGGCAGCGAGAGGTGCGCGGCGAAGAGTGTCAGCGTGCGTTCGCCGATTGTGACCTTCGCTGCGCCAAGCGGGCGGCGGTGTTTGGGCACGGGAAGTTCGGCGGCGATGTCTTCGAGCGGAAAGCGCGAGAGGATGAGCGCGTCGGCCGGACGCTCAAGCCAGCTTTCGACGCGATAGGGGAAGGCGTCGGCCATCGCGTCGAGATCGGGGCGCACGCGCGGGATCACTTCGTGCAGGACGACGATGTCGGGGTTCAGTTCGCGCACGGCCTTCGCAGCTTCGTCGAGGCGCCTGTTGTTGTAGTAGACGTTGAAAAGCAGGACCTTCACCGTCGGACCGGTGGCTTCAGCCGGCGTTGGTTTCTGTATCCACGGCCAGGCAATCAAGAGGTTCGTGAGGAGGGCCGCGACGGCGACGAGCGCGGTGCCGTAGCGCGCGGTCATGAGGGCGATCAGCGCGATAACGACCGCGCCGACGAGGGCCGGGAGGACGAACTGCCCGAAAAGATCGATCAGCGGGTGAAGGCGTCCGAAGGCGGCACCGAATGCGACAATGAAGAGGCCGATCAACACGGCATTGCAGAACGCGCTGATCAAGGTGTGCATGCGGGGGCCTGTGTGGTTGGCGCGACCCTAGCGCGGTCCGGTGCGGGGTGCTTGTGGCTTATGTCACGCTGGTGCGCGCATCGGCCCTCATCCGTCTCGACGCCTTTGGCGTCGATCCACCTTCTCCCAGAGGGAGAAGGGCAACGGTTTGGTGCATGGGGAGGCGGTGCGATGCGGGCCGTTATTGTTGGTGGTTCGTTTGCGGGTTGGCTGGCGCAATTGGGCAACATGGTGACGGGGCGTTGTTTTAGTGGGTGGCTCTTCAGACGCTGGATGATGTGGCGGGGCTAAATCGTTACCGAGACGTTAAAATCGGCAACCTCGCATTAACGTCTGCGGACGCGTCCCAAGCCTCTGACTCAGCTTGGTTTTCGCCGGGCGTTAACCATCAGTGCGAGGACAGGACTCAGGGTCGTTCCTATCATCGGGTGGACAAAGTGATTCTCGCAAACAGGGGGTACGGGCGCGGGCGACGGGGGCTGTTCGAGGATCGATGCGTTGGCGCTCTGATGGGCTGCCTCCGATCCTTGTGGAAAACGGACACTGTTCTTCCCGCGTGAGGCGCCGTTCGTGCGCCGGCCGTCGCTCCTGCAACAAGGCATGGGGTCGGATTGGATTTCTCAAACGACATCGCGTTTCTGCTCCCCTTCGGGGTGACGCTGGGGGCGATTGCGCTCGCGGGGTCGCTGGCGCTGGTCATGATGGCGATGCGCATGCGGTCCGACGCGCTGTTGAAGCGGGCGGCGCGGCGTACGGCGCGGGCTGAGGCGAAGTTTCAGAAGGAAGCGGCGATTGTCTCGGCGGATCCCGGTTCGCTTTTCGTCTGGCGCAACATCGATGGCGATGTCGAGGCGCGCGCGGGCGCTGCCGCGGTGCTCGCCGGCGTGCTCGAGAACGACGCGCATGGCGATTTGAAGGATGCGCTCAGCACGCTGGAATCCGGCGGGTCGCTGTTTTCGCTAACGGTGCCGGGCGCGGACGGGCGTGTGTTCCAGGCCTACGGCAAGCCTGCGGCGGGGCAGGCGGCGTTGTGGCTGCGCGACGTCACGCCGGATGCGGAGGCGAACTACAATCTCACCGTCCGATTGACGGCGAGCGAGATTGAGCGGGCGCGGCTCGGCGATTTGCTCGACGTGTCGCCGATGCCGGTGTGGCGGCGCGGGCAGAATCTCGATCTGTTATGGGTGAACCGGGCTTATACGGCGGCGGTCGATCCCGGCATCGGCCAAGACGCGGTCGACGATCAGCTTGAGCTTGATCGCGATAGCCGCGCGTTGGCCGAGAAGGCGCTGGAGACGAACGAGGCGCAGACGGCGCTGCACTATTTGGTCGTCGGCGGGCAGCGGCGGGCGTTCGAGATTCAGTGTGTGCCGATGGGCGACGGCGTTGCGTCGTTCGCGGTCGACGTGACCGACGTCGACGAGACCAAGCGACTTCTGCAGCAACACATCGACGCGCATGAAGAGACGCTGCATCGCCTGCCGGTCGCGGTCGCGATCTTTGGGCCGGATCAACGGTTGAAGTTCTCGAACAAGGCGTTCGTGAAGCTATGGGATTTGGAGGAGCGTTGGCTCGCCACGCATCCCTCCGACGGCGATATCCTGGAACGGCTGCGCGAGTCGCGGCGTTTGCCGGAGCAGCGCGACTTTGCGGCGTGGAAGAAGGAGCGGTTGGCGCTCTACACCAGCGTCATCGAAGAGCGCGAAGAACATTGGCATCTGCCGCGCGGCACGACGTTGCGCGTGACGTGCCAGCCGCATCCGTTCGGGGGGCTGATCTTCATCTATGCCGACGTCACCAATCAGATGGCGTTGGAGCGCAGCCTCAATCAGCTTTCCAGCGTGCAGCGTACGACGATCGATCACCTGAGCGAGGCGCTCGCGGTGTTCGGCACGGACGGACGGTTGAAGCTGTCGAACCGGGCGTTCGCGGAATATTGGCGGATCGATCCGAAGCTGCTCGCCGATCAGCCGCGCTTTGCCGACGTGTTCGCGCTGTGCCGTCGCGTGCTGCCCGACGAAGGGCATTGGAGCATGTTGACCATGCTCATCACGGGTGCTGCGGCCGAGCGGCGTGTGACGGTCGACAATCTGGAGCGCAACGACGACAAGGTTTTGAGTTTCTCGGCGGCGCCGTTGCCGGACGGGTCGCTGCTGCTCAGTTATCGAGACGTCACCGACACGGCGATGCGCGAGAAGGCGCTTGAAGAGCGCAACGCCGCGCTGCTGGCGTCGGACAAGCTGAAGTCGGACTTTATCTCGAACGTTTCCTATCAGCTGCGCACGCCGTTGAATTCGATCATGGGCTTCACCGACATGCTGGCGCAGGGCATCGCCGGCCGGCTGACGGAGAAGCAGAACAGCTATCTCGCCGACATTTTGAACGCGTCGAAAACGCTTGAAACACTGATCAACGACATTCTCGATCTGGCGCTGATCGAGGCGGGCACGATCGAACTCGACCGGCGCGACGTCGACGTCGGCGACGTGCTGGCAAGCGTTCGGCCGCTGGTTGAGGAACGAGCGCGCAAGGCGCGCGTCGAGATCGTCAACGAAGGCGGGCCTGCGGATGGTGCGCTGTGGGCGGATCAAAAGCGTCTGCTGCAGGTCGTGTACAACCTCGTCATCAATGCGATCGAGCATACGCCGCCGAACGGGCGCATCGTCTATGGCGCGGAAGGCGTTGCAGGCGAAGTGCGCGTCTATGTCAACGACACGGGCGTCGGCATTCCGTCGGAGTATCAGCCGGTCGCCTTCGAACGGTTCGAGAGCACCACGCGCGCGAAGGATGCGCGGCGTGCGGGCCTCGGCCTTGCGCTCGTGCGCTCGTTCGTCGAACTGCACGGCGGTTGGGTCGAACTGGACTCCGTCGTCGGCAAGGGGACGCGGGTCACGTGCCACTTCCCGCGACATGCGGTTGCCGAGACGCCGGGCGAAGTTGTTGTGAGCGACACGATTGCCGCGGCGTCGCGCTCGGGCGACGGCAAGGCTCGCGGCGCGAAGGGGCGCTGAGCCGCCTTACTGGATACGTTCGACCTTCAAGCCCTTCTTTTGCAGCATCAGAATCACGCTATCGGGGCCGGCAAAGTGGGCGGCGCCGACGGCGACGAAGTAGTTCGTGTCCTTTTGGGCCAGCCAACGGACAATGGTTTCGGTCCAGCTGCTGTTGCGATCGACGACGAGCGCGCGATAGCCGCCCGGCGCAAGTTTGCGCATGTCGGCTGAACCCAGTTTGTCGAGCGTCGCCAAGTCGCCCTTGAGCCAAGCGGCGAGCATCGGCTCCATCGTCTGCGTCACGCTGCCGAGCTGCGCGATCGTCGCATCGACGTTCGCCAGCATATCCGGACCGTCGAAGGCGGCTAAGGCTTTGATCTGGGTCTCGGCGGTCTCCATAAAAGCGACCCTGTCGTCTTCTGCTTTCGCGTCGGCGAGGATAACTTCTTCCGCCCCCGAACCGCGGTGGTAGCCTTCCGCCCGCAACGCAGCGTTTGCCAGACTCGTCGTGGCCAGCCAGGGCTGCATGCGTTGGAGCGACGATGTGCTGACGCCGTAGCGTTCGCCGAATGTCTTGAGTTTGGCGAAGCGTTCCGCGCCGACGATGCCGCTGAGCGTCTCATAGGATGGATTGATGCCGCGCTCGTAGACTAGAGCGGAGACCGTCGATTTGGCGTAGGCACTCTTCGTGTCGACCTCGAAGGCCGTAATCGACGCGTCAGCCATGGCGGCCTTGTACGCGGGCGTCGACCAGACGAGCCTTTTGGGCAGCATATGACAGGTGCCGAACAGATAGATGCGCGAGTCGCCATCGGAGATGCGCCACATTGCCGGCGCCGGGGTTTCTGCCGGCGCGCTACGCCGCAATTCGGGCACGACGGCCGGTGCTGCCGCTGCTTGCAGCGGGACACACAGCAAGATGGCGGCGACAAGTGCGCAACGTGCGCGAACATCGACGGTGAGCATGACGGCATCCCCCACACAAAGGCACCCGCCAACATTGCAGAGAGACGTTGCGCGGCCGTGCCGCGGTCGCTCGCAAGTTTATTAAGATTGCGCGGAACGGCGTCGCTTCCGCTTAATCTTGACCTTGGGCGCCCCGCTTCTTGGGACTTTTCCCGGTCCAGCGGCGGAAGGCGCGGGAAAACGCAGAGGGTTCGGAGAAGCCGACGAGGTACGCCGTTTCGTTGACCGAGACCTTCTTGCCGTCCAGGTAGTGCAGCGCCATCTTGTGGCGCAACTCGTCGAGAAGCTTTTCGAACGTGACCCCTTCCGCTTTGAGTTTGCGATAAAGGGTCTGGCGGCTTAGCCCCAATGTTTCGGCCACGCGTTCGATGCTTTGCTCACCCTTGTGAAGGTGAGGGATCAGCAGGCTCTCGACTTGGCCGCGCGTCGTCTTCGCGCTCTCGAGGCTCTTCAGGAGGGCTTCGGCGCGTTCACTCAGCACGCCGAAGACATAGCGGTTGATCGGTGGTTGCCTGAGAGTGAGGAATTCCGGATCGAATCTGAGCGCGTTCCAGTTTGTGCCGAAGGTGACCGGCGCTTGGAAAACGCGATCGTATTCGGCGCGGTAACCTGGTTCGGGATGCGAGAAGTGAAGTTCGAGCGGGAACGGCGACTTCTGCAAATGCGGATGGCCGGCGAACATCGTGCGCGTGTTCCAGACGAGGCGCGCGAATTCCGCTTCGATCACGAGCTGGTTGACGTTGAAGGTCTGGCTGGTGACCTGCATCCACAGGCCGTCCGGCCGGCTGGCGAGGCGGATCATGCTGTATGCGTCGCCGGCGTTTTCGTCGAACACGAGCCGGCCATACCGGTTCAACTGCGTGCCGACGTCGAGCGTCGTTTCGCAGGCTTCGCAGATGAGGCCCACGATCGAGAGATCCTGCATGCGCACCGCTTCGCCATATTGAAGGGCCAGGGCCGGTTCGTTGAGGAGATCGATCCCCGCTTGCATCAGCGCGACATAGCGGCTGACCAAAATGCGGTTGTCCAAGTCGTCGATGTCCGCGGCGGAGATGTTTGCGCGCGTCAACAGCTCTTCGCGCGGCGCACCCTTGGACACCGCGAAATTCAGCAGCCCCTTCGCATAACCCGCACCGACCGTTGGCCCCGCCTCGGCTTTGGCCGGCGTGAGACGTGGGGTCATGTTTTTGGCGGGTGCGGTCATAGGCCGTGGATCTGGGCGTCTTGTAGGGTTTGGCTCATTGTGGCGCCGACCAGTTTACATGAGCTGGCCGGAAGGCGAATTTGTGGCGCAAGGCCTGAGGAATCGGGGCCTGCGCCGTGGCTCGCCCAACCCTTCGTCTGCGAGTTTGCACATATGGTCAGCCGGCTCTTTCCCAAGCAGATCGACAACGACTATCGCGGCTGGTGGCTGGCGATCTGGCTTTTGGCGCCGGTTGTGCTGATGAAGCTCGCCATGGGTCTCAACGTCGCCGGGTTCAATCCGTGGATCAGCAACCGCATGGTGGCCGAGCGCGCGGACGGCATCCCGCTCGACAGTTTCGGCGTGGAGGCCGCGTCGACGGTGATGTTCATGTTTGCGAGCTGGGGGCTGATGCTGTTGCTCGTCAACCTGCTCGCCCTCCTCGCGCTGATCCGCTATCGCGCGATGGTGCCGCTCATTTTTCTCTTGCTGACGCTGGAACAGGTCGGCCGCAAAGTGATTGGGACGATGAGCCCGATCGTGCGGGAAGCGGCGGAGAAGACGGACGGCATCTCGGCTGCGGTGCTGATCAACTGGGGCTTTTTGATCGTTCTCGCGGTCGGCCTAGTGCTGTCGCTGATACCGCGGCAGACGGCAGCGTCTGATTGACGCCTAAGGATGCCGGCGCTCGCAGCCTAGTGCTGGCTCTTCGGCATGCGGACGACGAAGCCGTCGAGGGCTTCCGTCACTTTGATCTGGCAGGAGAGGCGGCTGTTCGACTCGACGGCTTCGGCGAAGTCGAGCATCGTTTTTTCCATTTCCTGCATCGGCTCGATCTTCGAGGTCCAGTCTTGGTCCACGTAGACGTGGCAGGTGGCGCAGGCGCAGGCGCCGCCGCAGTCGGCGTCGATGCCGGGGATCAGGTTCTTCACCGCCCCTTCCATGACCGACATGCCGGGCTTCACGTCGACGACGTGTTCCTTCCCGTTGTGCTCGATGTACTTGATCTTGGCCATGGGTCGTTCGGTCCGAAGGTGGCGGTCAATGGTGGTGTCAGGCCATGTCTTTCATAGGTACGGCCTTGTCCGCAAGACGCTCAGGCGCGACCTTGGCGCGCGCGGCGATCAGGCGGCGGCCCATCATGTATTCGGGGGCCGCGTTGACGGCCTCTACCGCTACGATAACGCCGTCTTCCAGGTGGAAAACGGCGAAGCTGCGGTCGGCCGGGTTACCACGCATCACCTGCTGTGCGCCGGCGTTGTGAAGGCCCGCGATCTGGAGTTTTAGGTCGTACTGGTCGGACCAGAACCAGGGGACCTCGTTGTAGGGCTTGGACTTGCCGCAGATGTTGGCCGCCACGTGCTTGGCCTGGTCGATCGCGTTCTGGACGCATTCCAATCGCACCCGGCCGCCGGGCGCGTAGGTGTTGGGCAGGCTGGCGCAATCGCCAATGGCGTAGATCGCGGAGTCGTCGGTGCGGCCGAATTGATCGACGACGATGCCGTTGTCGACCTTCAGCCCAGCGACGACGGCGAGTTCGACGTTGGGCACGATGCCGACGCCGATGAGCACCGTGTCGGCGGCGAGCGGGCCTTCGGACGTTCGCACCATCAGGGCGTCGCCGTTCTTTTCGATGGCTTCGAGTTTGGTGTTGAGGCGGATGTCGACGCCGGCTTTGCGGTGGACTTCTTCGTAGAACGCCGAGACCTGCGGGCATGCCGCGCGCGCCATGACGCGGGGCAAGGCTTCGAGGACGGTGACTTTCAGTCCTCGCTTCACCGCGACGGCGGCGACTTCGAGGCCGATGTAACCGGCGCCGATGATGACGATGCTGGCGCCCGGCGCGATGCGGTTCTGCAGGTGTTCGACGTCGGCGATGCCGCGCAGGTAGAAGCAGCCGGGCAGATCGCCGCCGGGCAGCGGCAGGTTGCGCACGCGTGAGCCTGTCGCAAGCACCAGGGTCGTGTAGTTGAGTTCCAGATCGTCGGTCAGCTTCACCACCTTGCGCGCGCGGTCGATCGCGACGGCGCGGGTGTTCAGCATCAGGTGGCACTTGGCTTCGGCGTAGAACTCTTCCGGCTTGATGAACAGGCGTTCGCGCGCAAGGTCGCCTGCGAGGAAGGCCTTCGATAGCGGGGGGCGCTGGTAGGGGATGTAGGGTTCGTCGCCCACAACCGTGATGGTGCCGGGATAACCTTCGGTGCGCAGGCTCGCGACCAGCTGTGATGCCGCCTGGCCTGCGCCGACGATGACGACCGAATCGCTCATCTTGTTTGGGGAAAAATCCGTGGGTGGCTGGGTTGCGTTAGCACGGTGGCCGTGCGGCGATCAACCGCGCGCTGCACAAGGTTTGTGCGGCGTTTCGGCGGCGTTGAAGTGCGCATGGCGTGCGGGTACAAGGGCGCCGATGCTCGCACCCGCCATGTCCGAATCCAACACCAGTTTCTTTCAATGTTTGACGCTGAAGGGTGAGGCCGAAACGGCAGCGCTCGGGCGGCGCGTCGCCAGGCTATTGCGGCCTGGCGATACCGTCACGCTGACTGGGCCTCTGGGCGCGGGAAAGACCGTGTTCGCGCGCGGTTTGATCCGCGCGTTCCTTGCTGGCGAGGAGGTGCCCAGCCCGACCTTCACGCTGGTGCAGACCTATGAGACGGCGCGCTTTCCGATTTGGCATGTCGATCTCTACCGGCTGAAGGCGGCCAGTGAAGTGCGGGAGTTGGGTCTCGACGAGGCGCTGGAGCGCGGCGTGCTTCTCATCGAGTGGCCGGACCGGATGGGGCACGCTTTGCCGGCCGACCGGCTCGACGTCGTCATCGAAGGCATGGACGAGGAAGACGACGACGAAGAGCGGATCGTGAAGGTGATCGCGCGCGGGGCTTGGGCTTCGCGTGTCGGTGACCTCAGCGATTTCCGGAGCGGCCGGTGAGCGACCGGCAAGCCCAGATCGCGGCCTTCATCGAGAAGGCCGGATGGGCGGGGGCGGAGTTGCATCCGCTGGCCGGCGATGCGTCGACCAGGCGCTATGTGCGTCTCGCGCGGCGCGGTGGCACGGCGATGCTGATGGACCAGCCGCGTGGGGCGGAGACGGCGGCGTGTCCGCCGGACGCTTCGGCGGACGAGCGGCGCAAGCTGGGCTACAATGCGATGGCGCGGTTGGCGGGGCCGGATTGCCGGCCGTTTGCTGCGGTGGCCGAACATTTGCGGCGGTTGGGTTTGAGCGCGCCTGAGATACTTGCGCACGATTATGCGAATGGGTTTTTGCTGATCGAGGATTTGGGGGACGGGCGGTTTGCCGATCTGATCGTCGATGGCGAGGCGGAACGACCGCTCTACGAGACTGCGATCGATACGCTGCTGCGTCTGCATCAGGAGGCGGCGCCGAAGCGGCTGGCCGTGCCGGGCGCCGCGGGCGACGTGCATCTGCTCGGCTATGATCCGGTGGCGATGGAGGCGGAGGTCTTGCTGCTTCCGGAGTGGTTCTATGCGGCGGCGGCGGGCAAGCCGCTCGATGCGGGTGCGCGCGAGGAATATCTCGCCGCGTGGCGGCCGGCTTTAGCGCGGCTGCCGACTGAGAACGCCGTGATGGTGCTGCGCGATTATCACGCGGAGAATTTGATGTGGCTGCCCATGCGGGGCGGCGCTTCGCGCGCGGGGTTGCTTGATTTTCAGGACGCGTTGGCGGGGTCGCCGGCCTATGACCTGATCTCGTTGACGGAAGACGCGCGGCGCGATGTCAGCGTCGAGTTGGCCGAGGCGATGACGGGGCGGTACATCGCGGGACGGCGTGCGGCGGATGCGCAGTTTGACGAAGAGGCGTTCCGGTTTGCGGCGGCGCTGCTCGCCGCGCAGCGGAACACGAAGATCGTCGGCATTTTCGCGCGGCTTTGGAAGCGCGATGGTAAGGCGCGCTATACGCAATTTTTGCCGCGGATGTGGGGCTATCTCGCGCGCGATCTGAACCACCCGGCGCTTGCGCCGCTGAAGGTTTGGTTCGATCGGCACGTGCCTCAGGCGTGGCGCGGGACATTGGGGAACTAGACGGACGATGGCGATCAAACCGACGCGTGGAATGGTGTTGGCGGCGGGCCTCGGCACGCGGATGCGGCCGCTGACCAATGATCGGCCGAAGTCGCTGATCGTGGTGGCGGGACGCACGCTGCTGGATCACGCGATCGACCGGTTCAAGGACGCGGGGATCACGACGATCATCGTCAACGTGCACTACAAGGGTCAGATGGTGATCGACCATCTGAAAAAGCGCACGGATGTCGAGATCATCATCCAGGATGAGCGCGACAAGCTGCTGGATACCGGTGGGGCTTTGAAGAAGGCGTTGCCGCTGTTCAAGGGCGAGCCGGTCTTTACCTACAACAGCGATTCCATCTGGCTTGAGAGCCTGGGCTCGAACCTCACGCGCATGGCGCAGCGGTGGGACGATGCCGAGATGGACTGCCTGATGCTGATGGCGCCGACGTTCAATTCCATCGGCTATGAGGGGCGCGGCGATTTTACAATGGATACGCTGGGCCGCCTTACGCGCCGGCAGCCGCAGCGCGTGACGCCGTTCGCGTGGCCGGGCGTGCAGATCATCCATCCGCGTTTGATCGAGCGGGGGACGGGCGACGTGTTCTCGACGAACCGGCTCTGGGATTTGGCGATCGAGCAGGGGCGGTTGTTCGGCATCCGGCTCGACGGCAAATGGATGCATATCGGTACGCCCGACGCGAAGGACGAGGCGGACGCCTTCCTGGATGTATATCATGTCGAACCGTAGCTGACGCCACATGCGCGGGATCAACCTCTTCACGATCCCGGCAGGCGCGGCTTTCGCGGATGAACTCGCGCGCGGTGTGCTGAAGCGCTACGGCGCGGGTGATCCGTTTGCGTTGTCGCGGGCGTTGATCCTGGTGCCGACGCGGCGTGCGATCCGGACTCTGGGCGAAGCGTTTGCGCGGGTATCTGCGGGCGGCGTCGCGGTGCTGCCGCGGATGCGGGCGCTGGGTGATTTCGATGAGACGCCGTCGCCGCTGGATGATCCTGCTGCGTATGACGTTGCCGCCGACGTCGTGCCGGATATGCCGCCGCCGTTGCCGGTTCTGCGGCGCGAGTTCTTGCTCACCAAGCTGATCCAACGTTGGGCCCTGAATGCGGCGAAGGATGAGGAGCGCAGTGCGCTCGGCGCGACGACGCCGGCGTTGGCGTTGAAGCTGGCGCGCGAGCTTGCGGTGTTGCTCGATCAGGCGACGGCGGAGGGGCTCGCTTGGGAGAAGCTCAAGACGATCGTGCCGGAGAACCTGTCGCTGCATTGGGAGCAGACGGTTCAGTTTCTCTCGATCCTGACCGAGCAGTGGCCCGCTTTGCTGGCGGCGGAGAAGGCGTCGGATCCGGCGATGCATCGCGACGCGGCGCTTCGGCTCGCGGCGCAGCGTTGGGCAGCCGCGCCGCCGAGCTTTCCGGTGATCGCCGCGGGCTCGACGGGTAGCGTGCCGGCGACGGCGGAACTGTTGCGTACGATAGCGTACATGCCGAACGGCGCGGTGGTTTTGCCGGGTATCGATCTGGGGCTCGATCGTGAGGCTTGGGAGGCAGCTGAGTCCGGGCACCCGCAGCACGGCATGCAGCAATTGCTTGAGAAGCTCGATGCGACGCGGCTTGACGTCGAGTTGTGGGGCGAGGGCGGCGATCCGCGGGCGGCGCGGACGCGGCTGATCGCCGAGGCTTTGCGACCGGCGGAGACGACACCGGCGTGGCGCGACTTCGTGCATGACCAGCGTGGGGCCGTTGAAGGGGGCTTGCGCGGCATGTCGATGTTCGTCGCGCGGACGCCGTCGGAAGAGGCGCTGGCCATTGCGTGCGCGCTACGGGCGGCGGTTGAGGTGCCGGGGAAGACGGCGGCGCTGGTGACGCCGGATCGCAACTTGGCGCGGCGTGTGGCGAGCGAGTTGAAACGGTGGGGCATCGCCATCGACGACTCGGGTGGCGTGCCGCTGTCGCACACCGTTGTTGGGCGGTTCTTGAGTTTGATCGTCGATGCGGCCGCCGATGCGTTTGCGCCGGTGCCGTTGTTGGCGTTGCTCAAGCATCCGTTGGCGGCGTTGAATTTTCCGCGACGCGCGGAAGCGCGGTTGCTGGCGTTGAAGCTTGAGGAGAAGGCGCTGCGTGGGCCGCGGCCTGCTGCCGGCTTGGGCGGGTTGCGCGATCTTGTCGGTGACGCGCCGGATCTTGTGAAGCTGATATCGCATTTGCAAATCGGGTATGGGCCGTTCGCCGAGATCATGACCGAGGGGCGTCATGACGTGACGGTGTTGGCGCAGCGGCATCGCGAGGCGGCCGAGTTGCTCAGCATGGATGAAGCATCCGTTGCCGAACTTTGGACCGGCGATGCCGGTGAGATTGCTGACGGGTTGTTCACGCGCGTCGGCGAGGCGGCTGCCGAGGTGGGGCTCGTGATGGATGGGCGCGAGTATGCGTCGTTCATTCGTGCGGTGATGGATACGGTGCCGGTGCGTCCGAAGTTCGGGCGGCATGCGCGGCTTTCGATTTTGGGTCCGCTGGAAGTTCGTTTGCAGCATCCGGATTTGATGATCCTAGGAAGCTTGAACGAAGGCGTTTGGCCGCCGGCGACGGATCCGGGGCCGTGGCTCAATCGGCCGATGCGGCGCGAACTCGAGGTCAGTCAGCCTGAGCGGCGTGTCGGATTGTCGGCGCACGATTTTGCGCAGGCCGCTGCCGCGCCCGAGGTCGTACTCACGCGGGCCGAGAAGGATGGCGGTGCGCCGACGACGCCGTCGCGGTGGCTGACGCGGTTGACGATGCTGGTCGACGGCGCGGGGTTCGGCGAGCGCCTTGGCGATGAGCGTTGGTTGGATGTGGCGCGTGCGCTTGATCGGCCGGCCGGACTGCCGCAGCCGGTGGAGCCGCCGGAGCCGCGTCCGCCTGTCGCCGCGCGGCCGCGCAAGTTGCCGGTGACGCAGATCGAGCGTTGGCTGCGCGATCCCTATTCGCTTTATGCGCGGCAGATTTTGCGGTTGAAGCCGCTCGACGCAATCGACGAGGCGCCGGGCGCGGCCGATCGCGGGACGAAGATTCACGATGCGCTCGACAAGTTCGTGAAGGCGTACCCGAAGGACCTGCCCAGCGATGACGATGAAGCGTTTCGCGCGCTGATCGAGCACGGGCGTGAGGCGTTCGGCGATTTGCTGCAACGGCCTGGGGTGCGCGGGTTCTGGTGGCCGCGGTTCGAACGGATCGCGCGGTGGTTCATCGGCTTCGAGCGTGACCGGCGTGCGGGGGCGGTTTCGATCATGGCCGAGCAGAAGGGCGAGATGACGTTCGACGCGCCTGGCGGGCCGTTCACACTGACCGCCACCGCCGACCGCATCGAGCTGTGGCCGGGCGATGCGATCGTTGTCGCCGACTACAAGACGGGCGGCGTGCCGTCGTCCAAGCAGGTGATCGCGGGGTTCAGTCCGCAGTTGACGCTGGAGGCGGCGATTGCGCTCGGCGGCGGATTTCCCGGCATCACGGCGCGCACCGTCGATGGTTTGATTTATGTGGCGCTGAAAGGCGGCGCGGTGGCCGGCGAAGTGAAGCGCGTGAAGTTCGAGGACTTGACGCCTGACGAAGAGGTTGAGCGGGCGCGGGCGGGGCTTCAGAAATTCGTGGCCGAGTTCGACTCGCCGGACATGCCGTATCATTCGAAGCCGCGCGTGTTGTTGGAGCGGTATGCCGGCGACTACGACCACTTGGCGCGCGTCAAGGAATGGTCGTCGGGAGATGAAGAATGACGGCCGAGGCGTTCGACCAGAAGCTTGCGACCGATCCCGGCCATTCTGCTTGGGTGGCGGCGAACGCGGGGTCGGGTAAGACGCACGTGCTGGTCGATCGCATTGCGCGGTTGCTGCTGTCGGGCAGTGCGCCGGACCGGTTGATGTGCCTGACGTTTACGCGTGCGGCGGCGGCGGAGATGTCGACACGGTTGTTCAAGCGGCTCGGCCAATGGACGCTGTTGCCGGATGAGGCGTTGGCGAAGCAGCTGACCGACGTGACTGGCGAGGTGCCGACGTCTGAGTTGATGGATCGTGCGCGGCGATTGTTTGCGGAAGCGCTGGAATCGCCGGGTGGTTTGCGCATTCAGACCATTCACGCGTTTTGCGAGCGTCTGCTGAAGCGGTTTCCGCTGGAAGCCAAGGTCGTGCCGCAGTTCGAGGTGTTGGATGAACGCGCGACGGAGCAGCTGATCGAAGAGGCGAAGGATGCGGTGCTGGCGCGGGCGGCGCTGCAGGATGCGGAGCTTGCCGATTCCATCGCGTCGTTGACGGAGTATGCGGGCGAGGAGCGGTTCGACGTTTTGATGCGCGGCATTGTCGCTGATCGCGGGTGGATCGAGCCGTTTCTCAAGGCGAAGTCGGCGCGGCAGCTGCGCGAGTCGTTGTGGGGGAAGGTTGGGCTTGCGCCGGCGACGAGCGCGGCTTCGATCTTGAGCGATGCAGTGGCTTTGATCGGGCTCGACAATGTGCGGCGTGCGGCGGACGGGCTTTCGCGGGGCTCGAAGACCGACAAGAAGCGCGGCCAGGTCATGGCGCAGTTTGCACGGCGGCCCGATCGCGATGGGTTCGACGATGTCGTCGATCAGTTTGTGACGGATGCGGGAAAGTTGCGGAAGTTGCTCGCGACCAAGGGGTTGGTCGAGGATGAGCCCTGGTTAGGGGATCTGCTCGATCGCTGCGGCGAGACGATTATGGCGACGGTTGAGCGGTTCAACGCGCTCTTCATCGCGGAGCAGTCGTCCTACTTGCTGCATGTGGCCGGGGCGGTGCTTGAGGCGTGTCGCGAGATCAAGAGCCGGCGCGCGATGCTGGATTACGACGATCTGATTGGGCACGCGGTGGCGTTGTTCGAGAGCCCGGGTGCGAGTTGGATTCTCTACAAACTGGACGGTGGCATCGATCATATCCTCGTCGACGAGGCGCAGGACACCAGCCCGAAGCAGTGGAAGGTGATCACCGCGATTGCGGCGGAGTTCTTTGCGGGGCTCGGCGCGGACCGGCCCGGCGGCGCGAAGTTGCGTACCGTGTTTGCGGTTGGCGATGTGAAGCAGTCGATCATGTCGTTTCAGGGGGCGCGGCCGGCGCAGTTTCAGGCGACGCGCGATCATGTCGGCGAGAAGGCGCGCGATGCGAACGCGCGGTTCGAGCCGGTCGAACTCACGCGGTCGTATCGCACGACGCCGCGGATTCTTTCGCTTGTCGATGAGGTGTTCAAGGACGAGATCGCGCGCACCGGCGTCGCGTTCGACAACGCCACGATCCATCACGAGGCGGTGCGCGACGACATCCCCGGCCTTGTCGAACTTTGGCCGACGGTGAAACCGCCCAAGGTCGTGGAGACCGAGGCTTGGGATGCGCCGAAGGATCGCGTCGGGGCCGAGAACCCCGCCGTGAAGTTGGCGCAGACGATTGCGACGCGCATCGAAGGCTGGCTCGCGGGCGGCGAGGCGGTATTCGACAAGCAGCTTGGACGGTCGCGGCCGATGACGCCGGGCGACATTATGATTTTGGTGCGGCGGCGCAATCTGTTGGCCGACGAGATGATCCGGCAGTTGAAGCGGCGGTCGATCCAGGTCGCGGGCGCGGACCGGTTGAAGCTGGTCGAACATATTGCGGTGATGGATCTGATTGCGCTCGGTCGGTTTGCCTTGATGCCGCGCGATGATCTGACGTTGGCGACGGTGCTGAAGTCGCCGTTCTGCGGTCTGGACGACGAGGCGTTGTTCGAAGTCGCGCACGGGCGGACGAAGCCGCTTTGGTATGCGCTGCGCGACCGCAAGGATGAGCCGCGGTTTGCGGCGTGCATCGCGTTTCTGGAGCGCGTGTGGGACAGAGCGGATGTTTTGCCGCCGTATGAGTTCTACTCCAGCATTCTGGGCGAGCTTGGCGGGTGGTCGCGTATGTTGGCGCGGCTGGGGTTGGATGCAGCCGATCCGATCGAAGAGTTTTTGAATGCGGCGTTGGATTTCGAGCGGGCGCGCACGCCGTCGCTGGAGGCATTCCTGCATTCGATCCAGCAGACGCAGGCCGAGATCAAGCGCGATCAGGATCGCGGCGAAGGCGCGGTGCGCGTGATGACGGTGCATGCGTCGAAGGGGCTTGAGGCGCCGGTCATTATTCTGCCGGACACGACGACGACGCCGCGGCATGGGCGGTTCGATCGTGATCTGCTGCAGGCCGACGAGACGCCGCTGTGGAAGATCGAGACATCGCGCGACGAACCGGTTCGAAGAGGTGCGCGTCATACGGCGCGAGACGAGCGACTGCGCGAATATCGGCGCTTGCTGTATGTGGCGCTGACGCGTGCGCGCGACCGGCTTTATGTGTGCGGGTATGAGGGCCGGGATCGGCACGATCCCGACTCTTGGTACAACCTCGTCTTGGGTGCGATGGGGCGGTTGCATTCGAAAACGATCGGCGAGGGCGAGGATGCGTTTCTGCGTTATGGCGAGGCGTCGCTGACGGCGGCGGCGCGTGCGCATATCAGCGCTCCGACCGTTGTTGCTTCTCTGCCGGCGTGGGCGCGCGTGCCGGCGCCTGTCGAAGCAGAGATGAGGCATGTCGAGCCGTCGGTTGTGATGCCGCGCCGTGCGGTGATGCCCGGTGGGCGCGGCGATGCGTCGGCGCTTGATCGCGGCCGCGCTATTCACCGCGCGTTGGAGCAACTTGCTTCCGCGCCGTCGGAACGGTGGAGCGCCATTGCTTTGCAGGCGGCGTCGACGATTTTGACCGACGCGGCGGCGGCGCAGAACGCGGCGGGGGAGGCGTTGAAGGTGCGGCGCGATTTGCTGCTCTCGCATCTTTTTGCGCCGGGGTCTTACGGCGAGGTTCCTCTGCGCGGGGTTGTCGAATGGCAAGGGGTGAAGGTCGATCTGGCGGCGCGGCTTGACCGGGTCGTCGTCGGCGAGCGCGATGTCATGATCGTCGAGTTCAAAACCGACCGCGTGGTGCCCAAAGTCGATTCGTCGATCCCGGCGTCGTATGTGACACAGCTCGCACTTTATCGTGTTGCAGTTGCCCGTCTGTTCGAAGGGCGGCCGGTTAATTGCGCGATTCTCTGGACTGCCGAGCCGCGGTTGACGGTTCTGCCAACAAGGCTGCTTGATGCGGCCGGGCTGGCAGCTTGACCCCCCTTGGGGCGGTTCCTAGATTTCATCCACGTAACGCTATCGAGTCCCCGCCGGGACATGCGTCCGGGCGGCGGTAACACAGGATTTCAAGACAATGGCTACCAAGGTCACGGATGCAAATTTCGAGAAGGACGTGCTGGGCTCGTCGAAGCCGGTGCTCGTCGACTTCTGGGCGGAGTGGTGCGGGCCGTGCCGTCAGATCAGCCCGGCGCTCGAAGAGCTTGCCAATGAACTCGGCGGCAAGATCACGATCGCGAAGCTGAACGTGGATGAGAATCCGACGGTGCCGGTGAAGTACGGCGTGAAAGGCATTCCGACGTTGATGATCTTCAAGGACGGGCAGGTCGCCGCCACGAAGATCGGCGCGATGCCGAAGGCGAAGATCAAGGAGTGGATCGACTCGACGGTTTGAGTCATCCTTTCCTAGCCTTCCGATTCTACCTCTGACATTTCCGGAGATTGCCGATGAGCGTCGACGTGACCGATGCCACGTTCCAACGCGACGTGCTTGCGTCGTCCAAGCCGGTGCTCGTCGACTTTTGGACGGAGTGGTGCGCGCCGTGCAAGCCGCTCGCCGTTTCGCTCGACGAGCTGTCGACTGAGATGGGCGCGACGATCACCATCGCTAAGGTGAACGCCGAGACGAGCCCGAACATCACGAACAAATACGGGGTGCGCGGGTTTCCGACGATGCTGATCTTCAAGGACGGGCAGGTGCTCGCCTCACGCAGCGGCGCGATGCCGAAGAACAAACTGCGCGAGTGGATCGAGCAGAGCGTCTGATCTTTCGCGTGCCGTGATGAGCATCGAGATCAGTGCGGAATCGTTTCATCGCGATGTGCTTTCATCGCCGATACCGGTGCTCGTTGTTTTTTTCCTTGATTGGTCCGCGCCGTGCCGGGTGTTGATGCCGGTAATCGACGAGTTGTCGGGCGAGCTTTCCGCAACGATCAGAATCGTCAAGCTGGATGCTGAGGCCCATCCAAGCATCACCAAAAGGTATAGTCTGACGGACTTTCCGACGCTGATGATCTTCAAGGGTGGGGAGGTGGTCGCTTCGCGCGATGGGACCGTGCCAAGGAACTTGCTGCGCGCATGGATCGAACAGAGCGTTTAGTTCCAGTTCTCCAACGCTCGCTTTGCGTTGTTTCAGTTTTACCACCAAGACACGAAGGCACCAAGGTTCGCGAAGAACTGTCGTGACTTTGCGACCGCTTTCCTGCCCGTCATGGCCGGGCTTGACCCGGCCACCCAGTGCGCGCACGTCGTGCGCGCTGGGAATGTGACAGCATCTTCAATGACTGCGTTTTCAAAGAATCTCAAGGCCGCGCAGACGCGCGGCCACTGGGTGGCCGGGTCAAGCCCGGCCATGACGGATGGGGGGAGTGCGAGCACAACCGCGTGGTTATCGATCAAGCCGGCCACGACGGACTTCTAGAGGCGAGTGGGGTGTCAGCCGTTTTCGCGCAGAACTACACCGGCTAGGTGCAGAGAGCCGCAGATTAGGATGCGTGGCGGGACCTTGGAGTTCGTCAGGGCCGCGCGGGCTTCGATTTGTAGGATGGCGTCTTCGATGGACGGAGCGGGATGCGCCTCGAGATCTTCGGCGCGGGCGGCGTCGTAGAGTTGGCCGGCGCCGTATGTCGATGGGTCGCCGGGGATGGCGACCGTTGTTACGTGTTTGGCTAGGCCGCGGAAGGCTGCGAAGAAGCCGCGTGGGTCTTTGGTCTGCAGCATGCCGACGATCATGTAGAGCGGGCGTGGGGTGCGTTCTTCGAGGTCGGCGATGGCGTGGGCTAGCGCGCGGGCGGCGTGCGGGTTGTGGGCGCCGTCGAGCCAGACCTCGGCGCCTTTCGGTGCGCAGGAGACCAGCGGGCCGTGGGTGAGCCGCTGCAGGCGGCCTGGCCATTCGACCGACATCAGGCCGTCTTCGATGGCGCGGTCGGACACCTTCAGGCTTGGCGCGTTGCGCAGGGCTGCGATCGCGGTAGCGGCGTTGACGATTTGGTGCGGGCCGGTGAGGCGCGGGAGCGGCAGGTCGAGCAGGCCGTGTTCGTCCTGATAGACCATGCGGCGGTGTTCTTCGTGGGCGGCGAATTCTTGGCCCCACATCCAGAGCGGCGCGTCGAAGGCTTGCGCTTTGCGTTCGATGAGGTCGCGCGCGTCGTCTTGCTGCGGGCCCATGATCACCGGCACGCCGCGCTTGATGATGCCGGCCTTTTCGCCCGCGATCTCTTTCAGCGAGTTGCCCAGATAGTTTTGGTGGTCGAAGTCGATCGGCGTGATCACCGAGACCGCCGGGCGGTCGATGACGTTGGTCGCGTCGAGTTTGCCGCCGAGGCCCACTTCCAGGATCACGGCGTCGGCCTTTTGGCGCGTGAAGGCGAGCATGGCGGCTGCGGTCGTGATTTCGAAGAAAGTGATCGGGTCGCCCGCGTTTTGATCCTCGCATTCTTCGAGGAGGGCGGAGAGTTGATCTTCGTCGATCGGCTTGCCGCTCAAGCGGATGCGTTCGTGGAAGCGCACGAGGTGCGGCGAGGTGTAGACGTGGGCGCGGCGGCCTGAAGCCTCGAGGATCGCGCGGATGAAGGCGACGGTCGAGCCCTTGCCGTTGGTGCCGGCGACGTGGATCACGGGCGGCAGGCGGCGTTCGGGATGGCCGAGTTTGCCGAGCAGTCGCTCGATGCGGCCGAGCGACAGGTCGATCATTTTGGGGTGAAGCGCTGTCAGGCGAGCGAGAATTTCATCGCTCGCCAGCGTGTCCCGCGGCGTGCCGCTCATACCGAGGGCTGGGTTGGCCGCTCGAAGGGCGTCGGTTGCGCGGCCTGCAGCATCGGTACTGCGTAGGGGCCGGTTTCGTAGCCCGTGCGGGCGGACGATGCGCGCGTGGTCTTGCGCGTCAGCAGCTTCAGCAGGCGGCCGAGGTTTTCGCGCATCTTGTGACGATGCACGACCATGTCGACCATGCCGTGGTCGAGCAGGTACTCGGCGCGCTGGAATCCTTCCGGGAGTTTTTCGCGGATGGTGTTTTCGATGACGCGGGGGCCGGCGAAGCCGATGAGGGCGCCGGGCTCCGACACGTGGACGTCGCCGAGCATCGCGTAGGAGGCGGTGACGCCGCCGGTGGTCGGGTCGGTGTGGACCACGACGTAGGGCAGGCCTGCTTCGCGCAGCATCTGAATCGCGATGGTGACGCGCGGCATCTGCATCAGCGAGAGGATGCCTTCCTGCATGCGCGCGCCGCCGGATGCGGTGAACAGTACATAGGGCGTGCGGTGGTCGAGTGCGGCGCGCATCGAAGCGACGAGGCCTTCGCCCACCGCCATGCCGAGCGAGCCGCCCATGAAGTCGAAGGATTGGACGGCGACCGTCGTGCGTACGCCGGCGACGTTGCCGCGCGCGGCTTGGAGCGCGTCTTGCTGACCCGTTTTGCTGCGTGCTTCGCGCAAGCGGTCGGCGTATCGCTTTTCGTCTTTGAATTTCAGCGGGTCGATCGGCACGTCGGGCAGGGCGATCGTGTCCCAGGCGGCGTCGTCGAACAGGTACTTCATCCGTTGCGACGCGTTGATCTTCAGGTGGTGGTCGCAGTGCATGCAGACGTACTGCGCGGCTTCAAGATCGCGGTGGAAGATCATGCCGTTGCAGGAGGGGCACTTGCGCCAAAGGTTGTCAGGTGTGTCCGGTTTCGAGCCGCTCCAGAGCGACTTCACCTTCGGGCGGACGAAGTTGGTGATCCAATTCATGCCCTGATCGCTTTACCTACTGTTAACCACAGTTACCGATGATGATTCGAAGTCTATCAGCGTGCGTTGTGCGCTGCACCTGCGAGTTGACGGGTCAAGCCTAGCACAGCTTCCGCGGCCCCTGGGGAGACTTTGCCGTCTGACGCTACGAACCGGCTGATTTCCGCGACCAGTGCCGAGCCGACAACAGCCGCGTCCGCCACCTTGGCTACCGCTTTGGCATCTGCCTCGGTCTTAATCCCGAAGCCGACTGCGATGGGTAAAGATGTGGCCTGTCTGATGGCTTTCAAGGCAGATGTCATTTCCGCCGGGTTAATACTCTTGGTGCCCGTCACGCCCATGATCGAGACGTAGTAGAGGAACCCGGTCGCGCCCTCGAGCACGGCGGGCAGGCGCGCGGCGTCTGTCGTCGGCGTCGCGAGGCGGATGAGATCGAGTCCTGCGGCCTTCGCAGGGCCGCGCAGTTCGTGGTCTTCCTCGGGCGGCAGGTCGACGATGATCAGGCCGTCGACGCCGGCGGCGCGCGCGTCTTTGGTGAACTTCTCGACGCCGTAGGAATAGATCGGGTTGTAGTAGCCCATCAGGACGATCGGCGTTTTCGTCTCGGTTTCGCGGAAGGCGCGGACCATCGACAGCGTCTTCTGCATCGTCTGGCCGGCCTTCAGCGCGCGCAGCGACGAGAGCTGGATCGCGGGGCCTTCGGCCATCGGGTCGGTGAAGGGCATGCCGAGTTCGATGACGTCGGCGCCGGCCTTGGGCAGGCCTTTCAGGATCTCGAGCGAGGTTTCCAGGTTCGGATCGCCGGCCGAGATGAAGGCGACGAAGCCGGCGCGGTTTTCTTTCTTCAGCTCGGCGAAGCGTTGGGCGATTCTCATGAGTGCGCCGTTCTCGCGCGATAGCGCGACTTGGATTCAGCTTTACCACGAAGGCACAAAGGCACGAAGAGACACAGCGCCTTCGTGCCTTTGTGCCTTCGTGGTAAAGCTGAATCGATGATGCGCACTGACGTGCGCGAAGGGGCGCTCATAGTTTCGTTCCCAGGTGTTCGGCGACGGCGAAGATGTCTTTGTCGCCTCGGCCGCACATGTTCATCAGGATGATTTTGTCTTTCGACATTTTCTGCGCGAGCTTTTGCGTGAAAGCGAGGGCGTGTGCGGGCTCTAACGCCGGGATGATGCCTTCTTGTTTGGCGCAGAGTTGGAAGGCGTCGAGCGCCTCCTTGTCGGTCGCGGAGACGTAATTCACGCGCTTCATATCGTGCAGCCAGGCGTGTTCGGGGCCGATGCCGGGGTAGTCGAGGCCGGCCGAGATCGAATGGGCTTCGATGATTTGGCCGTCGTCGTCTTGCAGCAGGTAGGTGCGGTTGCCGTGGAGGACGCCGGGGCGGCCGCCGGCGAGGGATGCTGCGTGTTGGCCGGTTTCGATGCCGTGGCCTGCGGCTTCCACTCCGTAGAGCGCGACTTCCGGATCGTCGAGGAACGGGTAGAACAGGCCCATCGCGTTCGAGCCGCCGCCGATGCAGGCGACGGCGGCGTCCGGCAAGCGGCCTTCGGCCTTTTTCATTTGCGCTTTGGCTTCGTTGCCGATGACCGATTGGAAGTCGCGCACCATCGCCGGATACGGATGCGGGCCGGCGACGGTGCCGATGATGTAGAACGTCGACTCGACGTTCGCGACCCAATCGCGGAGGGCTTCGTTCATCGCATCTTTCAGCGTGCGCGATCCGGATTTAACCGGCACAACTTCGGCGCCGAGCAGTTTCATCCGGAAGACGTTGGGCGATTGGCGCTTGATGTCTTCTTCGCCCATGTAGACGACGCACGGCAAACCGAAGCGGGCCGCCACCGTTGCTGTGGCGACGCCGTGTTGGCCGGCGCCGGTTTCGGCGATGATGCGCTTCTTGCCCATGCGGCGGGCCAGCAGGATTTGGCCCATGCAGTTGTTGATCTTGTGGGCGCCGGTGTGATTGAGCTCGTCGCGCTTGAAGTAGATTTTCGGGCCGCCGAA
The DNA here is from genome assembly GCA_034440355.1 of Alphaproteobacteria bacterium. Lineage (GTDB taxonomy): Bacteria > Pseudomonadota > Alphaproteobacteria > Micropepsales > Micropepsaceae > SZUA-430. The sequence goes on from JAWXBY010000019.1 coordinate 45,466, forward strand.
ATGTTCGGTCAGGCGCTCGGCGAAGTAGAGCGGCGAGGGGCGGCCGACATAGTGTTCCAGGAAGCTGTCGAGTTCGGCTTGGAAGGACGGGTCTTTCTTCGCGGCTTCGTAGGCCTTCTCCAGATCAAGGATCAGCGGCATCAGCGTTTCGGCGACGTAGCGGCCGCCGAAGATACCGAAGTGGCCCTGGGCATCGGGGCCGGTGCGATACGAGTTGAGCTTTGGCGGCGTCATGCGTCGGTGCTTTCGGAGAAGGCGGTGCGTGCTGCGGTGATGAAGCGTTCGATCAGCGCCGGATCTTTTTCGCCGCGTGATTTTTCGACGCCGGATGAGACGTCGACGCCGGTTGCGTGTGTCGTGCGGATGCCCATGGCAACATTGGCGGGGGTGAGGCCGCCGGAGAGCATCCACGGTTTCGTCCAGCTCGCCTTGGCGATCAGTTGCCAGTCGAAGGCGAGACCGTTGCCGCCTGGTAGCGCTTCCGGCTTGGCGTCGAAGAGCAGCCAGTCAGCGACCTTTTCGTAGGCGCGCGCGCGACCGACGTCGTGCTTGCTCGTGATCGCGATCGCTTTGATGACGGGGACGCGGAACATGTTGCGGATGGCGGCGACGCGCTCCAGGCTTTCGTCGCCGTGAAGTTGCCACATCTGCGGATGGAGGCCGGCGGAGATTTCGTGCAGCAGCTTGTCGTCGGCGTCGACGACCACCGCGACCGAGCGCAATCCCGGTGCGCGCGCAGCGATCGCGCCGGCGTTGTCGGGTGAGGTCGCGCGAGGGCTCGCCGGATAGAAATTGAAGCCTACGTGGGTTGCGCCGGCGCGGGCGGCCGCGTCGATGGCTTCGGGCGTTTTGATGCCGCAGATCTTGATCGAGCCGCTCATGCCGCGGCCGGGAACAACTCGTCGCGAATGGCGCGGGCGGCGGCGGCGGGGTCGGCGGCTTCGGTGATCGGGCGGCCGATGACGATGATGCTGGCGCCGAGGGCGAAGGCTTCGCGCGGGGTCATCACGCGCTTCTGATCGGCGAGCGATGCGCCGGCCGGACGGATGCCGGGGACGATGAGCATGAAGTCCTTGCCGCACGCGCGGCGCAGCGGTTCGATCTCATGCGCGCTGCAGACGACGCCGTCGAGGCCGGATGCTTGCGCGAGCTTGGCGAGGCGTACGACGTGTTCCGACGCGGTGCCCGTGACGCCGGTCGCCGTGAGGTCTGACGCGTCGAGGCTGGTCAGCATCGTGACGCCGATGATCTTCGGACGCTTGGCGCCGGCCTTCGCCGCTTCGTCGGCGGCGGCGCGCATCATCGCGGGGCCACCCGAGGCGTGGATGTTGGTGATCGCGATGCCCAGCGGCAGCAGCGCGCGGATGCCGCCCGCCACCGTGTTCGGGATGTCGTGGAGCTTCAGGTCGAGGAAGATCGGCAGACCGACCTCCGCGACCTTCGCCACGCCTTGCGGACCGTTGGCGTTGAAGAACTCCATCCCGATTTTCAGGCCGCCAACATAGGGCTTGATCGCCTTCGCCCACGCGAGCGCTTTGCTCACGTCGGTGGTGTCGAGGGCGCAGAAGACGGGGTTCGCGGGTGTCGTCATGTTGCGCCGCTTATAAGCACGGTTTCGGCGGGTGGCAACGGCCGCTCGCGAAGGGGCTATTCGGCCGCAAGGACGCGGATTCGGCCGGGCGATTTACCGCGTTTGGGCGTGCGGACGACGATGTCGATATCGCGGCCAAAGGCGGTGAGCATCCGCATCAGGCGCTCGGTCGAATAACCCCGGAACCGGCCGCGCAGGACGTTCGACAGGTCGGGCTGCGCGATGCCGATGACTTTGGCGGCGGCCGTCTGGGTCAGCTTGCGGGATTTGATCGCGCTGTGCAGCTCGACCACGATCTGAGACTTCACCAGCATCTCTTCCGCGTCGGGCAGGCCCAGGTCAGCGAATATGTTGCCGCTGCCTTCGGTGACTTCGATCTTTGCCTTTGCCATCGTCTAGTCCTTCTGCCGCGTGCGGTGATGTTCTTCGGCGGCTTTCAATCGCGTCCGGATGAGTTCGATATCTCGCTGCGGCGTCGCGATGCCTCTCTTCGATTTCTTCTGGAATGCGTGCAGCACATAGATCGCGTCAGCGAAACGCACCGTGTAGACCGCGCGAAACGTATCGCCGTCAGAATCGGCCACGATCTCCAGAACTGACCGACCGCCAAAGCCTTTCATCGCTTTGGCGGCGAACGGTTCTTCTCCGCATTGAGCCTCATAAAGCGCATGACCCACGTCGCCACGAGCGTCATCGGGGAACGAGCCCAGGTCGCGCTGGCTCGATCCCATGAAGAAGCACGGCTTGATGTCGTCCCGCGACGGCATCCTGAGACTATAGTGAAATTACTATAACTGCGTCAACGCCCGCTTAGCCTTCGAGAGCGGCGTCCAGGTGGATATCCACCGCGGCGAGGGCCTTTGATACCGGGCAGCCTTCCTTCGCGGTTTTGGCGAGTTCGGCGAATTTGGCGGGATCGATGCCTGGGACTGTCGCTCGGGTAACGAGGTCGATGCGGTTGATGGAGAGGCCGCCGGCGCCGGCCGCCAAGTGCACCGCTGCTTCGGTGCGGATGCTGGTGGGCGGGGTCTTGTTCGTTGTGAGCTGGGCGGAGAGGGCCATGGTGAAGCAGCCGGCGTGGGCTGCGCCGATCAGTTCTTCCGGCGTGGTTTCGCCGGCGCCGCCTTCGGTGCGGACCTTGAAGCTGTAGGGGCCTTCGAAGACGCCGCTTGAAAATTTGATGCGGCCGGAGCCTTCGCGCAGGGTTCCGTTCCATTGGGCGGTGGCTTTGGCGGTGGGCATGGGTGGTCTCCTCGTTGGTCGCAAGGGAACATAGGCTTCGGGCCAGAGAAGTCTAAGGACTTGGCCGGACTTGGGTTTCTGCGCTGCCCGATAATTTTTCGACAAAAAATGCGGAGCCATGTCGATCCCGTGGTCTTTCGGTCGACGTGTCTGTAGAGCCAAGGTCGACCGAGACTTGCTCCTAACCGATGGAGAATTCAGATGCGCGTGATGGTGATCGTCAAAGCGACGAAGGACAGCGAAGCCGGCGTGATGCCGAGCGAGAAGATGCTGACCGAGATGGGTAAGTTCAACGAAGAGCTGATCAAGGCCGGCGTCATGCTGGCGGGTGACGGTTTGCATCCGAGTTCGAAGGGTGCGCGCGTCCGGTTCTCGGGGACCAAACGCACCGTGATCGACGGGCCGTTCGCGGAGACGAAGGAACTGATCGCCGGCTATTGGATCTGGCAGGTAAAGGCGATGGACGAGGCGATCGCTTGGGTGAAGCGTTGCCCAAACCCGATGCTGGAAGATTCCGAGATCGAGATCCGGCCGGCATTCGAGGTGGAAGATTTCGGCGAGACGATGACGCCGGAACTGCGTGCGCACGACGAGAAGCTTCGCGCTCAGTTGGCCGCGCAGAAATAAGCGCTCGGTCCCTCCGGGTTGAAACCATGGTGTGAAGTTGGTCTGATCGGTGGCGATGACCGCCACCGATACTCACCGCGCCATCGACGCCGTTTGGCGGATCGAGTCTGCGAAGTTGATCGCGGGGCTGGCGCGCGTCGTGCGCGATGTCGGTGTGGCGGAGGAGCTGGCGCAGGACGCACTTGTCGCCGCGTTGAAGCAGTGGCCGGAGACCGGCGTTCCCGACAATCCCGGCGCTTGGCTGATGGCGGCGGCCAAGCATCGCGCCATCGACCGGCTGCGCCACAAGACGATGCTGGACCGCAAGCACGAAGAAGTCGCGCGCGACTTGGCCGAGAAAGAGCTCGCCATGCCGGATCTCGATTCCGCACTGGACGATCATGTCGGCGACGATCTGCTGCGGCTGTTGTTCGTGTCGTGTCATCCGGTGTTGTCGACCGAGGCACGGGTGGCGCTGACGTTGCGTTTGCTGGGTGGGCTGACGACGGACGAGATTGCGCGGGCGTATCTGACGCCTGAGGCGACGGTGGCGCAGCGCATCGTGCGGGCGAAGCGCACGCTGTCGGAAGCCGGCGTGCCGTTCGAGGTGCCACGTGGCGAGGAGATGGAGGCGCGGCTCTCGTCGGTGCTTGAGGTCATCTACCTCATCTTCAACGAAGGTTATTCGGCGACGGCGGGCAGCGATTGGACACGGCCGGCGTTGTGCGAGGAGGCGCTGCGGTTGGGGCGCATTCTCGCCGAACTCGCGCCGCACGAGCCGGAGGTGCATGGGCTCGTCGCATTGATGGAGATACAGGCGTCGCGCTTGCGTGCGCGGGTGGGGCCTTCGGGCGAGGCGATCCTGCTGCTCGATCAGGATCGGATGAAGTGGGATTTGTTGTTGATCCGGCGCGGGTTCGCGGCGATTGCGCGGGCCAAGGCGATCGGGCGGCCGCTCGGGTTCTACGCGCTGCAGGCCGGGATTGCTGCTTGCCACGCGCGGGCGCGGGTGGCGGCGGATACGGATTGGGCGCAGATCGCGACGCTTTACGGCGCGCTGGTGCGCGTGGCGCCGTCGCCGGTGATCGAACTCAACCGCGCGGTTGCCGTCGGGATGGCGCATGGTGCGGCTGAGGGTTTGAAGATCGCCGACGCGATGGCCGATGAGCCGTCACTCAAGACGTATTATGTGCTGCCGATGGTGCGCGGCGATCTTTTGGAAAAACTCGGCCGTCTCGATGAGGCGCGCTTGGCGTTTGAGCGCGCGGCTTCGCTGACGCGCAATGTGCGAGAGCGCGACGTGTTGCTGGCGCGTGCGTCTGCGTGTGCTTAGGGCGTTGCGAGGATGCGGAAATTCGGCGGCAGCGGGGGCAAGGGCTTTGTGCAGGGTGCCGTCACTTTGTGGGGCTTGCCGGTCCGCGTGAGCGTGATGTCGGCGTTTTGCGCGCATGCGGCTGTGGTGGCGGCGTGAGCGGCTTGCAGGTCGGTGTAGAGGTTGTGACCGTTTAGCGCGTCGACCTCGGGGTCGCCGGAGAGCGGGCCGCAGCGATCGCCGGTGTCGAGCTTCAGGTATTTGTCTTCGTGCCACATGCCGCGCGTGCCGGTGCAGTGCAGGTCGAGGATGTGGAAGATCATAGCGGCGCGCAGGGTCGCGTCGGTGGGCGGCCCGGCCTGCAGTTCGATGCCGAGCGGTTTCACAAGATCGGGCAGATCGTGCCAACGATCGTAGCCCTGGTCGGCGAGAAAAAGTCCGAATGCTTTCTTGGTCTCGGCGGATGGGGCGGCAAAGCCGAGTACGTCGTTGACCGTGTAAGCGCCGCCGTTCGATTCGGCTCTGTCGAGGATGCGGCGCCAAATTGCGAAGACGTCGCTGCGTCCTCTCGATCGGGTCTTCTCGGCGGCGTCGGCGAGCCAGAACAACGTCTCGCCGCAGACGTAGGTTGCGCTTGATCTGTTGGCCGTGAGGGCGCGCGCGAGCAGGCGCGAAACGCAGTCATTGAGCGCATGCTCGATGTGATCGCGGCGGCCGTCCGCCGTGAGGCGCCCGGTCACGGCGACGCGAGCTTCCAAGGCCATAAGTTCGGCACTGCCTTCCCAGAGCCAAGCCGGCGATCCCTTCGCGGCACGCGATGTGCCCGAGTTCCAGAAGTGCGCGCCCTCGTGCGCGATGAAGTGATCGGTGATGTCCGATTTGGAATCGAAGGTTTGCCAGCGGTCGCCGAAAATTCTGAGAGCCACGGCGGGTCCGTTCGTCACGTCGCCCTGAAAAACGGAGCCCTGCGCCTTGGGATTGGCGGCCATAAGGATCAACGGTTTGGTCTGCAGCGGCCGCGCAAACTTGCGCCGATAGAATCCGAGCATCCCATCGACGTTTGCGCGGATGCGCTCGATCATGGCAGGCGCCGGCCCCGGCGGCAGGACCAAGCGCGCAACGCGGCTTTCGACCACGTCGCCGCGTGCGCCGATGTAGACATAGCGGTGGCCGGCGTTGCCATGCAGGACCGTGTCGACGCGCCACACATTGCCGCCGAGGGGGAAGCCTTCGACGATGCGGTCCACGGCAGGCGTCACTTCTATCGTCGTTTCGAATTCGGCTTGGGTGCCGATGAAATATCCGGCGTAGAAGGCGAGACCCTTTTCTCCGACATGGAAGAGGCAGGGGTAGGTGGCGTCGGTGCTTTCGTTCCAGGTTTGAACGTCGACGTCGAATGCGTCGAACGCCGTGCCGTCTTGGGCCGTCACCAGTGAGCCGTTGCGGGTAACCCCCGGTGTTGTGATCTTCCAGGTGAGATTGCGAATCTCGTCGGATTCGTAGGCGAGGGCGAACGTCTGCACCGGGTGCGCGAACGTGAAGTGCGCGATGGCACCGTCGGATGTCGGATCTATAACGACACGCACCCTTGTGCGCTCACCTGCGAGGGCGCCCGATGCGGCGAAGGCGGCCAGGACGAATGCGAAAACTAGGCGCGCGAGGCTATGCAAGTTCGAGAGCGCGGCCGGTGGGGAGCGACGGCTTGACGATGATTTTTTGCGCGACTTCGATTTCGCGTTCGAGGCGGCGGATTTTGTCTTCGTTTTCGCGGACGGTTTGGCGCAAGGGGGCTTGGGCGAGCCAGCTGGACCAGCCGCCCAAGATTATTCCGATGAGAGCGGAGCCTAGGATGATCCAGAAGAGCTTTACTTGGAGCACCACGGCGGGGGCGGCGGAGTTGAAGGGGTCGAAGCTCAACGGCACGTAGTCGCGGTTGGCGACGGCGAGGACGGCGGTCGCGACGGCGAGCGTCCAGAAGAAGAGGGTGCGGAAGAGGCTTTGCATGGCGGACGACTCGAATCCTGGGAGCGCCGGCATCCTGCCGGCTCTTGTTACCGACGTGAAGAAGCAGAAAGAGCCGGCAGGATGCCGGCGCTCCCAGCCTATTTTTCAGTGTTTAGACGGTCGCGCAATTCTTTGCCGGTTTTGAAGAACGGCACGTGCTTTGGCGCGACGGAGACGGCTTCGCCCGTGCGCGGGTTGCGGCCGGTGCGGGCGGGGCGGGATTTCACGGAGAAGGCGCCGAAGCCGCGAAGTTCCACGCGGTCGCCCTTTGCCAGGGCGGTGGCGATTTCGCCGAAGATCGTCGCCACGATTTTTTCGATGTCGCGCTGATAGAGGTGCGGGTTCTGTTCCGCGAGCTTCTGGACCAGTTCCGATTTGATCATCGTGTGGCCGTTCCTTGATTTTGCACCGGGCTTCTTCCTGGCCGGTTGCAAAGCGACATTTGACGGCAGGCTGCCAAGGGCCACGGGGGCCGTCAAGCACCTCCAGGCCCCAAGCTCTTCTAAAATAAGGGATATTTGGGCCCTGATACGCGAAAGGGGCGGCCCGTGGCCGCCCCTCGCGTGCTTTCAAACGCCTGTTGGCGCTTATTCGCCTTTTTCTTTCTTGCGCAGAGCCGCGCCCAGGATGTCGCCGAGCGAGGCGCCGGAGTCGGAGGAGCCGTATTGCGCGACGGCTTCTTTCTCTTCGGCGATTTCGCGCGCTTTGATCGAGAGCGTGATTTTGCGGGCGGCCTTGTCCACGTTGGTCACGCGGGCGTCGACCTTGTCGCCGACCGAGTAGCGTTCCGGCTTTTGTTCGGCGCGGTCACGCGACAGCTCGTTCTTGCGGATGAAGGCCTTGAGGTCGCCGACGATGACTTCGAGACCGCTGTCGGTCACTTCGGTCACGGTCGTGGTGACGATGTCGCCCTTCTTCACAGGTCCCAGGCTTTCCATCGGATCGCCGGAGACCTGCTTGACGCCGAGCGCGATGCGCTCCTTGTCAGTGTCGACGTCGAGCACCACCGCTTTGACGCGGTCGCCCTTCTTGAACTTCTTGATCGCTTCTTCGCCGGGCTCGTTCCAGTCGAGGTCCGACAAATGCGCCATGCCGTCGATGTCGCCGTCGAGACCGATGAACAGACCGAACTCGGTGATGTTCTTGATCTCGCCTTCGATGATCGAGCCGACCGGGTGCTTGTCCGAGAACGAGTGCCACGGATTGTCCATGGTCTGCTTCAGACCGAGGCTGATGCGGCGCTTCGTCGAGTCGACTTCGAGCACCATCACTTCGACCTCTTGGCTGGTCGAGATGATCTTGCCCGGGTGAACGTTCTTCTTCACCCACGACATTTCCGAAACGTGCACCAGGCCTTCGACGCCCGGCTCCAATTCCACAAAGGCGCCGTAGTCGGTGATGTTGGTGACGCGGCCCTTGAACTTGGTGCCCAGCGGATATTTCGCTGCGACGCCTTCCCACGGATCCGCCTCAAGCTGCTTCATGCCGAGGGAGATACGCTGGGTCTCAGGGTTCACCTTGATGACCTGAACCTTCACGTTCGCGCCGATCGCGAGCACTTCGCTCGGATGATTGACGCGGCGCCAGGCGATGTCGGTCACGTGCAGCAGGCCGTCGACGCCGCCCAGATCAACGAACGCACCGTAGTCGGTGATGTTCTTGACCACGCCGTCGATGACTTGGCCTTCCTTGAGGTTGGCGACGAGTTCGTTGCGCTGTTCCGCACGGCTCTCTTCGAGAACGGCGCGGCGCGAGACGACGATGTTGCCGCGGCGCTTGTCCATTTTCAGGATCAAGAACGGCTCGTTCTTGTTCATCAGCGGGCCGGCATCGCGCACGGGGCGGATGTCGACTTGGCTGCCCGGCAAGAACGCAACCGCGCCGTCGAGGTCGACGGTGAAGCCGCCTTTGACGCGGCCGAAGATGACGCCGGTGACGCGCAGCTTGTCTTCGAATGCGCGTTCCAACTTGGTCCAGGATTCTTCGCGGCGCGCCTTGTCGCGCGAGAGAACCGCTTCGCCCATCGCGTTTTCGACGCGATCGAGGAAGACCTCGACGTTGTCGCCGACGACGATCTTGTTGGGCTGACCGGGAATTCCGAATTCTTTGAGCGGGATCTTGCCTTCGGTCTTCAGACCGACGTCGATGATCGCGTATTCTTTTTCGATCGCGATGACGCGACCTTTGACGACGTTACCTTCGTCCAATCCGTTGGACTTGAAGCTTTCTTCGAGAAGGGCTGCGAAGTCCTCCCGCGAAGCCGTCATCGTCATGTCTTTGTTGGTGGTTGTGCGTGCGGCAGCTCGTGCCATTTGATCTCCAGAGGCATTTTTATGCGCGTGCCAACCGGCGTTCTTGCGCCGGCGGTCTTGGCTTTTGACGAGCGCGTGGGGTTAAGCGGTTCGAAAAGCCCGGTCCAAAACAAAAAAGCGCTTCTGAGGGCCCCACCTCAAAGCGCGTGCACCCATCTAGTGCGAGAGGCCCGCCCTGACAACTTCAAGCGCCCGGGCGACGGCGGTTTCTATATCCAAATGGCTGGTATCCAGCAAGTACGCGTCGTCCGCTTGGCGCAGGGGTGCGACCGCACGACCCGTGTCCCGGGCGTCCCGGGCGCGGATGTCGGCCAGGACGGCCTCTTCCGTGCGCGGGGAGCCCTGGGCGTGCAGTTCCGCATAGCGGCGGCGGGCGCGGATTTCGGGGGTTGCGGTGACGAAAAGCTTCACGGTGGCGTCGGGGCAGATGACGGTGCCGATGTCGCGGCCGTCGAGGACCGCACCCTGGCCGCCGGGCGGGTGGGCGGCGAAGTTGCGCTGAAAGTCGAGCAGAGCGTCGCGGACGGCTTGGATCACCGCCACCTTTGAGGCTGCGGCGCCGGTTTCGTCGCTGCGCAGCGCCGGGTCTTCGAGCAGCGAGAGGTCGAGCGATTGGACGGCGTGAAGGGCGACGTCGGGATCGGACGGGTCGTCGCCGCGCTTCAGTGCTGAGAGACCCACGACGCGATAGAGGCTGCCGGTGTCGAGATGAGCGAAGCCCAACGTCTGCGCGATGCGGCGCGCGAGTGTCCCCTTGCCGGACGCCGCCGGGCCGTCGATCGCGATGACGGGGAGTTTGGTCATACGTTCGGTCGGATGAAGATCGCGCCGAGTTTTTCCATCATGGGCACGAAGGTTGGGAAGCTGGTGGCGACGAAGCTGGTGTCGTCGACGGTGATTGGGCTCTTCGCGGCGAGGCCTGCGATGAGGAACGACATGGCGATGCGGTGGTCCATGTGGGTTGTGATTTTGCCGCCGCCTGGCATGCCACCCGTACCTTCTACCGCGAGCCAGTCTTCGCCGAGTTCGATTTTGACGCCGCAGGCTTTGAGGCCGTCGGCGACGGCGGCGAGGCGGTCGCTTTCTTTGACGCGTAGTTCGCCGAGGCCCGTCATCTTCGTGCGGCCGTGCGCGTAGGCGGCGGCGACGGCGAGGATTGGGTATTCGTCGATCATCGACGGGGCGATTTCGCGTTCGACTTCGACGCCTTTCAGGGCACTGGCGCGAATGACGAGATCGCCGACGGTTTCACCGCTTTCGCTGCGTTCATTTTCGATGGTGATCGACGCGCCCATGCGTTTCAGGACGGTGATGAGGCCGGTGCGTGTCGGGTTCAGCATCACGCTGTCGATGCGCAGTTCGGATCCCGGCACGATCAGCGCGGCGACGAGCGGGAAGGCGGCTGATGACGGGTCGGCCGGCACGCGCACGTGCGTTGCTGTGAGTTCGGGTTGGCCGACGACGGTGATCGCGGTGAGGCCGTCGCCGGTTTGCTCGCGGCGGACCGTGGCGCCGAAGTGGGTGAGCATGCGTTCGGTGTGGTCGCGGGTCGCTTCGGCTTCGAGGACCGTCGTTTCGCCGGGCGCGTTCAGGCCAGCGAGGAGGACCGCTGACTTCACCTGGGCCGATGCCACCGGCAGGCGGTAGGTCACCGGCATCGGGTTGCGCGCGCCTTTGAGGGTGATCGGCAGGCGGCCGCCTTCGCGCGACGTTGCCTCGGTGCCGAAGAGTTCCAGCGGATCCAGGACACGGCGCATGGGGCGGCGGCGCAGGGAGGCGTCGCCGGTGAAGGTTGCGGTGATCGGGCTTGTCGCGACGGCGCCCATCATCAGGCGGACGCCGGTGCCGGAATTGCCGTGGTCGAGGACGTTCGCTGGCTCGGCGAAACCGCCGACGCCGAAACCGTGGACGTGCCACTGTCCGGCGTTATCACGCGTTATGTCCGCGCCCAATGCGCGCAGGACGACCGCTGTGTTGAGAACGTCTTCGCCCTCCAGCAGGTCGTCGATCAGCGTTTCGCCGACGGCCAATGCGCCGAAGATGAGCGCGCGGTGCGAGATCGACTTGTCGCCGGGGACGCGAATCCGCCCTTTCAGAGCGCCTGACGCGCGGGCGGTGAGCGGGGCCAGGGTCGGTCGGTCGGTCAACGGCTTTGCGCTTTGTGCTTTGGGGGTCTTGATTGCAGGGGTTTGCGCTGCAACTTGTCTTTGACAGGCGGCCCGCTTCGTGGCAATGGGACGCCCCTCAATTTCCCCCTCAAACGTCTAGGATATCGCCCGGTGGCTGCTCCGGATTTAGGTACCAAGCGCATATGCCCGAGCTGCGCGTCCAGGTTCTATGACCTGACGAAGCGCCCGATCGTGTGCCCGAAGTGCGCGTTCAGCTTCTCGCCCGAAGCGATCGTGAAAATGCGCCGTCCGCGGACGGC
>JAWXBY010000020.1:0-22289 GCA_034440355.1 Alphaproteobacteria bacterium
ATCCGGATGATCCCAATTGGAACAAGCTGCCGTCGGGCGGCACGGTCGAAGACGGCGATCTCGTCGTGCTGATGGTGATGGCGGCCAATCGCGATTGGCGCGTGTTCGGCAGCCCCCTGCCCGACGAGTTTTCGCTGACGCGCGATCCGAACGCCTATCTGACGTTCGGCGGTCCGAAGAATACGGACGCGCCGCATCCGGGCGGCGACAAGGACGCTTCGGGCGATCGCACGGCACTGCATCATTGCTGGGGCGAACGCATCGGGTTGTTGCTCGTGCGCGAGATGCTGAAGGCTTGCGCACAATTGAAACTGATGCGCCGGGCCGCCGGGCCGAAGGGCGATACGGCGCCCCTACTCGGCCTGCCCTACAGTCTGCATGTGCGGTTTTCGCCAACGCAGGTCGGGTAGTTATTTGGGGCCGAACTCGTCGAGCGCGCGGCGGCAGTCGCCGGCCAGCGGGTCGAGTTTGTGACGCTCGGCCAGCGTGAGAGCGGCGCGAAGCTCACCCAGGCCGGCGGCGGTATCGCCTGATCTCGCCTTGATGCGGCCGCGCGCGAACAGGGCCTGCGCGATATTGATCGGTTCGTTGCTGGTCTGCGCGATGTCGAGAGCGGCGTCGGCGGTCGTCAGCGCCTTTTCGTTTTCGCCGCAAAGGAGGAGCGCTTCGGCCAAGGCGACGTGGACGAAGACCCACGTATAGCGGCCGCCGTAGCGATAGAGCTCTTTCTCGATCGAGTGCGCGGCGATTTCGCGGGCGCGCTGGTGATCGCCAAGTTCGATCAGGGCGGCGGCGAGCCAACCGCTGACGCAGGCCTCCATAACAAAGAACCCCTGGAGGCAAAATTCGCGCGCTTGTTCCAAGGGCGCGATCGCTTCTTGCGGGCGACCGGTGCGCAGCGCGAGGTAGCCGCGCGCGGCGTTCAGCAGCACGCGCGAATAAGGTTGCTGGATCGCAAGCAGCGTTTCCTCGCCGCGCGCGATGTGGGCACGGGCGTCGTCGAAGCGGCCGCGGTCGATCATGAACCAGGCTACGAAGGCGCGGGAGCGAACGCTTGGGACGATCATGCGGCCAAGCGTCGTCCTCTCGTACTCGCCCTCCAGCGCCGCGACGATTTCTTCGTGGAGCGCAATTGCACGGTCGATGTTGCCGCGGGCGTGTTCGATGTTTGCGAGATGCGGTTGGGCCAGCGCACGCAATGCGAGACTTTGCGCCGGCTTCAGTTTTCCGGCAATGGCGAGCGCGGCACGCGCATGTTCGAGGCCGACGTCGTGTTCAGCCCTCATCCAACATTGCAGCGCCAAATGCGCACGCGCCAGGCCCTCGTTGGGGAGGTCGCCGGTGCGCGCCGCGTGCTCGGCCACGAACTCGAGCGCTCTGCGATACTCTTCGCGATCGCCGGATTGCTGGAGCGCATCGAGGCTTTCGATCGTGACGGCGGCCCAGGCCGGCACCGCGTTGGCGCCGGCCTTGTTCTTGAACTCTTGCGCGCGGTCGTAGAGAGCGCGGATGGTTTTGAGCGACGACGTGCGCTTGGCGAGTTGGACCGACTTCGACAGATAGGTCAGCGCGCCGACGAAGTCTTCCGTCTCTTCGGCGTGATACGCCAGCTGATCGAGGAGCTCGGCGGTCTCCGGCTGGGTCTCCAGCACGGCGCGTGCGCGCGCGTGAAGTTCGTTACGCAATCGCCGCGCCAGCAAGCCGTCGACGGCGTCGTGCAGCATGGCGTGGCGAAAGCGCACGCCGCCGGCATCGATCGCGATGAGATCCTCGCGCTCGAGTTCCGCGAGCAGGGGCTCAAGGGACGCGTCGTCCACGTCGACGGTCGCGGCCAGCGTTCGCTTCGCGACGTTCGCGCGCAACACGCTGGCGGCCCATAAGACCGTGCGCGCATGATCGGTCAAATTGTTCATGCGCGCTTGCACGAGGCTCGCCAATTCGGCGGGCGGGGCGCCGTTCTTCGCGCCGCTGCGCAGATGGCGGATCAACGATTGCAGGAACAGCGGATTGCCGCCGGCGTTTTTGACCGCCCGCGCCATGTCGGCCTGATCGATATCGGCGCCTGCCGCCGTCGAATGGGCGAATTGCCAGGCTTGATCGTCGTTCAACAGTTCGAGGCCGATAACCTCGTCGACCGCGGCGGGCACGGCTTTGCGCGTGCGCGCGGTGACGACGATCGCGACCTTTGCATCCGCGGCGAGCGACTTCAGACGCGTGAGGAAATCGTGCGTTTCAGCGTCGAAGTCCTGTGCGTCGTCGGCGACGACAAGCAGGGGACCGGTGCTGGCGGCGCGCGCGACCAGCATGCAGGCGGCCTCGATCATGATCTGACGGCGCGCGGCCGCCTCAAGTTTGTTCCAGTCGTCGTCCGTCGGCGCGCCGGTCAGTTCCAAAATGCCCTGTTCAAGCGACGGCGGCAGTGGACGCGCCGTCGCCTGGTCCGCCTGTCCGCCGGCGGGGCGTAGTTTGGCGATAAGGGGTTTGACGGGGGCGAACGGCGTTAGTCTGTGAGCCGCGTGTCCGCGCATTTCGATCACGCGCGCGCCTTGGGATTCCACGCGGCGCGACAGTTCGAACAAGATGCGGCTTTTACCGACGCCGGCCATTCCGACCAGTGCGATGGTCTTGGCCTTGTGGTTGTTCGCTTGGCCCATGTTGGCGACCAAGCGGTCGAGCACGTCTTTGCGACCGACGAACGGTTCGAGCAGGTCGGCCGGGAATTGGCGATCGAGATCGTGATGCAGGGCGACGGCCACGACTTCGAACAGCGCGCCTTCCCAGTGCCTCGCCTCAACGGCGGCGCCGGCGAGCAGCAGCGTCTCGTGCGTGACCAAGACCGCGTTCGGGGGACACAGCGCCTCGACTTTCTTGGCGTGGTGCGTGGCGTGGCCGAATATGTCGAGAACACCGCCGACGTCGTGCTTTCGATGGCGAATGACGATGCGGCCGAAGTGGATGCCGATGCGAACGGCGGCGAACTTGCCCGGCCCCAGCATGAGCATGCGATCACGGAAGTGATCGCGCACCTTTAGCGCGGCGGCGCAGGCGGCAATGGCATGCTTCTCAAGCGGCTTCGGCGCACCGAACACGGCCATAACGCCGTCGCCCTGGACGCGCGCAACGGTGCCGCCGAGTTCGCGCACTGCGTCGATGATGAAGTCGATCTGCGGGTCGAGGAGGTCGCGCGCGTCGTCCAGCGCGTCGCGCCAGCCTTCGTCTTCCAGACGCGCCATCGTTTCGGTCGAGCCGACGATGTCGAAGAAGACGACCGTAGCCATCGCAGGCGTGTCGTCGCCACCATTTCTCTGCCGGTCGATCAAATCCACAACCATGCCGTCCACCTGCTCTCCCGGGCGGCCAGACTAGGTGTGAGAAAAGACACGGCTTGCCGGTTATGGCTAGAGGGCAAATCGCTGCGCGGATCGGCAGATGCCGATGCCGTTAACGGATATCGCTAAGCTATTGAAGGGAATGGTGGGCGTGACAAGGATCGAACTTGTGACCCCTACGATGTCAACGTAGTGCTCTCCCGCTGAGCTACACGCCCACTTCACGTCGCGCGCGGACAAGGCCTTCGGCCTGGCCGCGCCGGGGGCAACCCTATAGCGGCGGGCCTTTCCCAAGACAAGGGCGGAAACTTCGGGGACCTAAGCCCCTAGGCGGCGGCCATGAAGCGTTCGACCTCGTTCACGAGATCGCGCAGATGGAAGGGTTTTGAGAGGACCTTGGCGTCCTTCGGGGCGTTGCTTTTCGGGTTCAGCGCGACGGCGGCGAAGCCGGTGATGAACATGATTTTCATCTTGGGCGCGACGTCGGCGGCTTTGCGGGCCAGTTCGATGCCGTCCATCACCGGCATGACGATGTCGGTCAGCAAGAGATCGAAGCCGTCGCTGCCTTGCAGGCAATCGAACGCCTCGTCGCCTTGCGAGAAGGATGCGACTTCGTGACCGGCCTTTTCGAGGGCGCTGGCCAGGAAACGGCGCATTGATTCGTCGTCTTCGGCGAGAAGTATTTTCGCCATGGTCCTTATAGCCCCCGTTTTCGGCACCCAACCGCTGCAGTGCGCGGTGGAAGCGTCGACGTGAATTTACGGCGGAATCCCTGCAACAGCCAAGGCTTTGCCGTTGTTCGGTTATTTTTGCAACCTGCGGCAAGCGACGGCGGTCTTGATCGCGCCCCTCTTCGATGCTCCACTCTTGGTATCAAACAAAGGTTAAATCGTGCGGCTGACGGGCGGTGAAAAGCGGGGATTGGCGATCGATCCCCCGTTTGAGGTTGTGTCGCCGCCCGAGCAAACGCTGCCGTTTGTGTTCGCGTCACCCCATTCGGGCCGCGTTTACCCCAAGTCTTTCCTTCAGGCGACGCGCCTTGACGGTACGGTTATCCGCCGATCGGAAGACAGTTTCGTCGACGAGATTTTCGGGTCGGCGCCAACCTTGGGCGCGCCGCTTCTGAAGGCGCATTTCCCGCGCGCCTATGTTGACCCTAATCGTGAAGCTTACGAGCTGGATCCGGCGATGTTCGATGCGCCGCTGCCCCAATTCGTGAACAGCCGCAGCCCGCGGGTGATGGCGGGTCTGGGAACCATTGCGCGCGTCGTGCGCGACGGGGCCGAGATTTATTCGCGCAAAATCAGCTTCAGCGAAGTGCAGGCGCGCATCGATGCCTACTACAAGCCCTATCATGCGACGCTGCGGGGATTGATGGAATCCACGCATAAGCGGTTCGGTTGTTCGGTGCTGATCGATTGCCACTCGATGCCGTCGGTCGGCGGTCCGTTGGATCAAGATATCGGCGCGATGCGTCCTGATATCGTGCTGGGCGACCGCTTCGGGACGTCGTGCGCGCGGCGGTTGACGGACATGATGGAACGCGCGCTCGCCATGCAGGGCTTTGCGGTCGTGCGGAACAATCCTTATGCGGGCGGGTTCTCGACGGAGCATTACGGGCGGCCGGCGCTGGGTCTTCATGCGCTGCAGATCGAGATCAATCGCGCGCTTTATATGGACGAAGAGCGCATCGAGCGGTCGGCCGGCATCAAGCGTGTGACGCATGCGATGACGACGTTGGTGCGGGCTTTGGGCGAAGTCGATTGGCGCTTCTTGCGCTCCGCGTTGTCGTCCAGCCAAGCGGCGCAATGACGGTTAGCGTTCGCGACGCGAACGGCGACGACATCGCGGCGGTTCACGCCATCTACGCCCATCACGTCTTGCACGGCTTCGGCACGTTCGACGAAGCGCCGCCGCCGCTTGGCGATTACACCGCCAAATGGCGCGATGTCGTTGCGATGGGTTTGCCGTGGCTTGTCGCCGTTGACGAGAGCCAGGTGGTGGGGTTCGCCTATGCAACGCCGTTTCGGCCGCGCAGCGGTTATCGCTTTACGCTGGAGGATTCCGTTTACATCCGCGACGACCGACGTGGACGCGGGATCGGCATTTCCCTCCTGACACCGTTGATCGAGCGTTGCGCCGCCGTGGGTGCGCGGCAGGTCGTTGCGGTGATCGGCGACTCGCAGAATGCAGGATCGATCGCGCTGCATGCCAAGGCCGGGTACGCGCATGCGGGGACGGTGAAGGCCGTCGGCTTCAAGCTTGGCCGTTGGGTCGACATCGTCTTCATGCAGCGGGCGCTGAACGGCGGCGGAGCTTCGATGCCGGCGGGGCCGGGCGCTTGGCGCCCGATCTGAAGCACGCACAAAAAAAGGACCGCGAGGCGGGTGCCAAGCGGCCCAAGTTAAGGGAGGAAACGCCCAGGAAGGGCTGCGGAGCAAAGCCGGAGCCTTACTGCGCTGCACAAATATGCCCCCACTGCGGGAATAAATCAAGCGTTAAACGTTCAGTCCCGGATCGGCACTCGTGGTGCATCACGTTGATTTCCCTAGCGTTTCGATTCTGAAAGGCAGGGTTCCAGTCGTCAAAAAGGGCTTGAAAGTGTGGCTCTCAAGTTTTGTTGCAGTGCCGAAGTTACGTTCACGGAAAGCAGCGCCGCCGACCGTCGCCGATGTGTTGGAGGTGGATAGGCGCTCAAAGTGCGCTTTGCGAATACTTGGTTAATTACTTACTAATGTTAGCCAGCGCTCGGCATTCCATAAATAAATCATCGCCTCGACATCAAAGCTTCACCGCACATCGGCACCTGGATATGCGCGGAAAACGGCTGATTCGCGGCTTTCCCGCCGCGATGTGTTTCGGGGGTCCAAATGTCCGGCGTAGATGCATTGAGCCGCGTCGCTGATGCGGGCGCATTTTTCGAGCGGTGGAAGCAAACGGGCGGCGGGTCATCGCCCCGGCATTGGGTCGCGGCGCCGAAACGGCATCGAACGATCTGGATCTCGGACACGCATCTGGGCACGCGCGGCTGCAAGGCCGAATTGCTGCTGAACTTCCTGGTCCATAACGAGTGCGACATGCTCTATCTCGTCGGCGACATCGTCGACGGATGGCGGCTGAGCCGGTCGTGGTTTTGGCACAAGAGCCACAACGCGGTGATCGACGAGATTTTGCGCAAAGCGCAAGCGGGCACGCGCGTCATCTATATTCCCGGCAATCACGACGAGGCGTTTCGCGATTACGCCGGGCTTTGTTTGGCAGGCATCGAGCTTGCGGGTGATGCGGTCCATCAGACGGCGGACGGACGGCGGCTGCTCGTCCTGCACGGCGACCATTTCGACGGCATCGTGACCTATGCGCGTTGGCTCGCGCATGCGGGCGATTGGGCCTATTCGCTGGCGCTGCGGCTGAACGATGTGGTGGCCGGTGTGCGCCGGCGGTTTGGGATGCCGTATTGGTCGCTGTCACGCTGGCTGAAGGATCACGTCAAAAACGCGGTCGAATACATCGGCCGCTTTGAAGAGGCGGTGGCGCTGGAAGCGGAACGGCGCCAAGTCCACGGCGTCGTTTGCGGCCATATCCACAAGGCCGAGATGCGGCAGATCGGCCCGATCCTCTACTGCAACGACGGCGATTGGGTCGAGAGCTGTACCGCGCTGGTTGAAGACTATGCCGGAAAGCTGCAAATTGTGACGTGGACTCAAGCACTTCCGACGCACCAGCCGCAGGCGGCCATGCTGCCACAGGCGGCCGAGTAAGATGGCCCCGCGCACGCAGGCGCGAGCCCATCCGCGTTCGGCCGACGGACGTCCGCAGCAATCAGACGAGACGCTCGCGTTTCCGCGCTGGCGACGGCCGATGCGGATCCTGATCACGACGGACGCATGGGCGCCGCAGGTCAACGGCGTCGTGCGGACGCTTGAGACGTTGGGCAAGGAACTTGTCCGGTTGGGGCACGATGTTCGGTTCGTGACGCCCGATGGGTTTCGCACGATCCCGATGCCGACCTATCCGGAGATCAAGCTCGCGCTATTTGCGCGGCGCGCGGTTGGACGCGTGATCGACACGTTCAAACCGGATGCGATCCATATCGCGACCGAAGGGCCGCTGGGTCTTGCGACGCGGCGTAACTGCATGCGGCGCGGCATTTCATTTACAACGTCGTTTCACACGCGTTTTCCCGAATACATCCACGCACGCTTCGGTGTGCCGACGGCCTGGCCGTATGCGGGCCTGCGTTGGTTTCATGGGCCGGCAACGGCCGTGATGGTGGCGACCCGCACGTTGGAGCGTGATTTGACGGCGCGCGGGTTCAAAAATCTGCGGCCGTGGTCGCGCGGCGTCGATACTGACTTGTTCAAACCGGGGGCGAAGGATTGGCTCGATCTGCCGCGGCCGGTGTTTCTGTATGTCGGGCGCGTTGCGATCGAGAAGAGCGTCGAGGAATTCTTGAAGCTCGACTTGCCAGGTTCGAAGCTCGTCGTCGGCGACGGGCCGCAGTTGGCCGAATTGCGCGCACGCTATCCGCAGGTTCACTTCGCCGGACCAAAGTTCGGAGCGGAGCTCGCCCGGTATTATGGCGCGAGCGACGTGTTCGTCTTCCCCTCGCGCACCGACACGTTCGGGCTCGTGGTGCTTGAGGCTTTGGCGAGCGGCTTGCCTGTCGCGGCGCATCCCGTGCAAGGGCCGATCGACATCATCGGCGGCAATGAAACCGTCGGTGCGCTCGACGAAGATCTGCAGCGCGCCGCGTTGCGCGCGTTGCAGCTCAGCCCGCAAGCGTGCCGGTCGTTTGCGATGAATTTTTCCTGGGAAGCCTGTACGCGGCAGTTCCTGATGAACCTCGCCACGCCGGACGAGCGGCAGTCAGCGCGCTGACGCCGCGAACGGCTCAAGAATCCGCGACGGTTCGCGCCACGTCACCGGGAAGCGCGCGAACGGCGCGAAGGAGCGGAAGCGGTCCCTGACGCCGAATTGGCGTTCGACCAACTTGTTCACGTTGAGCAGGAAATTGTGGCGGTCGAACGTCACCAGGCGGCCGGCAAACTCGCGTACGGCAAGACGGTCGAAGCGCTTCGCCTTCAGTTCATGCACGGCGGCCGCGACGGCATCGGCGTTGTCGTCGACGATGCGGACGTGGGGACCCAGGAGGTAACGGTCACGCCCGCCGATACTGTGCGTCGAGACCACAGGGGTTCCGCAGAGTCTATATTCCATCGAGACTCGCATCGAACCTTCTGCGGCCGATAAGCAAAGCCCTACGGCCGCGCGGTTCATGAGTTCTACGACCTCTGCGTCCTTCAGGTAGACGTAGGCGCCACCGCCCGCCTCGAAGTTCGCGAAGCGCGCCTTGGGCAGCAGGCTCCTGACGCGTTCGACCTCGACCGGCCGCGGGGGGCCGTGCGCGAGCACCAGGCTTGGAATGGCCGCCGCCAGTTCGTGCCGCTTCAGGGGTTCGATGCGTGCAACATAAATCGCATCGAAGCGCGTGCGCGCCGGTTCGTGCACGACGACGGTCGACATGCGCTCGTCGACGAACATGAGTTCGTTCGCGAGCATGTTGGGCACGCCCGCCCGCGACAGCAAAGCCGATTCGGTCGACGTGTTCGTGAGGATCGCGAAGCGGCTGCGCGGAAGCGTGCGTGTTGCCTCGGCATAGTCGGCGGCGATGTCCGCAACGCCGTTCGAAGACTCGCACGACCACGTCAGGCCGACGAGATGGAGCGCGGGCTTGTCCGCGAAAAGATCGGGACGGGCGGCCGCGAGGCCCATCGGCAGATGAGGCTCGCGCTTGGTGAGGGTGACCAAGGGATCGAGGCTGGCGATGCAGCCGCCTGCCCGCCTGTTCATGACATCGCTCAAGGGGCTGCGAAACCCGCTTCGACTTCGGACGCCAAGCGCCACTTCACAGGAAAACCGACAAACGGCGCGAACGAGCGGAAGCGGTCGCGCACACCCAGCTCGCGTTCGACGAGTTTGTTCGCGATCAGGAGGAAGTTGTGGCGATCAAAGGTGATGAGCCGTCCGACATACTCGCGCACCGCGAGCGGCGGGATGGCGGCGGCCTTCAACTCGTGGACGGCACGGGCCACGGCTTCCGCATCGGAAGGGACGATGCGCGCATGCGGGCCGATCAGGTAGCGATCGCGGCCGCCGGTGCTTTCCGTCGATACGACCGGAAGGCCGCACAGCAAATATTCCATCGCGCCGCGCATGGCGCCTTCCTCGGCGGAGAGGCAGAGGCCGACGCTGCTTTGATTCAGCAGTCCACAGACCTCGTGCTCCTGGATGTGCTTGTAACCGCCGGGCTCGATTTCGTGGTTGGCGAAGCTGGCGTGCGGAAGAATACCGCGCGTCCTCTCGAGTTCGTTCGCGGTGGGCGGACCGTAAATCAAGAGAAGATTGGGCACGGAGGCGGCGAGTTCATGCCGCTTCAGTGGGTCAAGGCGGGCGGTGTAGACCGCATCGAAACGGCGTGCTTGCCGGGCGGGCTGTGGCACGAACAAGCGCTCGTCCGCGAACGACGTGCTGGTGGCGATGATGTTGGGAATGCCGGCACGCGAGAAGACCGCGCATTCGTACGGAGTGTTCACGACGAAGACGAAGCGCGCGCGAGGCAACCGGCGCCGCGCGGCGGCGAGTTCGCCGGTGATCTTGTCGATTTCGTATTGCGGTTCGCCCGACCAGGTGAGGCGGACGAAGTGC
Source organism: Alphaproteobacteria bacterium (assembly GCA_034440355.1). GTDB lineage: Bacteria > Pseudomonadota > Alphaproteobacteria > Micropepsales > Micropepsaceae > SZUA-430. The sequence goes on from JAWXBY010000020.1 coordinate 10,035, forward strand.
AACGACGGCTCGCTCTCAAAGCGTTCGGGCCACATCGATGCCAGCCCCACGGGCAGGTTCGGCTCGTGCGCGCCGATCGTGACCAATGGGTCGACGCTGACGACGGCGCCGGCGAGCCGGCGCTCGGACGGTACGGTGGCGGCGGCCGTCATGATGCGTGCTTCATCAGCGGAGCGACGGCTTCGTCGGCGCTTCGCCAGCGGGTCAGTCCGATTTCGAACGGCGCAAAGGATTTGAACAAACCGTCGATGCCGAAGGTCGCTTTCACCAGCTTGTTGACCGCAATCAGGAAATTGTGCCTCTCGAAGCGAAGCATGAAGAGGGCATGCTCGCGGACGATCTGTTTAGGGATCGGCTTTTTCACGTAGGCCTCGACCGCCTGAGCCACCGCGGCGGGGCTGTCGTCAACGATGCGACAGAAGGGCGGCAGGAAATAACGGTCCCTGCCGCCGATGCTGCGCGTCGACACGACCGGCAGGCCCGCCAGCATGTATTCCATCGAGGCCTGCATCGGTCCTTCGCTTGCGGACAGGCACAAGCCGACGCGTGCGCGGTTGATGTGGCGAACGCAGTCTTTGACCGGCAATTGCCGGTATGCGCCCTGGCCCACTTGATGATTGATGAACGTCGCGCGCGGGAGCATCGCGCGTACCTCGTCGTAGCAGATCCGTTGCTCAGCAGGACCGAGGTCGTAGAGTAGCGCGAGGCTCGCCACGTCGACCGCGAGCTCGTGCCTTTTTATCGGTGTGAGACGCGCGTTATAGATCGCGTCGAATTCGGGCGGTCCGCCCATCGGCACGAACAGGTTCTCGTCCAGAAACGTCAGCAAGTTGCACGGCATCGCCACGACACCGAGTTCGGACAGCAAGTAGGACTCGTATTCGGTGTTGGTTAGGACGATGAACGTGTTGCCGGGAAACTCCGCCGCTGCCGCCTGCAAATCCTTGGCGATTTTGCGCGGCCCATCTTCCGTCTCGATCGTCGAGGCGAGTGATAGGAGGTGAAGGACTTTGCGGCCGCGGAAGGCCTCCGGCCGTAGATTGGCGACACCGAGCGGCATGGCGTAGCCGCGCATCGAGTAGATGACGGCGGGGTCCGTCGAGACCACCCTCGCGCTGACATAACGATCGTTGCTCATAGCGTGGCCCGGGTCGATTTGTTGCGAATCGCAATGGAGAATGCAGTCAGCGCCTTGTCGGGCAAAGTGCGACGGGCGAGGGAAGCGGTGGATGAATGATGTTGCGGCCGTTCGCCCGCGGACGCGTTGCGCATATGTTGGCGCATTCATTGGCGATTCCGTAGGTGATCCCTTGTCCGGTAGCGATTGCGCGCCCCGCATTTCGGTTGCTGTTTCCACCTATCGTCGGCCGGATGGCCTTGCGCGACTTCTTGAGGCCTTGCGACCTCAGATTGAAGGGCGGCCGGCGCGGGAACTCGTTGTGATCAACGACGGTAGTCATGACGCGAAATACGAAGCCGCTATCAAGCCGTTCGCCAGTTTGGTTTCGTATCATCCGCTGCCGCAGAATGTTGGGATCGCGCGGGCGCGTAACGAGAGTGCGGCGCGGGCGCACGGCGACTACATCGTGTTCACCGACGACGATTGCGTGCCGCCGCCGTTTTGGCTCGATTGGCTTGAAGCGCGGCTCGACGCCAATCCGGAGATCGATGTCCTTATCGGGACGACGCGGCCGAACCTTCCCGAGCGGCCGCGGTTTTTTGAGCGCGTGAACGGTCACTACGACCTCATTCCCCAACCAGTGGGCGAGGCAAGCGTGCCGTTGTTCGTCACGGCGAACGTCGCCATCCGGCGGGCGCTGTTCGAGCGGTTGGGTGGATTCGGGTTTGGTCCTGAGTTCCCCGGAGCCGGCGAAGATACGGAACTTGCTTCCCGGCTTGCCGCTGCGGGATCGCGGACCGTCGTCGATCGCAATTGGTATGTGCGGCACGATGTGTCGGATGGCTTGGTGCGGCAGATGCGGCGGTACTGGCGGTACGGCTATTCCAATGTTTGGATGTGCCGCCTCACCACAGCGCCTCCGCACCACATGAAGATGGCGATCGCACGTCGCGCGGGCCACGTCGCGCATGGGTTGGGTCTGATGAAGGAAAACCTTGAGATGTCGGTCGGGTTTTCGACGTGGACGCTGCTGCGCTGGTATTCGGCGGCGGCGGCGAGCCTGGTGTTGATGGCGTACTACGACGGCTGCGCGGCGGCAGCGGCGGAGCGCAGGCGCGAACTGCGCATCTGACCGCGCGCGAGGCAGCGCTCGACCGCGGCGACCGCTTCATGCAGGCCATTTCCTTGCTGACGGCCTTGCAGCGTGAGCGCCCAGTGGCGCGCGTTGTGGATGAGCTGCGTGTCGGTGAGGAAGTCGTCGATCTTCTTGCGTACGACCTTTTCGTCTTTCGACGGATCGAGGCGCCGCGCAACGCCCAGTGTGCTGGTCTGCGCGAAGTTCAGTTCGGTTTCATTGTGCAGCGGCATGATGAGATGCGGACGGCCGGCGGCGATCGCTGCTTGGCAGGTGAACGCGCCGCCTTGCGACAGCACGTGCGAGACGCGCGGGAGAATTTCGTTAAGCGGCGGCGGCGTCTCGTGAACTTCGTGGCCGCGGTGCTTGAGGAAGTGCGGCAGCGGGCCGACGTCGCCGCGCAGATATGCGACCACATCGATGTCCATCGTGACCAGCGCTTGGATCAGTTTTTCGAGATGAGGCACCTCGCTGCCTGCGTACAGGAAGAGGCGCGGCTTGACCGGCGGCTCAACAAACGGCGGCAGCGGCTCGGGCGGTGCGAGGATGGGCTCGTTTCGATAGGCGCGGTAGGGATCGAGTTCGGGCAGACCGAAGATCAAGCGTTCGTCGGATTGGAAGACGTCGACCAGACGCGCGGGTGGTTGCAGGCCGCGTGTCGCGAGCACGGATTTCACGGATTGATGCAGGCGCGCTTCCGGTAAGGCGGGCGATTGATCGGCGCGGATCGGCGGCAGGCGATCGAGGTGCAGCGGCGGCATCGTGAACGGCGTGCCGACGGTCACGAGCGGTTGCGGCCTGCCGAGCATCGCGACTTGCAGCGCCGGTGCGTGGTCGGCGACGATGAGGTCGGGCTTGATCATGGTCAGAACCGTGTCCCAGGCATCGACCACCGCGCCGAGCTTGTTCTGGTCGGCAAAGCCGATGCCGGTCAGAACATCGGCGTAGCTTGCGAAGACGGGATTGTGGCCGCCGTGGACATGGTCGGGCCAGACCGGCGCTTGAAGGATCGTGAATTCGCCGCGCTTGCCGATCTGACGGACGTTGGTCAGATCGCGGATGGCGAACGTCGCCTTCGCGCCGCGCAGCGCGAGCGCCCGGGCGAGCGCCGCCATCGGCTTGACGTGGCCGAGGTTGGCGCCCAGCTCCCAGGCGAAGAGAACGGATTTGGCAGTGAGGTCGGTCGATTCGTTCATGACCTCACTGCCATAGCATTGCTAGGCCGGTGGCGTGTAGCCGTAGCCGCCGTAACCGTGACGGCGGTTGCCGGTGACTTCCTTCGGATCGGCTTTGCGTTCGCGATCGAGCAGGCTCATGCCGTCGGTGCCGAAGTGGATCTTCAGGCCCGCGCGGATGTGCTCGTAGTCGTCGCCCCATTCGCCGTCGGCGAAGACCGAGAGGCCGGGCGAGGAATCCAACGCCGGTTGCCATTCGAAGCCGACGCGGCCGACTTCGTCACGGCCGTCATCCGGTTCGAGTTCGAAGCCGGCGCGAATCGCGAGGTTCGGCGTCGCATAGAAGCTGACGTCGACGCTGCCGAACGTACCTTCGCCGACATCGCCTTCCTGCTGACCGATGCGCCCGCCGACCGTGAACTGGCCGAGATAGACATCGGCCTCTGCGCCGTAGCGGGTCATCTCGACGCCGTTGGTGTCGTCGTAGGAGACGAACGCGCCGGCCATTGCCCAGCTGGGATCGCGCCAGAAGAGATGGCCGCCGAAGCCGTAGTATTCTTCGGTGCCCACTGCCGCTTCAGCTTGGCCGCCGAACTGTTGGCCGATCGGGAACGTGACCTTGCCGAGGATTTCGCCTTCGCCGTTGCTGTCGCTGCCGGTTTCGTCGTAGGCGCCGCCACGAACGAAGACTGAGCCGTTCGTCTTCGAAACGGCCGGGTCCGCGAGGGCGGGAACGGTGACGGCCGCGCCGAACAGGGCGGCTGCACCGACGGCGATGGCGCCGCGGATCCAGCCTTTGCGTTCGATGAGCTGACGGCGAATGGTCTGCGTCGTCGAGTGCGCGTCAACGCTGACCAGGCGCAGGCCGCGCGGCGGCTCGACGCCGATGCGAACGGCGAGCGCAAAGCGCGGATCAACGCCTTTCTGCCATTCGCTCATCATGACGCCGGCGCGGCGAACGATGTCGGCGCGGTCGGCGACGGCCGATTCCGGCACGATGACGTAGAGGGTGCGGCGCGCGGTATCGAGGAGAACGCTTTGAACCGAGTCGCCGAGCGTGGCGCGCAGTCTGCGGGCGCAGTCGGTGACGGCTTCAGAGCGCGCGACGAAACCGGTCGGGTCATAGACGACGCGGCCGTCGCCGAAACGGCGAGCCAGGGCCTCCAGAGAGCGCACCCGGCGCAGAGCGCGCGGATTGTGCGCGATGACGCGGCAGGTCGCTTCGGCGCCTTCGCGGCGCAATGCATCGCGCACGCGGACGCCCAAGCGGCCGGCGCTTCTGCGATCCATCGTGTGCAGCGTGATTTCATGACGCCCGTCCTGCTCCGCGTGACGGGCCAGGAACACAGGCTCTCCAAGACGGCCGAATATCTCGGCCAAACGATCCGACTCAAACATGCAGAAAATTCCCCTCTAGCGAATCACTCGCGACGCGCGGGAATCCTCGCTGTCGGCAGAGTCAGGTGTCAAACGCACGACTGTTGCGCGCGCGACTCTTGCATCGACGCGAATCATGGCCTCAGCGCACCGCTTCGCCGCGCGCGGAAAGTGCGCGGATCTATGCCGCCCGCCCTAGCGCGCGACCGGACATCGCCGTTTCGACATTGATGCGTGACGCATCATTTTGTCGCTATGACACTTCAGTTTTGTTCTTTTATACATCTCCTTGATGATTACGTCCGGTCAGTTACGCGCCGCTCGAGCTCTGCTGTCCATCGATCAGCGTGCGCTCGCAGAACTTGCCGGTCTGTCCGTGCCAACGATTCAGCGGATGGAAGCGAGCGGTGGTGACGTCGTTCGCGGCAACGTGGATTCACTCAACAAGCTTGTGGCCGCACTTCGTGTTGCAGGGGTCGAACTCATCGGCGAAGGGATGCAAAGTCAGGGCAACGGTCGCGGCGTGCGACTGATCGGGAGCTGAGCGACATGGCGCTCTTCGCCGAGCTTTGGTGCGTTGCGGCGTATCTCGTACTCTCGGTGGCGGCGATCGCGACCGTGCGTCTAAAGCTCAGCGGGCCACTCATCTATAGCGGCGCGTTCGCCACGGGCATGTTCGCGCTCGGCGTCGCCTCGTTTGCGCTCGTCGAGAACAACTTCGACGGACCAGACGTCGTGTTGCCGCTCGGTCTTCCTTGGCTCGGCGCGCATTTTCAGATGGACGCGCTGACCGCGTTCTTCCTTGTGATCGTCAATCTGGGCGGCGCGATGGCAAGCCTGTACGCGCTCGGCTACGGCGCGCACGAAAAGGCGCCGCATCGGGTCGTGCCGTTTTATCCTGCTTTTCTCGCGGGCATGAATCTCGTGTTGCTGGCCGCGGACGCGTTCTCGTTCTTGCTGAGTTGGGAGTTCATGTCGTTGGCCTCGTGGGCGCTGGTGCTGGCGCACCATCGCGAGGGGGATAACGTACGTGCCGGGTACGTCTACCTCGTGATGGCGAGCTTCGGGACCCTGTCGCTACTGCTTGCGTTCGGGATTCTGGCGGGCGGACAGGGCGACTATTCGTTCGAAGCCATTCGCGCGGGCGTGCAAACGCCGACGCTCGGAGCCGTCGTGCTCGTGCTGGTCCTCATGGGCGCCGGTTCAAAAGCCGGCCTGGTGCCGCTTCACGTTTGGCTGCCGCTTGCCCATCCCGCGGCGCCCAGCCACGTGTCGGCCCTGATGAGCGGCGTGATGACCAAGGTCGCGGTTTACGGCTTCATTCGTATCGTCTTCGACTTGGTCGGATCGCCCGCGTGGTGGTGGGCCCTCGTCGTGCTGGTTCCGGCGGGCGCCAGCGCGGTCTTGGGCGTGCTCTATGCGCTGATGGAGCGCGATCTCAAGCGGTTGCTCGCCTACAGCACGGTCGAGAACATCGGCTTCATCTTCGTCGGGCTCGGACTCGCGCTGGCGTTCTGGGCCAACAACGTTCTGTGGGCGGCGGCGCTCGCCTTGACGGCGGCGTTGCTCCATTCGCTCAATCACTCGCTGTTCAAGACCACGCTCTTCTTCGGCGCGGGCGCGGTTTTGACTCAGACGGGTGTGCGCGATCTCGAACAACTGGGCGGCCTCATCCATCGCATGCCGCATACGAGTTTCGCGTTCTTGGTTGCGGCGGCGGCGATCGCGGCGCTGCCGCCGCTCAACGGATTCGTCTCGGAGTGGTTGACCTTTCAGGCCGTTCTGGTCAGCCCCGAGACGGCGCAATGGGGATTGCGACTCACCATTCCCGCCGTCGGCGCGCTGCTCGCCCTTGCGGCAGCTCTTGCAGGCGCTTGCTTCATCCGCGCCTTCGGATTCGTGTTCCTGGGACGCCCGCGCTCGGCTGCGGCCGAAAACGCCGTCGAAGCCGATGCGTTGTCGATCGTACCGATGTTCACGCTATGCATCTTGATGCTGCTGCTCGGCGTGCTGCCGGGCTTTGCGATCGACTTGGTCGCGCCGGTCGTCCACGGTTTGGTCGGCGGAACCCTGCCGCATCAGGCCAACGTTCCCTGGTATTCGATCGCACCGATCGCCGAGACGCGCAGTTCCTACAACGGGCTGCTCGTCTTCGTGTTCATCTTCATTTCAACATCGCTGGCCGTCGTTTCGATCCACTTGTTCGCCTCCAATGCCGTCCGCCGGGAAGATCCTTGGGATTGCGGGTACGGCGAATTGCCGACGAACGCGCAATACTCGGCAGGCAGTTTCGCGCAGCCGATCCGACGCGTGTTCGGGACGCTGCTGTTCCGGGCGCGCGAAGAGATCGACATGCCCCGGCCCGGCGAGATGCGCCCGGCCCGGCTGCGCGTCGAACTGCACGACCCGATCTGGGAGACACTCTACGCGCCCATCGCGCACGCGGTGATGTCCACGGCCGGACGACTCAACGTGCTGCAGTTTCTCACCATCCGCAGGTATCTCGGGCTGGTGTTCTTCGCCTTGGTCACCCTTCTGCTGGTGCTCGCAACATGGTCCTGATCGTCGACCTCATCACACAAGGCGCGCAGATGATGTTGGTGCTCATCTTGGCGCCGGCGCTCGTGGGACTGGTGCGCAAGGTGAAGGCGCAACTGTTGCGCCGGCAAGGGCCGCCGATCACGCAAGTTTATCGCGATCTACTGCGGCTTTTGCGCAAGGACGTCGTTTTGGCCAAGAACGCGTCGTGGCTGTTTCGTGTGGCGCCCTACATGATCTTCGCCGCGACATGGGTGGCGGCGGCGCTGGTTCCGACTTTCGCCGGCGGGCTCATGTTCAGTTGGTCGGCCGATTTGATCGCCATCATTGCGCTTCTGGGTGCGTCGCGGTTCTTCCTGTCGCTCGCCGGTCTCGACGTCGGCACGAGCTTTGGAGGGATCGGGTCGAGCCGCGAAGCGATGATCGCGGCGCTCGCCGAGCCCGCGCTGATCATGATCGTGTTCACGCTCGCGCTCTTGGCCGGATCGACGCAGTTGTCGGCGGTGTCGGAGTTCATGGCGTCGTCGGACGTGGGTTTGCGCGTTTCGCTGGCGCTGGCGCTTTTCGGCCTGATCATCGTGGCGCTCGCCGAGAACGCGCGCGTTCCGGTCGACAATCCGGCCACGCATCTCGAACTCACCATGGTGCACGAGGCGATGGTGCTTGAGTATTCGGGCCGCCACCTTGCGGTCATCGAAATGGCGGCCGCCCTGAAGCTGTTGCTCTATATTTCCCTTATCGCCTGCATCTTCGCGCCCTGGGGCATCGCCGATGTCGGGGCGCCGGTCGGCGCGTACATGTTCGGCATTATGCTCTACTTGATCAAGATCGCCGTCGCCGGCGTGTTGCTCGCCGTGTTCGAGACATCGATCGCGAAGATGCGGGTGTTCCGCGTTTCCGAGTTTCTCGGAATCGCGTTGATGCTGGGCTTGCTGGGCGCGCTGTTACGCTTTGTGTCGCGGGGCCTCTAGCATGTACGGGCTCAACTTCGATGTGGCGCATTTCCTGGCGGGCAGCCTGGTGCTCGTCAGTCTCTTGCAGCTCTATCAGGTTCGTCTCTACGCTCTGGTGAATGTGTTCGCCGCCCACGCCGCGATTTTGGCGCTGTCGGTCGGCTGGCAGGCGTTCATCCAGAACGCGCCGCACCTCTATGTGACGGCCTTCATCGCGCTGGTGTTCAAGGCGGTGATCATCCCGGTGGCTTTGCATCGCATCATCAAACAACTCGGCCTGCAGCGCGGCGTCGAGACGGCGGTGGGCGTGGGATTGACGATGCTGGCCGGCATCGCGCTCGTCGCGCTGTCGATGGTCGTGATGTTGCGTGTTACGGAGACGGCCGACCCGCTGGCGCGTGAGGACTTGGCGTTCGCTTTGTCGGTGTTGCTTATCGGCCTGTTGATGATGGTCTCGCGGCGAAACGCGGTGTCGCAAGTCATCGGTTTCATGTCGCTGGAAAACGGACTCATTCTGGCTGCAACGGGCGCCAAGGGCATGCCGCTCGTCGTCGAAATTTCGGTCGCCTTCTCGGTGCTGATCGCGTTCATTGTCATCGGCATCTTCCTGTTCCGGATTCGCGAACGCTTCGACACTGTCGACGTGCAGGCGCTGGACAGATTTCGGGGCGATCAGTCGTGATCCAGCCCATCGACGCCGTCTCGGCCGTTCTGGCAATCCCGTTCGTAGCGGCGATCGTGCTTGCGGTCCTGCCCGGATACAAACTGACGTCGCGCCTCAACGTTCTGGCCAGCGCGCTGACGTTCGCGGCGGCGTTGCAGCTTCTGGGCGATCGCCCCGAGCCGGACGCTTATCTGCTGATCGACGACCTCAACGTCGTCTTCATCGTCCTCAACACGCTCGTTGCGTTCACGACGAGTTGGTTCAGCGCGACCTACATCGCGCACGAGTTGGAAAGCGGACGGCTCACGCCGGCCTATCTGCGATTCTATCACGCGATGTACCAAGTTCTGATGTTCAGCATGAACTTGGCGCTCATCGCGAACAACATCGGATTGATGTGGGTCGCCATCGAAGTAGCGACGCTGACGACGGTGCTGATGGTGGGCATCTATCGCACGCATCAAGCGATCGAGGCCGCGTGGAAGTACTTCATCTTAGGCAGCGTCGGCATCGCGCTGGCCCTGTTCGGCACGATTCTGGTCTACATGGCGGCGCGGCCGGCCGTCGGCGAAGGCGCGGACGGCATGGTTTGGACGGTTCTGATGGCGAATGCGCACGCGTTCGATCCGGCACTGCTCAACGTGGCGTTCATTTTTCTCTTGCTCGGCTATGGCACGAAAGTCGGGCTTGCCCCGCTGCATGCCTGGTTGCCGGACGCGCACGCCGAAGGGCCGACACCCATTTCGGCGGTACTGTCCGGGTTGCTTTTGAACGTCGCGCTCTATGCGGTGCTGCGTTTCAAACTTCTGCTTGCCGCCAACGAGCAGGCGATCGCGCCCGGGCCTTTGATGATGCTCTTGGGTTTGCTGTCGCTGATCTTCGCTTCGTTCATGCTCTACCGGCGGCGCGACATCAAACGCCTGTTCGCCTACTCGTCGATCGAGCACATGGGAATCATCACCTTCGCGTTCGGCATGGGAGGGCCACTCGCGAACTTCGCCGGGCTGTTGCACATGACGATGCACAGCCTGACGAAGTCGGCGATCTTCTTCGCCGTCGGGCACATATCGCAAATCAAAGGCACACAAAAGATCGCCGACATCAGCGGACTGACGGAGACCCATCCGGTTCTCGGCTGGGGGCTCGTCCTCGGCGTAGTCGCCATCGCGGGCATGCCGCCGCTCGGAATCTTCATGAGCGAGTTCCTGCTCGTCACGTCGACGTTCGCGCGCGAGCCGGTGCTTGCGATCCTGCTTGTTTTCGGATTGCTGCTCGGGTTCGGCGCGTTGATGCTGCGCGTCAGCGGCGTTGCGTTTGGCGAGCCCAAAGGCAGCACGGCGCCTGCGGATGCTTCGTACGTGCCGATGTTCGTTCATCTGGCGATTGTCGCGGTCGCGGGCGTGTACCTGCCGGCACCAGTCGTCGCGTGGTTCCAAAACGTCGCAAAGTTGCTCGGATGACAGACGCCCCATCAATGCTCGATCTCGTGCGCACGGGGCGTCAGGTGGAGGCGCATGCGCCGTGGCCGCGTGTCGTCGTCGACCACGAGGTGTGGCGCACTATGACCACCGAGCTGGCGTTGGGGCGATTGACGCTGGTCAGCCTGTGGGCCGAGAGCGATCGCATCCACGCTGCCGTCAGCGCCAACGGCTCGATCGGCGTGTTCAGTCTCGATTGTCCAGAAGGCGAATATCCTTCCGTTGGCGCTACGCATCCGGCCGCGATTCGATTCGAACGCGCCGTGCACGATATCTTCGGCCTTGTCGCGCTTGGTGCGCTCGACACGCGTCCGTGGCTCGACCACGGGCGTTGGGGCGTCAAGCATCCGATGGCGGCAACCGTGCAGGCGCCAGATCTCGCGCGGCCGGCGTATGCCTTTCTGCCGGTCGAGGGCGAAAGCTTGCACGTGATACCCGTTGGTCCCGTGCATGCGGGGATCATCGAGCCCGGGCACTTTCGCTTCACGGTCAACGGCGAGGCGGTGGTGCGGCTGGAAGAGCGTTTGGGCTACGTGCACAAGGGCATCGAGTCCCTGATGCAGGGACAGACGATTGAGCGGGCATCGCGACTGGCGGGCCGAACGTCGGGCGACAGTACGGTCGCCTGCGCGCTTGCGTTTTCGCGCGCCGTCGAAGCGGCGACGGGCGCGACCGTGCCGGCGCGGGCGCATTATGTTCGCGCGATCATGGCCGAGCTCGAACGGCTGGCCAACCATTGCGGCGACATCGGCGCCATCTGCAACGACGCCACGTTCACCATCATGCATGCCCATTGCGGGATCCTGCGCGAAGAGGTGTTGCGCGCGGCCGACACGTGCTTTGGCCACCGCCTGATGATGGATAAGATCATTTCGGGCGGCGTGGCCATCGACGTCTCCGCTGACGGTATTGCCGCCTTGCGTGCGCTGCTGGACAATTTCCGGCGGCGTTTTCCGCACCTCATTGCGCTCTACGACGACACCGCCTCGCTTCAGAATCGCACCGTGACGACCGGCGTCGTCGCGAAGGATTTGGTCGCGCAGTTCGGCTGCGGCGGCATCGTGGGGCGTGCCTCGGGGCGAGCATTCGATGCCCGCAAGGCCATCGCCTATCCCCCTTACGCCGATCTGACGTTCGATGTGCCCGTGTTTTCCGAAGGCGACGTCAACGCCCGGGTGTGGGTGCGAATCCGGGAGGTGCAACAGAGCCTTTCCCTCATCGCGCAACTCATCGAACGCCTGCCGCCCGGACCTGTCGCGGCGGAGATCCCGGCCGCGGGCGAGTGCGAAGGCGCGGCGCTGGTCGAGGGGTTTCGCGGCGACGTATTCGCGTGGTTGCGATTGGCAGGCGACGGGACGGTCGCGCGTTGCCATCTGCGCGATCCGTCATGGTTTCAATGGCCGCTGCTGGAAGCTGCGATCGAAGGCAACATCGTCGCGGACTTTCCGTTGTGCAACAAGTCGTTCAATTGCTCGTATTCAGGGCACGATCTGTGAGGGCCGCCGGCGATGCGTAAGCTCATGCTCGAAGGCATCATTCGCGGTGTTCTAACCGAAAGCGCGCCAAGTCCGGACGCCGCCGCGATCAAAGAACTCGGCGTCTCGCTCGCGCGCACGACGCGACGCAGATTGGGACGCAGCCTGTCCATTCGCGAGGTCGACGCCGGCTCATGCAACGGCTGCGAACTGGAGATCCATGCGCTGAACAACGCGTTTTACGACATAGAGCGCTTCGGATTGCGCTTCGTAGCCTCGCCGCGGCACGCCGACGTGCTGCTCGTCACCGGCCCGGTCACCGCGAACATGCGCGTCGCGC
>JAWXBY010000021.1:0-14818 GCA_034440355.1 Alphaproteobacteria bacterium
AGTTGCACATTCGCGTGGTGTTGCCTGAGGCGGCGAAGTCTTAGGCGCGCCAGCCTGCTAGCTTGTCCGTCAATCTCTGGTCTTCGGCGGCGCCGTGCCTTGGCGGTCGAAGACGGGCGGGCGTGGCTGGATGCGCTGATGGCATGCTTGTCCCGCAGCTTCGCAATTGGCCTGGCATGCGCTCTTCCAACCGGCTGACTCATCCGCCAACGCGCAAGCCGCGACGCAGGTCGAGCGTGTGCGGTCGCAACACACGGGTGGGGTCGTGCGTGGATTGGGCGCGAGGCACTGCACGCCCCATGACTGACCATTGTAGCGGGGCGCCACGTTATGGGCCGTGGCGGGCTGCATCGCGATGATGACCAAGCTCAGCGCCAGCAGTGTCGACAATACAGCGATCGCCATCTTCATTGTGCGTGTCTCCCGGTTCGCGAGGTGACGCGCAGCCTATCGCATTCGCCTTCCGGCAGCTACGACGACGGCAAAGGCGGGCGCGAGCGAGCGCGTTCTCGTGCGGTATCGCGCCAGGTCATAGACTGCGGTCCTGCTGCTAGGATCGGGACGTGCGGCGACTCATGCGCTGCGACGGAGGGCTTATGGGTCGGATCGCGCGGGTTTTTCTTGCCGGTATTCTCGGCGTGTTGCCGCTCGTGGTGACGGCGGTGGTGCTTGGATGGTTGGTGTCGCTGATCATCGACTATATCGGGCCGGACAGTTGGTTCGGTCAGCAGTTGGTGTCGCTGGGGTTGAGTGTCGATAAGGGGGCGATTGCGCCTTATGTGCTTGGCCTTCTGATCGTGATCGGCGCGATCTTCGTTGTCGGGTTGTTGGTCGAGCATCGGCTTGGGGCTTGGTTGGGGTCGGTGTTCGACACCGTCGTCCGCCGCATCCCGGTCGTGTCCAGCATCTATGATTTGTCGAAGCGCTTTACGTCGATCGTCGACATGAAGGGTGGCACGGACTTAAAGGGCATGAGTCCGGTTTGGTGCTTCTTCGGTGGCGACCCCGGTGCTGCCGTGCTGGGTCTCTTGGCATCGCCCACACCCTTGGTGATGGGCAAAGAGACGTATCTGGGCATCCTCGTGCCGTCTGCGCCGGTGCCGGTCGGCGGTGCGCTGATCTATGTGCCGGCGGCGTGGATCAAACCCGCGGCCGGCGGTATCGATAATCTGATGAACGTCTACGTGTCGATGGGTGTCACGCCGCCGAAAGGGATCGCTTGATCTATTCGGCCGCTTCTTTGCGGCCCAGCCAGATGTCGAGGTCGGCGAGGGCGCGGTGGGACATCAGTTGTTTCTTGGCGCGGCCGCGGTCTTTGCCTTTGACGTTTGGTGGCGGCGGCAACTCCGGCAGTAGGCCGTAGTTGATGTTCATCGGCTGGAACGTCTTCGCGTCGGCGTCGCCGGTGATGTGGGCGAGGAGGGCGCCCAACGCTGTCGTGCGTGGCGGTGGTGTTTGGGTGTGGCCGGTGCGTTGGGCTGCCGCCAGGCGGCCGGCGAGGAGGCCGATGGCGGCGCTTTCGACGTAGCCTTCGACGCCTGTCATTTGGCCGGCGAAGCGCAGGCGCGGTTGGGCTTTGAGGCGCAGTTCGCTGTCGAGCAGTTTGGGCGAGTTGATGAAGGTGTTGCGGTGCAGGCCGCCGAGGCGCGCGAATTGGGCGTCTTCGAGACCCGGGATGGTTTTGAAGATGCGGGTTTGTTCGCCGTGCTTCAGCTTCGTTTGGAAGCCGACCATGTTGTAGAGCGTGCCGAGCGCGTTGTCCTGGCGCAGCTGCACGACGGCGTAGGCGCGGTGGCCGGTGTGTGGGTTCGTCAGGCCGACGGGTTTCATCGGGCCGAAGCGCAGCGTCTCCGCCCCGCGTTCGGCCATGACTTCGATGGGCAGGCACGCTTCGAAGTAGGGCGTGTCTTTTTCCCAATCTTTGAACGTCGTCTTGTCGCCGGTCAGCAGTGCGTCGATGAAGGCGCGGTATTGCTGTTCATCCATCGGGCAGTTGATGTAGTCGGCGCCGTCGCCCTTGTCGTAGCGCGATTGAAACCAGGCGCGCGTCATGTCGATCGACTCTTTGTGGACGATCGGCGCGATGGCGTCGAAGAAGGCGAGGGAGTCTTCGCCGGTCAGCGATTGCACGGCGGTCGCGAGCGGCAATGACGTCAGCGGGCCGGTGGCGATGACGACGTTGTCCCAGTCGGCGGGCGGCAGGCCCGCGATCTCTTCGCGGGCGATGGTGATGAGCGGGTCGGCTTCGATGGCGGCTTGCACTTCATTTGAGAAGGCGACGCGGTCGACGGCGAGTGCGCCGCCGGCGGGCACTTTGTGGATGTCGCCGGAGCGCATAATGAGTGAGCCGCAGCGGCGCATCTCTTCATGCAGCAGGCCGACGGCGTTGTTCTCCCAATCGTCGGAGCGGAAGGAGTTCGAGCACACGAGTTCGGCGAGGCCTTCGCCGGTGTGGGCTTGGGTCATCTTCACCGGCCGCATTTCGTGGAGCACGACGGGGACGCCGGCGCGGGCGATTTGCCAGGCGGCTTCGCAGCCGGCGAGGCCGCCGCCGACGACATGAATGGGCTTGAATTCTTGTTTCATCGCGGCGGACAATAGGGGCGCGAAGCCATGTTCTCAAGGATCAATGGGATGCGCCGGTTTTCATTGGTTTTGGCCGTGGTGTTGAGCGTCGCGGCGCCTGCCTTTGCAGCGTCGAACGTTTCGGGGTGCGCGCTGAAAGGTAGGATGCTCTACGGCAAGGTGGAGGTCGTGAAGAGTTTTGCCGACTTTAAGGTTCAGGTGGTGAACAGCTTTCCGGACCTGAAAGTGATGCGCGTGAACTCGTTTCCGGATGCGTGCGGGAAGTGGCAGTTCGTGACCTCATTCCCCGACTTCACGATCATGTATGTCGAGTCGTTTCCGGATCTCAAAATCCAGATGGTCGAGAGTTTTCCGGGCGAGCCGTGAGGTTCGGGAACCAAACCGGCGGTCAGCGGGTTCAAGGCCCAAGCCTTGAGGACCTCTCCATGACATTTCGCTCTCTTCTCCTTCTGACGGTTGTCGGTTGTTCGGTTGCTGCGTGTGGCGATACAGCTCAGCTTGATCCGCAGGAGACGGTTGGGCCTAGCCCGAAATTGCCGCCGCCGAACGAGACGCTGATCCCGACGCTGAAGATCGCGCCGGCGGTTGGTTGGCCGAAGGGCGCGAAGCCGACGGCCGCTGCCGGTCTTGGCGTCACGGCATTTGCGCAAGGGCTCGTCCATCCGCGCTGGCTCTATATGCTGCCGAACGGCGATGTGCTGGTCGCGGAGACCAATGCGCCGGAGCGGCCGGATGACGGCGGCGGGATCAAAGGCTTCGTGCAGGGCATTGTGCAGGAGCGCGCCGGCGCGACCACGCCGAGTCCGAACCGCATCTCGTTGCTGCGCGATGCGGATGGTGACGGTGTGGCGGAAACGCGGACGCCGTTTCTCGAAGGGTTGAATGCGCCGTTCGGGATGGCGCTCATCGGCAATGATTTTTTCGTCGCGAATACCGATGCGATCGTGCGCTTTCCTTATCGCGACGGCGAGACGCGGATTGATCAGCCCGGCGTGAAGGTCGCCGATTTGCCGGGCGGTCCGCTCAATCACCATTGGACGAAGGGGTTGGTGGCGAGCCGTGATGGGACGAAGCTCTATGCGTCCGTCGGGTCGAACAGCAACGTTGCCGAGAACGGGATCGAGAAGGAAGCGAACCGGGCCGCCATTAATGAGATCGACGTGGCGACAGGGCGGTCGCGGATATTTGCCTTCGGTTTGCGCAATCCGGTTGGGATGGCTTGGGAGCCGAAGACCGGCGCGCTTTGGGTCGTCGTGAACGAGCGCGATGAGTTGGGTAGCGATCTTGTGCCGGACTATCTGACCTCCGTTCGCGACGGCGGGTTTTATGGCTGGCCGTACAGTTACTATGGGCGGAATGTTGATGAGCGGGTGGAGCCTCCTGCGCCCGACCTTGTCGAGAAGGCGATCGTGCCTGACTTTGCGCTTGGCAATCACGTCGCGCCGTTGGGGTTGACGTTTGCCGAAGGGGCTCAATTAGGGTCGTTCGGCGAAGGCGCATTTGTCGGCGAGCATGGGTCTTGGAATCGCGATCCGCTTGCCGGCTACAAGGTGGTGTTTGTTCCGTTCGTCGATGGGCGGCCTTCGGCGAAGCCCGTCGATGTTTTGACGGGCTTCGTCAATGCCGAGGGTAACGCGCAGGGGCGGCCGGTCGGTGTCGCCATCGACCGGCGTGGTGCGCTTCTGGTTGCCGATGACGTCGGCAACACCGTTTGGCGCGTGACTGGTCCTGCGCAGTCGGCGATGCGTTAGTTCCAGACTCCGGGCTTCCGGCTGATCCAGGGGTGGGCCTGTTCGAGTTGGCCCGCGAGGCGGTAGAGCGTCGCTTCGTCGGCCCATTTGGCTGTGAACATCATGCCGATGGGGAGGCCGTTCTTCGAGTGCGCGAGCGGCAGCGAGAGTGACGGCTGGCCGGTCATGTTGAACGGCGGCGTGAAGCCGAAGGTTTGGGCTTGGCGTTCGTCGACTTCGCGCGGCTCTAAGCGCACCGGGTCGATGAAGCCGACTTTCGGCACCGGCGTCGACAAGACTGGCGTTAGCAGGACGTCGATGGTTGTGAAGACGCGGAAGATGTCGCGCGTCATCGACTTCAGGGTTTGCCAGCCGCGCATGGTTTCGTGGCCGGGGATGTGTTCGCCGCCCTTCCAGTTGCGCCAGCTAAGGGGCTCGAGTTCTTCCTGGAGCGGTTCGCGGCCCATTTGGCGGACGCGTTCGCGCATGCTGGCGGCGAAGTTCGCGGCGAGCACGGCGCGGCTGGCGGCGTAGAGCTTGCGGTAGTTGATGCCGAGGCCGCGTTCTTCGACGTGGTGGCCCAACGCTTCCAGCTTCTTCGCCGTGTCCCGTAGGGCAGCGGAGATTTCCGGGTCGATCGGTTGGCCGCTCGGCGTTTCTTCGGTGAAGGCGATGCGCAGCCGGCCTGGGGCCGTCGTCACCTCTTGCAGGTAGGGACGTGTCTTCGGCGGCGAGGGGTAGGGCGTGTCGGCTTCCGGCATGTCGATGCAGTCGAGCATCGCGGCGCTGTCGCGCACGCTGCGCGAGACGACGTGGTGGACGCCGTAACCGTGGCCGAGGCCACTGTCGTGTTCGGGGCCTTGGGGGACACGGTACTGGGTGACCTTCATGCCCACGAGGCCGCAGCAGGCGGCGGGGATGCGGATCGAGCCCAGGCCGTCGGATGCGTTCGCGAGCGGCACGATGCCGGCGGCGACGGCGCTTGCCGATCCGCCGGACGAGCCGCCGGTGATGTGGTCGGTGTTCCACGGGTTGCGGCATGGGCCGAGGCGAGCGCTCTCGGTCGTGCCGGTGATGCCGAACTCCGGCGTGTTGGTCTTGCCGAAGATGTTGACGCCGGAGGCTTTGAAGCGCTGCACGAGGAGGCCGTCGAATGTGTCCTTCTCATTCTTGTTGAAGCTGGTGCCGTCGGTGCGCGGCATGCCGGCGACTTCGAGGCCCAGATCCTTGATGAGAAACGGCACGCCTTTGAACGGACCGTCGGGGAGGTGTTTGGCGTTGGCGCGGGCGGTGTCATACGCCTTGTGGACGATCGCGTTGAGTTTGCCGTTGTGGCGTTCGGCGCGTTCGATCGCGGACTCGATGAGTTCGGCGGGCGAGACGTCCTTGTTGCGCACCAGTTCGGCGAGGCCTAAGCCGTCGTAGTCAGCGTATTTTGCGAAGCTCATTTGCGTTTCCTCTCTCAATTCCAAATCGGCGGATGGCGGTTGGCCCATGGTTTGACCTGTTCGAGTTGGCCGGCGAGGCGCAGCAGTGTCGTCTCGTCGCCGAAGCGGCCGGCGAAGTGCAGGCCGACCGGCAGGCCGTTCGCGGCCCAGTGCAAGGGCAGGGTGATCGCGGGCTGGCCCGTCGCGTTTTGCAGCGGGGTTACGGGCAGGTAGTCGATGATCGGCGCGAAAGCTTTCACCGGATCCTTCTCGTGGAAGTCGAAGGTGCCGTTGCGGACGGGCGGCGCGCCCATCGTCGTCGCCATCCACACGTCGTAGGTTTCGTGGAAGTGCGCAACCTGGCGGGCGATCGAGTGCAGCATGAACCAGCACATCTGGTACTGCGCGGCGGTGATGGTCTTGCCCATTTGATAGAGGCCCCAGGTCATGCCCTGGAAGTCGCTTTCGTGCGGCGGTCGGTTCGTCATCATCGCGGTGCCGTCGATCAGCATCGCCAGGCCCGACGCCCAGATCGGCATGAAAGACTGCATGAGCTGGTCGACCGCGATGGTCGGGCTCGCCTCTTCGACGTTGTGGCCCAGGCTTTCGAGCAGCTTCGCCGTCGATTGAATGGCGGTGACGCATTCCGGGTCGAACTTCTTGCCGAAGATGTTCGTCGTCGAGAAAGCGATTCGCAGTTTGCCCGGCGCGGTCTTGCTTTCTTCGAGATAGGATTTCGGCTTCGGCGGCGCCCAGTAGGGATCGCCCTGTTCGTTGCCGGCCGTGACGTCGAGTGCCGCGGCCGTGTCGCGCACGCTACGCGTCACGACGTGCTCGCAGACGAGGCCGCCCATGATGTCCCCGAGATCGGGGCCGAGCGGATTGCGCCCGCGCGTGGGCTTGAGGCCGACGAGGCCGTTCGCCGACGCCGGTACGCGGATCGAGCCGCCGCCGTCGTTCGCGTGCGCGATGGGGACGATGCCGGCTGCGACCGCCGCACCCGAGCCGCCCGACGAGCCGCCCGACGAATGATCGAGCTCCCACGGGTTGTTGCAGCTGCCGTAGATCGTGGGCTCCGTCGTCGGCACCAGACCGAACTCCGGCACGTTGGTCTTGCCGATCGAGATCAGCCCCGCGGCGGTGAAGCGGCGCACGAGCGTTGCGTCATGCGGCGCCGGCACCGGCGGCAGGAAGTTCGAACCCTGGCGCGTGGGCACGCCCTTTTGGGTGCCCAGGATGTCTTTCAGCAGGAACGGCACGCCGGCGAACGGACCCTGCACCGGCAGCTTCGCGGCGGAGCGGGCGCGGTCGAAGGTCTTGAAGACGACGGCGTTGATCTTCGGATTGTGCCGCTCGACGCGGGCGATCGCTTCCTCGACAAGTTCGGCCGGCGTGACGTCGCGCTTGGCGACCAGATCAGCCAACCCCAACGCGTCGAATTTCGCATAGTCCTGGAATGCCATTCCTTTAAGTCCCTATGGTTTGTTCGTGTTGCCGCACATCGAGACTAACGCCGCCGCGCACGCCTGTCGCCTCCCGGGATTGTCGGGTGTTGCGCCGACTGGTCTCTGGCCGCAACTAGAGGATGAGGCTATTCGTTAGAGGCGGGGAGCTGCAACGGCGGCGTGGAGGTACAATGGCTTACGAGGTCGCAGTCCAGTTGGAGAAGCCTCAGCTGATCGCCGCCGTGCGCGTGCGTGTCACGATCGCCGAGGTCGGGCGCGCATGGAGGCCGGCGCTGGACCAGGTTTGGACCGTTCTGCGAGCGGACGGTACGCTGAAGCCCGGCCACAATCTTTTCCTCTACCACCATCCGGCGCGCCGCGATCTGCCGATGGATATCGACTTCGGCGTCGTGGTTGCGCGGCGGTTCGATCAGGCGGGCGATGTCCGCTGCGTCGAGACGCCGTTCGGGGAAGTTGCGACGACACGACATATCGGTCCCTACGAGCGACTGCGCGGCGCTCACGATGCGATTCACGCATGGTGTGCGGCGAACGCGCGGGCCATCGGCGAGGCTTCGTGGGAGACGTACGGAGATTGGAACGCGGACGAGACGAAGCTTGAGACGACCGTGTCGTATCTGCTGGCGGATTGATGTCGCGAGCGCGCCGCGCAGCGACCGTGTAGGGTTTGAAACGAGTTAGGGAATGTGATGCGACCTGTTGTTCTGGCTTTCCTAATCCTCAACACCGCCGTCTTCGTGGCGTGGCTCGTCCTCGGCCAGACGCCGTTCATGCTTGAGAATTTTCTGGTGAGTTGGGATGCTTTGGCGGCGGGGCGGAGTTGGACGTTGTTGACGTCGGAGTTTTCGCATCTTTGGCCGCTGCATTTCTTCATCAACATGTACGTGCTGTGGAGCTTTGGGCCGATCGTCGAGAATATGATCGGGTCGCTGCGGTTCTTTTCGTTTTATATCGCGGCCGCTGTTGTGGCTTCGTTGGGTCATGCCGGCGTGTCGGCGTTTGTGTTGGGGCAGCCGGAGCTTCCGGCGCTGGGGGCGTCTGGCGCGATCTCGGGCGTGATTTTGTTGTTCTCGTTTTTGTATCCGCGGGCGCGCATTCTTCTGTTCGGGATCATTCCGATGCCGGCGATGATCGGCGCGCTGTTGTTCGTCGGGCTGGATATCATCGGGTTGATCGCGCAGTTCGAAGGCGGCGGGTTGCCTATCGGGCATGGCGCGCATCTGGGCGGAGCGCTGACGGGGGCGCTGTATTATTGGCTCGTGATCCGGCGGTTGCAGGTTCAGCACGCGGCGCGGGTCGACTTCGGCGATGCGGCGACGTGGCGGCGGTTAATCGACGCGCAGCGGGATGTGGACGACAGGCGGAAGTGAGAGAGGGGCGGGGGCTTCGATGATGAAGATTGGTTTGGTCGCTGTGCTGTTGATGCTGAGCGTGGTTTGTGGGTTCGCGCAGGCGGCGGATGGCGCGCGTGCACCCACGATCGTCGCCTGCCTAGCTGCGGCGCAGACGCTGGATGCCATGCGCGATTGCAAACGCATCGTGTTCAAGGCGTGCGTTCAGGAGCCGGATAATCGCGACTCCACCCACGGCCTTGTTATGTGCAACGACCGTGAGGGTAACGCTTGGCAGGGACTGCTTGTCGTGCGTACCGCCGTACTGAAGAAGCGCGATGCGTATCGGGCGGAGGCGTTGGTCGCGGCCGATGCGGCGTGGCAAGCATGGGTCGCGGCGGAGTGCGCGTATCACCGAGCGGAGGCGATGGGTGGCTCGGCTGAGGGTGTGATTACGACGGAGTGCATCTCCGACCTGACGGCGGATCGGGTGATTTTGCTCACGTGGCAGTTGCGTGGGAACGTGATCTATTGACGTCAACCTTTATAGGCTGACGGCGATGCAACCATCGTTTGGCAGGATTATCGTCGATGCATTGGGCGTGCTGATGTTTCGTCGCCCGTCGGCTGCGATTTCCGAGTACTGGCCTTCCTATTTGGCGTTCGGCTTGTTCTTTACGGGGCTCGCCGGCATCGGACGATATTGGGACAACCCGCGGGCGGAGTGGTGGCAACAACTCGGTCTGGGGTCTATCGCCTACGTCTTCGTCTTGGCACTCCTCCTGTGGTTCGTCGTTGCGCCGTTGCGACCCAAGCGATGGTCTTATCAAAGCGTCTTGGTGTTTCTGACGCTGACCGCGCCGCCCGCAGTACTCTACGCGATCCCAGTCGAAAGGTTTTTGCCGCTTTCCGACGCGCAGGCCGCCAATGCGTGGTTCTTGTTCGTTGTCGCTGCGTGGCGGGTCGCACTGCTTGTTTGGTTTCTGCGCTCGGCCGCGGGCCTTTCCGGTGGCGCGGTCGGCGTCGCGACGCTGTTGCCGCTGACGCTCATCATCGTAGCGCTTGGGGTCTTGAACCTTGAGCACGTCGTCTTTGAAATCATGTCGGGGAACCGCGGCGCGGCGAGTGGCAACGATATGGCGTACGGGGTCGTCTTCTTGCTCACATCGCTCTCGCTGATCGCCGCGCCGTTCCTGTTCATCGCCTATGTGGTGCTGGTCTTTCGAGCGTACCGCAGAGAGGGAGAGTCGTAGGTGGCAGGGTCGACTACTCAAAGGGAAACGGTGGTTTGCCTTGGAAGGTAGGGCCGATTAGTTCGGGGGTTTGGCCGGGCGCCCAGGCGCGGAGTGTAAATTTTGCGCGGCGGAGGACGGGGGAGCCTTTGGGGCCGTGGTCTTTTTCGGGGTTGGCTACGGTGACCAGGTTTGTTTCTACGCGGCCCGCGTTGACGCTCATGATGCCGTAGCCGTTGGCGTTGGTGTCGACGTAGGTGAGGCCGGGGTTTGCTTTTTCGTTCCAGTAGAAGTCTGAGGCCCAGCTTGAGCCGGTCCATGAGCGGGCGATGGCTGCGTTCACGCCGCCCAGTAAGGCTAGGTTGAAGTTTTCGACCGTTTCGCCGCCGCTTTCGTAGTTCACGATGCTGTTGAAGACGGAGTTGTCGCGCGCGGCGCGTTGGGCGCCGGGGAAGACGGGCTCCGACGAGATGCCGGCGGCGGCGAATTCGACCGCGACGGCGCTGGGCGTGTGCGCGTCCGGGTCGTCGAGCAGCAGGCCTGCCATATGCATGTGGTGGTCGCCGGCGCAGGCGACGACGTTGCTGACGCCGTTGTCGCGGATGAATTCCAACAGCTCTTTGCGTTCGGCCGGGTAGCCGTTCCAGCCGTCGATGCCGAGCGGCGCATCGCTCATGCCCGCGAACCAGATGCTGCCCATGTCGAGGCGGAAGGGAAGTGCCGGGAACGGATTGCCCCAGATCTTCCAGCGCGCGGGCGATTGCTGCAGCACCTCTTTGAACCAGGCTTTTTGCGTCGGTCCCAAGACCGAGCCGCGCGGCGCGACGCGGCGCGGGTTCGGGACTTCGGTGTCAGGGATGGTCGCGGGCGGTTCGCCTTCGTTGGCGGTGCGGCCGAGGTCGAGCAGCTTCACCGTCTCGAGCGACTGCAGCGCTTGGCCCTCGATTTTTACGCGCGGCGGGGGCGATTTGTAGGAGCGGTTGTCGGTGAGCACGACCTCCAGCGTTTTGCCCCAGCGCAGCGTGCGATAGACGGTGAGCGAGGCAAGCGCCGTGCGGTTGTCGATGTTGGGGTCGATCCAATCTTGCTGCGGACCGAGGAACGGCGTGTCGTTCACCTCGACCGCTTTGAAGTCGCGCGCGGGGTTGGCGACGCGGCCGGTCGCCGGCATACCGGTGAGCAGCGCCGGGATATATTCGAACCACGCTTGGTTGGCGGCGACTTTTCGCTTCTGCGCGGGTTGGCCGCCTTTGTCGAAATAGGTGTCGTGCGTCTGCCAGCCGTCGTTGGTGAATTCGTGGTCGTCCCACATGCTCACGAAAGGCCAGCGTGCGCGCGCCGCCTGCAGGTACGCGTCCGAGAGATAGAGACGATAAAGGAAGCGGTAGTCGGCGAGCGTCACCGCGTTGGTCGCGCCGGGGTTTTTGTTCCAGTCCGTTGACGGCCATGCCTTCGAGCCATTGGGGAAGGGCGGGAAGATGCGTTCGCGGCCGTCGGCGCCTTTCAGCCACTTGGGTTTCTGCATGTTGGCGTTCCAGCGATCGCCGCGCACCTCGTAGATGAAGTCGCCGAGGAAGAGGACGAAGTCGATCTGCTGTTCCGTCGTCGCGGCGAGGTCGTCGACCAGCATGCGGGCCCACGCGCCGTAAAACCCTTGCTCGTAATTCTGGCACGAGGCGAAGGCGAAGCGGGTGGGGCGTTCGGTATCCGGCAACGGCGCGGTGCGCGTACGGCCGAGCCTTGAGAAGTCACCGCCGGCGGCGAAGCGGTAGAAGTAGATCGTGTCCGGGTCGAGGCCTTGGATGACGATGCGCAGCGTGTGGTCGGACGCCCTCGTCGCCGTCATCGCTTCGTCGAGTACGACGAGCGTGAAGTCGGGGTTGTTCGAGATCTGCACGCGCAGATCGACCGGGTCGTCGCTGCCGTCGTTGGCGGCGACGCGCGTCCACAGCACGATGCCGTCGGGCTGCGGATCGCCTGAGGCCACGCCTTGCGGGAAGCGGAAGCGGTTCGACGTCATCGCGCGCGGGGCGGCTGCCGCGAACGGCGTGCGCGCGGTGGCGACGAACGTGCCGGCTAGACCTGCAAGGCCTTTGAGAATCGTGCGGCGGTCGAACGAGGTCATGTGGCGCGATGACGTCAATGTGAATCGGGCCGCACGCTAGCGCATTCTAGGGTCGCGGCGTGAGCGTTTGCGGCGGCGAGGGTGTGGGCTAATCTCCTGCGCGGACGGGTGCGGCGGCGCGCATTCGCGTGTGGCGCGAGCGATTTGAGGGATTGATGACGAAGCTTCCAGTGATGGCGACCGTATCGTTGGCCTACGGGTTTTTACTGGGCGAGATCGGGACGATCTTGCGGCTGGTGTGGGCGCCGCTGCTGGTGGGGGCTTTGCTGTCCTATTTGTTCGGCGGACCGGTCGATCCATCGACGGCGCCGAAGGATGCCGCAGCGGCGCTGCAGCAGCAGGGGCCGCAGTTTCTGATCGGGATGGTTTCGTTCGTCACCGGCATTATGGCCACGGTGGCGCTGTTGCGCGTCGTGGTGTTCGGCGACCGGCAGCCGGGGCTTTACGTTTATCTGTGGTTGGGTGGCGCGGAGCTTCGGCTGATTGCGGTGACGTTTCTGCTGATCATTGCGTTCATTGCGGCAATCATCGGTGCGAGTTTGCTGTTTGCCGTGGTCGCGGTGATCGTTGCCGCCGTGCCGGTACTGAGCATCGTCTTGCTGGCCGCTATGGGTGCGCTGATCTTCGTGTCGGTGTGGGTGCCGGTTCGTCTGTCGCTGGTGTCTGCCGTCGTGGTGGCGGAGAGCAATCTCGGCGTCGAGCGGTCGTGGGCGCTGAGCAAGGGCAATGCGTGGCGCTTGTTCCTGGTGATCTTATCGATCTACCTGCCGTATTTGATTGCCATGTGGATCGCCATCACCGTCGTGCTGGGTGCGGATTTTCCGGCGTTCCCGGCGTTTCCCAGCATCGCGCCTGACGCGGCGAAGTCGGAGGCCGCGATGAAGGTAGCGGCGGAGGCGTTTCAGACATCATGGGTGGAGTGGGAGGTCGCTTTCCTCGCCGCGTTACGTGCGCATTGGACCGGCGTTGCGGTGCTGGGCTTCATCGGCAACGTGGTGACGACGGCGTTGTGGACCGGCGCGATGGGCACGGCGTACAGGATGCTTGCCGGCGATCGGCACGCCTAGTCACTCTGCAGATAAGGTGAATCGAGATTTCGCCTCTGCTTTATGACCGAATTGTGGCGTTTCGTTTTCGATTGTTATGAGACTTTGGGGACACATTGAGTGGGCCCGCGAACGTCTAAGCTGTCTTCGTGAGGCGGCGCGTCATGCGCCATCGCGAGGGCTATCAGATGAACAAACTTCCGGTCTTCAAAACGGTCGGTCAGGTTTTCGGCTTTGTCGTCGAGCGGCGGTTCTTCACGCTGCTGCGGCTGATTTGGTTTCCGGCGCTGCTGTCTGTGCTAGCCGGGGCGGGGCCCGCGGTCTACCAGTTCCAGAAGTTCCGCGGGCAGCAGGTTGCGCCCGAAGCGGTTTGGACGCTGTTCGCCGATCCCGTGTATCAGGCGCTCTATGTCGTGAACATCGTGGTGTCGTTCGTGTTGAGTTCGGTGATTGCGGTTTGCGTTCACCGGATGATCTTCTTCGGCGATACGCGGCCCGGGACCTATTTCTATTTGCGTTTCACCGCGGATGAGGGGCGCTACATACTGGCGTTCTTTCTCTATTCGCTGGTGGTCTCCATTGTGGTTTTGATCCCGATGGGCGGGCATCTCGCGTGGGTGTTCACGCAGGAGCGCGCCGTCACGACGTTCGATCCGGCGTTGATGCAGGAGATGGTCAGAGATCCGCGCACGTGGCTCGCTTACAGCCTGGGACTTTTGTTCGCTCTGGTCGTGCTGACGCGGCTCGGGCTGGTGTTTCCGATCATCGTCGCGGAGGGCAAGCTGTCGTTTGCACGGTCGTGGGAGCTGACGCGCGGGAATTTCTGGCGGCTGATCGGGTTTTGGATCATCACCGTTATTCTGGCGATGCTGTTGATCATGCTGCTCGGCTTCGTCTTCGTGTTCGCGGCGGTCGCGATCGTCGGCAGTGTTGCGCTTGGCGGTGAGACCGTCGGGGCGCTGGGCGTTTTGCTGTTCGCGGTGCCGGTGGTGCTTTCGGCGCTGGTCTATATCGTCGTGGGCGTCACGCTGTTCATCGCGGCGCTGTCGTTCTCATACAAGGCGCTGGCCGGGGACGTGCCGCAGCAGACCGAGGTGTTCAGCTAACGCCTCAGCGGAACGGGTTCGGGATATCGAACGGGAGCGGAATCGGCGATTTGGAGCGCAGTTCGTTGATGCCGCGTTCGATGGCGGCGTCTTTCGACTTGTGGATGACGTCGCGGATGATGCCCATGACGCCGTTCGCGTCGCATGACACGGAGTGGCCGGCAAGGATATCGAGCGCTTCGTTGGTGATGTTCGAGATGATGTTGGCGGCGCCGGAGATCGTCGAGAGTTCGGTCGAGCCATCGTCGTAGACGTCGATCTTCAGCTCCGTGCCGCGGATGCCGATGGTGACGGTCGGCGTTTTCAATCTCATGTTCTTCTCGGGCATTTGGCCCGAGATGAAGCGGAAGGCGCCTTTGGTCAGCGTCATGACGGAGCGGCTGGCCGCGCCCGCGTAGACATATTCGTCGATGACGGCATTGGCGTTCGCGCCCAGCGTCAACTGCGAGGTGTCGATGAAGCGGACACCGGCGGCGCTGTCGTCGCCGGTCTCCAGAAGCTGGTTGCGGAAAACGGCGGCGGCTTCGGCCATCGCCACGCGCGTTGCGCCGACGGGCGTGCCCCAGACCTCGTTCTCGAGCGTTTCCAGTTTGCCGATGCCGTCGTCCGCGAAGGCGACGCGGGCGGTGACGCCGGCGAGCGCGATCTGCGCGGTGGTGAGCATGAGCGCGTGACGGCGCGTGAGATGCATGGCGGTGTTCCCCGGAAACGCGATACAGGCCGCGAATATGGTCGAAGATCGAAGGGCGGTGCAACGACGGAAAGGCGC
>JAWXBY010000022.1:0-21219 GCA_034440355.1 Alphaproteobacteria bacterium
AGGATCACGTGATCCTACGCATAGGCTCCCTAGACACGCCGCTCGACCAAAAGCCCGTGGTCCACATTTGGATGAGCCATGCGAACCCAATGCTGGAAGCCGCCGACGGCATCCCCAAACTACTGGAAGGCGCACGCTAGAACCGAAATATGTATCATGTCCCCGTATTCCGTGCGGAGCGTACTAATGATCCGACAACTGATCGAGGCTGCAATGCGCAACACCTTCGTGAATATCCGGTTCTTATTGGTGTCGATCCTATGCGCGTGCGCCCAAACAGCTTTCGCGGCAGATAAGTGTTCGCCGCACGTGGGCCCAAAGCCAAAGAAGATCGACGCGATCATAAACGAAGCCGATCAAGTGATCTGGGTACGTGTTCGTTCGGTGCAATCCAGCTCTCAGAAAAAGTGGGTTGGGGAAAACGTGACCTACACTCTTGATGTCGTCCAGGAACTCAAGGGCAACGTTGGATCAACCTCGCTCACTTTGCCCGGGGTTCGAAAGCGGACAGCATTTGTTGTTGATCCTCTGGTGCTTGATGCATCGTTTCGCCACGATCGCGGGTTGTCTAAAGCCGACACTACCGCTGATGCGATGGTGTGGCGGGATTTTGTCCCACTGGTTGAGAAGCCGGGATATTGCGAGTATGCGCCCTATTTCGAGGTGGGCTTGGGCTATCTTCTTATACTCACCGAGCCCTACTCGTTGATTAGTTTTGAACCGATCCTGTCTCCTTGGGACCCATGGCTGGCGCGCGTGGAGCGTGCGACCCGGAGCAGGCGCGCTTTGGACAAGAACCCATAATACGCAGGACAATTGGGGTCAGAGTGGCCTTCGCGGTAGCGCTCATCGACGGATGATCGGGAAGAGCGGGCGGGACGCCCGCGCCCCCAGGGCTAGCGCGCGCTTTGACGCGCCGAGATCGACGTTCTCTCGGCGAGACTCATCAGTCGCGGGGTTGTGCGGGCACCGACCGCTGCACCGCGCTGCTGATCGCCGCCGAAATCTGTTTCGCGAGCGTCTCGGCGTTCGGCTGACGCGTGTTGGCCGGCGCGCTGCTCAATGTAACTGATCGTTCGGGACCTTTGCTGATCAGGCCGCGGTCGATCGGAAAGAAGGAGTCGAAGAAGATCTCGAATGCGGTCTCCTCGCGCGGATAAGCCTCAAGGTAGGCATTGCACGTCAGGTGGAGCGATCGGCCCGGAAGAATATGCACGACGGTCTTGAACTTGTGGTTTCTGCGGAGCTCTTTGTAGGTGACGACGGCGAAATAGGTGTTGCGCCCGTTCTGCTTCTCTTCGCCTGCGTCCTCGACAACGAGGCTCTCGAAGTCCGACTGTTCAAACATCGCCTGCCAGTACGACTTCGGGAACTTGCCCGTAAGCCGTTCGTCCAGATCGGCTTGGCTCAGTCCCTCGGTGCCCGGCAGCGGAACGTCATGGACAAAGCAAAAGCCGAACGTCTTTCGGGTATTGGGAGAGGTCACGACGAGATCGTCATCTCCTTTATGCTTGGTCTGTGTCCATCCCTCCGGGATCGTGACGCGATAACCGGCTTTTGTGTCGGTGTACTCTTCCGCTTGCGCCGCGGCCGCCACAAGTCCGGCAGCCAGAACGGCCGCACCGAGTTTCCAAAGCATGCCCGCGTCTCCCTAGAAAGCGACGGCAGTGAGGACCAGAACGGGTGTGGTTTCAAGGCCCGCCGACCGTCGCGCCACTCAGCCCCGCGGCTTGGCAACCGCCGCCTCATACGCCCCCTGCAGCTTGGCGAAGACCGACCGCCGGGGCGCGGGCGCGTTCAGGTGGAGGTGCCGCAGCTCCTGCATGAACGCGGCCCACAGTTTCGGCCCGCCGTCCTCCAGGATTTTCGCGCGCACGGAAAGTTCTTTCGACGCGCGCGTGTGACGCAGGCCCCAACCGCCCATGTGGGCGAGCAACGGCACAAGCGCGATGGAAGCTTCGGTCAGGCTGTAGATGACCTTCTGCTTGTGGCTGGGATCATCGCGACGGGAGACCAAGCCGGCCTTCTCTAGGCGCGTCAGCCGGTCGGCCAGAATGTTCGAGGCGATGCCCTCTTCGGAATGGGTCAGCAACTCGCGGAAGTGACGCCGGTTGCCGAACATCAGGTCGCGGATGACGATCAGGCTCCAGCGATCCCCCAGAGTCTCGAGCGTGAGATTGATCGGGCAGCCCGAGCGTGAGGCGTTCATGCGCACTCCAAGAAACCGATTGCGATATAAGATCAGTCGCGCTATCTTGCAACCGATTGCATAACACAACCAGAACGGCGCGGCGCGCGCATGAGGAAAGGAAGCGGCGATGGCGAAGCTCGTGTGCGGCATGAACCAGTCCCTGGACGGCTACGTCGACCATATGGCGTTTGCGCCGGACGCCACGCTCTTCCGCTACTTCATCGAAGAGGCGCAGGGGCAGGCGGGCAGCATCTACGGCCGCCATATGTATGAGATCATGCGCTACTGGGACGACGAGCATCCGGAGTGGGATGCCGATAGGCGCGCCTTCGCGGCGGCGTGGCGGAAGCAGCCGAAATGGGTGGTTTCGCGCACGTTGAAGTCGGTCGGCCCCAACGCCACGCTTGTTCAGGGCGATCTCGGGGCCGCGATGCGCAAGCTGAAGGCCGAGCGCACCGGCGACATCGAAGTTGCGGGCCCCAACTTGGCGCGAAGCCTCACCGACCTTGGTCTGATTGATGAGTACCGGATCTACCTGCACCCCGTCGTGCTCGGCAAAGGCGCGCCCTATTTCGCCGGCCCCCGCCCGCCGCTCCGGCTCAAGTCCCATGATCGGATTGGCGAGGACGTGATTAGATTGAGCTACGTCCCTGCTTGATCGCGATTAGGGCGTGATCGCCACTTTCAGAACGCCGTCGCGCCCGCTGCCGAACAGCTCATAGGCTTCTTCAATCTGGTCGAGTTTGAAGCGGTGCGTGACGAGGGCCTTCAGGTCGATGCGTCCTGATTCCACAACGGCCATCAGCCGGCGCATGCGTTCTTTTCCGCCTGGGCAGAGGGTCGTCACGATCGTGTGGTCGCCCAGACCCGCAGCGAACGCACCAACGGGAATGGTTAGATCGGACGAATAGACGCCGAGACTGGAAAGCACGCCCCCGGGACGAAGCGAGCGCAAAGCCCATTCGAAAGTCTGTTGCCGGCCCAGCGCTTCGAGCGCCACGTCGACACCGCGTCCGTGTGTAAGCTGCAGAATTGCTTCGACCGGATCTTGCGTCTGGAAATCGATGACGTGATCGGCGCCCAACTGTTTGGCGCAGGCAAGCCGCGTCGGGATCGTGTCGATGCCGATTATTGTCGTCGCGCCCATCAAGCGGGCGCCCGCAGTCGCGCAAAGACCGATGGGGCCCTGGGCAAACACCGCGACTGTGTCGCCGATCTTAATTCTCCCGCTTTGCGCGCCGCCGAAGCCGGTCGACATGATGTCGGGGCACATCAACACCTGCTCGTCCGTGAGTCCGTCGGGGATGGGCGCCAGATTCGCCATCGCGTCCGGGACCAGAACATATTCGGCCTGACACCCGTCGATGGTGTTGCCGAACCGCCAACCGCCCATCGGCTTATAGCCGTGTGACAGGGTCCCGCCGCATTGCGCGTGATCGCCGGCAAGAGAAGCATAGCTATAACCCGACGGCGTGATCGCACCGGCGATGACGCGTTGCCCTTCGGTGTAGCCGCTAACCGCGGAGCCGAGCTTCTCAATGATGCCCACGGGCTCATGCCCGACAGTCAACCCGCGCGCGACCGGATACTCGCCCTTCAAGATGTGGACGTCGGTGCCGCATATCGTTGTCGTGGTGACGCGGACAAGAGCATCAAGAGGGCCGACATCGGGTATGGGCTTGGTGTCGAGCACGATGCGGCCTCGCTCGACAAAGATCGCGGCCCTCATCTTGCCCGGCATCTCAAGTGTCCTCCCGTGTGACCAACGCGCAACGTCGGCCACGCACCGTTGGTTCCGGCACATCCAGCGAAATACAACTTGCGGCGCGTCACAAATTGATGCACGCGAATACACGCGCGTTAGTTGCAGCGGGGCTACAATACGGGGACAGTGTAGTGTTTTCCGTGTTAGCCACACCGCGCTAGGGGCAATGGCCGCGCGGCCTTTGATGCGGCCTGGGATCGACGATCAGGTCCCTGTGTTCAGTCGTGGGGCTGCGGGCGCATCGACCGTTGCGCACTTGAAGCCCGACTTTTCAAACATCGTCTGCCAGTACGACGCCGGGAACCTGCCCGTATGCCGTTCGTCCAGATCCGCTTGGCTCAGTCGGTGCCCGGCAACGGAACGTCATGGACAAAGCAAAAGCCGAACGTCTTGCGGGCATTGGGAGAGGTCACGACGAGATGGTCATCTCCGGAATGTTTTGTGCGCGTCCATCCCTCCGGAATCGTGACGCGCGCACGTGTCTCCCTGGAAGGCGACGCAGTGAGGACTAGAACCGGCAGAGTTTCAAGGCCCCGGACGTTCGTGCGTCAGAGCAAAGATCGCCGCGCTGGAAGAAGGCGTCCGCGTCGCGTGCGTTACATCACATCATCCGCTTGGGCTCACAGCATCGTGACCGTGCCCTCGCATGAGTTGCCGTAGCGAGACAGGGGGCGCTCGCGCGCGTCGATGGACCGTGCCTCTGGCGCGCCCGGCACGCGTTCCCATATGCGCTAAAGTCCCATTGGCAAGAAGGGTGCCCTGACCATGCAGAAGTCCCTGATCCTCGCCCTCGCTTTCCTCGCCACCTCTGTCTTCGCCGCGCACGCGGCAGAGCCCACGCCGAAGCTCGTCGCCTTCGTCAACGCCGCCGTCGTGCCGATGGACACCGAGCGCGTCGTCCCCGGCCAAACCGTCGTCGTCGCCGACGGCAAGATCGTCGCCATCGGCCCGGCCGCAAGCGTGCGCGTCCCGCCTGAGGCCCTGCGCATCGACGCGACGGGCCGCTATTTGATGCCGGCGCTCGCCGACATGCACGTCCATCTCTTGGGCGAATCGTGGAACGCGATGTTCCCGCCGAACGAACAGCGCGCGCGCAAGGACGTCCCCTTCGAACGCTTCATGTTTCCCTATATCGCGAACGGCGTGACGACGGTGCAGGTGCTGATGGCCACACCCGAAGACCTCGCCGTGCGCGAACAGGTCCGCCAGGGCAAAATGATCGGTCCACGGATGATCTTGGCCAAGATGATCGACGGTCCGGGAAAATCCTGGCCGCCCCCGCTCAACACCTGGGTCGCAACCCCGGCCGAAGCGCGCGAAGCCGTCCTGCGCGCCAAGCGCGACGGCTACGACAAGATGAAGGTCTATTCCTTCCTGACGAAGGAGACCTACGACGCGGTCATCGCCACTGCGCGCGAGGTCGACATGGAAGTGATGGGCCACGTCCCGAACGCGCTCTCCGTCGAATACGTGATCGAGAAGAAGCAAAAGGCGATCGCCCATTCCGAGGAACTGGCCAAGCACACAAAGGCCTACGACGCCGCCAACGTCGACCATTATTCGACGCTGCTCGCCAAGAGCGGAACGTGGATGATCCCGACCCTGGTCACGACGCACACCTTCCTCGACCTCTTCGAGAACATGGACGCCGTCTTCAACCGCCCGGGCGGCCAGTATCACAACCACCCCATGCAGCGCGGCGCGTGGACCTTCATGATCGACAACCTCTACAAGCCCATCCCGGCCGAGCATCGCACCAAGCTGCGCGACGCCTACGTCAAGTTCCAACGCCCGCTGACCAAGGCCGCGCTCGACAAAGGCGCGAAGCTTCTGGCCGGATCGGACGCGATGATGCCGGGCCTCGTCGCCGGCTTCTCCCTGCACGGCGAATTGCAGGAATTCGTCGACATCGGCTTCACGCCCTATCAGGCGCTGCGCACGGCGACGACAAACCCGTTCGAATATCTCGGCGAAAACGATAAGGGCACCATCGCACTCGGCAAGCAGTCGGACCTGCTGCTCCTCAACGCGAACCCGCTGCAGAACGTCACGGCAGCATCAAAAATCTCAGGCGTCCTGATGCGAGGCCGCTGGCTTCCCGCCGAGGAAATCGACAACCGAATGAAGCAAATCGCGGCCGGCGGAAACTAATTCTCGTCCATCTTCAACGCCGCAATGAAGGCCTCCTGCGGGATTTCGACCGAGCCGAACTCCCGCATTTTCTTCTTACCTTCCTTCTGCTTGTCCAGCAGCTTGCGCTTGCGCGAGATGTCGCCGCCATAGCACTTCGCGGTCACGTCCTTGCGCATCGCCTTGATCGTCTCGCGCGCGATCACCTTGCCGCCGATCGCGGCCTGGATCGGGATCTGGAACAGATGCTGCGGGATCAAATCCTTCAGCTTCTCGCACATCACGCGGCCGCGCATTTCGGCGCGCTGACGGTTGACGATCATGGACAGCGCATCGACCGGCTCGGCGTTGACCAGGATCGACATCTTCACGAGGTCGCCCTTTTCGTACCCCTCGATGTGATAATCGAAGCTCGCATACCCGCGGCTCACCGACTTCAAACGGTCGTAGAAATCGAACACCACTTCGTTGAGCGGCAGATCATATTTCACCAGCGCCCGGTTACCCGCATAGGTCAGGTCCACTTGCCGCCCGCGCCGGTCCTCGCACAGCTTCAACACCGACCCCAGATACTCGTCCGGCGTCAGGATGGTCGCGCGAATCCACGGCTCTTCGATCCGCTCGATGCGCACCACGTCCGGCATATCGGCCGGATTGTGCAGCTCGACCATGTCGCCGTTGGTCAGATAAATGCGATAGATCACCGACGGCGCCGTCGTGATCAGCGTGAGATTGAACTCGCGCTCCAACCGCTCGCGAATGATGTCGAGGTGCAGCAGCCCTAAGAACCCGCAGCGAAACCCGAACCCCAACGCGGCCGACGTCTCCGTCTCATAGGAAAAGCTCGCGTCGTTCAGCGCCAACCGCTGGATCGCCTCGCGCAACTCTTCGAACTCGGCCGCATCGACCGGGAAGAGACCGCAGAACACCACCTGCTGCGCCGGCTTAAAGCCCGGCAGCGGTTCTTCCGTGCCCTTGCGCTCATCCGTAATCGTGTCGCCGATCTTCGTATCGGCGACTTGCTTAATCGCGGCGGTCAGAAACCCGACCTCACCCGGCCCAAGCTTATCGACCGCCGTCCGCTTCGGATTGAACACGCCGACGCGATCGACCTCATAGACGGCGTTCGCCGCCATCATGCGGATCTTCTGACCCTTCTTGATCTCGCCGTCGACGACGCGGAACAACACGACGACACCCAGATACGCGTCATACCAGCTATCGACCAGCAACGCCTTCAGCGGCTTCGCAATGTCGCCCTTCGGCGGCGGCAAGCGCGTAACCACGGCCTCCAGCACGTCGCCGATGCCGATGCCCGTCTTGGCCGAGATCAACACCGCCTCCGACGCGTCGATGCCGATCACGTCCTCGATCTGCTGGCGAATACGCTCCGGCTCTGCCGCGGGCAGGTCGATCTTGTTCAACACCGGCACGATGTCGAGCCCGGCGTCGATCGCCTGATAAACGTTGGCGAGCGTCTGCGCCTCGACACCCTGGCTCGCGTCGACCACCAACAGCGCGCCTTCGCACGCCGCCAAACACCGCGAAACCTCATAAGCAAAGTCGACGTGCCCCGGCGTATCCATCAGGTTCAAGAGATACGTCTTCCCGTCCTTCGCCGGATAATTCAGCCGGACGGTCTGCGCCTTGATCGTGATCCCGCGCTCGCGCTCGATATCCATGGAATCGAGCACCTGCGCCTTCATCTCGCGCGCCTCGAGGGCGCCGCAAAACTCGATGAGGCGGTCGGCAAGCGTGGACTTCCCGTGGTCGATATGGGCGACGATGGAGAAGTTGCGTATGAGCGAAAGGTCGGGCATGGGAGCGGCAGGAGATAGCGGCTCACGCCCCGCCTGTCGAGCAGGGAAAAGCGCAGTGGTTTCAACAGGCTGCGTCCAATTCGCGCGCGGCAGGGGTATGCGCAGCATCGCCCCCCTCCACCATCGCTTCGCGACGGTCCCCCTCACCCCGCTAAAGCGGGGGAGGATAGCGCCGGCGCCCCTCATCCTCCCTCGCTTTAGCGGGGGAGGGGGACCACGTCAGTGGTGGAGGGGGGCGACACCGCACAAACCTCGCAGGCCGTGCGCGCATCGACTAATCTCCGCCAAACCGAAGGACACGCGCGATGCCCAAGCTCAAAGACCGCCCCGAAACGTCCATCGACGAAATCGCCGACGGCATCTACCGCATCTCGACGTCGGTCACCGGCATCGACATCCCCGGCGGCTTCTCCTTCAACCAATACCTCGTCCTCGACGACGAACCGCTGCTCTTCCACACCGGCCAGCGCGGTCTCTTCGCCAACACTCGCGCGGCGATCGAGACGGTGATGCCCGCCAGCCGCCTGCGCTACCTCGCCTTCTCGCACTACGAAGCCGACGAATGCGGCGCGATGAACCAGTTCTTAGGGCTAGCGCCGAAAGCCGAAGTCGTGTGCAGCCGCGTCGCCGCGATGACCTCCGCCGGCGACCAGGCCGACCGTCCGCCGCGCGCGCTCGCCGACGGCGACAAGCTGAACCTTGGCCGACGCCAGATGGTCTGGCTCGACGCCCCGCACACTCCGCACGGCTGGGACTGCGGCTTCATGGCCGAGACCACGACGAAGACGCTCTTCTGCGGCGACCTCTTCACGCAAGCCGGCGCCGACAACCCCGCGCTCACCGAAAGCGACATCCTCGAACCCAGCGAAGCCATGCGCAAAGCCTTCGACTATTTCGCCCACGGCCGCGACACGACGCCGATGCTGGAGAAACTCGCGAGTCTAAACCCGACGACCCTCGCCTGCATGCACGGCAGCGCCTGGAAAGGCGACGGGGCTAAACTGCTCCGCGCGCTCGCCGGCCGCGTAAGCTAGTCGTTGTTGCGGCGGCGGCGCCTGCGCTTCTGCGCACGCCGCTTCCGTTCCTTGCGGATCCGCCACCGCCGTCGCGCGCCGTCGAGACCCTCATCGACGGCGACCGAGCGCGAACGATGGCGGAAGCGCCGCACCCGCCCGCGAAAACGCCGGTCGCTGCCCACGAGCACCGATTGCTCCGCGCCGACGGTCAGCGTCTCGCCCGCGCCGTCCGTGCAATCGGCTTCGCCGGCGACCGTCGACATCTCCGTCTCGCCGTCGTCCGCGATGTCGAAGATCAGTTCCGTCCCGCGAATGCCGATGGTGACCGTCGGCGTTTGCAGTTTCACCTTCTCCTTCGGAATCGAACCCGACAGAAAGCGGAAGGCGCCCTTGGTCAGCGTGACCACCTGCTCGCTGTTCGATCCGGCCGGATCGTAGACATAGCGGTCGATCACGACCTTCGCGTTCTCGCCGATGGTCAACTTCGATCCGTCCGCGAACTGAACGACAACCGCGCTCTCCGCGTCGGTCTCGATCACCTCGTTCATATAGACGGAATCTTCGAATTCGATTTCGCCGCGCGGGTCCGGCGCGATGGTGGCCCAACCGTAGTTGACGATATCGCCGACGCTGCCGACGCCCTCGTCGTCCGTGGCCGCGCGCGCGACCCCAGGCGCCGCAAGCGCACCCGCCGCAAGCAAAACCGCCTCCCGCCGCGTCAGTTTCATCCTCGCCCTCGTCAGCCGAACCGTATACGGACTATAGCCTGTGCCCCGCCTGAACTGCCAGTGAACGGCTGCAATGACGAAGAAGAAGACCGACCGCGATCCGCTGAAGGAATTGCTGTGGCCCGGCCAATCGGTCGAGCTGCTCAAGGCCCTGCATATCCTGACGCGCGACGGCGCCATCAACGCCGACTCGCGCCGCAAGCTGAAGCAGGTCTTGCACCTGGTCCAACTGCTGCGCCCCTCGCTCGACCGCCTGTTCGATGAAAACGAAAGCCCACGTCTCGCCGACCTCGGCGCCGGCAAATCGTATCTGGGCTTCATCCTCTACGACCTCATCTTCGCACCGAAGGGCAGGGGCGAAGTCGTCGCCGTCGAAACGCGCGGCCCCCTGATGGAAGGCGCCGAACAACTCGCCCGCACGACGGGCTTCGACCGCATGCGCTTCGTCAGCGGCGCGATCGCGCAAGCCAAACTCGACGGCAAGGTCGACATGGTGACCGCGCTCCACGCCTGCGACACGGCAACAGACGATGCCATCCGCTTCGCCCTCGCGCACGACGCCAAGGTCATCGCGCTCGTCCCGTGCTGCCAAGCCGAAGTCGCCCGCCTCCTCGACGCCCACACGCGCCACCCCCTGCACCAACTCTGGCGCCACCCCATCCAACGCCGCGAGTTTGCCAGCAACATCACCAACGTCATCCGCGGCCTCTACCTCGAAGCCCACGGCTACAAGGTCCGCGTCACGGAGCTGGTCGGCTTCGAACACACGATGAAGAACGAACTCATCCTGGCCGAACGCCACCAACTCTCGAACGCCCAAGCCAAAGGCGAACTCGCGGCGCTCCTGAAGCAACTCCCCGCACACCCGGCGCTGGTCGCCGACCTCTGAAAACAATGTGACGCGCCTGCCACGAAGCCCGCGCCGCGCACGATTTGCGACAATCGCGGGCGCCGGCGGACATTGATCCACGACAAGGTCGCGATAGCTGAACGCTTCCAACGTGGAACCGCTCATGCTGCTCATCACACTGCAACTTGCCCTGCGCGAACTGCGCGCCAATCTGATGCGCTCGATTCTGACCACGCTCGGAATCGTCGTCGGCGTCGGCGCCGTCGTGATCGTCGTGACGCTGGGCCAGGGGCTGACGCAGCAAGTGACCTCCGGCATCGCTGCGATGGGCCGCAACCTAATCATGGTGATGCCCTCCGCGCCGCAACGCGGCGGCCCCGGCGCGGCGCAATTACCCTTCAAGATGAGCGATGCCGAGGCCATCAGGCGAGAGATCTCAGGGATCGCCGCCGTCGCGCCCACCTCGTCGGCCTCTGTCGAAGTGGTCTACGGTTCGAACAGCCGCGCTGTGTCGATCACGGGCACCACGTCCGATTTCCTGACGATTCGCGACTGGCCGGTCGCGCAGGGCCGCGCATTCACCGACAGCGACCTGAACGGCGCGCGCGTGGTTTGCCTCTTGGGCGCGACGCCGAAGAAGGAGCTCTTCGGCGCACAGAATCCGATCGGCGCGGCGATTCGCGTGAAGAACGCAAGCTGCGACGTCATCGGCGTTCTCGCCACCAAAGGCCAGTCCACCATGGGGCCGGATCAGGACGACACGATCCTGATGCCCATCCTGGCCGTGCAGCGTCGCCTGACGGGCAGCGACGATGTGAGCCAAATCCTCGTCTCGGCGGTCAACGCCGCTCAGATCCAACCCGTGAAGCAGCGCCTGACCGTCCTCATGCGCGAACGCCGCCACATCAAGGCGAGCGGCGAAGACAATTTCGACGTCCGCGACGTGGCATCGATCACCGACCTCGTAAACTCGACCGCCACGCTGCTCACCTTGGGCCTCTCCGCCGTAGCCGCCGTCAGCCTCCTCGTCGGCGGCATCGGCATCATGAACATCATGCTGGTCTCGGTGACCGAACGGACCCGCGAGATCGGCATCCGCCTGGCCGTCGGTGCGCTCGAGAGCGACGTGTTGCTGCAATTCTTGATCGAGGCCGTCCTGCTCTCGTGCTTCGGCGGCATTCTGGGCGCGCTGTTCGGCCTCGGTTTCTCGGCTGTCGCGGCCTATGCGATCGGCGTTCCTTTCGTGCTGAGCCCCTGGGTGATTGTCGTTGCCTTTGGCTTCTCCGCCGCCGTCGGCGTCGTATTCGGCTTCTTCCCCGCCCGCCGCGCCGCCCGCCTCGATCCTATCGAAGCGCTGCGTTACGAGTAGCGGACTTTCCTGCTAAAGAGGCGCGCCGAACATGGAAGGGCGCGCCATGAAATACGTCCGCATGCCGATCGAGATCGAGTCGCCTGAAGAGCAGGGCTACGACACGATCCGCTTCAATCTCTCCGAAAGCTCGATGCGCGACAGAAACCTGTCGGAGCTGGGCCTCGACACCAACGACCTGGTCCTGGCCTACGGCGCGCACAAAGGCGCCCCCGGTCTGCGCACGCTGATCGCGCGGCAATCGAACGTGCCGGAGCACGCGGTGCTGACGACCGTGGGCGCGGCCGGCGCACTCTTCATCATCGCAACCACGCTGCTGGAGAAGAACGACCACCTCGTCGTCGTCCGCCCGAACTACGCGACCAACATCGAAACCCCGCGCGCCATCGGCTGCGAGATCAGCTTCATCGACCTGAAGTTCGAAGAAGGCTTCCACCTCGACATCGCCCGCGTCGAAGCGGCGCTCCGCCCCAACACCAAGCTGATCTCGATCACGACCCCGCACAACCCGACCGGCGTCTCGCTGAGCGACATATCGCTGCGCCACCTGATCACGCTCGCCGAAGCCAACGGCATCCGTCTTCTCGTCGACGAAACCTACCGCGAGATGTCGTTCGTGCCGAAGCTACCGGTCGCGGCCTCGCTCAGCGACAAGGTCATCTCCGTTGCCTCGATGTCGAAATCCTACGGCATCCCAGGCATCCGCGTCGGCTGGCTCATCACGCAAGACGGCAAACTCTTCGAACGCTTCCTCGCCGCGAAGGAGCAGATCGGCATCTGCGGCAGCATCATCGACGAACACATCGCCGAAGCCGCCCTCGCGCAAAGCGCAGCGTGGATCGCCACCGTCGAGCGCAATCTGAAATCCGCGGTCGCGACCGTCGGCGACTGGCTCACGCGAGAAACGCGGATGGAATGGGTGCGCCCGCAAGGCGGCTGCGTCTGCTTCCCGCGCATCAAAGCCGACGCCGGCATCGACGTCGAAAAATTCTACCGCACGCTGACGCAAGAACACGCGACGGCGGTCGGCCCCGGCCACTGGTTCGAGCAAGACAAGCGCTTCATGCGCATCGGCTTCGGCTGGCCCTTGCCGGAAGAATTGGAAGGCGGCCTGAAAGCCATCTCGGCAAGCCTCGACGCATCGCGCCGTTAACGCAACCGCCGCGCGAGATTTCCTGTGCATCGCCAAGGTTTGGCCCCATTTCAGCCGGGGTAAGGCCACGTCATCTTGTAGACTGACGGGCGAAGCAACACCTGAATCCGTGCCGCCGATCGCGTGGCTGAACGATCCGGAACGAACACGTTGAGCACCGACCGCTCGCCGCCGCTGAAACAGCCGGACACGACCGGCTCGTTCGCCGCGCGCCTCTGGCAGTACCAAAGCGAACGCTTCCCGCTCGCAAACCACGGCGCATTGACGCTCGTCTTCGCGATATCCGCGTGCGCCTTCGCTGCCGGCTTCAGCAACACATGGCCGTCACCGACAGCGATCGCGCTCGCCGCCATCGCGGGCCTCTGCCAATTCGCGCTCTTGCGTATCGCCGACGAACACAAAGACTTCGCGACCGACAGCGCGCACCGTCCCTACCGCGCCGTTCCCCGCGGCCTCGTCACGCTCGCCGAACTCCGCAGCATCGGCGTGATCGCAGCAGCACTCATGCTCGCCGCCGTCGCCTTTGCGCAATCACTGCCGCTCGCGATCCTCACCCTCGCGCTTTGGATCTACTTCGCACTGATGACGCTGGAGTTCTTCGCGCCTGAGTGGCTGCAGGCGAGACCCATCGTCTATCTCTTCTCGCACATGATCATCACGCCGCTGCTCGCATGGACGATGGCAAGCTTCCAACTCGTCCATGACGGCGCCGGCATCGCCGAGATCCCCGCACGCACCGGCGCGTACCTGATTGCGATTCTCTTCCTCGGCGTCGTGCTGGAACTCGGCCGCAAAATCCGCGCCACGCAAGATGAGGAACCGGGCGTCGAAACCTACAGCGCCTTGTGGGGTCCGCATGTCGCGCGCAATGCATGGTTAGCATCGGCTTGCGCTGCAACGGCCGCGTTGGTGATCGCCGTCGCACAAATTCAGGGCTCGGCCATCGTTGCGCTCTTGGTCGCCGCCGCCGGTCTTGCGATGATGGGCCTGTCCGCCACCCGCTTCACACCCTCTCAACCCGGCAGCGGTAAACGGATCGAGCAAGCATCGGGAGCATTCGCCTTGGCCGTCCTCATCGCCCTGGCCGTCGCGCCACACGTGAAGGCGTTGCCGTGAGCGCGCCCATCGTCGCCCTCGCGCGCCCCGACCCGCCGCTGTCGTTATACGGCGGCAAGGCGACGGGCCTGTGCCGCTTGCAAACGGCAGGCTTCCGCGTGCCGCCGTGGTTCGTCGTCACGCCGCGCGCCTTCGACCTCAGCAAAGGCCCCGACCAAACGCCCGCGCACGTGACCGTGAAATCCGAAGTCGGCGCCGAAATCACCGCCGAACTCGCGCGCCTCTTTCCGCCCGACGCCAAACTCGCCGTCCGCTCCAGCGCGGCGGAAGAAGACGCGCTCGGCCACTCCTTCGCCGGTCAATTCGCGAGCTACCTGAACGTCGCCCCGCGCGACGTCGCCGTGCGCGTCGCCGACGTCTGGCACTCCGCCTTCACGCCCGAACTCGACGCCTACCGCAAACACCACGGCCTGACGCAAACGAACGTCCCCGCCGTTATCGTCCAACGCATGGTCGTCGCCGAAGCCGCCGGCGTCGCCTTCAGCGCCGACCCGGTCAGCGGCGCGACCGATCGCATCATCGTCAACGCCGTCGCGGGCCTCGCCGACCGCCTCGTCGCCGGCGAGACGACCGGCGACACCTACGTCCTTGACCGCGCAGGCGAGACGATCGAACAAACGCTGACCGGCGCCAAGGCGATCTTGTCCCCACAAATGCTGAAGCAGATCGCGGTCGCCGCAAGACGCATCGCTGAACTCGAACGCTGCCCGCAAGACATCGAGTGGGCGATCGAAGGCGGCCAACTTCACCTCGTGCAAGCGCGCCCCATCACGACACTGGCCATTGGCGGCACCGAGCGCGTGCTCTGGGACAACTCGAACATCGTCGAAAGCTACAGCGGCATCACGACGCCGCTGACCTTCTCCTTCGCCGCGCGCGCGTATGAATCCGTCTACCGCGAACTGTCGATGGTGCTCGGCGTCTCGCGCCACCGCGTCGACGAAAACAGCGCCACCTTCCGCAACATGATCGGCCTCATCCGCGGCCGCATCTACTACAACCTGTTGAATTGGTATCGCGCGCTGGCCCTGCTGCCCGGCTTCCAAATGAACCGGCGTTTCATGGAACAGATGATGGGCGTCGACCGCGCCCTCCCGCGCCACTTGATCGAAACGGTCGTCGGCGACGGAAAGATGTCACCGCTCGCGCGCATCGCCGACGGCGCGCGCCTCGTGACGACAGCGGCAAGCCTGATCTGGAAGCGCCTCTTCCTCGCCCGCTCGATCAAAGCCTTCCAGGCGCGCGTCAACACCGCGCTCACCGGCTTGGACGATCTCTCGCGCGCCAGCTACCAAGACCTGGCGATGGACTACCGCCGCATCGAGGCAAAACTCCTGCGCGCCTGGACGCCGCCGCTCGTCAACGACCTCTGGTGCATGATCGCCTTCGGCGTCGCCAAGGGCCTGACCCGCAAATGGGTCGGCGACGAAAGCGGTGCGCTGCTCAACGCCGTGCTCACCGACCAAGGCGGCATTGTCAGCGCCGAACCGCCGCGCCTGATCGCCGAGATGGGCGACAAACTCCGCAACGACAAAGCGCTCCTCGCGCGCATCGAATCCGCCACCACGGCCGAGGCCATCGACGCGCTCCACCAAGACAGAGTGCTGGGCCCGCTCTACCGCGCCTACATCGAACGCTTCGGCGACCGCTGCCTCGGCGAACTGAAACTCGAAAGCGCAACCTTGGTCGACGACCCGCGCCCGCTCTGGACCGCAATCCTCAGCGCCGCGCGCCGCCCCGCGCCGCCGCCGAAGACAACGAAGAATGCGATGGAAAAGGTGGAGGAGGGCGTCGGCCAACACCGCTTCCGCCTCGCGATCCTCAAATTCGCGCTCAGCGAAGCCAAAGCCCGCGTGCGCGACCGCGAGAACATGCGTTTCGAACGCACGCGCGTTTTCGGCCGCGCCCGCCGCCTGTTCCTGGAAATGGCAAAGCGCCTCGTCGCCGCGCGCGTCATCTCAAACCGCGACGACGTCTTCTATCTGACCGTCGAAGAATTGCTGTCGCTCGCCGAAAGCTCGGCAACCGCCGCATCGCTCCCCGCCATCGCCGCCGCCCGCCGCGCCGAGTTCGAAACCTACAAGACGCAAGGCGACCTACCGCGCCGTTTCGAAACCGTCGGCGCGCCGGCGCTAAGCCCCATCATCCCTGTGAAAAGCGAAGCGCTAGCAGAGGAAGATCCAACGCTGCGCCGCGGCCTCGGCTGCTCGGCGGGAACGATCCGCGGCCGCGCTCGCGTCATCCGCGACCCGCACGGCGCAACGCTCGACCACGGCGACATCCTGATCGCAGAGTTCACCGACCCCGGCTGGATCACCGTCTTCGCCAACTGCGCCGGCCTCGCCGTCGAACGCGGCAGCCTCCTCTCGCACAGCGCCATCGTCGCGCGCGAACTGGGCCTACCCGCCGTCGTCGGTGTGCCGGACCTGCTGGCGTGGATCAACGACGGCGACGTTGTGGAGATCGACGGCACCGCCGGCACGATTCGCAAACTCCCGGCGAACGTCGTGCTGGCGAAACCGAAGGCCGCCGAATGAGCACCGAAGTTGCGGGCAAAGCGGCGTTCATCGGCATTCGCTACGCGCAATGCTGGGAAGACGCCGACATTTTGCTGGAAGGCCTGGACGTCAAACCCGGCGACATCTGCCTGTCGATCGCCTCCGCCGGCGACAACGCGCTCGCGATGTTGACGAAGGATCCCTCGCGCGTCGTCGCCGTCGATCTCAGCGCCGCGCAACTCGCCTGCCTCGACTTGCGCTGCGCCGCCTACCGCACGCTCGATCACGACGCGTTCCTCGAACTCTACGGCGCGCGCACCAGCGTTCGCCGCGGCGAACTCTACGACAAATGCCGCCCTAACCTGCGCGATCCGCAGTCGGGCGAGTTCTGGGACGAACGCCGCGGCGCGCTGACGGCGCAAGGCTTCGGTGCACTCGGCAAGTTCGAACGCTACTTCCGTCTCTTCACACGCTGGGTCTTGCCGTTCGTCCACTCGCGCGCCGACGTCGACGAACTCATGCGCGCAAAGACCGGGGACGAACGCAAAGCCTTCTTCGACGACAGATGGAACTCCGGCCGCTGGCGCCTGCTCTTTGGCGTCTTCTTCTCGAAGACGGTGATGGGGCTGCTCGGCCGCGACCCGCGCTTCTTCGACTACGTCGAGGGCGACCTGAAAACGCATCTCATGGGCCGCGTCCGCCACGCCGCCGTCGACCTCGACCCCAGCGACAATTCGTATCTGCATTGGATTCTGAACGGCCACTTCAACGGCGCATTGCCGGTGGCGCTCCGCCGCGAAAACTACGACGCCATCCGCACGCGCATCGACCGCATCGAATGGCACGAAGCCGCACTTGAAGACGCCATCGACGATCTCGCCCGCGCCGGCGCGCGCCCCGCCCGCTATAACTTGAGCGACATCTTCGAATACATGTCGGCCGAAAACACTGCGACCGTCCTCGCCAAACTCGCGGTCAACGGCAAGAAGGGCGGCCGTCTCGCCTATTGGAACATGATGGTCCCGCGCAGCCGCCCCGACTCGCTCGCCCACGCGCTCAAGCCG
This sequence comes from Alphaproteobacteria bacterium, assembly GCA_034440355.1. GTDB lineage: Bacteria > Pseudomonadota > Alphaproteobacteria > Micropepsales > Micropepsaceae > SZUA-430. The sequence goes on from JAWXBY010000022.1 coordinate 17,701, forward strand.
CTCGACAAACTGTCGAAGGATTTGTTCCTGAAGGACAAGGCCTTCTTCTACCGCGCCTTCGTCGTGGAAGAGATCCAATGATCCACGGCGCCGTCGCGACGGTGATCCTGATCGTCGGCCTCGTCGGCGCCATGGCCGTGATGAGCCGCCTCGTCGCGACGGGCGCCGTGCATCCGGAAGTCAGCCGCAAAGCGCTCCACGTCTGCATGGGCATCTCATGCCTCGCACTGCCGTGGGTGTTTCCTGACCCGGTCTGGTTCGCGATCGGCTTCTCGATGATCCTCGCGACCCTCGCCGCCGTGCGCTACGTCCCCGCCATCAACCGCCAGCTGACCGGCGCGCTCCACGCGGTCGAACGCTCCTCCGGCGGCGACATGTATTTCGCCGCCTCCGTCGCCATCCTCTATGCGGTGGCGCGCGACCAACCCGCGCTCTACATCATGCCCCTTTTGGTGCTGACGCTCGCCGACGCGCTGGCGGCGCTCGCCGGCGTCTTCTACGCAAAGACCGCCTACGAAAGTTACCGCGCGAAGAAGAGCTGGGAAGGCTCACTCGTCTTCTTCGTGGTCGCCTTCCTCTGCATCCACATCACGGTGCTGCTGCTCACCGACCTCGACCGCGCCGAAGGAATCACAGTCTCCGCAACACTCGCTTACGTCGCCACCCTGATCGAAGGCGCATCCTGGGAGGGCCTCGACAATCTCTTCCTTCCGATCGCCCTCTATTTGCTGCTCGACGGCTTTTTGAGAATGAACGCCGTAGACCCCATCTCGAACGTCGGCCTGACCTCCGCGATCGTATTGGTGGGCCTCACCGCACTCGCCTGGATCGCAAGCCGCCTCTCGCACGTCCCCGCTGACGCGACGATGGCGATCGTCGCCTTCGCCTTCATCTTCTGGACCGTGTCGGAGTTCGCAATCATCATCCCCGGCCTCATCGCCGGCGCCGTCTGCGTCGCAGGCCCCATCGCCTCGGGCATCTCCGACCCGCGCACGGTCCGCGGCCGCACCATCGCCGCCGTGTGTTCGCCGTTGGCAGCACTCGTCATCCTCTCGACGCAGGGCATCCCAGTCCCGCTCGTCCTCGCCGGCCACGCAGCCTTCGCCGCCACCGTCGGCTACGTCGTGCCCAACCTGCGCCGCCGCTCGACAGGCGCGATGCCGAACCCGGCGATCGGCGCAGCCCTCGGCCTCGGGAGCGCCGCACTAATGCTCGCGAGCTGGCTCGTCGTCGGTGACGGCATCGGCACTATGGCCATCGCGATGATCGTCGCACCCGCCGTCATCGCAGGCGCAATCGGCGGCACGACATGGAGCGCCAACGCCGACGAAAGCACGCGCCTCGCCACCCTGCTCGTACTCGTCATCATCACCGTCGCCGCGACGGCGCTCCTGGGCACGGGAGCACCGCTCTCATGACCCTCGAATGGATCGACCCCGCCGCGCAAAAAACCTACACCGGCCTCGCATTGCCCGACCGCGAGCTCGCCGCGCGCGAACACGTCTCGAAGATCGCCGCCATCGTCAAAGGCAATGAAGTCCAAGCCGTCGCTGCCCTCTGGCTCGACGCGCCGCGCAGCCCCGACGGCGCAGCCGCCGCGTTCGTCGGCCACTTCGCCAGCAACGACGCTGGTCACAGCAAACAACTCTTCGACGCCCTCGCGCACGAAGCCGCGCGGGCAGGGCGCACACGCATCCTCGCCCCCATCGACGGTTCGACCTGGCGCAGCTACCGCGTCGTCGTCGAAAGCGCCGGCCGCGACCCGTTCTTCCTCGAACCACAAACGCCGCCGTATTGGGAAGCACACCTCACCGCCGCGGGCTTCAGTCGCGCCGAAATGTACGCCTCGCTCGAACTCGACGACCTCGCGCCGTTCGCCGGCCCCGACGCCTACGCCGCCGAACTGGCCGCGGCGGGCATCACGGTGCGCGACTTCGACATGCAGAATTTCGACAAAGACCTCGTGAAGCTGCACAAGCTCAGCCTCGACGCCTTCGTCGCCAATCCCTACTACGCACCGCTGCCGCTCGAAGACTTCGCCGCAATGTATCGCCCGGCGGTCTTCCTCTACGAACCCGGTCTCGCCCTCATCGCCGAACGCAACGGTGAAGCACTGGGCTTCATCTTCGCCTACCGCGACGGCCCGCAAAAATCCTGCACCGTGCTGAAGACCATCGCCGTCGCGCCCAACATCCGCGAAGCAGGCCTGGCGCGCCACCTCACCGGCCGCGTCCTCGCCCGCGCGCATCAACTCGGTTGCAGCAGCGCCGTCTTCGGTCTCATGCACGAACGCAACAAGTCCTTCAGCTGGGCCGCCCGCCACGGAAAAATCTTCCGCCGCTACGCGCTGATGGCCCGCGACCTGTGACGCCGACAGCCAACATGGTCGCCACACTCGGCACCTTCGCCGAGCGAACGCCGCACGCGACGGCGCTCATCACCGGCACGGGCGCAAACCGGCGCACGCTCACCTTCGACGACGTGACGCGGCTCAGCGCCACCTGGGCCAAGACGCTTGAGGACAACGGCGTCAAGAACGGCGACCACGTCTTGGTGCTCCAATCCATCTCCGTCGAACTCTATCTGGCGCTCCTCGCCATCTTCCGCATCGGCGCCATCGCCGTCTTCCCCGACCCACAGTCGCTTCAGAAAACGATCGAAGCCGCCTGCAACACCGTCCATCCCGTCGCGATGATCGGCGGCTGGCCCGCGCAACTACTGCGCCAAGTCTCGCGCCCGCTGCGCCAAATCAAAGGCACGTTCAGCGCCGCGCACGTGCCATGGGCGCGCCTCCTGCCCAAAACGAAAGGCGCCGAAGCCGCCATCGCGAACGTCCCCGCCGACCAAACCGCGCTCATCACCTTCACCAGCGGCTCGACCGGCGCACCCAAAGTCATCGCCCGCAGCCACGCCTTCCTCTCCGCTCAGCACGCCGCCATCACCCGCGCCGTGGACTTCGTGCCGGGCACGACGACGCTGACCGCGCTCCCCGTCTTCGTCCTCTCGCATTTGGCAAGCGGCGTCGCCAGCATCCTGCCCGCCAGCGATGTCCGCAAACCGAAGGAGATCGATCCCGCGCCCCTGCTGGCGCAAATCGCCGAGAACAAAGCCCACACGATTCTCGCCTCGCCCGCGCTCGTCGAACGCCTCGCCCGCGTCGACGAACGCGAACACGCGAAACTCGACAGCGTGCGCGACATCCTCACCGGCGGCGGCCCCATCTTCCCCGACATCGTCGAAGCCGCGTCGCGCGCCATGCCGACCGCGCGCATCCACCTGGCTTACGGCTCCACCGAAGCCGAACCCATCGCGCACATCACGCACGACAAAATCTCGGCCGAAGACAAAGCCGCGACCGCGCAGGGTAGTGGCCTCCTCGCCGGCAAACCGACCGACGGCACGGACCTCGCGATCCTGCGCGACGCCTGGGGCACGCCGCGCCCATCGCTGACGCAAGCCGAGTTCGACGCCCTGCGCATGCCGCAAGGTGAGCCGGGCGAAATCGTCGTCGCCGGCGAC
>JAWXBY010000023.1:0-25147 GCA_034440355.1 Alphaproteobacteria bacterium
GCGACGACGTCGTCGCTCTGTCATTCAGCATCGACTATTGGGACTACATCGGCTGGCGCGACACGCTGGCGACGCGCGACAACACGCTGCGTCAGCAGGCGTATGAGAAGTCCCTGCCCTCGCATCGCGTGTACACGCCGCAGATGGTCGTCGACGGCGTGCAGGATGTGGTCGGGAACCAGCGGGCAGACGTGATGGCCGTGATCAATAAGCGCGTCGCCGCAACGCGCGGCAAACGCGTTCCGATTTCGATCACGCAAACGGGCGACGAGGTCCAAGTCCGTATTGGTCCCGGCCCCGCGCCGGGGCATTCGGCCACGGTTTGGCTGGCGCATACGCTGTCAACGCGGACCGTGAACATCGCCAAGGGTGAGAACAGCGGACGCGTGATCGTCTATCACAACGTCGTCCGCGGCTTTTCGGCGGTCGGCAAATGGTCGGGCCAGCCGGTGACGCTGGAACTGCCGTCGCAGGGCGTGCAGGGCGAGATCACCGACGGCGTTGCGGTGTGGGTGCAAGAAGGCGGCAACGGGCAGGTGTTCGGCGCCGCGCAAACGCGCGTCACCGACGCGAAGTAGATCCGGTTTAGGGATTGACCGTGGGACCTGCCGGCGTGCCCACGGGCCGCAAGAGATCTTCCATCGGCGTGCTCAGCAAAACACCTTTGTAGCGCGGCACCTTGTAGGCCCAGCCCGCCACTGTATCGTTGATGTCTCTTGCTTCCTTGGCGACGTCGGGCTTCAGCCCGCCCGCCTTCTCGTCTGTGGGCGGCGTGACTGACGCGTCGTGCGCCGCGTTGATGGTCAGCCAGAAGTCGCGGTCCTGTTCGATCAAGCTCAAGGTCAATGTCAGGCCGTCGAAGGTCGTGAACGTCGATTTTACGGCGCTCGTTAAGTCCATGCCCGCTTGCGGCTTCACGTCGTCGAACGACATGCCGATCAGCGCGTTGCCGACGGCGTTCGGTTCGTTCTCCGTGCGCAAGACGCGGCCGGCCGGGATCGCCTCGACGATGCGGAAGTTCTCATCCGACGGCTTCTCGCGCGTTACGCTGTAGGTGCTGCCCTTGAACGGCTGGACGGTCGCGGTCTTCACGCGCGTGCGTGCGAGATCGATGAAGGCTTTGTCGAGCCATTGCGCCTCCGCCGTCGCCGGCGCGAAGTTGCCGCGCGCGACATAGGTTTGCGGCTGGGCGGCGTGGCGGACGTAGACGGCTTGCTTGCCCGCGGCCGAGGCGCCTTCGACGGCGCCGCCGACGATGACGCTGGCCAACACTTCGCCCTTGGCGTTCTTCATGGTGACGAGCGTGCCGGTGCCGCCCGCCTTCGGCAGAGCGACGCCGAGCCTCTCGTGCCAGTCGGCGCGCGCGGTGCGTTGTTCGACGAGGTTGAGTTCGGAGAGCCCTAGGATCGTCTTCAGCACGGTGTTGGCGTCGGCTGGATAGTTGCCCTTGTCGGGTACGATCCAACGCCCTTCGGCGTTGCGCGTTACGTTGAACGATGCGGCCTTGGTCTCGATCTGGATCGCGGTGACGTCGCCCATCTCGGCCTTCAGTGACGGGAACATGCGCACGGTCGCGAAGTCGGATTCGCCTGTCGCGCTGCGCTGCCAAAGCGCGATGACGGCAAAGATCACGGCGATCGCCGTGACGCCGGCGAGTATCGCGAGAGAGCGAACTCTGCGGCGAAGAACCGGAACGAGAGGCGGTTTGGCTGCTGCGTCGGTCATTGGGCGCCTCCACCTTGTTTGGGTTTCGGCTTGCGGCGACGGACCAGGGCGAGCACGAGCGCCGTGCCGGCCAACATCAGCGGCACGAGCAGAATGTTGATGGCGGCGAGCCAATTGCCGAGGCGGTCGATGTCGGTGCGCAGGCGGCGTTGCACGTCACGCAGCGCGCCGCGCGTTTCGACCAGTTCGGCGCGGAATTTCTCGATCTCGGCTTCTTGTTCGGCGGTCAGAATCTCGTGCTGCGGCGCGCCGGGTTTCGACTGCGCGTTGCGGCGGCCTTCCAATTCGGCGAGGCGGGTTTGGGTCGCCGTCATTTTCTCCTGCAGCTGTTGTTCCTGACGCAGGAATTGCTGCTCGGCGCGGCGGCGCAGATTGTTGACGACGATGAAGGGGCGGTTCGACGACCCGCGCGAGCGGAGCGAGATCAAATCGTTCGAGCCCGTGAGGTTCTCGATCGCGTTGAGTACAAACGAACCGTTGTCGGCGACGGGGACGGCCACGCGTTGTCCCTGCATCTCCTGCGCCTGGACCCAGAAGTTGTCGTTGAAGATGTCGCTGTCGGCGACAACGATGATGTTGGCGGGCCCCTTCGTTTCTTTCAAATGGGCGGGCAGCGGCGGCCTCGGCGCGGCGCCTGCGGCCGGCGGTTCGATCGCGCCGGGCGGCGGGCCTGCCGGGAATGCCGATTTGATCGGACCTTGGACGCGGCCGGCGACGACGAAGCGGTCGCCGGACTTGGCGAAGTCGCGCAGCAGTTCGTCGGGGTTCGGCGTTCCCTTCACCTTGGCGACGGGGATTTCCATCGTGTCGTCGGACGTCTGCAGCATCGGCGTGAGCGTCGTGGTCGCGCCCTTCGTCTGCGTGATGGCGCCGATGGTCGCGAGGTTGATGTCGGTGAGCTGGCCGGTGACGAGGTCCTTGCGGTCCATGTCGTAGACGGTGAGCGCCACCCAGGCGACGTAGTCGACGACGTCGCCGCCGAACTGAACGCGCTGCGCACGGTCCCGCACACCGATCACGTGCGCAGGATCGATGGCAATGCCCCAGCTGTTGGTCAGCTTCTCGATGCTGGTGGCGGAGGATTGCGTCGAGCCTTCGAGGGGCTGGCCTTCGGGCTCGGCGCTGGCCTGCGAGAGTTCCGACCACGGGTCGAGGAAGACGAGCGCGCGCCCGCCGCGCATGATGAACTGGTCGAGCGCGTATTGCGTCTTGTCGTTCAAGGGCTTCGGGTGCGCGATCATGACGACGTCGATGTCAGCGGGCACGCGGTCGAAATCCTGCTCCAGGAATTCGACGTCGAACGACTCGCGGATTTGCTCGTAGATCATGAACGGGCGCGAGCGGCCCTGCATCGCGGCGAGCATGCCGCCGGTGCCGGTATCGAAAGGCAGGTTCGTCACGACGCCGATCTTCGGCTTCTTGTCGCGCATCAGTTTGTAGATGAGATTCGTGATGTCGTATTCGAGGTATTCCTCGCGGTCTTCGAGGAAGAACGGGATGACCTCGCGGCCGTTGACGGTGTTCGTGCCGACGAGACCGAAATAGATCTTCTCGCCGTTCGGCGTCGGCGCGCCGGTCACGCCTTGGGCGACGGCGATGTCTTCCTGCTCGCTCAAGGGTTCGGGATCGATGATCTCGAGCTTCAGCTTGTTGCCGGCGATGCTGGCGTATTCTTTCAGCAGGTCGCGCACGCGCGCGCCGTAGGCACGGACGGACGCGTATTTCACCGAGTCGCGCTCGGAGAAGAAGAAGCGCAGCGTGATGGGCTCGGGGATCGAGCGGAGCGTGTTCTTGGTGCCGTCGCTGACCGTGTAGAGGCCGGCTTGCGTGAGGTCGAGACGGGCGGAGGAGAACCACACGTCCGAGAATATGTTGACGGCGAAGAAGAGCACGATCGCGAGCGCGATGGATGCGGCGGCAATGGTCGATCTGGTCCAGCGCATGGCCTTAGCCCGCCCGCTTCAGGTCGATGATGACCACGTTGATGTAGAGGAACACCGCGATCAGAGAGCCGAAGAAGATCAAGTCCCGCAGGTCGATGACGCCGTCCATGATGGCCGCGAAGTGCGTCAGGAAGCTGAACGAGGAGATGGCGTTGACGATCGCGAGCGGGGCCCAGGCCTGGAAGACGCCGAGTACGATGTCGTGGCCGGAGATCGTGAACATGAAGGAGATCACGACCGTGATGACGAAGGCGATGACCTGGTTGTTGGTCAGCGCCGAGATCGCGGAGCCGATCGCGAGATAGCCGCCGGCCATGAGCCAGCTGCCGAAATAGCTCGCCACAATCACGCCGTTGTCGGGCGAGCCCAGGTAGTTGACGGTCAACCACATCGGGAAGGTGAGCAGCAGCGCGATGCCGGCGAAGGCCCAGGCGGCGAGGAACTTACCGACGACAGCGGAGCCGACGGAGATGGGCAGCGTGAGAAGGAGTTCGATCGTGCCGGTCTTTTGTTCTTCCGCCCAAAGGCGCATCGAGATCGCGGGGATCAGGAAGAGATAGAGCCAGGGGTGGAAGCCGAAGAAGGTGCCGAGTTCGGCGCGGCCGGTGTCGTAGAACTGGCCGAAGTAGAACGTGAACGAGCCCATCGCGAGCAGGAAGATCACAATGAAGACGTAGGCGAGCGGCGTTGCGAAGTAGCCTTCGAACTCGCGGCGGAAGACGGCGTAGGTGGCGTTGGCGGCGCTGCTCACGAGGCGCTCTCCGCGTTGATTTCCGCGTCGGCCGTGGTCAGCGCGCGGAAGACGTCGTCGAGGCGCCTCGTCGGCGACTTCGCCAGCAGCTCTGCCGGCGTGCCGTCGGCGACGATGCGGCCTTTGTCGATGATGACGGCGCGCGAGCAGACGGCGTCGACTTCTTCGAGGATGTGGGTCGAGATGATGATGGCCTTCTCCGGGCTCATGGCGCGGATGAGGTTGCGCACGGCTTGCTTTTGGTTGGGGTCGAGGCCGTCGGTCGGTTCGTCCATGATCAGGACCGGCGGGTTGTGCAGGATCGCCTGCGCGAGGCCGACGCGGCGCTTGAAGCCCTTGGACAGCGTTTCGATGCGTTGCTCCAGCACGCCTTGCAGACCGGTGCGCGCGACGGCGGTTTCGACCGCCCTCTTTGCTGCGTCGTCGGTGAGGCCGCGCACCCGCGCGATGAAGCTCAAGAACTGCACCGGCGTCATGTCGGGATAGGCCGGCGCGCCTTCGGGCAGGTAGCCGATCGCGGTTTGGGCCTGGAACGGTTCTTCGACCACGTCGTGGCCGCAGACGGTGATGCGGCCTTCGCTTGGCGCGAGGTAGCCGGTGATCATTTTCATGGTGGTCGATTTGCCGGCGCCGTTGGGGCCGAGGAAGCCGAGCACTTCGCCTTTGGCGACGCGCAGCGAGATGCCTCCAACGGCCGTCAAGTCGCCGAACCTGCGAACCAAGCCTTCAATTTCGATCATGGAATGAGGGGCAATCTTGCCTAAGAAATCCGGTGAATTGCGCGGCCAAGCCAATACGCAAAAGCCCCTGCAACCGCAAGTGTCCAGTTGTTAAAGGACCTACACCCGCAGCATGAGGCCGCCGTCGACGGTCAGGCCGTGGCCGGTGACGAAGGCGCCATCCGCCGACGCCAGGAAGAGCGCCGCCTTGGCCAGGTCTTCGGGCTGCCCCAAGCGGCGGAGCGCGGACTTCTTCGCCCAGATGTCGGCGACTTCGGGCCGTGCCTCCCACAACGGGCTCGTCATGCCGGTCTTGATGGCGCCGGGCATCAGGTAATTCGCCGTAATGGCGAATTTGCCGAGCTCAAGCGCCAGCGTGCGGGTGAAGCCCGCGACGCCTGCCTTCGACGCGCAGTAGGCGGATAAGCCGTAGTCGGTACCCTCTGCCATGACGGAGGCGACGTTGATGATGCGGCCCGCGCCGCAGTCGCGCAGATGCGGGATCGCGTTCTGGCAGATGAAGAACGGCGCGGTGAGGTTGACCGCTAGCGTGCGGTCCCATTGTTCGCGCGACATGACTTCGCCGAGCGCGTTCGAACCGATACCGGCGTTGTTCATGACGATGTCGAGGCGGCCGAAGCGTTTCACCGCCGTATCGACGATCGTCTTCGGTGCGCCGTCGGCGGTGATGTCGGCTTCGAGCGTTGCGATGGCTTCGTGCGCCTTGTGCGCGTCGGCTAATCCTTTGCCGGGAAGGTCGACGGCTAAGACTCGCGCGCCTTCCTTCGCGAAGAGCTGCGCGGTGGCGCGGCCGATGCCGGAGGCGGCGCCGGTGACGATGGCGGCTTTGTCTTTGAGACGCATGCGGACACTCCCGGGCTTTTGTTTTGCCGGAGTGTTTCATACTGCGAAAAGGGGAGGAAGCCGGTTGGCCCGTGGCATGGATAAGCCGCGAGGGGGGCTGGGGGCTGATGGTCCGAGGCCTTCACCGCACCAACGAGCCAACCGGTACGCATGAAGATGACGGTCGAACGCGGCGCGTCCAGGGCCGAAATGCGGCCCAACTGTGGCCCGGATTCACGGCTTCGACAGACGAAGATGAATGGCGATTCAGGTAGCGCGAAAACTCAAGCAGAAAGCGGCCAGGCGAGCCGTTCGGCGATAACGCGCATCGCCTTTGGGTTCGAACCCATGATTGTGTGCGCGCTGTCAACTTCGATGTTCTCAGCCGTCGCGCTCTCTTCGATCAGGCAGGCCTGCCACGGCACGATGCCGTCTTGGCGCGAGTGGATCGCGGTGACGGGGATCGGCGGGTTTTTCAGGAGGTGCGGCGCGCGCTCGACGAACGCCGCGTCGAAATGGCCGGACAGCGCGTAGGCGAAGGGCGAGAGCGGCGTTGCGACCGGCAGCCTCACCGGGGTGCCCAGCGTGATCACACGCGCGACTTTGTCCGGCGTGTCCTTCGCGAGTTCGCGTGCGTAGAGACCGCCGAGGCTGCGGCCGATGAGGGTGACTTTGCGTCCGCTCTTTTGCAGCGCTTCGTCGAGCAGGGTTTGACAGCGTTTGATTGCGACGGCGGACGGGCCCCAATTGGAGCCCCTGCCCCAGCCTTGTGCGTCGTAGCCGACCTCGCGGAGCCAAGCGATCAGTTCGGCCGTTGCCCAATCGCCGGTGAGGAAGCCTGGAAAGACCAGCACAGCACTGCCGTCGCCATTCGGCACGCTGTCCGGCGCGGGCGCGGCCGAGGGGCTGATCGTGCCGGCGATGAAGGCGAACGCGTCTTTGGCTGCGCCGTGGAAGGCGCTGAAAGGGCGGTCGCTGGGATACATGGTCAGGGCCATGGGATTCAGATGGCCTGCCCGTTTGGCGAATGCAAGCTGGCCGGGCGGCTGCGACAGCGTTAGGTTGGCGCCGATTTTTCAAAGGAAAAGCCCGCCAAATGGTCAAGACGCTCACCTACACCGACGCCGTTCTCAACTATGTCGCCGATACGGGTGTGCGCGAGCATGCGGTGCTTAAGACCTGCCGAGACGAGACGATGGCGATGGGCGGGATTTCGCGCATGCAGATCTCGCCCGAGCAGGGTGCGTTCATGGGGATCACGGCGCAGCTGATGAACGCGAAGCGGTACATCGAGGTCGGCACGTTTACCGGCTACAGCGCGCTTGCCGTTGCGTTGGCGCTGCCGGATGACGGGCATGTCGATGCGCTGGATATCAGCGAAGAATACATGGCGAAGGCGCGTGGCTATTGGGCGAAGGCTGGACAAGCGCGCAAGATCACCGGGCACGTGCGGCCGGCGGTCGAGACGCTGGACAAATTTCTCGCCGAAGGTCAGGCGGGCCGCTACGACTTTGCATTCATCGACGCCGACAAGTCGAGTTACGACGCCTACTACGAGCGCATGCTGAAGCTCGTGCGGCCGGGCGGTTTGGTTGCGATCGATAACGTGCTGTGGTCGGGCAAGGTCGTCGATGCGTCCGATACATCCGACGACACCGTCGCGATCCGGAAGCTGAACGCGAAAATCAAGGCCGACGGGCGCGTCGATACCGTGCTTTTGCCGGTGGCGGACGGCATTTTCATGTGTCGTAAACGCTGATTTTCGCGCTTGCCAAAGGGCGCTTACGGGTCGACACTTTCCGCCGGATGGCTGACGAAGCGATACAGCTTTTCCGTGGCGGCGAACGCCCCGCGCCACGGAATACCGAGACGGGCGATGCGTCTTCTCAAGGGCGCGACCGCGGCGAACAAGTGATGTTCGACCGCAAGGAACTCGGCACAATTTTAGGTCTATACGGACGCAAGGTCGCGGAAGGCGAATGGCGCGACTATGCGATCGGCGCCGGACGCGAGGCTGCGGTGTTCGCGGTGTTTCAGCGGACGTCCGAGGCGCCGCTCTACCGGATCGAGAAGCGGCCCAAGCTGCGCCACAAGCAGGGGCTTTACGCCGTCGTCGCGGCGACCGGGCTGACCTTGAAGCGCGGCCACGATCTGGCACAGGTGCTGCGCGTGCTTGAGCCGAAGCGCCCCCAACTCGTCGAATAGAAAAGGCCCCGAAGCTTTCGCTCCGGGGCCTAAACTTCGTTCTGATCGACGCTGTTATTCGCGGTTGCCGAGCAAGCGCAGCAGCATCAGGAACAGGTTGATGAAGTCGAGGTACAGCCTGAGCGCGCCCATGATGGCCTTCTTGCCCATCGTCTGGCTGTCGTCGCCTTCAAGGTACATTTCCTTGATTTGCTGCGTGTCGTAGGCGGTGAGGCCCGCGAACACGAGGACGCCGATCACGCTGATCGCGAAGTTCAGCGCGCTCGATTGCAGGAAGATGTTCACAATCACCGCGATGAACACGCCGACGAGGCCCATGAACAAGAACGAACCCCACGCGCTCAACGAGCGCGGCGTGGTGTAGCCGTAGAGGCTCAACGCGCCGAAGGTCGCCGCGGAGATGAAGAACACGCGCGCGATGTCGCCCATCGGATAGACGAGGAAGATCGTCGCCAGCGCAACGCCGTTGAGCGCGGCGTAGGCCCAGAAGACCAACTGCGCCGTGCCTGCACTCATGCGGTCGATACCGAACGAGAGCACGAACACCAGCGCGACGGGCGCCAGCATCGCAACCCAGACGAGGCCCGAGCCGAAGATGGGCTCATAGATCGCGGGCGTCTGCGAGACCCAATAGGCAACAAGGCCCGTCAGGCCGACGCCGAGGGCCATGTACTGATAGACGCTGATCATGTAGGCCCGGAGGCCCTGATCGATCGCCGCCGCGTCGACGCCAACGGGACGCGCGCGATAGGCTTGATTTTCGTACTCTGCCATCTGAACCCTCCAAAGATCCGGCCGCCGCCGGATGCAGCATTCCTCCGCCAATATCGGCATGCCCTAAGTCTTTTTCAAGACAAGGATTTTCGCCCCTATGGCGAATGGCTGATTCGCGTGAAATTTGTCTTAACGCGTTGAAAAATCAGGCGGTGCGGAGGGTGCGCGCGGCGGGGGTGGAGAGCGCCGTCCACGTTGCTGCAATGCCGAGCGCCATCGCGGCGATCGCGCCGCCGAGCACGACGGCCGCCAACGTTCCCATCGAGGGCACGAAACTCCAGTCCATCACGAATTGGGCGACGGCCCAGGCGGCGATGGTGCCGATAATGGCGGCGACGAAGCCTGCGGCCGCGCCCAGGGCCGCGAACTCGATGAGGTAGGTGGTCATCACCTGCCCTTTCGTAGCGCCCACGACCTTCAAGACCACGGCGTCGAAGAGGCGGTGGCGGTGGCCTGCCGCCAGCGCGCCGGCCAGCACCATGAGGCCGGTCAGCAGTGTCACGACACTGGCGGCTCGGATGCCGGCGGCGAGTTGCTGTAACAGGCCGTTTGCGGTTTCGAGGGCTTCGCGCACGCGCACGACAGAGACGTTCGGGAAGGCGTTCGAAACGGCGCGCTCGACATCGTCTTCATTCTCGGGCGCCACGCGAGCCGTTGCGAGGTGGGCGTGCGGAGCGTCTTCGAGGGCGCCGGGCGAGACCACCATGATGAAGTTCATGCGCGCGCTTGAGAAATCCACCCGACGGAGGTTCTCGATCTTCATCCCGATCTCGCGGCCAAGGATGTTGACCGTGATCATGTCACCGACCTTTAGACCCATGCCGCTCGCCAGGTCCTCGGCGAAGGACACCAGCGCGGGACCGCGATAGTCGCGCGGCCACCACTTGCCGGCCACGACCTGGTCGCTGGCGCCGGCCGGATTGCCGTAGGTGATGCCGCGGTCGCCGTTCAGCGCCCAGCGCGCTTCGCGGGAGACGACGGCGTCTTTGGCCAAGACCTTGTTCAATTTGACGATGCGGCCGCGGATCATCGGGACCACTTCGACTTCGGACACGCCTTTGGCGCCGTTGACGATCTTACGGAAACGATCGACTTGATCGGACTGGATGTCGACGAAGAAGAAGCTGGGCGCCTCGGCCGGCACTTCGTCGCGCATGATGCGGCGGATGTTGGCGTCCGTGAGCGCGATACCTGCGAGGAGCGTGAGGCCCAATCCGAGCGAGAGGATCACCGCGGGGGTCGGCGTGCCGGGGCGGTAGATGTTCGACAGCGCCAGGCGCGCCATGACGAAGCGCGGGCGCGGCACGCGGCGGGCGATCCACATCATGCCCCATCCGGTCAGCCGCAACAGCGCGAACGCGACGAGTGCGCCGCCGGCGAACCCGGCGGCCAGCCTCAAGTCGGCCGACACAAAGAGCGTCAGCCCCGCGAGCGCGGCGAAAGCGAGAATAGTCGCGACGATGTATATCGGCTGCGGCAGGCGGCGCGCCGGCGAGACGAGGTCGCGGAACATCACGGCCGGCGACGTTTCCTTCGCGCGCGCGAGCGGCCAGATGGCGAAGGCGAGCGCGGTCAGCAGACCGAACGCCGCGGCTGATGCGATCGGCTTCCAGTAGAGACCGAAGGCGGCGCTGAACGGCAGGACCCCGCTCAGCATCAATTGCGCCGCCAGCGGCACCAACGTTCCCAGTACGAGGCCGATCGCGACGCCGATGACGGCGAGCGTCATCACCTCCATCAGGAACATGAAGAAGATGAAGCGGCCGCTGGCGCCGATGCATTTCAGCGTCGCGATGTCGTCGCGGCGGCGGTCGAGGTAGGCTTTCACGGCGCTGCCGACGCCGACGCCGCCGACGACGAGCGCGGTCAAGCCGACGAGCGTTAAAAACGCGCCGACTTGCTCGATGAAGCGGCGCACGCCGGGCGCTGCGTTCCAACGGTCGCGGGTGGTCCAGACGGCCTTCGGGAATGTGGCGGTGAGCTTGTCGACCCATTCCTTCACGGTTTGGCGCGAGGCCGTCGCGTCAGCCGGCAGCGCGATGCGATAATTGTAGTTGATTTGGCTGCCCGGTTTGATCAGGCCCGTGGCGCGAAAGGCGAACTCCGAAATCAGAACGCGCGGCCCTAGCGTGAAGCCGCCGGTTACGCGGTCGGGCTCTTGCCGCAGGACAGAGCGCAGTTCGAAGAGGGCCTCGCCGATCTTGACGACGGACCCTTGCGGCACGCCGAGCTTGGCGAGCAGGCGCTCGTCGACCGCCGCGCCGAACACGCCGGCGCGATTGGCGAACAGTTCATTGAGCGGTTCGCGCGGCGTCACCTCCGCGTGGCCGTAGAGAGGGTACGCGTTGTCGACGGCTTTAAGTTCGACGAGCGAACGTGCGTCGCGACCTTGCGCGATCGCCATCGCCCGCGTTTCCGCCGTCATGGAGACGCGGCCCTGGGCCTTCAGCCATGCGACCTCGGTCTTGCCGATCTCTCGCTGGTTCAGGCGGATTTCGACGTCGCCGCCCAAGAGTTCGCGGCCCTGGCGCGAGAGACCTTCGAGCAGCGCTTCGCTCAACGAGCCGACGCCCGAGATCGATGCAACGCCCAGGATGAGACAGGCGAGGAAGATGCGGAAGCCGGAGAGGCCCTGACGCAGTTCGCGCCGGGCCAGGCGCACGGCGACGCGCGTGAGTTTGATCATTCGGCGACGGCTGCGACGGCGACGTCAGACGCCGTTTCGCCGCCCTCATGTGCGCCATCCTCGATCGATTCGATGTGGCCGTCGCGCAGGCGCACGATGCGGTCGCAGCGGCGCGCCAGCGCATCGTCGTGGGTCACCAGCACGAGGGTCGAGCCGCGTTCGCGCTGAAGCTTGAACATCATGTCGATGATCTCGGCGCCGGTGCGGCCGTCGAGATTGCCCGTCGGTTCGTCGGCGAAGAGCAGGCTTGGACGTGGCGCCAATGCGCGTGCCAAGGCGACGCGCTGTTGCTCGCCGCCGGATAGCTGACTTGGATAGTGATCGAGCCGATGGCCGAGGCCGACGGCGACCAGTTCTTCTTTCGCCTTGGTGAAGGCGTCGGCGACGAGCGCGATCTCGAGCGGGACGGCTACGTTCTCCAGCGCCGTCATGGTCGGGATCAGGTGGAACGACTGGAAGACAATGCCGACGTTGCCGCGGCGGAAACGCGCGGCCTCGTCTTCCGACATCGCCGAGAGTTCCTTGGATTTGACCGTCACCTTGCCCGACGTGGGGCGCTCAAGGCCGGTCATGACCATGAGCATGGTCGATTTGCCGGAGCCCGAGGGGCCCACCAGGCCCACGGCTTCGCCTTCACGGATCACGAGTTCGATACCGTTGAGGATATTGACGGGACCCGCCTGACTCATAAGTGTCAGCTTCACGGCCTCAAGCCGAAGGATCGGGTCAGTGTTAAGCGAGCGCTGCATGCGCAACGGGCTACCAAACCAGAGCTGGAGGGAGTCCACCCGATATGTGACGGGCTGGGGCCGAGTCAACGCGATTTGGTTGATTCTCTCCATCTTTGTCGCGGGAATCAACGGAATTGGGCTGGCGCATGCCAAGCCCGTCAAGATTCTCGCGTTCGGAACCAGTTTGACCCAGGGTTACAACCTGCCGCCGGGGACAGACTTCACCGCGGTTCTGCAGGTGCAACTGCGGGCGAAGGGCTATGACGCGACGATCGTCAACGCCGGTGTCTCGGGCGACACGTCGGCGGGCGGGCTTGCGCGGCTGGATTGGTCGCTGGCCGAACCGTTCGACGCGGCGATCGTCGAGTTGGGGTCGAACGATGCGCTGCGCGGCCTTGGGGTCGAGCAGACGCGCGCCAATCTCGATCAGGTTTTGAGCAAGCTGAAGGCGAAGGGCGTCGCGGTGCTGTTCACCGGCATGAAATCGCCGCGCAATCTGGGGCCGGAATATGTCACGGCGTTCGACGCGATCTATCCCGAGCTCGCCAAGAAGCACGGGGTTTTGTTCTATCCCTTCTTTCTGGAGGGGGTGGCCGCGGATTTGAAATTGAATCAGCGCGACGGTATTCACCCGAACGAGCAAGGCACACTTGTCATCGTGCGGGGAATTCTTCCCTATGTCGAAAAGCTGATCGCAAAGGTCGGCGTGAAGCCGGGTCCCAAACCGGCGTCTTAAGTTTCCTTCGTTTCGGAAAGACAGGCATGGAATACCGCGAGCTTGGACGGACGGGCACGAAAGTGTCCGCGATTTGCCTCGGCACGATGACGTGGGGCGAGCAGAACAGCGAAGCCGAAGGCCATGCGCAGATGGATTACGCGCTGGCTCAAGGCATCAACTTCTTCGACACGTCGGAGATGTATGCGGTGCCGCCCAAGGCCGAGACGCAAGGGGCGACGGAGCGCATCATCGGTTCGTGGTTCAAGACGCGGGGCACGCGGGACAAGGTGATCCTGGCGACGAAAGTGGCCGGGCGGTCGCCGATGAACTGGCTGCGCAAGGACGGCTCCGGCACCGAGCAGACGCCGAAGCAGATTGCGGAGGCGGTCGATTCGAGTTTGAAGCGTCTGCAGACGGATCGCATCGACCTTTATCAATTGCATTGGCCGGACCGGCCGGTTGCGATGTTCGGGTCGTCGGGGCTTGCCTATCGGCATGCCGAGGCGCCGAGCGTTCCGCTGGAAGATATTTTGGGGGCGCTCGATACGCATGTGAAAGCGGGCAAGATTCGGTGGGTCGGGCTTTCGAATGAGACGGCTTGGGGGACGATGTCGTTCCTGCATCATGCGACGGCCAAAGGCTTGCCGTGCGTGCAGTCGATCCAGAACGCCTATAGCCTGATCAATCGCACGTTCGAGCAAGGTCTCGCCGAGATTGCGCATCGCGAGCAGGTCGGGCTTTTGGCGTATTCGCCGCTCGCACAGGGGTATCTCACGGGCAAGTATCAGAACGGTGCGGCGCCCGCGAAGTCGCGGAAGGCCTTATTCAACCGGCTGCAGCGGTATGAGAAGCCGCAGACGGCGCCCGCGGTGGACCGCTATCTCGCCATCGCCAAGCAGTTCGATCTCGATCCGGCGCAGATGGCGCTGCAGTTCGTGACGACGCGGCCGTTCGTGACGGCGACGATTATCGGTGCGACGACGATGGAGCAGCTGAAGACCAACATCGCGAGCACGACCGTGCGCTGGACCGACGAGATCGAGAAGGCGATCGGCGAGGCGCATCACATTCAGCCCAATCCCGCGCCTTAAGCCATGTTGCGCCTGTTCACCGCGATCGAGATCCCCGAAGCTCTGCGGACGCGTTTGACGTTTCTGCAGGGCGGCGTGCCGGGCGCGAAGTGGCAGCCGGTCGAGAACCTGCATCTGACGCTGCGCTTCATCGGCGAGGTGGATGGTGCGATGGCCAGCGATATCGATCAGATGCTGGCCAGCTTGCGCGCGAAGGCGTTCGATCTGACGTTGCGCGGCGTCGGCGAGTTCGGCGGGCGTGATCCGCATGCGCTGTGGGCGGGGATCGCGCCGAGTCCGCCGTTGATGCATCTGGCGGCGAAGATCGAGACCGCGCTGCAGCGGATGGGGCTGCCTGCCGAGACGCGGAAATATGCGCCGCATGTGACGTTGGCGCGGCTGCGCGATGCGCCGGTCGTGAAGGTTCGCGATTTCCTGGCGGCGAATGCGGCGTTCGATAGCGGGCCGTTTCCGGTGCACGAATTTTCGCTGTTCTCAAGCTTCCAAGCACCGCGCGGCAGTCTCTATCGCAACGAGCAGAGCTATCCGCTGCTCGCGTAGCGGGCGCCTACACGTGTGACCGCGATCAATTGCCCATGGACCGCGCTTTCAGCAGAGTGCGCTTGCCTCCCATTGTCGGCGGATTCGCCGGGGCCGCGCGTTCGGATGAACCTCATCGAAAGCTGGAGGAAGCCATGAGAGCCTTGTGGTTGGCGCTGTCGGCGCTTGTTGCACTCAGCGCGATTGCCGCGTTCGCGCAAGACAGCACGCTGCCTTGGATTTCCGAAGAGACGCGCGGCGTCGGGTGCAATCCGGGCTATGCGCTCTCAAAGCTGAAATGTTCCGGCCGGTATTGCGACAACATCCAAGCGACGTGCACGCGCTATGCGATACCGCCGGCCGCGTCGTCGTCGCAGACGCCATATTGGACTGCGTGGTTCTCAGAAGAGCGCAGCGGCGACATCTTGGAGGGTTCGAACTTTCCGAAGCTCTCGAACGCCTATTCTGTTGCGGTCGGCATTCAGTGCCGCGGACGGTATTGCGACAACATGCGGCTTCGTATGTTGCCGCTGAGCGGGCGGAACGTGCCGTCGTTGGACTCCAAGGCGGAGCAGCCTTTGTGCCGGTTGTCGGCGCGCTTCTCGGAAGAGCAGAGCGCACCGCCATCACCGAACCCGCCGGTCGGCAAGTCGATGGAGTTCATTCGCCGCGTCGGATGTTCGGGCAGCTATTGCGACAATCTGCAGATCGAGTTTTGCAGGGTGTTTCGCAACTAGTCCGCTGCAATTTGCAGCAGCAGGTCGGACACGGCGCGCGGGGCGGTGACCATCGCGTCGTGGCCCGTGACGATTTCCTCTCTGCGCCAGGTCTTGTCGAGGCGCGCGAGTGACGTGCGGCGCATGTCGTCGGCGGGCGAGCCGGTGCCGTTGTCGGCGGTGCAGGCGATGAACGTGCGCTTGAACGCAGACATGTCGCGGCCGATCGTCAGCTTTTCGCGCAGGGTTTGCGCGCTTTGCGACGTGACGCGGCGGCTGACCCAGGCGCGATCGTTTTCGTCGGTGACGCCGAAGTCCGTGCCGGGCTGCGAGCTGAACATTTCCAATTCGGGGTTGATGACGAGACCGCCCATGGCGTCCAGCGTCGTCTCGCCGTCCCGTGGGATGACGGCGTCGAGGTAGATGAGGCTCGAGATCTTCTTCGGGTCGAGGCTTTGCGCCGCGCCGGTGATGATCATGCCGGCGTAGCTATGGCCGACCAATACGACGCGCTCCAACTCTTCATATTCGATGACGTTCACGACGTCTTGGATGTGGGTCGCGAGGTCGATGTGCGGGCCGTTGAGATGGACGCGTTCGCCGAGACCGGTCAGCGTTGGGGTGAAGACCTCCGCGCCTGCCGCACGCAACTGGCGGGCAACGCGGCGCCAGCACCAGCCGCCGTGCAGGGCGCCGTGGACGAGGACGAAGGTCGGGGCGGACGCGTCTGCCGGCGTCCCGCGGCCGCAGGCGGATAGGCCGAGCGCGAAGAGGCCTGAGAGGGCGAGGAAGCCGCGCCTTTGGATACGGGCCATCTCAGCGCTCCGCTTGTTTGTGTCAGCCGTCGATGGCTTCGGCTTCGATGCGTTCCATGTCTTCGTCGGAGAAGCCGAAATGGTGGCCGACCTCGTGGATCAAGACGTGGGTGACGATGTCGCCGAGCAGGATCTGCGATTCGCTCCATTCATCGAGGATGGGGCGGCGGTAGAGGAAGACGACGTTCGGCTCGCGCGGAACGGTCTCGCTCTCCGACGTTTGCGTGAGGGCGACGCCTTGGAAGAGGCCTAGAATGTCGTATTGCGTCTCAAGTTCCATTTCCGCGATGACGTCGTCGTCGGGGAAATCCTCGACGCGGAAGAGGATGTCGCCGCAACGTTCGCGGAACTCTTCGGGCAGGCGTTCGAACACTTCGCGCGCCAGGATCTCGATGTCGTCGAGCGTCGGGGCGGACATTTCGTACAAAGACTCGGTCGTCATATTCCCTCGCCAGGCGAACAGGTTTCGAGTGAAGATAGACCAGCGAAGCGCATCATGGGGAGAACAAATATGGCTGCGAAGCTTACGAAGACTCAGCGTGCGAGCGCGCTCAAAGAACTCAAGGGTTGGCGCGAGGAGCCGAAACGCGATGCGATCATGAAGACGTTCGTGTTCGGCAACTTTGTCGAGGCGTTCGGCTTCATGACTCAAGTCGCGCTGGTGGCGGAGAAGATGGACCACCACCCGGAGTGGTCGAATGTCTACAAGACGGTCAACGTGCTGCTTACAACGCACGACGCGGGCGGTTTGACGTCCAAGGACGTCGAACTCGCCCGCGCCATGGAAGCGGCTGCGAAATAGAACTTACGGCGTCGGCGGCGTCGTGCCTTCGGCAGGCGCTGGCGTGGTGCCTTCCGCCGGCGGTGTCGCCGGTGTGCCTTCGGCGGGCGGTGTCGTCCCTTCGGCAGGCGTGGTCGCTGTGCCTTCAGCCGGCGGCGTTACTTCGGCCGGCGTTTCGGTGACGGCGGCGGACGGCGCTGCCGACGGCAGCGGTGCGTTTTCCGGGAAGACGCGCAGGTCGATGGCGCTGAGGCGGGCGAGCGTGTCGGTCGCGGTAGCGCCGAAGACTTCGACCGTCACGGTGACGGGGACCGTTGCGCCGTCGCGCAGATCTGCACCGGCGCTGGCGAAGGCTACAGCTTTCGAGACTTTGTGCTCGGCGCCTTCGCCGTTCCAGTCGCGCCATTCGGTGATCGAGATGTCGCCGCCGATCGAGACGATCACGCGGGCGACGCCGTCACCGGCGACGGGCTTCATCGGTGCGGCCGGTGCGGGCGTTGCCGCCGGCTGCTCGACGGGCGGCGTCGCGCCTTCGGCGGGCGGCGTCGTTGCGGCCGCGGTGCCTTCCGGCGCGGGCGCAGCGGGTGTCGTCGTGGTGACGGGCGCGGCTGCCGGCGGCGGCGTGCCGGCCGACTTCATGTAGCCGTTGACGGAGACGGCGGCGACGACGGCGCGTTCTTCCGGCGCAAGCTTCAGACGCCACGTCGTCGAGAAGACGGCGGAGGTCGTCTCGCCGCCTTTGGCTGCGAGTTCGAATTTCGGGAACGTGACGCTCAGCGTGCGGCCGTCTTCCGACTGGCTCGTCGAGTGGTCGGTGATGACAGAGACGTTGTTGAGGGCGATCGGGCCCGACGGCTCACCCGTCAGCGTCTGGCCTGTCGTGGACGTCGTGCGGCCGCTGATCAGGAAGTAGGCGGCGACGGCGAGGAGGATCGCGACGGCGACGACGCCGCCGATTACGAAGTTGCGATTCATGTGTGTTTCCCCTTGGGAGGTGAGGCGCGATTTCGGCGCGAAGCTAGCGATAGCGCCAGTTCCCGGCAAGTTGGCGGTGTTCCCCTGAGGCGCGCACTATTTCGGGTAGAGCATCATCTGCGTGCAGCGAAACAGTGCTAGGGCCTTGGAATCGCCTTCGCGGCGGACTTCGGCGTCCCAGACCTGGGTCAATCTGCCGCCGTGGATAAGTTTCGCTTCGACCTCGATCGCGCCGTCCTGGGCTGTGCCTAGGAAGTTTGTCTTGAGCTCGATCGTCGTGAAGCCGGTCGCGCCTTCGGGCTTTGCGATGAAGGCGCCGCGGCCGCAGGCGGAGTCGGCGAGCGCGATGACGCTCGCCGCATGAAGGAAGCCGTTCGGCGCCATGTGATGCGGCTTGATCGCCATGCGGCCGCGCACGGTGCCGGGTTCGGAGTCCTTGAACTCAAGCCCCAGAAGGCCCGGCAGCGACTGCGCGAAGCGGTCGTCAAGCGCGCTCATAAAGCTATTTCGGGGCCATGCGGATGGCGCCGTCGAGGCGGATGACTTCGCCGTTGAGCATCGAGTTCTCGCAGATCTGGCGGGCGAGCTTTGCGTATTCGTACGGATGACCGAGGCGCGAGGGGAACGGCACTTGCGCGCCGAGGCTCTTCTTCAGCTCCTCGGGTGCAGCGGCGAGGAGCGGCGTGTTGAAGAGACCGGGCAGGATAGTCATGCAGCGCACGCCGTCGCGCGAGAGGTCGCGCGCGATGGGGAGCGTCATGCCGACAATGCCGCCTTTCGATGCCGAGTATGCCGCTTGACCGATCTGACCGTCTTGGGCCGCGACCGAACCGGTGTTGATGATGACGCCGCGCTCGCCGTCTTCGGTGATCGGTTCGAGGGACAGCATGCCGGCGGCCGACTTCGCGATGCAGCGGAAGGTGCCGACGAGGTTGATCTGGATGATGCGGTCGAAGTGCTCGATCGGATGCGGCGCGATTTCGGGCGAGTCTTTCTTGCGGCTTGCGGTTTTGATCGCGATGCCGGTGCCGGCGCAGTTCACCAGGATGCGTTCCTGACCGAGGGCGGCACGGGCTTTCTTGAAGCCCTCGATGACGCTTTCTTCGCTGGTCACGTCGACTTCGCAGTAGACGCCGTCGATGTCGGCGGCGACCTTTTCGCCTTTGGCTTTGTCGCGGTCGAAGATGGCGACGCGGACGCCGGCGGCGGCGAGTTCGCGGGCCGTTGCCTCGCCGAGGCCCGAGGCGCCGCCGGTGACGACGGCCGTGACGGAGCGATTGAGCTGCATGATGGTTCTCTCTTTGCTAGACTAGGAAAATGCTGGGGCACTTCTTAGCGGCGCAAGCCCGCGAAGGCCAGACGAGATGGACATCGGACGCGCACTGATCATTTTCGGGATCGTGCTGGTTGCGGTCGGGTTTTTGTGGCCCGTCATCGGCCGCATTGGGCTCGGGCGGCTGCCGGGCGACATCGTGATCGAACGCGAGGGCTTTCGCCTGTACATTCCCATCACCACATCGTTGTTGATCAGCGCGGTCTTGACGCTAGGGTTTTGGCTGTTCCGGAAGTGAGACGATGACGAACCTCGACGATGCTGCACTGCCCGCGGTTTTGGCGCGCAACGAACGCACGGTGCGCGAAGGCTTTTGGCGCAAGCTGCGCCGGCTCGCCGGACGCGTGCCGTTCACGAGCGATCTGGTCGCCGCCTATTACTGCGCGATGGATCCGGCGACGCCGTTTCGCGCGCGGGCGATCTTGTTGGGCGCCGTCGCTTATTTCGTGATGCCGATCGACGTCGTGCCGGACGCGATTGCGGTGCTGGGCTTCACCGACGATGCGACGGTGCTGGCCACCGCCATTGCGGTTGCCGGCGCGCATATTTTGCCGAAGCACCGCGACGATGCGCGGCGGGCACTACTGATTGGTGGCGCGGACTGATTGCGTACAAAGAAAAAACAGATGCAATCCGATCCGTCACGGCGTCACATCGGCTGAAATCAGCCGATTCTACCGTCACATTGCCGTCACGCCGCCATCACATGTGACGCCACGGCGATCCGCCTCGCGTCGCGAGACGAGCCTTGGTCTGCTCAAACCGATTCAAGTCGCAGCGGCGCAGCACGCGCCTCGTTGGTCGAGGTCCGCCAGTGCCGAAAAATATGGAGTGAACAAATATAGAACTTTCGCGCGTAAATTGCAATCGAAACTGGGGCAATACTTCGTAGAGTCCGCTCATGGAAGTCTTGGCGCAAGCTCGTATCGTGATGTGGGAGGGTGTCGGCTTGTGGGTCGTCGACGCCAAGCCCACCGACGTTCGCGATACGAAGCGCACGGACTTGCATGCGCATCACGCCATTCAGGTAACGATGGGTTTGGGTGGGCGCTTCATGCTCGGCACCGCCGACGAGAGCGTGCGCGCCGATGCCGTCGCGGTGGCGGCGGATGTGCAACATGAGTTCGAGGCGGAAGGTCTGGTCGCTTTCGTGTTCATTGAACCTGAGAGCCGGTTGGGACGAGCGGCGGCGCACAAGCTGCTCGGCGACAAGAAACTGGCGGCGATACCGGCCGAGTTCCTTGGCGATTTCAGCGCGCGTATTGCGGCGAACTTCCGCGCGACGAAACGGGATGATGCGGCCCTCGTCGCGATAGGCCGTGATCTTGTCGCCGCGTTCGCGAGTGATGCGAAGGCGGATGCTCCCGACTTGCGGGTTCGAAAGGTCATCGCGTGGGCGGGGCAGCAACTCGATCGTCCCGTCAGTTTGGCGGACGCTGCAAGCGTCGGCGATCTGTCCGCGAGCCGTTTGCGGCACTTGTTCGTCGAGCAGACGGGGCTGCCGTTCAAAACCTATTTGCTATGGTTACGATTGACGCGCGCGCTTGAGGCTTTTGCGGGCGGCGCGTCGCTGACCGAGGCGGCGCACGGGTCGGGCTTCGCGGATTCGGCGCACCTTAGCCGGACATTCAGGCGCATGTTCGGCGTTGCGCCGTCGGCGCTGCGCATGTCGTAGCCCCTTCGTTCAAGTGCGCCGCGCAAGCCTCGCCTAGATATCGGTCGTCCCAAACCGGTGACCTAGGAGCTTTGATATGACCGACCAAATGAAGACTGCCGACTGCCATTGCGAACCCGTTTGCGATTGCGGCCCGACCTGCGATTGCACTGCTGCTGCAACGTCGTGCGGCTGCGGCGCGGACTGCAAATGCGGGTCCGGCTGCGCCTGTGCGCCGGCGGCCAATCACGAAGCCAGCTAGCCCTTGTCGCGTGCGCGAACTGCGGGGCCGTCCGCAAGGCGGCACCCGCAGAGACGCGCGCCAGCGAGAACAACGGAGTTATTCCATGAGTTACGTTTTATCAGCCGAGACGCCGGGGCACGAACGCGATTTCAGTTCGCGCGACGTCGCTCGTGCACTCCGCGCCACACAACGATCTGCGCACCGGATCCTGTTGTCTCTTGCGGTGATCGCGGGGATCTCATTGAACGCGGGATCATGCACGACGACGCCGAGCGACAGCGCGTCCGTCATCGTCGACGGGCGGTCCGTGGCCTATCGCGTGCTCGGTTCCGGAGATTCCGTCGTCGTGATGCTCGCCGGCCTCGGCGATGGGATGGATTCCTTCGAGGACGTCGCCCCGGACATCGCGAAGGTCGCGACCGTGATCATCTATGACCGTGCGGGCTATGGCGGCAGCGCCGCGGCGTCGAGCCCGCGCGATGCTGAAGCCGTTGATCGAGAACTGTCCGGGCTCTTGGCGCAAATCGGTGTGCGCGGCCCGTATGTCCTGCTCGGCCATTCGGTCGGCGGGCTTTATGCGGAATACATTGCAGCCAAGCACGGCGATCAAGTCGCGGGTTTGATCCTGGAGGAGTCGCGCCCTGCGGATTTCTCGCGTCGCTGCGAAGCCGCACAGGCCTGGTGGTGCACACCGCCGAGGCTACTGACGTGGTTGATGCCACGAGGCGCGCAGGACGAGTTCGGCGCCCTCGCGGCATCCATCGCGCAGGTCGAGAGCGCGCGCTCGGCCAGCGGTCAGCGCGTCATGATCTTGTCGCGGTCCGTCGCGGAGGAGCCGACAGCGATCGACGCGCTTTGGGCACAGGCGCAAACGGATCTCGCGGCGCGATATGCCGGCGCTCGACATCTCACCGCAGCGCATGCCGGCCACTACATTCATCACGACGAACGAGCATGGTTCGTCGCGTCGATCGCGAATTTCTTGAAGCGTTAGTCTTCGTTGTCCGCGTTTGCCGTTGCGAGCAGCCATTCGCGGAAGGCTTTGATCTTGGGGGCGTTCTCCGTCTCCGGCGGGTAGACGAGGTAGAAGGCGAACTCCGCTGTGATCGACGGGGTGAAGGGGCGGACGAGGTGGCCGGTTTGTAGGTCGCCTCTGACCAGGACGCTTCGGCCTAGGGCTACGCCTAGGCCTTCGATGGCGGCTTGGATGAGGAGGCCGGAGTCGTCGAAGCCTGGGCCTCTGGTCGAGTCCACTGTCGTGACGCCGGCGGCGCGGAGCCACATGCCCCAGTCTTCGCGCATCTCGTCGTGCAGCAGGGTGACGCGCGAGAGGTCTGCCGGGGTTTTGAGTTGGGCTGCTAGTTTGGGGGCGCAGACGGGGAAGAGTTCTTCGGAGAGGACTTTTACGCTGGTGAGGCCGGGCCAATCGCCTTTGCCATAGCGGATCGCCAGATCGACGTCGGGGCCGAGCGCGCCGGTTTGGGCTTCGAAGGTTGCGATCCAGACGTCGATGTTGGGGTTCTTGTCGCGGAAGTCGGCGAGGCGCGGGACCAGCCACTTGCCGGCGAAGGACGGCATCATCGCGACCGTCAGCCAGCCCTGGCCCGGATCGACCGCCTGGAGCTTGCGGCCGGCGAGGGCGATCTGGTCGAGGGCTGCCGTGACTGTGGGCAGGAATTTGGCGGCGGCCTCCGTGAGGGCCACCTGGCGGCCGTCGCGGCGGAAGAGGGGATGCCGGCCCAGTCCTCCAGGGCTTTGACCTGATGGCTGACGGCGCTTTGGGTGACCGATAATTCATCGGCCGCCCTTGTGAAACTTAGCAAACGGGCCGCGGATTCGAAGGCCCTTAGGGAATTCAGGGGGGGAAGGCGACGCTGCATACCTTAAGTATATTAGTTTTTCTCATCATATCAATGAAAAGTCCTCGTTTGAAACTAGGCGTCTAGGAGGCCATATTTTGGCTCATAGAAGTCATTCAACGACGGAATCGAGGCATCCCATGTTTAAGGCATATCCGCTTTATATGACCGGTCGGAATGAGCGTCGCTCATCTGGTCGCGGTTTCTTCGCCACCCTTCTGCGGCTCTTGGGCCGTGGCACCAGCCTGTAAGAAGATGGCCAAGCCAGAATAAAGGGCCCCGCATGCGGGGCCCTTTTCGTTTGTCTGGGAGCGCGGGCGTCCCGCCCGCTCTTGGGGAGCGTCAAGTCAGAAAGAGCGGGCGGGACGCCCGCGCTCCCAGACTAAGTAACCAGGACGACTTTGCCCTTCACTTTGCGGGCGGCCATGTCGTTGAGGGCTTCGGCGGCTTTCGCGAGCGGGTACGTCTTCGACACTGAGGGTTTGAGTTTGCCGTCTCTGACCCAGCTCATAAGTTCCGCCAGGTTTTCTTGGTTGCGCTTGGGCTCGCGGGCGGTGAAAGCGCCCCAGAAGACGCCGACGATTTGGCAGCCTTTGAGGAGCGTTAGGTTGAGCGGGATTGACGGAATGCCTGCGGGGAAGCCGACGACGAGGTAGCGGCCTTCCCAGGCGATGGCGCGCAGGGCGGGTTCGGCGTAGTCGCCGCCGACGCCGTCGTAGATGACGTTGGCGCCGTCGCCGCCCATGAGTTTTTTCAGGTCATCGGACAGTTTCTTCTGCGCGTCGCGGTCGAGCGGGTTTTCCGGGTAGACGATGCCTTCGTCGGCGCCGCGGGCTTTGCAGAAATCAACCTTCTCTTGGCTGGAGCAGGCGGCGATGACGCGGGCGCCCATGATCTTGCCGATCTCGACCGCCGCGATGCCGACGCCGCCGGCTGCGCCCAGCACCAGCAATGTTTCGCCGGCCTTTAGATGCGCGCGGTCTTTCAGGGCGTGATGCGATGTGCCGTAGGTCATGACGAACGCCGAGGCTTCGACGAAGTCCATGTTGGCCGGAAACGGGATGCAGCGCGGTGCGGGCGCCACGGCCTCTTCGGCGAAACCGCCCCAGCCGGTCGAGC
This sequence comes from Alphaproteobacteria bacterium, assembly GCA_034440355.1. Lineage (GTDB taxonomy): Bacteria > Pseudomonadota > Alphaproteobacteria > Micropepsales > Micropepsaceae > SZUA-430. The sequence goes on from JAWXBY010000023.1 coordinate 24,202, forward strand.
CGATGACGCGGTCGCCGACCTTTACGTTGGTCACGCCCTCGCCCACCTCTTTCACGATGCCGGCGACTTCGCCGCCCGGCGCGAAAGGTAGCGGCGGTTTGAACTGGTATTTGTTTTGGATGATGAGGACGTCGGGGAAGTTGACGCCCGCGGCCTTCACCGAGATCAGGACTTGGCCTTTGTCCGGTTTGGGGCTTGGGACTTCGGTCAGCACCAAACTGTCAGGCGGGCCGTATTCCTTGCACAGCATGGCTTTCATGAACGTTCTCCAGTTCTTGCTTGTGTTTTGGCGTGGGACCGACGTTAGGGGAGCGCGCTCAAAACGCCAAGAGAGCAACCGCCGTCACGCTTCGCGCGTTCGTGAGCGTGCGTTCATGGATGGTTCAGTCGACCAGTCCCTATATGAGCGGCTGAGTTTTTGAGGAGTCCCCCCATGTCACACTCCATCCCCGCCGTCTTCGCCCGCGGCGCCGCCATGGCCGCGGCGGCGACGTTGCTGATTGGACCCGCGATGGCCGACGATCAACCCGTGAAGAAACGTTCGTCGTGCGCGTTCGTGCGGCAGATCGATAATTTCAAGGAGATCGACGACTACACGGCGATCATCGAGACGTCGCCGAACCGGCGCTACAAGGTGACGTTCGTGAACAGCTGCCGCGAATTGCGCTGGGCGCATTTTGCGCGCGTCGAAGCGCGGCCCGGAATTTGCCTGAGCGCGGGCGATAAGATCGTCGTCGGGCGGCATGGCTTTGCCGATCGTTGCGTTGTGCGTTCCGTTGAGGCGCTGCCACCACGCGGCAGGGCCGCGCCCGCCGGGTACTAAGGCAGACGTGCGAGCGCTTCGGTCGCGCGGCGCTCGCCCACTTCGTCGCCGCGCCAGTTGCGGACGGCGGGACGCAGATGTTTGGCGAGCTTCGATTCGTTTTCGTCGGCCGCGCCAAGCAGC
>JAWXBY010000024.1:0-50160 GCA_034440355.1 Alphaproteobacteria bacterium
CAGGTTCTATGACCTGACGAAGCGCCCGATCGTGTGCCCGAAGTGCGCGTTCAGCTTCTCGCCCGAAGCGATCGTGAAAATGCGCCGTCCGCGGACGGCTGGGGCGGCATCCGTTCTGCGTGACACCGAGGAAGGTCTCGCGCGCGCCAAGGCCGAGCGCGAAGCCGCGGACGGCGACGACGAAGCCGAAGTCGTCGAGTCCGAGGACGAAGAAGAAGCCACCGAGGAAGTCAAAGAAGTCGCCCTCGACGACGAAGTGGTCGCCGAGCCGCTGGTCGACGAGGAAGAGGCCGAGGACACCGACGAGTCCAAGCCCGAAGTCGTGGGCGACGAGGTCGACCTTGAAGGTATCGACGATGACGAGGATGACGACGAGGAAGATGACGACACGCTGATCGAGAACGTCGACGACGACGCGGACGTCGGCGACATCATCGACAAGGACGAAATCGAAAAGGAATAAGGCGACGGCGTTTGCGAACGCCTCGCCGGGTTGCTATGGAGTGCCGCGCCGCTGCCCAAAGCGGCGCGTTTGTCTTGGTTAGGGGCCATAGCTCAGTTGGGAGAGCGCTTGAATGGCATTCAAGAGGTCGGCGGTTCGATTCCGCCTGGCTCCACCACGCTTCGCCCTTACGGGCTACGCGTGGCACCGCCACGCGGAGCCTGTTAGGGCGAGGCAGTGTCCGGCGTAGCTTGAGCGGAGCGAAAGCGAAGACGGACTGAGGCCGTGTGGTACGTTTACATTATCCGCAGCCGTTCATTCCCGGATCAAGAGTATACGGGCGCTAGCGCCGATCTTCGGCAGCGGATCTCAGATCACAACGCCGGCAAGTCTACGCACACGGCGAAATTCAAGCCGTGGGATCTGATTTGGTATTGCGCCTTTCCCAATAAGCGCAACGCGCTGGCATTCGAAACCTATCTGAAATCGCATTCGGGTCGAGCCTTCGCGCAGAAGCGGCTCGGGGCGCAAGCGGGCAAAACATCTGCCTAGCCGGAGCTCTAGAAAATCAATCCTCTGCCGGCGGGTTCGGTTCGCCGATCTCTAGCCACAGTGCGTTTAGGATCGCGAAGGTGCAGGCGAAGCCTAGGCCCAGGATCCATGCGAAGTACCACATCGGTTTTTCCTTAGTAGCTGGCGTCGCTGCCGGCGACGTCTTTGTCGGTGACCTTGCCGCGGAGTACGCGGTAGACCCAGGCGGTGTAGGTGATGACGATCGGCATCAGGATCACCGTGGCGATCAGCATGATCCAGAGCGTGTTTTGGCTCGACGATGCGTCCCACACCGTCAGCGAATGCGCGGGGTTCAGCGACGACGGTAGGATGAAGGGGAAGAGCGAGAGGCCTGCGGTCGCGACGATGCCGGTGATCGAGAGTGATGAGAATGGGAACGCCCAGCCGGGACGGTTGACCCATACGAGGGCAAAGGCGATCGCAGCGCCGGCGAAGGCGAGCAGCGGGGCGATGATGGTCCACGGCATGGCGGCGTAGTTCGCGAGCAGCGCGCCGGGTTCGCGTGCGACGGTTTTCGCCAGAATGTCTACGCCCGATTGTTCGACGAGGCGGTAGCCGTCGATCATGCTTGAAGCCACGCCGCCTAGGGCGAAGAGTGCGACGGTGGCGACGGCGGCGATGAGGGCGGCCATGCGTGCGCGTGTTGCCACGACGCCTTCTGTTTTGGTGGCGATCCAGACGCCGCCTTGCATCACGATCATCGAGACGCTGACCAAACCGCAGAGCAGGGCGTAGGGGTTCAGGAGGCCGATGAGATTGCCGGCGTAGGTCGGGCGCATGATGTTGTCGAAGCTGAACGGCACGCCTTGCAGCGCGTTGCCGACCGCGACGCCGAAGATCAGGGCGGGGACGCTGCCGCCGATGAAGAGCGCCCAATCCCACATCGTGCGCCAGCGCGGGTCTTCTATCTTGGAGCGGAATTTGAAGCCGACGGGTCTGAGGATCAGCGCGAGCAGAACCAGCAGCATCGCGAGGTAGAAGCCGGAGAAGCTGACGGCGTAGAGCGGCGGCCAGGCGGCGAAGATCGCGCCGCCGCCGGTGATGAACCAGACTTGGTTGCCTTCCCACACGGGGCCGACGGTGTTGATGACGACGCGGCGCTCGGCGTCGGTCTTGGCGACGAACGGCAGCAGCGCGCTGGTGCCGAGGTCGAGACCGTTCATCACCGCGACGCCGATCAGCAGCACGCCGAGCAGCAGCCACCAGATGACTTGCAGCGTGTCGTAGTCGAAGAGGACTGGCACCATGGTTTTGTCCTCACTCCGGGGCGGCTGCAGGCGCGTGCAGCTTGAAATAATTGTCGGGGCCGATGCGCGTGTATTTCACCATCAGGTAGACGTCGGCGACGGCGAGGGCGGTGTAGAAGAGAACGAAGGCGGTGAGCGAGGCGATGACGTTCTCCGCCGGCACGTTCGAGACGCCTAGGAACGTCGGCAATATGCCGTCAACGACCCAGGGCTGGCGTCCGTATTCGGCGACGATCCAGCCGAGCTGAGAGGCGATCCACGGCGCGGGCAGGATGGCGACGGCGACGATCATCAGCCAGCGGTGGTTCAGCAGCGTGCGGCGCGAGGCGAGCACGAAGGCGGTCGCGAAGAAGAGGATGAAGAGGAAGCCCAGGCCCACCATGATGCGGAAGGACCAGAAGAGCGGGGCGACGTCGGGCACTGTGTCCCAGGCGGCCTTCTCGATTTCCTCAGGCGTCGCGTTTTCGACGTCGGCGCGATATTTTTTCAGCAGCAGTGCGAAGCCCAAGTTGCGCCAACCTTCGGCGACGATGGCGCGCGATGCCTGATCGTTCGGGTCGGCGCGCGCCTTCTCCAACGCGACGAAGACGGGGATGCCGGCCTCGATGCGGGTCTTGTTGGTGGCGACGAGGTCGATAATGCCCGGCAATTCCGTGGTGAAGCTACGCGTGGCGATGATGCCGAGCATCGCGGGCACTTCGATCTTCATGTGCGTGGTGCGCGCTTCTTGGTCCGGGATGCCGACGATGGTGAAGCTCGCGGGGGCGGGTTCGGTGTGCCACATCCCTTCGATAGCGGCGATTTTCATCTTTTGGTTTTCGGATGCGGTGTAGCCGGACTCGTCACCCAGGACGACGACCGACAGTGCCGACGCCAGTCCGAACGAGGCGGCGACCGTCATGGAGCGGCGGGCGAATTCGAGGTTGCGGTTCTTGAGCACGTACCAGGCGCTGATCGACATAACGAAGACCGCGCCGGTGACGTAGCCGGCGGAGACGGTGTGCACGAACTTCGCCTGCGCGACCGGATTGAACATCAGGTCCCAGAAGGAGGTCAGCTCCATGCGCATCGTTTCGGGATTGAAGACGGCGCCGACGGGGTTTTGCATCCAGCCGTTGGCGATCAAGATCCAAAGCGCGGAGAGGCTGGTCGCGATGGCGAGCGCCCAGGTGACGGCCAAGTGCTGGACTTTCGACAGACGTTCCCAGCCGAAGAAGAAGAGGCCGATGAATGTCGCTTCGAGGAAGAAGGCCATCATGCCTTCGATGGCGAGCGGGGCGCCGAAGACGTCGCCGACATAGTGGCTGTAGTAGGCCCAGTTGGTGCCGAACTGGAACTCCATGGTGATGCCGGTCGCGACACCCATCGCGAAATTGATGCCGAAGAGCACGCCCCAGAACTTCACCATCTGCCGCCAGATGGGGCGGTTCGTCATGACGTAGACGCTCTCCATGATCGCCAGCATGAAGGCGAGGCCCAGCGTCAGCGGCACGAAGAGAAAGTGGTACATCGCCGTCAGCGCGAATTGCAGGCGCGACAGGTCGACGACGGTGAAGTCCGGGGTCATGGTTTCGTTTCCGTCTGCGCGGGTTTCGACAGCAGCGATCGCGCGACGGCGTCGTCGTCGATGGTCTGGCGGTGTTGCGGCCCGAAGAAAGCAAAGAACAAGAGGAGGAGCGCCACGACCTTGATGCAGAGCAGAATCGCGATCTCGCGCACGAGCGGATGGGTGGGCATGCGACACACCTCCGAGGCTCGCCTATCTATGGACGATTCGACGCCGGGGACATAGGACGCGTTGACCCAGCGGCGCTAAACGCGTGCACGTTTGCCGGTGCGCATCTCGCGATCCCAGGGCGCGGTGCCGCTCCATTCCTTGGCCAGCATGTCGATGAAGGCGCGCAGCTTGGCGTTCGGTGCGGCGCCCGGGGCATAGAGGGCTTGGATCGTCAGTTCGCGCGGTTTGAAGTTCGGTAGGACTTGGACGAGCGCGCCGCTGGCGATGTCGCAGCCGATGGAGAAGGTCGGCTGGAGGATGAGGCCGAGGCCTGAGAGCGCCGCGGCGCGGAGGGCGTCGCCGTTGTTCGACGAGAGCGTGCCTTTGACGCGGACGCGTTCGATGCGGCCGTCGGGATGGGTGAGCGGCCACTCGTCGCGCAAGGCCCAATGTGCGTAGCCCAGACAGTTGTGCTTCATCAGATCGGCCGGTTGTTTCGGCAGGCCGTTGCGGCGGAGGTAGTCGGGGCTGCCGACGATGATCAGGCGTCCTTCGGTGAGGCGACGCATGATCAGGCTTGAGGCCTGCGGCACGCCGATGCGGATGACGAGGTCGTAGCCTTCGTCGATGAGATCCACGGTGCGGTCGTTGAGCGTCAGGTCGACCTCGACGCCGGGGTGGTCGCTCAAGAAGCGCGCGACGAGCGGCGTCAGGTGGCGGTTGCCGAACGACACCGGTGCGTTCACGCGCAGCTTGCCGCGCAGCACGGTGTGCAGTTCGCGCACCGCGTCTTCGGTTTCGTTCAGCGAGTCGATGACGGATGCAGCGCGGGCAGCGAGGGCGCGGCCCGCTTCGGTGAGGCTGACGCGGCGCGTCGTGCGCTGGAAGAGGCGGACGCCGAGATGGTCTTCGAGGTCACCGATGTGTTTGGAGACCATCGCGCGGGTAAGCTTCAGGTCGCGCGCGGCGGCGGCGAAGTTCAGGCGTTCGGCCGTTTTGGCGAAAACTTCGAGGGTGCGGAAGCGGTCCATTCCGCCATTGTCAATCAATTGGCGACAATAAGTCAATTCGTTCGCGGATTGTCATTTCACCTGTGAGGGCCAAAATCACCTGCATCGTCATTCGCCGCGGCAGAGCCCGCGCATAACCAAGACAGGTGTTCATATGACTCGTCACGTCGCAGTGGTTGTCGGGAGCCTTCGTAAGGACTCGCTGTCGCGCAAAGTCGCGCAGCATCTGGTCGAGACGGCGCCCAAGGGATTGAAGTTTCAGATCGTCGAGATCGGTTCGCTGCCGCTCTACAACGAGGATCTGGACCATGCGCCGCCCGCCGAATGGACCGCGTTCCGTCAGGCGCTGAAGCGGGCGGACGGCGTTCTGTTCGTCACGCCGGAATATAATCGTTCGGTGCCGGCCGCGTTGAAGAACGCGATCGACGTTGGGTCGCGGCCTTATGGCTCCAGTGCGTGGGCGGGTAAGCCCGGTGCGGTGGTCAGCATTTCGCAGGGTGCGCTCGGCGGGTTCGGCGCGAACCATCACTTGCGCCAGTCGCTGGTGTTTCTCGACGTGCCGACTTTGGCGCAGCCAGAGCTTTATCTGGGCTCGATCCAGAAAGCGTTCGACACGGACGGGCATATCGCCGATGAGAACGTGCGTGGGCTCTTGTCGGGCTTTCTCACCAGGTTCGACGCTTGGGTTGGCGCACATGCAGCGCCGGCTTTGGCGCGCGCCAGCTAACGATCAATGCAGGCGGAGGCGCTTCCATGACAATGCCGACTTTGTTTCTCTCCCATGGGGCGCCGACGCTTGCGATCAACAACACCGCGGCGAGCGCGTTCTTGAAAACGCTCGCCGCGCAGGTTCCCGCGCCCAAAGCCGTGCTCGTCATCTCCGCGCATTGGGAGGAGGCGACGCCGACGCTGGGCCTCGGTACAGAGACGATCCACGACTTCTACGGTTTTCCGCAGGCGCTTTGTCGGATGGCTTATGAGGCCAAGCCGGCGAGCGACGTCGCGGCGCGTGCGGTGGCGTTGCTGGGCGCGGCTGACGTTGCTGCGAGCGTCAGCGAAACGCGCGGGCGCGATCACGGCGTTTGGATTCCGTTGATGCTGGCGTGGCCGAAAGCGCAGGTACCGGTGGTGCAGCTTTCGCTGGTGCGCGGCGCGGACCCGGCCGTTCACTTTGCGATCGGGCAGGCGCTGAAGCCGCTGCGCGACGAAGGCGTGCTCATCATCGGATCGGGTAGTGCCACGCATAACTTGCGCGCGAGGCCGACGCCAGCGCCGGCCGAATGGGCGACGTCGTTTGCGGAGTGGCTCGATCGCACGTTGGAGGCTGGTGATGATGCCGGACTTCAGGATTGGAAGCGTGCGGCACCGTACGCGGAGATCAGTCATCCCTCGGCCGAGCATTTCGATCCGATCTTCGTGGCCCGCGGCGCTGCGGCGGGCGAGCCCGCGCGCAAGCTGCATCAATCTTGGGAATTCGGATCGCTGTCGATGAACGCCTATGCGTTCGGGGCGAGCACCTGAGCACTCGCCCCGCTTGCCGTTTAGCTGCTCTTGCCGGCGTTGCGGATTTTCTGCGCGCGGGCGGTTAGGTCGGCGGTGAGCGCTTTGATGTCGCCCTTGTTCTTGCCGAGGAATGTGGCGAAGGCGTCGCGTTGTTCGATCGAGAGCCAGACGCCTGCGGCCTGAACGTCCACCACTTTGTAGCTGCCGTTGGCCCCGTTCAGGCGGAAGGCGATCTTCACCGGGTCGGTCGCGTTCGGATCGTTCGCTTGCGCGTTGACCGTCACGTCGTCCGCTTTGTTGTCGAGCGAGCCTGTGACCTTCAACGATTGCTCGCTGCGTTCGGACAGACGCGCTTCGTACACGGCCGTTACATAGTCGCGGAAGGCGATGGCGTAGGGGCCGAGGTCCGCGGGGTTCGCGTCGCGGCGGTATTGGCCGAGCGCGAAGAGGCCGGTTTTCTCCGTGTCGATGTTCTGAACCACGAAGTCGTGGAAGCGCGCCTTGCGCTGGGCTTCGCCGCCGCTTTTGTCCTTCAGGATCGTGAAGCCTTGGTCGATGAGCCCTTGCATAAACTTCTCGGCGTCGGCGCCGGCGAGCGCCGGCTGCACCATCAGCGCGGCCACGAACGTCAGGGCGGCAAGACTCAAACGAAGGGGCCAGGCGAGTTGCGATGAAAGCATCATATGGAGGCGTCCTCTAAAGGGCGTGAAATGCCGCGCGACGTGACAGGCGCCTGGCGCGGGCGAACATGGGAACGCAGCAGCGGTTGGCTAGTTCCGGTCTCCGTTGCGCGGAACCCAGGGAACCTGCCGACAGCGCCGTCGCATCAGCGTGTCGTGGGCGTGGCCGCTCGTACGATCGGTTCGCGTTCGAAGCTGGATTCTTCGCTGTGCGTCCACTCGCCGATGGCGAGCCCGCCGTAGATGCGCTCCGGTTCTAGATAGAACAAGACGCCTTCAACAAAGCGCAGCCCGCCTTTTTGTAGGCGCACGACTTGGCGCATCCACAAAGGGTCATGAGAGAGCGCGCAGTCGTGGAAGCCGCGTATGACGTCGGCGCCGCGCGGGCCGTGAATGAAGGATTCGAGATAGTGCCCGGCGAGCGGGCGTCCGAACGCGGTTTCCAGCGCCGTGCCCATGAGTTTTATGCGCAGCTTCGGTGGGCCGGCGGCGTCGCGTTCGATGTCGAGAAGGTAGACGTTGGGAAGCGCCCCGGCGATGGCCATCGGGTTGAAGTCCGCGCTCGTCGCGCAGGTCGAAAGATATGCGCTGATGCGCGCAATCGTCTGGTCCATCTTGGGGTGGTCCTTCGAGACGACTCGTACGAAGAGCAAGGGTGCGCACCCGGCGAGCGATTGCGCAACCTGATACTGAAACCGGTCGCCGGGCGCGCTGAGGCGGCGCGCGCCCTTGCGTGCGAGGCCGGTCGCGTTGCATGAAAGGTACCTGCAATCTCAGGGGGTTACTCCATGCGTTTCGGCATTTTCGCGGGCGTGGCGGCGCTTGCGCTCGCGGCGAGTTCTTTGCCGGTTTCGGCGCAACCGAGCGACAAGGAGCGCAAGCAGGCGCTTGAGATCTATCGCACCGTCGTCGAGATGGACACGTCCGTCGAAGGCGGGCGGACGCCGGAGATGGCGAAGTATCTGGCCGACCGGTTTCGCGACGGCGGGTTCGACGACAAGGACATCCATCTCATTCCGGTCGATAAGACCGCGGCGCTGGTCGTGCGCTATCGCGGCGATGGGTCGGGCGGCAAACCGATTCTGTTCCTTGCGCATATGGACGTCGTGCCCGCGCATCGCGCGGATTGGGAGCGCGATCCGTTCAAGCTAATCGAAGAGAACGGCTATTTCTTCGGGCGCGGCAGCGAGGACAACAAGTCGGGGCTCGTCTTGATGGCCGCGACGTTCCTTTCGTTGAAAGCCGAGAAGTTCGTGCCGACGCGCGATCTCGTGCTCGTGTTGACCGGCGACGAGGAGACGTCGGGCGTAACGGCGAAGACGTTGCTCAAGGATCATCGCGCGCTGGTCGACGGTGAGTTCGCGTTGAACTCCGATGCGGGCGCGGGCGAATTGGCGGAGACGAGCGGTAAGCCCGTCGCTTACAGCTTGCAGACGGCGGAGAAGACGTTTGCAAGCTTTACACTGACGGCGCGTAACGAGGGTGGACACTCCTCCGCGCCGCGCAAGGAGAACGCGATCTATGATCTTGTCGGGGCACTGGCGCGTCTGCAACGCTATGCGTTTCCGGTGATGTGGAACGAGACGACGATCGCAGCGTTCCGCTCGGTCGGGCAGCTCAAGAAGGACAAGATCGGCAAGGCGATGCTGCGGTTCGCGGCCAGGCCCGGCGACAAGCGCGCGGCCGCGGTGCTGTCCGCGGATCCGTTCTCGGTCGGACAGGTGCGCACGACGTGCGTTGCGACGATGCTATCGGCGGGCCATGCCGACAACGCGTTGCCGCAGCGCGCCGTCGGCACCGTCAACTGCCGCATCTTTCCCGGTGTCACGATCAAGGCGGTGCAGGCGCAACTGCAACGTCTCGCGGGACCTAAGATCGAAATCGCACCGATGGACGACTACACGTCGAGCGATGCGTCACCCCTGCGTAAAGACGTGGTGGCCGCGATCACGGCGGCGGTTCATTCCGGCTATCCGGGCGTGCGCATCGTGCCCAGCATGTCGTCGGGCGCGACGGACGGCGTCTTCTTCCGCGCGGCGGGGATCCCGACCTACGGCGCGGGCGAGCTCTTCATGAAAGACAGCGACTCCTTCGCGCACGGTTTGAACGAGCGGGTTCGGGTCGATGCGTTCTATCAAGGGCTCACGCACTGGCGCGTGCTGATCACGAAGCTCGCCGGAAAATAATTTGGCCGCCCGAGTTTGGGGCGCGGGCGGCCTAACTTGTCTGCTTTTCTGGGAAGGTCGGCAGACGCGCCCATTTGACGATTGGGATGGGACTGGACGCCGATGACAGGAACGCCAAGCCCGGCTTTGTGTTCCCGTCGACATTCGCATCGCGCCGCTATCGTTGCAGCAACGGCACACTCTTCGCCGTCTGCTTGAATTGAGTTGGGCGATGACGACGCCGTTGGTTGTGAAATCGGACCTGAAACCCTGGAATTGGGCCGATGCGCCAATCACCGATTGCAGCGGCCGCGCGCGGTCTTGAGGTCGATAACCTTAAAGAAAAGCCCGAAACCCTAGCGCAACACTCATCTTCAAAGATCTTCGCTATCGAGAGAATTAAATTGACTCAACTTCTGCGAGGGGTCAGTTTTTGTGCCAAGCGCCGAAGTGCGCAGGCCACCGTTGGCAAAGGGGATGGGGACTATGAAGCGTTATGCGTTGTGGATGAGTGCGTCCGTTTTGGCGCTGGCCTGGAGCGGCGTCGCCGCGGCGCAGCCAGCATCACCGCCACCCGATGCCAGCACCGATAAGCCAGCAGAGGCGAGCGACGACGGCGTCGAGAAAGTCGTCGTCACCTCCGAGCGCCGGCGCACAAGCCTGCAGAGGACGCCGATCGCGGTGACCGTCATTACCGGCGAGGAGCTCGAGAACAAGGGCGTCACGAACGTCGACTCGCTGCAATTCGTCTCGCCCGGCGCGACGGTGAACAATTTCGGCCAGGGCATCGACTTCAACATCCGCGGCATCGGGAAGTCCGAGCACAACACGCAGACGACGACCGGCGTGATCACCTATCGCGACGGCGTTGCGGGCTTTCCCGGTTATTTCACCGCCGAGCCCTACTACGATATCGCCCGCGTCGAAATTCTCCGCGGGCCGCAAGGCACGTTCGTCGGTCAGAACGCGACCGGCGGCGCCGTCTTCGTTACCTCGAACAGCCCCGTCATCGACGGCGAGTACCACGGTTATCTCGCGGGCCAGATCGGCAACTTCAACGATTTTGCCGTGCAAGGCGCGACGAACGTGCCCATCAACGATGAGTTGGCCGCGCGCATCGCCTTCAACGGCGAGATGCGCGACAGTTTCTACGACCTCAGCGGTCCGTACACGGGCGACGACGGCGTGAAGATGCTCAGCGGCCGCATCGGGCTTCTGTGGCAGCCGACGAGCCAATTCTCCGCGCTGTTCAAGACCGATTACAACTATCTCGACTTCAGTGCCTATCCGTCCGTCGAAGTGCTCGCGCGTCGCGGGTCGACGGCGACGGGCGTTGCGCCGATCCTGGCGAACAGAGACCTGTTTGAGTTCCCGCTGAACGCAGACATGTACGCCCGCGACAAGTTCGGCCGCTCGTCGTTGAAGCTCGAGTATGGCTTCGAGGACGGCACGACCATTCGTGCCATCACCGGCTATCAGTGGGGCAACAGCGGTTATCGCACCGATCTCGACGGCCGGACGACCTCGATCTACGGCGAGCCGACCAACTGGACGTTCAGGGACTCCGTCGACGAGTTCATCTGGTCGCAAGAGGTGAATTTCATTTCGGCCGACGACGCGACGTTGCGCTGGATTCTGGGCGCGTATGTCCAGGACGACCTGCACGACTTCCTGCCCGGTGAATTCGTGACCGGCGTGCCGGCCGGCAGCATCTTCACAGAGTACCGGCTCGAAGGCACGAACAGGGTTCAGAACCGCGCCGTCTTCGGTCAGGCCGGTTTCAACCTGTTTGACGATTTGGAACTGCAAGTCGGCGCACGCTATTCCGACTCGTGGACGAAGAACGAAGGCTCAATTTCGCAGTACGGCCTGCCGCTCACGATGCGCCAGAGCGAGAAGTACTCGGCGATGTCGGGCAAGGTTTCGCTCAACTGGATCGTTGACGATACCAACTTCCTCTATGCGTTCGCGGCAACGGGCTTCAAGCCGGGCGGCCTCAACTTGGACGTGGGCCTGGGTGCACCCGCGCCGTTCAAGTCCGAGAAGGTGACGAACTACGAGGTCGGCTGGAAGGCCGGGTGGTTCGATAACCATCTGCGCACGCAACTCGATGCCTACTACAACGACTACGAAAACTTCCAAGTCATCATCGGCTACCCGCAGTACCCGACCTTCGGCTTCGAACTCAACGTGCCCGACACGACGAAGATCTACGGCTTCGAGGCGCAGGCCGAAGCCGTGTTCGGAAACTTCTCGGCCGATCTGGGCCTGGGCTGGATGCACAGCGAATTGGGCGCGTTCTGGGCCGTGGATCCGCGCAATGCGCCTCCAGCCGCGGTCGCGAACATCTCGCAGTGCGACGTCAGGCTCGGGCCGATCAGTTCGTTCCCCGCCATTGATCCTACTTGGGGCGCCTTCATGGCCCCGTACTGCCGCTATCTGGGCGGCAAGGACCAGACTTACGCGCCCGAGTTCACGTTCAATCTCGGCGCCCAATACGTCTTCGAACTCGGCGACGGCCAAACGCTCACACCGCGGATCAACTTCGGACACGTGTCCAAGCAATGGGCGACGCTGTTCGAAGACGCGTCGCGCGGCGACAGGATCGAAGACCGGAATATCATCAATGCCCAACTCGCCTGGTCGACCGGCGAGTGGACGGCGACGCTCTACTCCACGAACTTGACCAATCAGCATTACGCGGCGGCGCTTAACTCCAACATGTACTTCGCCGGTCCGCCGCGTCAGTTCGGTATCCGCCTTATGAAAGTGTTCTGACCCCGCAAACTGCTCGGCCGCCGTGCTGTTCCACCACAGCCGGCGGCCGAATTTTTCGGAACGGAGAAAAATGCAACCCTACGCCCTGACGATCGACAAATTCCTCGACCACGCAGCGAAATGGTCGGGCGAACGTGAGATCGTCACGGCCGACGCGGGCGAGGCCATCAGCCGTATCGGTTACGCTACGTTGCGGGAACGCAGCAACCGCCTGTCGGGCGCGCTGTTGTCCTTGGGTCTCAAAGCCGGCGACCACGTTGGGACGCTCGCCTGGAACACGCAGCATCATCTTGAGATGCACTTCGCGTTGATGGGCGCGGGGCTCGTCTGCCACACGCTCAATCCACGTCTTACCGTCGCTCACCTCGCCATGATGATCAACGAAGGCGAGGATCGCGCGCTTGCCGTCGCCTCGAACCTCGTGCCGCTGCTTATCGAGTTGGCGCCGCATTGTCCGACGCTTGAGCATGTCATCGTCATGGACGACGTGCACGGCGAGTTTAGCCTGCGCAGCGCGCGCGTCTGGATGCATGAGACGTTACTGGAGTCGCGCGGTGCGCCGGCGCGTTGGGGCGATTTCGACGAGAACACGGTCGCGGGCCTTTGCTTCACGTCCGGCACCACGGGCAAGCCGAAGGGCGTGCTCTATACGCACCGTTCCAACTACCTGCACACGCTGCGGTCGCTGCAAGGCGATGCGACGGCGTTGACGGGCAGCGACGTCGTGCTGGTCGCCGTGCCGATGTTTCACGCCAATGGTTGGGGCATGCCGCTCGCCGCGCCGACGGTGGGCGCGAAAATGGTTCTGCCGGGCCGCCACCTCGACGGCGCGAGCTTGGCAAAATTGATGCGCGATGAAGGCGTCACCTTCGCCGTCGGTGTGCAAACGGTTTGGCTCGGGGTGCTCGATCATCTCGACGCGACCGGCGGCGAGCTGCCGGCGCTGAAGCGCGTGCTTATCGGCGGCTCGAAATGCCCCGAAGCGTTGATCCGCCGAATGGAAGAACGGCTCGGCGCGCGGGTGCAGACGAGTTGGGGCATGACGGAGCTGTCGCCCAGGGGCACGATCGCGCCGGCCGACGAAATTTCCGCTGGCGCATCGGGCCGCCCGCCCATGGGGCTCGACCTGAAACTCACCGACGCCAACGGCGTCACGCTGAAACAGCAGCGCGGTACGGTCGGCCACCTCAAAGCGAAAGGCGCGAGCGTCGTCGCCCGCTACTTCAAGGCCGAGCAGGACGCGCTCGACAGCGAGGGCTATTTCGACACCGGCGACCTCGCGACGATCGACGAGGACGGGAACCTGACGATCTGCGGCCGGTCGAAGGATCTGATCAAGTCCGGCGGCGAATGGATCAATCCGGCCGAGATCGAAGACATCGTCGGGCGTCATCCCGCCGTCGGCCAAGTTGCGGTGATCGGCCGCGTCGACGAAAAGTGGGGCGAGCGGCCCGTGCTCATCATGGAACCGCGGCGCGGCCAGTCGCTCGATGCACAGGCGTTACTCGCGTCGCTGCGCGGTAAAGTGGCAGATTGGTGGATTCCCGATCAGGTTTTGCAGATCGAGGTCATGCCGCTGGCTGCGACCGGCAAAATCGACAAGAACCGGCTGCGCGCCGACTACGCCGCTGGGGCCTTTGCCGTTCATAGGGCTCGCCGCTGATGGATTTGACAGAGCCGACCTCCACGGAACAAAAAGGGGGGATGGGTCTTGATGTCAAAAGTGGAGCCGCCAAACGCCCGCGCCGGACGAAGGCGGAACAGCGCGCCGAAAGTCTGGAGCAAATCCTGGACGCGGCCGAATTCCTGTTTTCGAAGCATGGGTTCGACGGCGTAACCCTGCGCGACGTCGCGCAACGGGTGGGCATCCACACGACGCTGCTTCACTATTATTTCAAGGACAAGACCAACCTGTTCGAGGAGGTCTTTGCCCGCCGCGCGCCGATCACCAGCGGGGGGCGGATGGTGGCTCTTGAGAAGTACGAGGCGTCGTGCGGCGGCAAGCCGACCGTCGAAGGCGCGCTACATGCGTTCCTCGACACCGACCTCGACCTCTATTTCCACGGCGGCGAAGGGTGGATGAACTACGCCGCCTTCGGCGCGCGCGCGAGCAACACGCCGGAGGGCGCGAAGCTGATGGATATTCACTTCGACCCGGTCGTCCTCAAGCTCGTGAGCATCTTGAAGCGCGCGCTGCCGGACTATTCGGACGAAGACATCTTCTGGGGCTATCACTTCGTGACGGGCGCGTTGATGAACACGCTCGCGAACACGGGCCGCATCAACCGCCTGTCGGGCGGGCTTTGCGACTCCGGTGATTTTCCGGCCATCAAGAAGCGGATGGCCAAGTTCATGGCCGCGGGATTCTTGGCCCTCAAAAATCCGTAGGCCGCCTTCGGCCTGGAACGCTTGCTTTCACCACGTCGCGCGGGCGCCGAGCGAGAGGGTGCCGGCCATGGTGTCGTCGCTCGCCGCGCCTTCCGCATCGATGAAGCCGGTCACCCGACCTGACACGGGGATCGTAACCGAACCGCCGAGCGCCAACACATCGCGTGCGCTTGGCGAGCAATTCACCAGGAACGTCACATCGGGTGCACCGGCGAAAGCGGCCTCGAACGTATGCCGGCGGTCCAAGAACTCGTGCCGCCACTCGAGGCGAAGTTCGGGCACCATCTTGCGGTCGCCGACATCATAGACGCGCGAGATCCGTCCGCCGACCAACGAGCGCAGTGAATTCAGATCCTGCGGACTGACGATGAGGCCCAAGCCGCCTGCACCGCCCTCGGCGTAGGTATCCGTCATCTGCAGCGCGTAGTTGACGCCGATGTTGGGCTCCAGGCGATAGCCGTCGACCTCGAAGATCGAGCCGCCTTCGAGCGATGCCGTATAGGTCGTTGAGGGGAAGCGGACAGAGGCGGTGTAGATCTGATTGCCGACGGCGAAGATTCGGTCCGTGAGCGAGCGCGACGCGATGATGCTCGCGTTGCCGTTCACATAGGCTTCGGCGCCGCCGTACGAGAAGTAGGGCCCGATCTGCACGGCTTCGATGCTCGATTGGTTGAAGCTGTTGTCGAAATCGGCCTGCGTGTTCACGTACTGACCGGCGAGCCCGAGCAGAAGCGTCTGGTCGACCACGTGATCCACGCCGCCGACGAGCCCGTGGGTTTGCTGCTGCGAGCCGGGCGAAGATGCGCCGCCATCGTTCCTACCCCACACGCCGACCACGCGTCCCCACATCGACGTCGTGCCGATATCGCGCAGGCCGGTCTCAAGCCAGCCGAAGGCCTCGGCGTCGTCGGTTGCATCGGTGACAACAGGGGAGGGCGCTTGTGCGTAGCGGCGCAGGCACCACGTGTCGCCCGCCACCGTGCAGCCTGTGGACCGCGCGGCGTTCACGCGTTGGCCGACCGATTGCTTCCACGGATCGTCGGACCGCAGGGCCGCCATGCCGGTTTCGGCCTGCATCGATCCTGCAATGTCGTCGAGAATTTGGGCGATCTCGTCGTCGGTGGCGTTGGCCAGCGTGTTGATGAGGTTGAGGAGGTCGGGGTCGGTCGTGCCGTCGGCATAGATGTCGTCGAGCGCATCGCCGACGCTGACCTGATTGGGGTTCGTCGGTTCGATCAGATCGGCGAAGGAATTCAACGAGATCGTGACGTCGAAGCTGTTGTAGGCGGGCGTGATGGTGAAGAAGTTCGGCGCGCCGAAGATGGTGACCGAGTTGAATGTGCCGGTCACGTTGCCGGCGATGATGCCGTCATAGACCCACTCGGTCTCGCCCGAGCCCAAGAAGGCCTGCGGGTCGATGTGGGCGATGAAGGCGCCTGCGAGATTTGCCGTGCCGTCGACGTTGATCGTCGGATGCGCGGCGGTGTTGGTGGTGAGCTCGGCCCGGAGGGTTGACGTTGGTGAGAACGTCACGTTCTGCGCGTTGATGACGGCCGTGTCGAACATGAACAGCGTTCCGTTCGCGCCGACCGACATGGCGTTGGTGTTGATCTCGGCGTCGTCGATGTACGCCGTGCCGTTGACGGCGAACGACGCCAGATTCGACGCCGTGCCTGCCACGTAGCCGAAGATATCAAAGCCGTTCACCACGAAGATGTCGTTCAAATCGGCGCCGCCCGCCACGTCGCCGAAGAGAGTGCCGCCGCGGAAGTCGAGCGTCGTGACCGCTGTGTTGCTCAGCGAGAACGTGCCCGATCCCGTGTCGGTCACTGCGCCCGGGCCGCCGGTTTGGAGGTAGGTGACGGCGTTCGTCGTCAAGCTCAAATCGATCGCACCCTGGATCGTTCCGTTGTTGAAGATGCCGTCGCTGCCGAGTGCGCCGGTGACGTGGATCGCGGTCGGGCCGCTGATTGTGCCCGAGTTGACGATGCCGCCGGTGGCGCCGGCCTCCAAGCTGATCGCCGCGTTCAAATTGCTGGTGATCGAGCCTGTGTTCACGATGCCGCCGTTGAAGGCCTGGGTCGTGCGCACGCCGAAGACGCCGCTGATGTTGCCGGAATTGACGATATCGCCCGAGAAGGTTCCGAAGGAGAGGATGCCGGCGTTGCTGCCGCTGATCGAGCCGTTGTTCGTGATACCGCCGTCGAACGTGCCGCCGAGGACGACGCCCCAGAAGCCACCCTGCAGCGAACCGCCGGCGTTGTTCAAAATGCCGCCGCTGAATGTACCGGTTGAGAGAATGGCGCCGAGGCCGCCGGTCATGAAGCCGCTGTTCGTGACGCCGTCTTCGAATGTGCCGGTCGCGTCGATGGAGAGGCCGGCGCCGCCGGAGCCGAAGATGGAGCCGGTGTTTTGAAGGCCTCCGACGAGGCTGGTTTGGACATGGATGCCGTTGGTGTTGCCGTCGATCGTTCCGCTGTTTTGGACGCCGCCAGAAAGTTCACCGCTGATGAGCATTCCGGATATGGCGGCGTTGATCGTTCCGGAATTCTGAACACCGTCGTTGAGCGTGCCGAGGCCGAGGATGAGGATGCCGTTGTTCGCGGAGGCGAGGATCTGACCCGCATTGTTGATCCCGCCGTTGAGGATGCCACCGACTTCGATGCCCGAGCCGCCGCTGATGAGGTTGGTGCTGGTGATCCCGCCCTGGAACACTGCGGTGTTCGCAAGAACGATGGCCGTGTCGCCCGCGCCGCTGATGACGCCCGTATTATGGATGCCGCCTGCGAACAGGTCGTTGACGAAGACGCCGTAGGTGGCGCCGCGGATCTCGCCGGCGTTATGGATGCCGCCGGAGAAGTCTTGGCCGACGGTGATCCCTAGGAAGGTGGTGCCTTCGATGAGGCCGCCCACCAGGTTCGTGATGCCGCCGGTGAAGATGCCTTGCGTCGCCGAGATGCCGTACGTGCCGCCGATAATGTCGCCGCTGTTCAGGATTCCGTTATCCAACAAACCGTCGTTGCGTATGCCGTAGATGCCGCCGGTGATGTTGCCGCTGTTATCGATGCCGCCTCTCAAATAGTTCGCAAGCCACACGCCGGCGAGATTCGTGCCGGCGATCGTGCCGCTGTTGTTGAGACGTCCGTTCCAATCGGACGACATGAAAAGGGCGGTGTTCGTGCCCAGGATCGAACCGCTGTTCGTCATATTGCCGACGACGGTGGCGGACATGTCGATGCCGCCGTTGCCGCTGATGGTGCCTGAGTTCGTGATGTCGCCAGCGAAGGTTCCCGACAGCAAGACGGCGGTTGCTGCGCTCGTGATGTTGCCTGCGTTGTTGATGCCACCCGAAAAGTCGCCGACCGAGGTAATGCCGCCGCCGGTGTTGCCCGAGATCGTGCCCGTGCTCGTGTTCGTGATGCCGCCGCCGAACGTTCCGGTGAGCAAGATGCCCCGGGACCCGCCGGTTATCGATCCGGTGTTGAATATGCCGCCCGAGAAGTTTGTGCTGGCGCTGGCGATCGCCGTATTGCCGCCGCTAATCGTGCCATCGTTCGTGATGCCGTCTGCAAACAGCGTGAGCGGATCGATGTTGATGCCGTAGGCCGCGCCGCCAGCGCCGCCAGCAATCGTTCCGGTGCTGGTGTTGTGAAGCCCACCGGCAAGGTCGACGCTCTGCATCTGGATGCCGATGGTGTCGCCGGTAATCGAACCCGCGTTCTCGATGCCGCCGGTGATGATCACGCCGCCGATCTCAAGCGACGTCGAGCCCGTGGATGTTTGCAAGACGCCGTTGTTGAAGAACCGGCCCGTGATTGTCGAGCCAGTGATGCTGACCGCGGGATCGTTCGGTGTCGGGTTGTTGATCGTTGTGTCGATGCCGACGTCGCCGGCGATTGCGGCGCCGTTGATCACCACGCAGTCGACCGGCGTCGTCACGACTGTGGGCGTGGTGACGACGAGCGGCGTGTCGCAAGCCCTAGCCGGGCTCGATGCGCCGAGCATTGCCCCGGCAGCAATGGAAATGGCGACAAACGCTCTGTACCAAAGGGCGAAGTGCGGCATCAGTTGCACCCCTCGACTTTGCCTAGTTCCACGCGACCGAAATCGCCGCCGGGCTTGATCGTCACTTTCTCGCCGGGGTTCAGCGTCACCGACTGACCGGTTTGTTTCGACGTCACGGTCGCGATGCCGTCGTCGACGCTCACCGTTGTGGTGCCGTCTTCGTCCACGAGTGCGCGAATGACGGTGCCCCGGATGCCCACGTTGACGGTCGGCGTTTCGATGCGCACGCGATCCTTGGGCATGGAGCCCGAGACGAAACGGAAAATGCCTTTGGTGTAGCGAACCGCTTGCCGGCTGGTGCCGCCCGGTCCCGCATAAACGTATTCGTCGACCACAACAGTCGATGCGCCACCCAGCGCGAGCCTACTGCCGTCGGCGAACGTCACCTCAAGTGCGCCCTTGGGGCTCGTCGCCAAATACGCGCCGCGGAAGATCGGGGCAAAGCGGATGAGTTCGAACGGTTGGCGGGCGGGCGGCGTTTGCGTAGCGACCACGCGCACATTGCTCGCCTGTCCGATCTGCTGTGCCTGGGCGGTTGCGCAGGACAGCGCCAACACGAGTGCCGTCGCGCAGCGCACGTGCACTGCCCGCGCGAAAGATCGGCGCGCCATCGTTGCCCCCAAAAGCAGTCGTCCCCCAAGCGACAACTATTCAGGCGTTTCGATTTGGACTGCAAGCAGCACAGGTGCGCGGAGGGGCGGCTGTCATTACGGCAGAGCCGTCTCTAGTGCAGGTGCACTGCGAGCGACCCCACACACGACCACTAGCGTTCGCGCTCGGCCGGATGTGTTGGTGACGATCGAATACAATCGTCGGGGGTGCATCTCACGCAACCTCGAACAGGCGCGGAACGCGTCCGTCACTTCTCAGCGGCGAGAATCCACATATTCGCGACGGCTCAGACCAGCGATTGATTCCGTCCGCGCTCTATTGGCAACGCGTGCCGGAAAGCTTCGGGGACACCAATCCGGTGTTCCAATTCCAAGGCTGGTCGCCGCTCTTGTGGCGACGGCAGACGGCCTCTTCGTGCAGCTCGAACATGCCCGGGAAGAGATCGCTCGCCGGCTTGGGCACATCGGCGAAATGCATGTAGGCGCCGGCCGATCCGTACGGCGTCCATGCGGCTTCGTTTGCGGCGACGGGCGTGCCGGTTTTGGCGAAGCTCGTCCAATAGCCGACCATCGTGTCGGATAGGCGGGCTTCTTGCGGCGTCGCCGGAATCTTCGGCCAGAATTGCGGTGTGCGATCCCGGTTGCCGAACATGTAGGGCAGCTCGCTGGCGTGGAAGGCGTGAAGGCCCGCGTCGTCCGCCGCCGGATAACCGTGATCGAACAAGTAAAGATAAGACGGCACACCCACCTTCGCCTGGTTGCGGGCGAGCCGTTCCGCTGTCCAGCCGTAGAGCGCGTCGCGCGTCGTCGCGAAGATGCTCTCCTGCATATTGGAGCTTGGATAGAGCCGCAGGAATTCGTCGGCGAGGTCGCCGTATTTTTCGCGGATGGTGCTTTCGTACGCTGCCGCGCTTGAGGGGACGGGCGGCGCCAGAATGGTCAGCGTGCGGATCTCGCCGCTGTTGAACCCGGCGAGCAACGGCACGTGTGCTTGCTCGCCCTTGTCGAACGTGTCGACCAGTTGGCGCGGCAAGACCTTGCCGTCGACGTTGCCGAGCGGCAGATAGCGCGCCATCGCGGCGTTATCGACCAGCGTCTGCGCGTCCATCTTGCGCAATGCGCCGATGTTCGCGGCGCCGAGGGTGGTCAGGAGGCGTGCGCCCTGCAACTCGGCCGGCGTCTCACCGAACTTGCGCTCGCGCAGCTCCGGCATCGAGATCATATACGCGCTTTGCGCGATCGCCTTCGCGAACAAGCCGCGCGCCGCGGGCGAGGCCATGAGATACAGAACGCTGAGGCCGCCGGCGGACTCGCCTGCGATCGTCACGTTGGCGGGGTCGCCGCCGAAGGCTTCGATGTTGCGCTGAACCCATTTCAGCGCCTCGACCTGATCGAGCGTGCCGTAGTTGCCGGATATTTTCAGCGGCGACTCGTTGCTGAGCTGCGGATGCGCCAGATAGCCGAGGACGCCGACACGATAGTTGATCGTCACGACGATGACGCCCCGCTGCGCCAGCTGCGCGCCGTCGTAGAGCGACTCTTTGCTTCCGCCGCCCGTGAACGAGCCGCCGTGAATCCACACGAACACCGGCGCTTTGCGCGCGTCGGCCGGCGACCAGATGTTCAGCGTCAGGCAATCCTCGCTCGTCGCGCCGATGTCTTGCGCGTAGACGCTTTTGAACTTGAAGCTCGGCTGCACGCACGCGGGCCCAAACTCGGCCGCGGTCTTGACGCCTTGCCATGGCGGCATCGCCATCGGCGCGCGCCAGCGGCCTTGTCCGACCGGCGGCACCGCGTACGGAATGCCTTTGAACACGCGTGTCCCGCCGACGTCGACGCCTTCCACCGAACCGGCGGGCGGCGTGACCACGGGGCCGGCTGCATAGGCGGTGGTGGCGAGACAAGCGGCCGCGGCGGCCCCGACGATCAGACGACGAAACGACATCATCAGACAGCTCCAGCTTTCGGGCCTTGGCGCCGTAGCACCAGGGCTAACCATATGAAGAGCACGACGGCCACACCGTAAAAAGGCGTGAGCGTGTACAAGGCGATCTGCAGCGAGTGATCGGGATAATCAGGGCGGAAGAAATCGCTGGCGGCGCCGACATAAGTGGGTCCGAACCCTAAGCCGATCATGTTCATGATGAGGAGCAGCAACGCACCCGACATTACGCGCTGATCCGGCTTTACCTCTTGCTGAACAAAGGTCACCGCCGACGACAGATAGAAATAGTTGAGGAACGTCGGACCGATCAGGAAGAGAAGGGCGGTCTGCCACTCCGGCGCCCAGACAAATCCCACGTAGAGCGGCACCGCGAGGATGAGCGATATGGCTGGGATCACGGCGTAAGCTTGCTTCGAGCGCCGCGTGAAGAGGTCGATCAGCCAGCCTGAGGCGAAGATGCCGGCGCTCATGGCGATGCCGACGATCAGGGCGTAGTAGACGGCGACCTGATCCAGCGTCATGCCCTTCTCGCGCATGAGAAAGAGCACGGTGAAATTGCCCATGCCGTAGGTGATGAACTGCGTCGCGCCGCTGCCGAGCGCCATGAGCATGAGTTCGCGGCGCGAGAAGAACATCGCCAGCGTTTGGAGGAAGCCCGATTTCTTCTCCGCCGGTAAGGCGGCGCGATCGAGGCCGCCGCGCGGCGGCTCGCGCACCATGAGAACGAGCGCCAGCGCCGCGAAGAGGCCGACCGCGCCGAGGACGACAAAGGCGGTGCGCCAGCTGAAGGCGGCGGCGATCGACGCGCCGAACGCGACGCCCAAAGCTGCGCCGATGGGTGGCCCGAGATTGAAGAGGCCGAGCGCGGTGCCGCGGCGGCTGGGCGGGAAGTAGTCGGAGATGATCGCGTAGGACGGCGGCACGCCGCCAGCCTCGCCGACGCCGACGGTCATGCGCGCGACGACAAGCTCCGGATAGGTTCGGGATAGGCCGCACGCTATCGTCGCGGCGCTCCATAGTCCGCAGGCGATCGACAGCACGTAGATGCGATTGGTTCTGTCGGCCAACCAGCCGACGGGAATGGAGATGAAGCAGTAGAAGAGTGCGAAGTAGAGACCGCCGATCAGACCGAGTTGGCTGTCGGTGACGTTCAGCGTGTCTTGGATGGGCTTGGCGAGGATCGACAGCAATTGCCGGTCCAAGAAATTCAGCACGTAGATGAAGCACAGCATGGCGAGCGCGAGCCACGCGCCCTCGCGCGGCGCCGTCGACTGCGCGTCCAACACCACATCAGCCTGGCCAAGCGCGCCGGCGGGCGTCGAAAATTTGCGTGTGGCCATCGTCAATGACCGCGCCGGCAACGAAACGCTGCTCCAGGCGCGTCGGTCTTCCCCCGCACCATCCCCTCCCCATTTGCTGCCGATCGTGACGTCGACTTTCACGGGCATCTTGGCGCGGGTACGGGGTGGCGTCAATGCTCACTATTGTGAGAGTGAATAACGAGCGCGTCGGTTAACCCTGAGTATTGAGCCGGATTTGTGAAGGGGTTGGTTCGACGCCGGTGGTGCCCCCAAGGGGACTCGAACCCCTGTTTTCGCCGTGAGAGGGCGACGTCCTAGACCGCTAGACGATGGGGGCTGGCGGTCGAAGGTGTTGCTATACGCGAGCGAGGTGCGGCCGATCAAGTCGCCGTCGACGAACGCGCGTCGGCGGCCGACTGTGCGGCCGCCGCGTGCAGGTGTGTGTCGACCGACGCCGGATTAGACTTCGGAGCGGCTGCCGAGCGCGAGCATGCCGATGCCGATGATGATGGCGGCGACGGCTGCGATCTGCGGGATCGGGATCGTCTTTTCTTTTTCCGCGTCGATCTCGATCGGACCGACGTCAACGACGCGCTCCTTCTCGGTGTAGGTGATGTAGGGCGTCGCGAGAGCGGCGATGCCGCCGAGGATGAGAAGAATAGCCAGGATCTTGCGCATGACGTCGTTCCTAGAAACCGTTTGAGCCAGGATGAGAACGACGAGCGCGTGGTTGGGTTCCCACGACGAATGAACGCGTGCGTTTGCCAACGTGGTTAGCGTGCGGAACCTGCGCGCCGTGGGCCGCGTTTGATCTGGCGAAAACATTTGGTTCAGCGTCCATGTCATCGGCCTTTCGCTACGATTGGGGTTCGCGGTTCGAAGATGTGACTCCCGTGCCGTTCGATCCGGTCGTGCTGGGCACGTTTACGTCGCGCGAACCGTGGATGGATGCCGCGGTCTATCGCGGCGACGTCCGCGCCGACGATCACTATCGCTTGCCGTATCGCCTGTGGTTGCCGAAGCAGCCGCGCGCGGCGGTGCTTCTGGTGCATGGCGTGTGCGACTACGCCGGCGCGTTCGACGCGGTCTGCCCTTACTTTGCAACGCGTGGGTATGCGGTGCTGGCGATCGACCAACGCGGCTTCGGTCAGACGCGCACGCGCGGCAAATGGGCCGGCACGCGCCGGTTGGCGCGCGATATCGGCGATGCGGCGTCGTTTCTGAAGCGTCGCGTGCCCGGCGTGCCGGTGTTCGTCATCGGCGAGAGCATGGGCGGGGCGCTTGCCATTCTGGCGCAGACGCGGGGACATCTTGATGGCGTTGCGGGTATGACCCTCGTGGCGCCCGGTGCGCTCGGCTGTGCAATGCGGCGGTTCGCGTTTGGCCTCGTGATTCGCGCGCTGAAGCTGTTCGGCGCGCGGGCCGATCTCTTCGTCGAGCGGGTCAATTGCGACGACCTTTCGGCGGACGCGGCGATACGGCTTCTCGCCGATCCGTTGGTGTTGCGGCGGGTTTCGCCGGCGTTGATGGGCGGCTTGTTGCGGCTGGGCGAGCGGGTCTACGACGTGGCGCCCGAGGTCGACGTGCCGACGCTGACGCTGGTCGGATCGCGGGAAGACGTTTCACCTTTGCGCTGCATCCGCAGTTTGAGCGAGCGCTTCAAGGGCGATGCGAGCCTCGTCGAATTTGAGGATGGCCCGCATCTGCTGCTGCATTGGCGCGAGCGTGATCGCGTGTTGGAAACGATCGGCCACTGGATCGACGCGCGGCTCCCGGCGCGCGTCGATGTTTGCGCGGCGCGTTAGCCCGCGAACGATCCGCCGGCCGCAAGCGGGCCGAAGCGCACCAAGCGGCTTGTCAGCACCGCGGCTTGGCGGTGTACGACGGCGAGCTTGTAGTCGGGATCGGTGATCATCGCGAGGAAGGCGCCCGCGTTCGGGTAGCGCGCGATGAAGGCCGCGTCCCATTGTTCGCTCGCGGGGCCCGTCAGCATCGCTTCCATCTTGCCGCGCCAGATCGTGCGGCCGCCGACGCGCGCGAAGATGGGTTCGCTGGTGCGGCCGTATTCGGCGTAAGCCTGCGCGCCCGTCAGATTGCGGCCGGCGTGGCTGTGGCCTTCGGGATAGAGCGCGCGATCGCGATAGCGCACCAGGTTCAGCATCTCGATCGGGGTGTCGCGCGGCAGCGCCTTGAAGGCGTTGAAGCTCTCGCGGGTTGGATCGATATAGTCGGCGTTGGCGTCGGTCACGATGCGGCTCCGGTTGGCTGGGCGGTAGATAGCACAAGCCGGCTTCGCGTTCAGGGCCGCGCGTGGCGCGGTTCGTAGATGCCCAGTGTGCCGCCGCCGGGCAGACTCACGCGCGTCGAGCGGCCCCAGCCCTGCGTGCTGAGCGGTTCGCAGGCGACGCCTTTGCTTTTTAGGCGGCGGACCTCGGCGTCGATGTCATCGCACATGAAGTAGAGTTCGTGCTTGTCGTTTTCGTCGGAGGGATGCACCGCGGCCTCGGACGGCGGCAGCTTGAAGATCAGCCAGCCGTGTCCGACGTCGACGTGCGACAGGCCTAAGACGTCGCGCAGGAAGGCGCGGTCTTTGTCCGCGTCGCGCGAATAGATCATGATATGGGCGCCGTTGATCATGCCGGTCTCCTTCTCGTGCCGCCACTTCAGCCCAGGCGAAATGCGATCTAAAGGAACGCGCGCAGCTCGCTCATGAACTGGTCGAACTGGTCGTGGTGGAGCCAGTGGCCGGCATTCTTGAATGAGATGACGCGCGCGGTTTTGAAGTGTTTGGCGCGGCCGTCCTTCTCCGGGTTCGAGGCCCAACTGTCTTCGCCGTACATCAGAAGCGTCGGGCAGGCGATGGCGCTCCACATCGTTTCGACGTCGGCTTGCGTCATGTCGAAGGGCGGGAAGACGCGCATGTAGGGGTCGAACTTCCAGGTGTAGCTGCCGTCTTCGTTTTGGCTCGCGCCGTGGATGGTCAGGTGGCGTGCTTGTTCGTCGGAGAGGTGGTGGTTTTCTTCCTTCATGCGCTTGAAGGCTTCCTCGATCGTCGGATAGCGGCGCGGGGTGCGGCCGGCGATCGCGCGCTTGGCGTCGATCCAGCTGCGCAGGCGCTCGTCGATCGGTTTGTTGAAACGTTCGGCGAGCATTTTGGGCGAGGGGCCGAGGCCTTCGATCGCGACGAGCTTCTTCACGTTCGCCGGATAGACGCCGGCATAGCGCAGTGCGATGTTGCCGCCGTAGGAGTGTGCGACGATCGTGACCGGCGCGAGCTTCAACTGATGGATCAGTTGCGCGAGGTCGTAGAGCATGGCGAGGCCGCCGTAGTCGCCGTCGGGCGACCAGTCGCTGTCGCCATGGCCGCGCAGATCGGGCGCGATAACATGCCAATCGCGGCGCAGTTCCTGCGCCGTCCAATCCCAGCTGCGCGAATGATCGCGGCCGCCGTGAAGCAGGATCAGCGGCGGCGCTTCAGGGTTGCCCCAGTCGACATAGCGCAGGCGGAGGCGTTGGGAGATGAAGCTGTGCGTGGTCGGGCCGGTGATCATTCATGGTTCCAATGACTGTGATGTCATCGGTTGTAGGATATCGGGACCCGGCGCTCCAGCGTTCACGGCTCATGGCTGAAAGGGACGAAGAGCCGGTGTCTTCCGGCTCTTCGCTGGCGGTTGTTCACTTCGACGCTGAAACGGCCTTTGCCGCCTTCTCGATCAGGTCGGCGACGTCGGCCGGCTGCGAGACATAGATGGCGTGGCTGCCTTTGCTGTCGGCGACCGTCGCGCCGGCGCGTTTGGCCATCGAACGCTGGGCGGGGACGGGGATCATCAAGTCCTCGGTCGCGACCAGGTACCAACTCGGCTTTGCGCGCCACGCCGGTTGGCTGATCTGATTGTTGAGCGCGGTTACAGACCACGGCACTTGGGAGTCGGCCATGAAGGCGGCCTTCTTGGGTTCGACGTCGGCTGCGAACGCGGCATGAAATTTCGCTTTGTCGACGATGAGGAAGCCGTCTTGCGGCGGCAGGATCGGCGGCACGGGCGCGCCCGGCGCGGGATTGGCGATGAGCGATCCGACGGACTCGCCCTTATCCGGCGCGAAGGCGGCGATGTAGACCAAGCCCGCAACCTTCGGGTCGTTGCCGGCCTCGGTGATCACGGCGCCGCCGTAGGAGTGGCCAACCAGGATGACCGGCCCCTTCGAGGTGTCGATCGCCCGTTTCGTCGCGGCGACGTCGTCGGCAAACGAGGTGAGCGGATTTTGGACGATGGTCACCGCGTAACCGTCCTGCTTCAGGCGCGCATAAACATCTTCCCAACCCGAGCCGTCGGCGAACGCGCCGTGCACGAGGACGATACTGGCCGTGGCCATTGCACTGATGGACATGATTGGTAATCTCCCTATCTGGATATGATCGTGCGCGATTAAATCGCATGCGATCTTATAATCGGATGGCCCGGCGCTTGTCAATCGCTTGCGATTAGATCGTATGCTATATATATATTCGTGAGTGCGCTGTGACGCGATTGGAGGCTGGCTAAGTCGATGAAAAAGAACGCGAAAAGCGAAGAGCCTAAGGCTCCCGCGACGCTGTCCGATTTTTTGTGTTTTGCGGTCTATTCGACCAACTTGGCGTTCGGCCGCGTTTATAAGCCGCTGTTCGAAGAACTCGGCCTTACGTACCTGCAGTTCATCGCCCTCGTCGCGCTTCACGAGCAGGACGATCAGACGGTCGGAAGCCTCGGCGAGAAACTCTATCTGGATTCAAGCACGCTCACGCCTTTGCTCAAGCGGCTGGAAGGTATGGGCTACGTCACGCGGCAGCGCGATTCCGTCGACGAGCGGCAGGTTCGCGTGAGCCTGACGGAAGCGGGACGTCGCGTGCGGGACAGAGGCTCTTGCGGTCTCTCGCCGATCGTCGAGGCGACCGGCCTCGCGCCCGACGATTTTCGCCGGCTTCAGCGTGATTTGACCACGCTTCGAGACAGCCTCATCAAAGCTGCGACTTAGCTCTCGTTCGTGCGCGCGGGTGTTTTGGGGACATAGTGAGAATCGTTGATTTCTTCGATCCATTCTGTTACAAAGAGCTGATCCACATCAGGGGTGAAAGAGGGATGGCTCGGCGGTTTCCGCCGGGCGCAATGAGCCTTGTCTTTACCGCTGCATGTGACGGGTGTGACGGATGCGTGATGGAGCTGTGACGGCAGAAACGGTGGAAATCAGCCGATGTGACGGCGTGACGGATCGGATTGCATGCGTTTTGGAAAAGCCAATGAATTCAATGGCGGCGTCGCTACGGCGCTTTCTTGTTGAATCTCACCCGGCTGAGGACGCGGGACTTTGTCGGGTCGATGACCAGGATCTCGTCGGCTTCGGGGCCGGCGATGCGCACGACCAAGTTGGTGCCGTCCATGCGGGCTTCGGCGACGCTCGTTCCTGGGGCCAGGTCCAGGTTCAGTTCGGGGACTTCGCCGGGCTTGAAGGTGGCGGTCGCCGTCGGGGCTGCCGGTTTGTCGAAGACGGCTTGCTTAATCGCCATGCCGATCATGAGGGCTAAGACAATTATGATCGCGATGCCGAGGCCGATCACCAGCATCCAAAGGCCGCGATTTGCGGGCGGCGGTTCTTCAGGTACGACATCGGCCATGACGGAATCCTCGAGCGACGGCGAGCGTCGTACACTGACGATTGACGAGAGCCAAGCGGGCCAGCGCCTTGACCGGGTGCTGGCGGGCGTGTGGTCTGATTTGTCGCGCTCCAGGCTTCAGCAATTGATCGCAGCGGGGGCGGTGACCGGCGCCAAGCGGCCGTTCGACGATGCGTCGCAGAAGGTTAAGTTGGGCGAGGCGTTGACGCTCGTCATTCCGCCGGCGGTGTCGGCTGTGCCGGAAGGGGAGGATATCGCGCTCAACATCGTGTTCGAGGACGCGCATCTGATCGTCATCGACAAGCCGGCGGGGTTGGTCGTGCATCCGGCGGC
Organism: Alphaproteobacteria bacterium; assembly: GCA_034440355.1. Classification (GTDB taxonomy): domain Bacteria; phylum Pseudomonadota; class Alphaproteobacteria; order Micropepsales; family Micropepsaceae; genus SZUA-430. The sequence goes on from JAWXBY010000024.1 coordinate 28,406, forward strand.
GGGCAATCGGGATGGGACGCTTGTGAATGCGCTCATCGCGCATTGCGGGGAGTCGCTGCGCGGTATCGGCGGCGAGCTTCGGCCGGGGATCGTGCATCGCATCGACAAGGATACGACGGGCCTGATGGTTGCGGCGAAGACCGAGAAGGCGATGACCTCACTCGGCAAACAGTTCGCGGCGCATGCGATTGAGCGCGTCTATCGCGCGATCGTGTGGGGTGTGCCGCGCGAACGGTCGGGCACGATCGACGCCGCGCTCGGGCGCAGTCCGTTGAACCGTCAGAAGATCGCGGTGCTGCGCGTCGGTGGAAAACCAGCGCGGACTCACTACAAGGTGATCGAGGCGTTCGGGACGACGGCGTCGCTGATCGAGTGCCGATTGGAGACGGGACGTACGCATCAAATTCGCGTGCATATGGCGCATATCGGCCATCCGCTGGTCGGCGATCCGGTATACGGGCGGCCGCGCACGATTCCCGGGCTGACCTTAGGGATATCGCGCCAGGCGCTGCACGCGGCGGTTCTGGGCTTTCATCATCCGGGTACCGATAAGCCGGTGCGCTTTGAGAGTGTGTTGCCGGAAGACTTCACCGAAACCTATCTTGCGCTCAAAGGTTTAGGTCAGCAGGGTCGAGGGTCTTAAAATCGCCGACATCCATACATAGATGGTATCGCTCACGCCCGGGCCTTGGGAGGACGGGGGCGTTGATTTGGTTGGGGCTTCGGGGCGAAAACGCACGAAGTTTCGGCCCGCGCAAAGGGGTTTGATATGGCCGCAGCAGGCTATCTGACGTTGACGCCGGAAGGCGGGTTGCACCGGTATCTCTCCGAGATCCGCAATTTTCCCATGCTGGAGCAGGGCGAGGAATACATGCTCGCCAAGCGTTGGCGCGAGCATGAAGATTCCAATGCCGCGCACAAGTTGGTGACGAGCCATCTTCGCTTGGTGGCGAAGATTGCGATGGGTTATCGCGGGTATGGGCTGCCGCTCGCCGAGATCGTTTCCGAAGGGAACGTCGGTTTGATGCAGGCGGTGAAGCGGTTCGAGCCGGATAAAGGCTTTCGCCTTGCGACCTATGCGATGTGGTGGATCCGTGCTTCGATCCAGGAATACATCCTGCGTTCGTGGAGCCTGGTGAAGATCGGCACGACGGCCGCGCAGAAGAAATTGTTCTTCAACCTGCGCAAGGCGAAGGGTCAGATCAAGGCGATCGAAGAGGGCGATTTGCGTCCTGAGAACGTGAAGCAGATCGCGACCAAGCTTGGCGTCACCGAGGAAGAAGTGATTTCGATGAACCGCCGTCTCGCGGCGCCGGATCATTCGCTGAACGCGCCGCTGCGCGCGGACTCCGAGGGCGAGTGGCAGGACTGGCTGGTCGACGAGTCGCCGAACCAGGAAACGATGCTGGCCGAGCAGGAAGAGAAGGGCGATCGCAGCGAGTTGCTGACCGAAGGGTTGAAGGCGCTCAACGATCGCGAGCGGCGCATTCTGACGGCGCGGCGGTTGCAGGAAGACCCGGCGACGCTCGAAGATCTGTCGAAGGAATACGACATCTCGCGCGAACGCGTGCGGCAGATCGAAGTGCGCGCGTTCGAGAAACTCCAACGCGCCATCCGCGACGCCGCCAAACAACAACGCATCGGCGGCGCGCAGCCGGCGCGTGCGCCGGCCTTGCCGGCGAGTTAGCGTGCGATCAGGCCGCGCACGTAGAACAGCGGCCAGATCATCAGTGCGAGATTGACGGCCCACCATGTCGGGTCGAAGTCGCCGCGAATAGCCCAGAAGCTGATTGCCATGAGACCGGCGCAGAAGGTCAGTGAAAGGGACACAATGGTAAGGCCGCGCCAGGCGGTGTTGCCTCTGCGGTGCAGAGCGACTGCCGTAAGGCCGCAGATCGACAGGATCACGTCGAGCGGCATGAAGGACCAATTCCACGCGACGACGAGTGGATTGGCGTAGTCACTGTAAAGATACTCGCCGGGGATGTTGATGAGCCCGGCGGCGGCAAGTGCGGTCAGCGCCCAGTAGGCAATGAAGCCCAAGTCGGTGAGGACGAGCGCGGTTTTTAGGCCGCGCGGCAGCGGCGTCATGCGGCGAAGGGATCGCGGACGAGGATCGTGTCGTCGCGTTCGGGGCTGGTTGAGAGGATCGCGACCGGTGCGCCGATTAGTTCTTCGACGCGGCGGACGTACTTGATGGCGGCGGCGGGGAGTTGGGCCCAGCTGCGCGCGCCTTGGGTGGTTTCGCTCCAGCCTTCCATCGACTCGTAGATGGGTTTGCAGCGGGCTTGGGCGTCGGCGGCGGCGGGCAGGTGGTCGATGCGTTTGCCGTCGAGATCGTAGGCGACGGCGACCTTGATCTCTTTCAGCCCGTCGAGGACGTCGAGCTTGGTGAAGGCGATGCCGTCGATGCCGCCGGTGATGACTGTCTGGCGGACGAGGACGGAGTCGAACCAGCCGCAGCGGCGCTTGCGGCCGGTGACGGTGCCGAATTCGTGGCCGCGTTCGCCGAGTCTGGCGCCGATCTCGTCGGTGAGTTCGGCGGGGAAGGGGCCTTCGCCGACGCGGGTCGTGTAGGCCTTGGTGATGCCGAGGACGTAGGAGATGGCGCGCGGGGCGATGCCGGCACCGGCGGCGGCTTGGCCGGCCACGGTGTTCGACGAGGTGACGTAGGGATAGGTGCCGTGGTCGATGTCGAGGAGCGCACCTTGTGCGCCTTCGAAGAGGATGCGTTCGCCGGTCATGCGCGCTTCATGCAGGCGGCGCCAGACGGGTTTGAGGAAGGGCACGACCTTCGGCGCGATGTCCTTCAGTTTGGCGACGAGGGCGCCGGCGTCGATTTCGGTTTGGCCCATGCCGCGGCGCAGCGCGTTGTGATGCGTAAGGAGGTTCTCGACCTTTGCCTTCAATGTGCTGGGGTCGGCGAGGTCGATGGCGCGGATGGCGCGGCGGCCGACTTTGTCTTCGTAAGCCGGGCCGATGCCGCGCTTGGTGGTGCCGATGCGGGTGCCGGCGTTGGAGGTCTCGCGGATGGTGTCGAGTTCGCCGTGCAGCGGCAGGATCAACGGGGCGTTTTCGGCGACCAGCAAATTGTCGGGCGTGATCGAGAGGCCTTGGCTTTCATGCGCTCGATCTCGTCGATCAGGGCCCAGGGGTCGACGACGACGCCGTTGCCGATGATCGAGAGTTTGTCGCGTCGCGCGATGCCCGAGGGGAGCAGCGAGAACTTGAAGGTCTTACCGTTGATGACGAGCGTGTGGCCGGCGTTGTGGCCGCCTTGAAAGCGCACCACGATGTCCGCGCGTTCGCACAGCCAGTCGACGATCTTGCCTTTGCCTTCGTCGCCCCACTGGGCGCCGATCACCGCAACGTTTGCCATTTAGAACACCAGCGCTTTGGCTTGCTTCACGACTGCGATCTTGCGGATGTCGGCGAGTACCGATTCCGGCACGGGGCCGTCGACTTCGACGAGCGCGATGGCATCGCCGCCGGCTGTCGTGCGGCCGAGGTTGAAGCTTGCGATGTTGACCTTCGCGTCGCCCAAGAGCGTGCCGAGTTTGCCGATGAAGCCCGGTTTGTCTTCGTTGGTGACGTAGAGCATGTGCGGGGCGAAGTGGGATTCCATGTCGATGCTCTTCACCTGGATCAGGCGCGGCACGCCGTTCGAGAAGACGGTGCCGGCGACGGAGCGTTCTTGGTTTTCTGTCGTCACCTTGAGCAGCAGGTAGCCTTCGTAGATGCCGTGTTGGGTGCGGCGAACTTCGCTGACTTGGATGCCGCGTTCTTTGGCGACGATCGGGGCGTTGACCATGTTGACGTCGCTGAGCGCGGGTTTGAGCAGGCCTGCGAGGGCGGCTTGCGTCAGAGCGCGCGTGTTCAGGTCGGCGACGTTGCCTTCGTAGACGATCTCGACGCCTTTGATCGCGGTCTCCGTCAACTGGCCGGCGAAGGCGCCGAGCTGTTCGGCGAGTTTGATCCACGGCTTCAGTTTCACCGCTTGGTCGGCGGTGATGGAGGGCATGTTGATCGCGTTTTGGATCGCGCCCGTCAGCAGATAGTCGGACATCTGTTCAGCGACCTGGAGCGCGACGTTTTCCTGCGCTTCCGACGTCGACGCACCGAGATGCGGGGTGGCGACGACTTTGTCCGAGCCGAAGAGCAGGTTGTCCTTCGCGGGTTCGGTGTCGAAGACGTCGAGCGCCGCGCCGGCGACGTGGCCGCTTTCGATCGCGGCTTTGAGGGCCGCTTCGTCGATCAGGCCGCCGCGGGCGCAGTTGATGATGCGCACGCCCTTCTTCGTTTGCGCGAGCGCCTTGGCGTCGAGGACGTTGCGCGTCTTCTCCGTCAGTGGCGTGTGCAGCGTGATGAAGTCGGCGCGAGGCAGCAGGTCTTCGAGTTCTACTTTTTCGACGCCCAGGCTTTCGGCGCGTTCGGGGCTCAAATAGGGGTCGAAGGCAATGACCTTCATGCGCAGACCCTTCGCGCGGTCGGCGACGATGGAGCCGATGTTGCCGCAGCCGATGATGCCCAGCGTCTTGCCGGTAAGTTCGACGCCCATGAAGCGGTTCTTCTCCCACTTGCCGGCGTGGGTGGAGGCGTTCGCGGCGGGGATTTCTCTCGCGAGGGTCAGCATCAAGGCGATCGCGTGTTCGGCGGTGGTGATCGAATTGCCGTGCGGCGTGTTCATCACGATGATGCCGCGCGCGGTCGAGGCGTTGATGTCGACGTTGTCGACGCCGATGCCGGCGCGGCCGATCACCTTCAGATGCGTTGCGGCGGTGAGGAGGTCGGCGGTGACCTTCGTCGCAGAGCGGATCGCTAGGCCGTCATAGCGGCCGATGATCGACTTCAGTTCTTCTTTGGTGAGGCCGGGTTTTACGTCGACGTCGACGCCGCGGTCTTTGAAGATTTGGACGGCAGCGGGAGACAGCTGGTCGGAGATGAGGACTTTGGGCATGGGGTTTGTTCCGGCGTGTTGGGTTCTGGAATGGGGTGGCGAGGTCGCGCCGGGTCTCCTGGGTCCCGGGTCTCGCTTCGCTCGCCCGGGATGACAGGAGATGGTTGGTTCGGCCTACGACGCTTTGACTTGTGACCAGGCCCAATCGAGCCAGGGGGTGAGCGCCTTCATGTCCGCGCTGTCGACGGTTGCGCCGGCCCAGATGCGCAGGCCCGGTGGGGCGTCGCGGTAGGCGGCGATGTCGAAGGCCACGCCTTCCTTGTCGAGAAGGTCGGCGATCTTTTTCGCCGCTGCCGCTTGGCCGTCGGCGTCTTTCGCCGTGAACCACGGGTCGACGATCTTCAGACACACCGACGTGTTCGAGCGGGTCTTCGGATTCTTCGCGAGGAAGTCGACCCAGCCGGCCGTCTTCATCCAGCGTTCGATGACGTGCAGGTTTTCATCCGCGCGGCCGATCAGGCCCTTCAGGCCACCGACGCTTTCGGCCCAGGTCAGCGCGTCGAGGTAGTCCTCGACGCAGAGCATCGACGGCGTGTTGATCGTTTCGCCCTTGAAGATGCCTTCGTTGAGTTTGCCGTCCTTGGTCATGCGGAAGATTTTCGGCATGGGCCACGTGGGCTTGTGGCTTTCGAGGCGGGCGACGGCGCGGGGCGACAGCACCAGCATGCCGTGCGCGGCTTCGCCGCCCAGCACCTTCTGCCAGGAGAACGTCGTCACATCGAGCTTGGCCCACGGCAGGTCTTGCGCGAAGGCGGCGGAGGTCGCGTCGCAGAATGTCACGCCTTCGCGCGCGTCCGAAATCCAATTGCCGTCGGGCGAACGAACGCCGGAGGTGGTGCCGTTCCAGGTGAAGATGACGTCGTGCGCCGGGTTCACTTGGGTGAGGTCGGGCAGGTCGCCGTAGCCGGCCTTCAGTACACGGACGTTCGGCAGCTTCAGCTGCTTCGTAATGTCGGTCGCCCAGTCGTTGCCGAAGCTCTCCCAGACAAGGACGTCGACAGGCTTTGGTCCCAGCATCGACCACAGCGCCATCTCGACCGCGCCGGTGTCGGACGCAGGGACGATGCCGATGCGATAGTCGGCGGGGATGCCCAGGATCTTGCGCGTGCGTTCGATCGCTTGTTCGAGCTTGGCTTTGCCAGGCTTCGAGCGATGCGAGCGGCCGATCAACGCTTGATTGAGTGCTTCGGGGGTCCAGCCGGGGCGTTTTGCGCAGGGGCCAGAGGAAAAGTGCGGCCGTGTGGGCCGCCCAGCAGGCTTCGTCGTCATGTTGTTCCATTCCTTACAGAATGGGCGCGCCCCGTTGGGGGGGCGTGTCCCGCCTGTTCCTTCGCGCGATTCAGCGGGTTCCGTCAATCGAATTTCGCGGGCGCAGCATGCGGATCAACATGAACGGTGGACAACAAACCCGTGTGTGACGGCCGCTTTGTGGTGGCCCCGCGACGACTTCGTTACAAATCGCCGCGTCCGAGAGGGCCTCAACCCCTCAATCGGTCAATAACCAAAGGGAGAAGCAAATGCGCTTCATCATAGCGCTCATTGCCGCGGTGGCGGCACTAAGCGCCGGTCCAGCCTTCGCGGCTGGGTACAACGATTTCACCGGACGATGGCAAAATGCCGATCGCAACACGCGGGACCTGACGCGTCTGCGTATTTCGTTTGACGGCGACAATCTGGATGTTCGTGCGTGGGGCCAGTGCGAGCCTCGCGATTGCGATTGGGGCACGGTCGACGCCGTCGCCTATTCGCCGAGCGCGGGCGCCAACCCGGCGACCAGCGCGACTGAAATCATCGCCGTCTACAATCCGGGATTTGCGCGCAAGACGCTGATCCTGACGCTGCGTCCGGGCAACCGGATTTCCTATGCGCTCTACACGCGCTTCACCGATTCCTCGCGCCGGCGGCCTTATGTCGTGCGCGGTACGATGGTGCAACGGCGTGGCGGCGGTGGCGGCTGGCCGGATTGGGGCGGTTGGGGTGATGACGGACCCGGTGGACCCGGTGGGCCCGGTGGTCCCGGTGGTCCCGGTGGTCCGGGATGGCCTGGTGACGACGATGGTCCGGGCGGGCCTGGTGGTCCCGGCGGGCCGGGTGGTCCGGGCGGCGGTGGCGGCTTGAGCTTCGATGAGGACTGCATCGGGTTCAATCCTAACAACGTGGAAGCGCGCTTTGCCGGCGGCGAATGGAAAGTCGTCGAAGGTACGCACTGGATGCTCAGCTTCGGCACGCGCGCCGCAGAAGCGCAACGGGCGGCGAACATCATTCGCGGCTATCGCTTCAACCAGCACTGCTTCATCGGGCGGCCGAATGCTTCGATGGACTACTGGAAGCGTGGCGACAACGTGCCGTCGAACGGGCTTCCGGGCGACGACTGCACGAACAACAATCCGGCGAGCACCCGGGCGGTGTTCCAAGGCGGTCAGTGGCGGGTCCTCGACGGTACTCACCTTCTGATGTCGTTCGGTACGCGCGGCAACGAGGCGCGGCGCGCGGAGGAGGTCATCCGGCATTACCGGTTGAACCGCCATTGCTTCGTCGGACGGCCTGATCCGTCGATGAACTATTGGCTGTCGCAGTAAGCACCAGCGATTGAAATGAAGCACGGGCCAGCCGCGTCATGCGTGGCTGGCCCGTCGTCGTTTGAGCCTAGCGCGCTGCGGCGTGTTGGCCGAGCAGCCACTGAATGCCGGCCAGATGCTGCTGATCGTGGCTGCACAGATAGTGGATCAAGCCCGCCAGGGTGACGTCGCCGTAGCCTTCGAATGCGCCGCGGCGTGCGAAATCCTCGGGCTCGACGGCATCGAGGATCTGCATGGTTTTCTTGCGCGCGGCGGTGAACGCGTCGATAGCGGCTTCGACTTCGGTTCGGTCGTAGTTGCGCGGCTCGATCAGCGCGTAGGTGTCGATCGAAGCCAGCGCCGGGTTCTGTTCTGCGAGAACGCGCTTGATGCGGACGATGTAGCCGTCGGCTTCGATGTCGCGCAAATGGCAGAGTTGCTGACGCACCGTCAGTTCTTCGCTGGGGATGCCTTCCCAACTCTTGGGACGCCAGTCGAGCGTTTCGCCGGGCACCGTCGCGATGAAGGCGCGCAGCGTTTCCGGAAATGCGCGCAGCGACTCGATCGACCATTCGATGGCGGACATGACGATTTTCTCACCTTATGAAATGAAAACGCCGCCGCAGCGTGAGCTGCAGCGGCGTCGCATGCGTTGACCGGCTGTTCGATTAGAACGGCAGGATGTTGCGTTCGCGCGTGTAGCTCAGATAGCCCGCGTTGACGCCGGCGCGAATGCCGAGGCCTGTGCGCATCGGCGCAAGCGAGATGCGGCCTGTGCGTTGGTAGTTCACGCCGATGCCGGCGATGAAATAATACGTGCCTTCGACGCCGGGATAGCGCTGGAAGATCTCTTCCTGGCGGCGGAGTTGGTAGACCAGCGTGAAACACTTCGACGCGTTGGCGCCGATGTCGAAGCCGATCGACGGGCCCTGCCAGTAGACCTTCAGGCGCTTGTAGCCTTTGCGGGTCATATGGCCGCTGCCATAGCGCAGGCCGACGGCGATGGCGCCGGAGGCCTCTTCGCCGGTGATGTAGGCGTTCGGGCGGCCGAGGTCGCGGAAGATGCGCGAAACGGCCCGGGCGACGGCCTCGGTCGTCATGCCGAAGAAGTCGGAGGCGATGCGCACGATTTCAGGTTCGGAATAGGTGTCGTCGGCGGCCATTGCCGTTTCGTTGACCAGCGCCAGGGCGGCGGCCAACGACATGGCGCCGCCGGTGCCTTGGGTTAGGGCCTCGCGGCGGGTCAGCTTCTTTTTATCGGTCATGTGGTTCTCCGAGAGATTTCAAGCCCCTTGCGGGTGAATTCTAGCCTGGCCATATGACAAGTGCGAGGCGAGATGCAAGGTATCCAGATGTGAGCTTCGCTATGAATCCGGCTCATAGATATGCTTCCGGTTGATTCGGGGCGGTCGTAGTCTGCCTCGTCAAATTTGTGAGGGGCCAGCAATGTTCCAGGATTCCGGGACCGTCTTTGTTCTCTTGTTCCTTTTCGCCGCGCTTGTCGTCGTTTTCCGGGCGATCAAGTTCGTACCGCAAGGGTACGGGTGGACCGTCGAGCGCTTCGGACAATACATGCGGACGTTGAAGCCGGGGCTTGGGCTCATCAATCCGCTGTTCGAACGAATCGGGCGCAAGATTTCCATGATGGAAATGGTGCTCGACATTCCGAGCCAGGAAGTCATCACCAAGGACAACGCGCAGGTCACCGTCGACGCGATCGCGTTCATTCAGGTCGTCGATGTCGCGCGCGCGGCGTACGAGGTTCAAGACCTGAACCGCGCTATCGCGAACCTTGCGCTGACCAACGTGCGCACCGTGATCGGTTCGATGGATCTCGACGAGGTGCTGTCGAAGCGCGACGACATCAACATCAAGCTGCTGCGCATCATCGATGCGGCGACGCAGCCGTGGGGCGTGAAGGCGACGCGCATCGAGATCAAAGACCTGTCGCCGCCGGCGGACATCACCGAATCGATGGCGCGGCAGATGAAGGCCGAACGCGAGCGTCGCGCCGAGGTTCTGACTGCGGACGGTCAAAAGCAGGCCGCGATTCTTCGCGCGGAAGGTTCGAAGCAGTCGGCGATCCTGGAAGCTGAAGGCCGGCGCGAAGCCGCTTACCGCGACGCCGAGGCGCGCGAGCGTTCGGCGGAGGCCGAGGCGAAAGCTACGGCCATGGTCTCGGATGCGATCGCCAAGGGCGACGTTCAGGCGGTGAATTACTTCTTGGGTCTGAAATACATCGAAGCGTTCAGAGATCTCGCCAACGCGCCGAATCAGAAATTCGTCATCGTCCCGATGGAATCGGCAGGCCTGCTCGGCTCGATCGCCGGTATCGGCGAGTTGGCGAAGCTTGCCACCGAACGGGGTCCGGGCGCTGCGACGGCCTCGGGACGCGCCGGCCTCGTGCCGCAAACGCGGTCGTAATGTACGCATCACCTGGGGAGGGACGCGCATGGATATGTTCGCCGACTGGCTGCTGAATGTCGGGCCGTATCACTGGCTGGCGCTGGCCGCGCTGCTGATCGGGCTCGAGATGGTGATGCCGACGCAGTATCTGATCTGGCCTGGGATCGCTGCGGCGGTGACGGGGCTTGCTTCGGCGCTGATCGTCATCGAATGGCCGGCGCAGATTGCGATCTTCGGCGTGTTGTCGATCGTACTTGTGGTCGGGTCTCACTACTTGCCGCAAGCGGCGGCGCTGACGGGCGCGATGGCTTCGCTCAATCAGCGTACGGATCAGATGATCGGGCACCACGCGACGGTGGCGGAAGATTTTCACAACGGGCACGGCGCGGTCACGGTCGGCGATACGCGCTGGTCGGCACATAGCGTCGACGGCAGCGACTTCACCGCCGGGACGAAGGTCGAGATCGTATCGGCGGAAAGCACGCTGCTAAAGGTAAAGCGCGCCTAGCGGCCCCAGGCGACGAAGCTTGGGTTCGCGAAGTTTTCGCGGGCGTTGCCGTAGGTGAGTGGCGTCTTGCCGTCGAGGCGCGTGACGCGGCCGCCGGCGGCGGCGAGTACCGCGTGGCCCGCGGCGGTGTCCCATTCCATCGTTTGTCCGTGGCGCGGGTAGATGTCGGCTTCACCGGCGGCGATCACGCAGAATTTGAGCGATGAGCCTGCGGCGATTAGGTCGCGGATCGGGTAGTGCGCGAGATATTCCTCGGTCAGGCGGTCGCGGTGGCTGCGGCTTGCGATCGCCGTCATGCCGTCGGCGGGCGTGGGCCGTGTCGTGATTTGCTTCGCCGGGTTCTTGCCGTGCTCTTCGAACGCCTTCGCGTCGCAGCCCCAGAACATGCGGCCGATGGCGGGGGCGAAGACGACGCCGGCCGTGGGCTCCCCATGTTCGATGAGCGCGATGTTGACGGTGAACTCGCCGTTGCGGTTTAGGAACTCCTTCGTTCCGTCGAGCGGGTCGACGAGAAAGAACACGCCGCCCGATACGTCGGGCTTTGCGCCCGCTGCGGCGCTTTCTTCTGCAACCACCGGGATGCCGGGTGCGACTTTCGCAAGGTCGCGGATGATCAGATATTCGGCTTCTTCGTCGGCCAGGGTGACGGGCGATTTGTCGGCCTTTTCGCGGCGCACGATTTCGCCCGCGTAGTGGCGCATGATCAGCGCGCCGGCGTTGCGTGCGGCGTCTACCATCTGTGCGAGCAATGTTTCGCGCGCGTCCGGCGAGAGCGTTGTCGTCACGATGCGCGTCCTGCGGGATCGACGGGTTTCAATTCTGCGTTTTTGATGTTGATCACGCGTTTTCCGGCGTTTTCGAAGTTCACTGTGACGCGCTCGCCTGCAACCGACTGGACCTGTCCCAATCCCCAGTCGTGGGCGCCTTCAAGCACGACATATTGACCAGGTTCAAGCATGCTGCCCAAAGATTCGTGCTTCGTCATGGTTTCGAGCGGCCGCGCTTAAACGTTTCTTAAGCGGAACTTGGTGGTTTAGGTTTATGCAACGCGCACACTCCGAATATCTGTCACTGGCTGCGGCAACAAACAATGCCGCGCCGCAGGAAACGCATCAACCGCCCATGAACGAACTCGACCTCGGCGCACTTCTGGTGTCGCGCGTTTGTCACGACCTGATCAGTCCGGTTGCGGCGATCTCGAACGGGCTTGAGATTCTGGCCGACGAAGAAGACGCCGAGATGCGGGCGCACGCAATGCGTCTGATCGAGCACAGCGTGGGGCAGGCGAAGGCGCGGCTGCTGTTCGCGCGCCAGGCGTTCGGCGCGATGGGATCGGCCGGCGCGGAGATCGACCTGCGCGAGGTGGGCGAGGTCGCGGCGGAGTTCTTCCGGGCGGGTAAGGCGAAGCTGGACTGGCATGTGCCGGCGATCGCGGTCGACAAGGAAATCGTCCGCGTGGTGCTCAATCTCGCGGCACTCGGCGCGGACTGCATCCCGCGTGGCGGGCTCTTGACGGTGAAGGTCGAGACGCCGCGCGGCGCGGTGGTGATATCGGTCGTCGCCAAAGGGCTGAAGGCGAACCTTGCCACCGACATCAAGGAAGGTTTGGCGCTCAAGACGCCGCACGAGGATTTGACCGGCCGTACGATCGCGCCGTTCGTCACGGCGTTGCTGGCGAAGAAGCTGGGCGGCGTGGTCGCCTATGCCCATGAAGGGGACACCGTGCGCTTTGACGTGCGGTTCGATCGCAAACCGGGCTGAGCGTGGACCTGTCTTAATCCTGTGTTGACGAATTAGCCCGCAAATCCCGGCGCTTTCCAAGCGTTTCAAGCCATCTTTACGCTTTCCCCCCTAGGCTTGCCGCGAATGTTTTGGGCCATCGCGGCTTTAAGACCGCGGGTCCGTCACGGGCCGGATGGGGATCGCCATGAAGCACTGTCTCGTCGTCGACGACAGCCGCGTCGTGCGCAAGGTTGCGCGCAAGATTCTCGAGGAATTGAACTTCGAAATCTCGGAGGCCGAAGACGGGCAGATCGCGCTTAGCGCCTGCCGCGGCGCGATGCCGGACGCGGTGCTGCTCGACTGGAACATGCCGAACATGAGCGGGATCGAATTTTTGCGCGCGCTGCGCCGGGAGAGCGGCGGCGAGAAGCCCGTCGTCGTGTTCTGCACGACGGAGAGCGACGTCAGCTTTATCACGGAAGCGCTGGACGCGGGGGCGAACGAATACATTATGAAGCCGTTCGACCGCGAGATCATCGAATCCAAATTTGCCGAGGTCGGTCTGGTGGAGCTTTCCAGATGACGCCGACGGATTTCGACTTCGTCGCGCAGTTGCTGAAGCGCCGGTCGGGGCTCGTGCTCGGCGGCGACAAGCTTTATTTGCTCGAAAGCCGGTTGGGGTCTGTTGCGCGCAAGCATGGTCTCGCGGGGTTGGCGGCGATCGTCTTTAAGCTGAAGGCGGGCGACGAGCCTGTCGCGCGCGACGTGACGGATGCGATGACGGCGAAGGAGACGTTCTTCTTTCGCGACAAGACGCCGTTCCAGGATTTCGAGAATTTGGTGTTGCCGGCGCTGTTGAAGGCGCGCGCCGGGTCGAAGCGGTTGCGCATCTGGTGCGCGGGGGCGTCGACGGGGCAGGAGCCTTATTCGCTGGCGATGATTTTGCGCGAGAAGCAGGCGCTGGTGAACGGCTGGCGGGTCGAGATCGTGGGCTCTGATTTGTCGGGCGAAGTTCTGACGCGCGCGAAGACAGGGTTCTTCTCGCACTTCGAGGTGCAGCGCGGGCTGCCGATCCGGCTCATGGTGAAGTACTTCGCCAAGGAGCGTGGGCAGTGGCGCATCAACGGCGATGTGCGCTCCATGGTGGAATACCGGCAGATCAATCTCCTGGACTCGTTCGTCGGGCTCGGCAATTTCGACATCATCTACTGCCGCAACGTGCTGAGTGCTTTCGACGAGGCGACGAAGCGGAGCGTTTTGGAGCGTCTGGCGCAGTTGTTGCCGGGTGATGGCTATCTGGTTCTCGGCGCTGGAGAGGCATCGCCGCTTAGCGCCGCGCAGAAGGCGAACGTCGCTTAGATTTATTCGGCGGCGCGCAGATGCGCCGTTCGTTCGGGCGAGGCGCTGTTGTGCTTGACGATGATCGTCAGGGGTTCGCCGCGCTCGCCGCCTACCACCTTGCCTTCCACGCCCCATACTTTGCGCAGCAGATCGACCGTGAGTACGTCGGCCGGTTTGCCTTCGGCGGCGATGCGCGCGTTGTGCATGACGAGGATGCGGTCGGCGAAGGCTGCGGCGAGGTTCAGGTCGTGCAGGATCGCGAGTACCGCGCCGCCTTCGTTCGCGAAGGTCTTGGCGCGGGCGAGGACCATGCCTTGGTGCGAAAGGTCGAGCGATGACGTCGGTTCGTCCAGCAGCAGATGGCGCGTGCGGCCGTCGGCGAGCGGGCTCCAGACCTGCGCCAGCGCGCGGGCGAAGTGGACGCGGTGGAGTTCGCCGCCTGAGAGCGTGCGGCAATCGCGGAGCGCCAGGTGCGTGACGTCGGCTGCGGCCATCGCGCCGTCGATCGCCGCGCGGTGGTCTTGCGGGTTGGCGAGGCCGCGGTGCGGGTAGCGGCCGAGTTCGACGACGTCGCAGACGCGGAACGGGAAGGCGAGGGTCGGGCTTTGCGGTAGGACCGCGCGCTGCAGCGCTTGCGCGTCAGTGTTCCAGGCGTTGAGCTTGCGGCCGTTCAGGCTGACGCTGCCGGTCGCGAGTTTTGCTTCGCCGGAGAGGCTGCGCAGGAGCGTTGATTTGCCCGCGCCGTTGGGGCCGACGATCACGGCGAGTTCGCCGGCTGCGAGTTCCAGGGACACGTCGTCGAGGATGGCGCGGCCGCCGGCCTTCACGGTCAGGTTCTGGCCGGCAAGGGTCATCGTTTGGCGCTCCCGCGGCTGCGCAGGAGCCAGAAGAAGAAGGGCGCGCCGACGGCGCTGGTGACGACGCCGATCGGGAGTTCGGCCGGTGCCACCATCGTGCGTGCCAGCGTGTCTGCGCCGACGATGAGGAGCGCGCCAAGCAGAGCCGAGCCGGGCAGGACGAAGCGGTGATCTGCGCCGCCGATCAGGCGGATGATGTGTGGCGCGACGAGGCCGACGAAGCCGATGACGCCGGTCAGCGCCGTGCCTGCGCCGACGCCGAGGGCGACGGCTGCGACGGCGATGCGTTTGGTGCGTTCGACTTTGACGCCGAGGTGCCCGGCTTCGGCTTCGCCGAGCGCGAGGGCGTCGAAGGGGCGGGCGAGGGGGGCGAGTAATAGGACTGAAATGCCCATCATGATCACGGCGGGGACGATGGTGCTCCACGTCGCGCCGCCCAGGCTGCCCAAGAGCCAGAAGGTCAGCGAGCGCATCTGCACGTCGTTGGCGAGGAAGACCAGGTAGCCGAGTACTGCGCCGGACAACGCCTTCATCGCGAGGCCTGCGAGGAGAAGCGTCGCGACGTCGATACGGCCCTCGCCGCGTGCGATCAGCATGACACCTGCGGTGGCGATCAAGCCGCCGACGAAGGCGACCAGGATCAGGCCCCAAGCGCCGAAGCTTGCAAGGCCGAGGCCGCCAAGCACAATCCAGGCGACCGCGCCGCACGCTGCGCCGTCGGCGACGCCGATCAGCGTCGGGTCGGCGAGCGGGTTGCGGAACAGTGCCTGCAGGCTTGCGCCGGCGATGCCCAGCGTGGCCCCGCATGCGAGCGCCAAGAGGATCCGCGGCAGGCGCACGCTCATCAGAGCTGCAGTTTCGTAGGGCTCGATGTTCGTGCCGGTATCGATGCCCATCGCTTGGAGCAGGATTTCGATGACGCGGGTCGCCGGTATTTCCATCGCGCCCGCACCGAGCGCGAGGACCGTTGCGATGACCAACGCGACCGACAACCCCGACAGGGTCGCGCGCCGCCAGATTTTTAGCGGATCGCGCGCCGGGTCATAGGTTTGGGTCGCGTCGGCGACGGTCATTTCGCCTCGGCTACGTCGATCTTGACGGTGGGATGGACGGCGCGGGCGAGGGTTGCGACGGCGTCCGGCGTGCGCGGGCCGAAGCCCAATAGGAGTTGCGCGTCCATGACGACGATGCGGTTGTTCTTGCCGGCGGGCGTGATCGCAATTTCCGGACGCAGCTTCAACTTGTCGACGCCGCCCAGCATGGCGACGGCGTGTTCGGCGACGATGATGACGTCGGGACCGAGCGCCACCGCGGATTCCGGCGTCAGCGGCTTATAGCCGTCGAAGCCGGCAGCGACGTTGGTCGCGTGGGCGAGTTTGATCATCGAATCCGCGGCCGTGCCTTTGCCTGCCGCCATCGCGCCACCGGGGCCTTGGGCGAGCAGGAACATCGCCTTGGCTTTGCTGTCGGCAGATTTCAGTGCCGTTTCGACCGCGGTCATGCGTTTTTCGATCGATGCTTTGAGCGCGGCGGCGTTCGGCGTGACGCCGAGGGCGGCGGCAACGGCGTCCACTTTGGCGTAAACGCCGGCGATCGACTCGTCGGCTTGTACGAGGACAAGTTTGATCTTCGCGTCCTTCAGTTGCTCCAACACGGCCGGCGGGCCCGAGAGCGACGTCGCGATGATCAATTCCGGTTTCAGGGACAGGATGCCTTCGGCCGCCAGATTGCGCATGTAGCCGACTTTGGGCAGCGCCTTGGTTTCGGCGAAGGGGTACATCGACGTTTCGTCGGCGCCGACGAGGCGTTTGCCTTCGCCGAGCGCGTAGACGATTTCGGTGATGTCGCCACCGATCGTCACCACACGCTCAGCCTGTGCGGCCGCGGCTGAAGCAAAGGAAATTACGGCTGCCAGCGCCGCGGCGATGAACATTCTCATGTGTCTTAGACCTTCGGCAGCGCCGCGACGATGTCGCGCCAGGGCTGAAGTTCCGGCTTGCCGGGTTTGCGTGCGCCGAAAAGCTGAGCGAAGCAGAAGCCGTCCTTGTCGTAGAGCTCAAGCGAGGTGACCGTGCCGTCGCGCGTCGGCTTGAACACCGCCCAAGCGCTGGCGATGGCGTCTTCGCGCAGATGCAGATTGAAGTCCGGATCGAGGACGTTGAACCACGGACCCATGCGTTTCAGGTTCTTCACGGGACCGGTGTGGATCTGGATGCAGCCGGGGTTGCCGACGAAAACCATGACGGGCGTGTCGCTGGACGCGGCGCTTTCGAGCGACTGGGCGAGGGATTCCGTCTTCACTTCGTAGGCGAGGTCGCTGCCGGCGAGGCGGAGGGCTTGCAAGCGGCCGACGTCGAATTCGCGCAGCAGGCCGAAGAAGTCGTGCGTGTCTTGCAGCGCTTTCCAATGCGCGCGAAGGCCCGTCACGTCGATCTCGCTGTCCGCGCGGTCTTTGCGCTTGGGTACGGGGGCGAGGGCGTGGAAGTCCGGGGCTTGGTTGTCGCCCTTCCATTTCGCGATCAGCGCATCGAAGGCCGCGATGTCGGTCTTAGGCTTTTGGAAGATCTTGTGGACGGCCGTGCCCGACGCGTCGAACACCTGGATCGAACGGCGCAGGCCTTCCTTGGTTTCTTCCAGCACTGCAAAGGCGTGGCGCCAGTGGGCCGGGAAGATGCGCAGGTCGATCTGCTCGCCGAGGACGAGGCCGGTGCCCGGGTTGATCGAGATCTTGACATAGGGCCCGATCTTTTCGTGGACGACGCTGTCGTTGCGGGTCAGCGCCATCACCGGGCCTAGCGCCTCGACGTCCTTGACGATGTCGGCTTGGGCTTCGCGCAGGCGGAACGCCTTGGCTTCGCCGTCGGTCGCGCCGCACAGGCTTGCGATCAAGGCGCCTTCACTCACGCCCAATTCATGCGCAGCATCACGTGCGCGCGGTTGCTTTTGTGACTTAAGACGCTGCCAGGCCTGACGCAGCTCAACACCGGAGAGCATCAGGTCGGCTTGTGCAACTGCCGCCATGTCGGTCCTCGTTCGATCTCGATTTTTGACGCGACACCCCGCCGGGGGTCTCGGTTCGGGCGCGAAACTACGCCGCTTAACCAGCATATTGCAAACGACTCGCAGGTTCAATATCAATGATTGCGGGAGCGGCCGCACACTATTTGTGGTTGCTGTGATTGGGGCCTGCGGGCAAACGCCGTGGGTGAATGGGAAAAACAACAATGACATTGCGCATTCTCGTGCTCGGTTCGGCTTGTGCCCTCGCGTTGAGCGGGGCCGCGTTTGCGGATGAACCTGCGCCGGCGCCGGCTTCACCTAGTGCGCAGCCCGCGCCCGTCGCGGAAGCGGCGAAAGAGGATGAAAAGCCGGCGGAGAAGGTCACCGTTTACGGCACGAAGAATCCGCGCGCGGCGCAGACCTATCCCGGCATGGTCGACGTGCTCGATCAGGATCAGATTCAGGGCAGTGTGTCGTCGACGCCGTCGGATCTCGTGAAGGAGATGCCGAACGTCGAGTTTGGCGGTGGGCCGCGCCGTACCGGCGAGACGCCGGTCATTCGCGGTTTGGGCGGGCAGGATGTGCTCGTTCTTATCGACGGCGTGCGGCAGAGCTGGACGTCGGGGCATGACGGACGCTTCTTCCTCGATCCCGCATTGCTAGCCAGCGTCGAAGTCATTCGCGGGCCGGCGTCGGCGCTCTACGGTTCGGGGCCGCTCGGCGGCATCATGGGTTTTCGCACGGCGAACGCGTCGGACTTGCTTGAAGACGGCGCGACCGCGGGTCTTCGCGCGGTCATCGGTTATCAGGACGTGAACGACGAGTTTTTGCGTGCGCTGACCGGGTATACGCATCAGGGCGATTTCGATTTTATCGGCAGCATCGGCCAGCGATCGTCGGGCGACATCAAGCTGGGCTCGGGCTTCGACCTCGCTTCGGACGACGACATCGTCAACGGGTTTGCGAAATTCAGCTATGCGCCGAGCGATACGTTCTCGGTCCGCGTGACATATTCGGGATTCCAGAACGACGCCGTGGAGCCGGACAACGGGCAGGGGGTGAGCACGGGCGTGCTGCTCAACAAGTCGATCGAGTCGAACCAATATTCGGCCGAGGTGCGGTGGAAGCCCGCGCCGCTGATCGATCTGCATTTCATTCCCTATCACATCGAAGGATCGGTCGAAGAGGTCGATCCGGCGACGGGCGACGCGCTGATCCGCGAGATCGAAACGTCGGGCTTCAGCCTCGACAATCGCATGCCGTTTTCGTTCGGCAGCGTCAGCGGTCTCGTGACCGTCGGCGGCGAATGGTACGGCGATGAGCAAGTCGGGCGCGACACGAGTTTGGTGAGCGGCGTGCGCTCGGGCGTGCCGAGCGGCGAAGATACGTTCTGGGGCTTGTTCGCGCAGATCGAGGCGACGGTCGAGACGCCGCTTGGTCTGCCGGGCGAGCTGACGTTGATTCCCGGTATTCGCTACGACTCCTATGAGGCGTCGTCGACGGGCAATCCGGACAAGGCCGAGACCGCCGTGTCACCGAAGATCGCGGCGACGTATCAGCCGGTCGATTGGTTCTTTGTCTTTGGTAATGCGGGTAAGGCGTTTCGCGCGCCGGGCATCAACGAGCTTTACTTGAGCGGCGTGCATTTCGAGTTGCCGCATCCGTGCAACTTCGGTCCTCCGCCGCCGGGATGCGCGGCGCTGGGCAATGTGGTGAACAGCTTTGTGCCAAATCCCAACCTCGATCCGGAGACGTCGAAATATTGGGAAGCGGGCGCAGGCTTATCGTTCGACGATGTGTTCACAACGGCCGACGTGCTGCGGTTCAAGGGCTCGTACTGGAGCCAAGACGTTGATGATTTCATCAATCTGGCGGTGCGCGTGTCGTTCCCGGCGACGTGCTTCTTCCCACCGCGCGTGCCGTGCAACGCGGGGACGGCAACCGCGAACAACGTCGATGCCGAGTTGAAGGGCAGCGAGATCGAGGCGCGTTATGACTCGGATCGCCTGCGCGTGCAGTTGGGCTGGGGCACCGTGGAGGGCCGGGAGCGCAATGCGCCGTTCGATCTGACGTCGCTGCCGCCGGATCGTTTCACCGCGTCGTTGATGCTGAAGTTGCCGGAGATCGACGGACGCATCGGCGTGCGGACGGAGTTCGCGGACGACTTCCTCAAGAACTACAATCCCTTGACCAGCGATCCGTCGGTCGAGAGGCGTGACGGTTACACCACCGTCGATCTGTTCGCGACGTGGGCGCCGGGCGAGGACGTTCTGGGCGGCGCGCTGCACGGTCTGCGCCTTGATGCCGGCGTCGACAACGTTATGGACGAAGATTACGAGCGCTCGTTCGAGGGCGTCAGCGAACCGGGACGTAATTTCAAGTTTACGGTCGCCTATTCGCTCGCCTTCGGCGGGTAATTTTTCCTAGGCCGGCGGCGCTCTTGCGCTGCCGGCGCGTGATCCTTCCAGCACACGTCCGCACACGATTTGTCGCAAGGCGTTTCCGCGCGCAAATCCTTGTTGCAAGTGACTCGCAGAGTCACTATCACACGTAATTGCGACTGAGTATCACTCAACTCTGGGTGTGTTCGATCCGGCCGGGGGGCGGGCGTCGACGCAGCCGATCCGATGGGGGCATGACCGATGATTTTCCGCGTTATTTTGCTGGGCGGCGTGGCAGCTTTGGCGATGGTGGCGCCGGCCGTGGCCGACGATGCCGGCACAACTTCTGCGGCGGTGAGCGCGCCCGGCGAGACGCAAACCGCATCCGCCGCCAAGGTCGAAAAGGTGACGGTCACCGCGACCCGCCAGAGGCGGAACGTCGACGAGGTGCCCGCGACCGTTACCGTGATCACGGCCAAAGAGATCGAGGACAATCTGGCGACGGATGTTAAGGATCTCGTCCGCTTCGAGCCCGGCGTGTCGGTCCGCACGAACCCCGCGCGCTTCACAGCTGCAGGCTCATCGACGGGCCGCGACGGCAACAGCGGCTTCAACATTCGCGGCCTTGAAGGCAATCGCGTCCTCATTCAGATCGACGGTATCCGTGTCCCCGATGGCTTTACTTTCGGTCCCCAAGCCGTGGGCCGGGGTGACTATCTCGATCTGGACATTCTGAAGTCGGTGGAAATTCTGCGCGGGCCGGCGTCGGCGCTTTACGGCAGCGACGGCGTCGCCGGCGCGGTCAGCTTCATCACCAAGGATCCGGAAGACATCATCGCGGAAGGCGAAACGTTCGCGGCGCGCGCGCGTGTGTCGTATTCGTCGGCCGACGACAGCTTCGCCGAAGGCGTGATGGCTGCGACGCAGACGCAAGACGGGCAGTGGCAGGGTTTGTTGGCCTATACACGCCGCGACGCGCATGAAACGGAAACGCAAGGCGAGAACGACTCCGCCAACACGAGCCGCACGACGGCGAACCCGCAGGACATCGAATCCAATTCCGTGTTCGGCAAGATCTTGTTCGTTCCGAACGAGAGCAACCGCTTCCGCCTGACCGGCGAATACTTCGACCGCACCATCGACACGGAAGTGCTGAGCGCACGCGCCGTGGTGCCGTCGTCGGCGGCGGCGAACGTCATCGACCTCGACGCGATCGACGAGACCACGCGCAATCGCGTGGCGTTCGATCACCGGTACGAGGGGGAGGGCTTCATCTCGAGCGCGTTCTGGTCGGTCTATTATCAGACGGCCGAGACGCGCGAATTCAGCGACGAAGATCGCTTCACGTCGGCCGATCGTACGCGCGACTCCAAGTTCGACAACAGCGTCTGGGGCGCGGCGGGGCAGCTGGAAAGCGAATTCGATCTGGGCGGAATCGCGAACAGCCTCGTTTACGGCTTCGAATATTCGGTCACGCACCAGGAAGGCTTACGCGACGGCATCACGCCGCCTGCCGGCGAAACGTTCCCGACGCAGCCGTTCCCGAACACCGACTTCACACTGGCCGGGTTTTTCATCCAAGACGAAATCTCGCTGGCGGACGGCAAGTTGAAGCTTTATCCCGCCGTGCGTTACGACTCTTTCGAGATCGAACCTGAGGCAAGTCCCCTGTACCCGGGCGCCATCTCCCCGCAGAAGGACAGCGCGATTTCGCCGAAGTTCGGCGCCGTCTTCTGGCCGGTCAACGAGTTCGGTCTGTTCGCCAACTATGCGCAGGGCTTCAAGGCTCCGGCGCCAAGCCAGGTGAACAACGGCTTCCAGAACGCCGCCGCGAACTACATTTCGATTCCCAACCCGGACCTGCGCCCGGAAACGAGCGAATCGTATGAAGGCGGCGTGCGCTTCCGCGACATCGAGTTTGCGGGAGCGAATATTTCGACGAGTGCGACGGCGTTCATCGCGTACTACGAAGACTTCATCGAACAGGTGACGGTCAGCGGCACGTTTCTTCCGCCGCCGGCGGCG
>JAWXBY010000025.1:0-46055 GCA_034440355.1 Alphaproteobacteria bacterium
CCCGCGGGTGCCTTCGCCCTCATCGCCGAACTGCGCGCGAAGCCGGGCCGCGAGGACGAGCTCCGCGCGATCACCGAGCCACTTGTCGCGCCGGCGCGAGCCGAACCAGACACCCTCGCCTTCTACCTCCACGAGGACGTCGATGAGCCCGGCCATCTCATCCTCTACGAAGTCTACACCAGCCGCGCCGCCCACGCGGCCCACGTCGCACAAGCGCGCGTGCAGGCGTGGTTCGCGCGATTGCCCGAGCTGACGGTGGGTGGGGTCCGGGTGGTGCATATGGGTTTTCTTTGATCCTGCTTGTCGCCGCTAGTCTGGGACGGGGACACTTGGGGGCTCCTTGCGCGCGAGTACCTCGGCGGCCGCTTCCTTGCACGAGTACGGGAGGTCCTTGTCGCGGCAAAAGTCGGGCCACTGCCCTGATGTCGCCCAATAGCCGACAAGGCCGGAGCCTGCGATCGTCGACATGAACCGAACGTCGTGACGCACGTTCTTCATCTCTGGATAGAAGTACGAGATCGTCGCGCCGTTCCAATCCATCCGATTGGCGCTCATGGCTTCGAAGGCGCCATCCACGTCGCCCAACGTGGCCAACATGCGAGGCACATAATCGCCGAACTCTGCGCACGCCTTGCGGACGGCCGCTGTACCGGGGCCATTTGTCCGGCGCGCATCGATGAATGTCTGCCAGCATTTGGTGTCATCGGCGGTGAGGGCGAGTTTATCGCGGTCGCTGATCAGGATGGCTTGGGCCTCGTCGGTATTTCCGTAGAACGCCAAATTGACAAACCGGTACCAGCGCGTGACATCAATGCTTGGCCACAGCTCGACGGCCTCGTTGAACATAGCGCGCGCGCCTTCATGGTTGCCGAGCTGCATGTGCAACACGGCGACAAACGTCCTTGATTTTGCCGACAGCGGCAGCTGCGCCAAGCCCAACTCGAGAACCGTCGACGCTTCCTTCAAGCGGCCTGACGCCCGCAAGTGATGCACATAGTTGTTCGAGAGCGTCGGGTAGTCGGCGCGCGCGCGCAGATAAGAGGTTTCGCGTTCCTGCCAATTTTCAGCGAAAGGCAACATCAACGCGTTCGCGACAAGCGGCAACGGACTGGTGGGATCGAGTTGTAAAGCGCGCGCCACGGCTTTGCGCGCCCGATCTCGAAAAACGCGGGCTTCCGAATCGGGCAGATTTGGATTGTCGAGCATGGACGTGTACGCGAAGGCGAGGAGGCGATGACCGTACTCGTCCTCAGGCGCAACCTCGATCAGTCGTTGCGCGACCGCAACCACGGTCTCGTCACCCCAAACGAAGGCCGGATCGCACGTCTCCAAGTAGATTTTGAACGCTTCGACCGTCGGCTTTACACGCGCCAGACGGCGTTGCCGCAGAGCGCAGCCAATTAGGAATGCCGTGTGCGCACTGATCTCGTCGCGCAGTCTTTCACCTTGGCCGCTAGCGCGCGCAAACCGGTGCGACCAGATCGTCTGCCCGTCCTGCAAGTTGTCCAAATAAAGCGTGACGCCGACTTGATCTCCCTCGTTTTCCAACGAGCCCGACAGGGCGAACTCGGCCTTTGTCAGCCGCTCGCTGGACGATGCGGTGACGCCGTCAACGATCGAGATTTGATGCGACACGAGAATCCGTTTGAGCGTGCCGTGGGTCTGCTGCGCCAAACCTTCGAACGTCCCATCGAGCACGAAGAGCGGACGCAGCTCGACCAAGTCGACCGTGTGTGCAGATCTCCATTCATACGAAGCGGTCACGGCAATTGCAGCGGCTCCGACGAACGCAACCGTCACCGCAGCAGCGACCCACCGCCATACCGAGAATGTCGAAGCCTGCGCGGCCGGTGTATCGCGTGTCGGTTCTTCGGTTGCGGCCGACTCAAGATGCCCGTTGCCAGGGGTCGTTGCGGGGCCGTTCGTGTGATCCTCGGCGCTCGAGCCGGCCACGAGTTCGTCGTACAGCCGCCGCGTGTCGGCCGACGGCGCTGCGTTGAACTCCGTGCGCAACTGGTTCTCCAGGCGCTTGTAACGCCGGCGGATGGCGGACACATCCTTTGCGGCTTGATCGGCTCGCATCGCCAGGCGGACGATCGCCTCATTCGTCGGCTCGACTTGCAGCAGCTTGTCGGCGATCGATCGCGCGTACTCTACCTCGCCGCTGCCCGGCGCAGCCTCAAGGGCCACTATAAGGGCGGCAAACATCTTCTCCTGCTGGCGGGTGCGTTCGCCAGCAAGCCAGTCGTCAAAGCCGCCGTCGATCGAATCAAGATCTCCGAAGATGCGTCCGTCCCATGAGCCGAGGCACGCGTCGATCGCGGCCAGATTTCCGCTGGCGGCCCATGCCAGTAGGCGCGCGAGATCCGTCTCGACCCGGCCTTGCACGGCGCAGACGTGTTCGCGCTCGACGACCAGGACCGCCGACCCGTTGGAACTGAGCCCGCGCAACTCCAAGAGCGTGTTGCGCAGGCTGGCGCGCGCCTGATCCTCGCCGCGCTCGCTCCACAGGAGGCCGGCCAGGCGCTCGCGGCTGACAGGGCCGCCGTTCAGCACAAGATAGGCGATCAGCGCCCGCGCCTTGCGGCCGCGGGGGGCAAGGTCGGCGCCATCCTCAACCGCGCACAAACGAAAGTTGCCCAGGCAATACAGAACGGCGCCCGCCTCGGCGCCCTCCTTGCTCGTCTGAGAACTGATGCGGTCGTGCATGAGGCGATCTTGCGATGCGGATCGACGAAGACAATACAGCCGAGCGGCTTTTTCGCGCAAATTTAGCCCGACCGACCGCGATTTGACGATGATTGGACGACGCGCTGACGGTCATTAGACGGGCGTCAGATGCGGGTCCCATAAGTTTGCAGCTCCGGCGCGCACCTTGGGCGGTGCGCCGAGGGATCAAACGATCATGCGCGCACTCGGCATCATCCTTTTTGCACTGATTGCTCTGGTCACTGCGGCGCAAACCGCGCCCAACACCGGTTCGCCCACGCCCGGCGGTTCCGGCGGCGTCGACTACAAATGCAACGCCCTCACGCGCAAGTGCTCGTGCAAAGGCAACTGGGAAGGCGCGCATTGCCAAGCGATGCAGAAGAACTGCGACCTCTCCAAAGCGAGAGAGTGCAGCACCAATCCCCCCTACCGCTGCACCTGCACCTTAAGCGCGTCGTACCGCAACCCAAGAAACCCGCACCGACCGAGCGGCTCTCCGCCGACCACCCGTGCGCAATGACGCAGTTGCTCTGTATACCGTAGTAACAGCCACCACAAAAGGATCCGACCTATGCCCACCTACTCCCGATGCTTTCTCGCGATGTTTGTCGCGATGGCGTTTGTGTTGGCTGCGGACGATGCCGCGGCCCAACAGAAAAAGAAGAAGAATTTTTGGGATGGCATCCAATGCGAGTGCTTTTGCTCTGCGGGAGGGGACATCCAGGTCCGCTACTACGATGCCGTTGCGCACTGTTCCGCCTACAATCGCAAGGCCTGTCAGATAGACGACGGCAACGTCGTCGTAACTGGAACGTTAGGGGGCTGTCGCGGCCAGATACCTGCCGACATCCCACGTGCGGGCCCGACGGCAGGAAATGAGCAGACGCCACCAAAGCCCAAGCGTCCGAAGCTTGCCCCCACAGCGCCGCCGTCCGGTCGCGGTACGAACTGAGGCGCCAGCAATAGAACGGGAATTGGGTGACGGCATACCTAGGCACCTTTGCGGCTTGGGGAACAGAGTGCTGTCGCCCATTTCAATCAAACACGACATCGGGAAGTGCGATCGCGATCTGCGACGCAGGCAGCTACTGCCCGCGCAAGCCCGAGAGTCTGGATGCCTTTTCAACGGAGCATGAGCCATGAAGACAACGCATTTTGTACTCACAGTCAGCATGATCACTTTGCTGCTGTGTGTTTCGCATGCCGCAGCGCGCGAACGCGGAAAGCCCGGGAGCGAAGAACGCAAGGCTTATTGCTTCGGCCAATACATCGATTGCGTTTCGAATGGAACCAAGGCCTGCGACAAGAACTTTCCCGATGACCCAATCAAAGCACGAGCCTGCTATTCCGGGTCCGAAAGTGCGTGCTCCGCCCACTTCCACGGGCTTACTAGCCCTTGCATGACACAGACGCGCATTAGTCCTTTTAGGGGCTTAACGGGACTTCCGCCGACGACACTTGAGCCAAAGCGCGAACCAACCATAAAAAAACCAGAACGCGCACCGTCCCTCTGATCTTAGAAATGCCCAATTCGATCTCCGGGAGACACCGATGACAAAACTCACCTCGCTCTTGATGGCAGCCGTTTTCGCAATGTCCGGCGCCAGCGCTGTAGCGAAACCGGAAACGGAACGCCTGGCCGCCGCCAGCGCTTCGACAGTGCCGCTGACGAAAAGCGAAAGCACGCGACTGTTGAGCGGTTTGAAACCCGGAGATGAGATCGCGCCGCGACTGAAAAAGATCAAAACCTCCATTCAAGCGTTGCAAAGCCCGCTCGCCACCAAGAGACTGCAAATGGCATCGCTAAGCCGGGGTCATGCGGAAACCATCGCTCTTGATCAGGCGCTCGTAAGACTGCGGACAGGTTTTCATGCTGTCGAACAGCGTGTCAGATCAACGGGGGGCAGGGCGTCCGTCGATGCCAGCCGTTCTGCGATCGAGGCGCTCCGATCACGCCTTGATGGCGCGATGAAAGACCTTGAATCGAAGGACAAGTTGGGAAACTTCGAAATTCAGCCTCTGATGTCCAGCTACAACAGGGCGCAAACTGTGACGTCGGATGTCGCGAAAAAGTTAGATGAAGCAAAAAACAGCGTAGCCCAGAACCTTCAATGACTGGGCCATATCCATCTGGTCGGCTTGGCGAAATGCGGAGGAGCTGAAGATGAAACGAGCGACGCTTCCGGCAATGTCGATCACCGATCGGGGCGCGCTGGCCTGCGCAGTACGTCCCCTCTTCGACAACTGAATTAGATGTTGCGCGCATTGTTCGCCTGGATCCTATCCATGACGCTTCTCGGCGTCAGCGCGGCGGCACCGTCCGGCGATGCTGCTTGGATCGCGTGCACCAGGGCCCCGACGCGCGCCTGCGTCTTCGACGAAGCGTTCAAGATTGCACGGACGTCGCCGCCGTCCGAAATGCCCGTTTGGCGCGTGCTGTCCGCCTATGCTGCCGTCGATTCAAGCGGGGCGTTGCGGCTTGCGCCGGAAGCCGAAATTTACCGCAACACGCTGCGCCCCGTGGAGGACAATCGCGCCAGCGTCGACGGCGCGCTTGTCGACGTTTATGCCAAAGCGCGCAAATTCCCGGAGGCGGAACGCGTGCTGGCGCGCCTCCAGCGGACGCCCGGTTACGGTGGCTATGCGCTGATGCTCGCCACAGAGATGGCGCGCGCGCAGTCGGTGACCGCGGCGATCGCGCGCTTGCGTGCACTCGGATTTAAGAACGTCAGCAGTCGCGCCTTTTTCGCCGATATTGCGCCGCTTGCGATCGCCCGCGGCGAAGAAGCCGCGCTGTTGGCATTCGCGCGGGAGGCGGATGTTTCATGGGCCGCTTCAAGCGACAAACTCGCAGTATGGGCTAATGAAGGAGTGGTTGCGATCGCGTTGGCTCAGATGGAGGCAAACCAGGCGCAAGCGGCGTTGGCGACGGCATCGCGCATCCCGCAGTACGCCGCACGGGTGTCGGCCTTGGGTCAACTTGGCGCCGTCCTCATCGACATGGGCCGCGTTGACGAAGCGCTTGCGGCGTCATTGAAAATACACACCGTCGATGAGCGCAATGCGGTGTTGTTTGCGATGGTGAGCCCGCCTGGCGTCGACCTGCCACTTCCGCGCGAGGTACGGGGGCGGCCGGTGCGCGGCGCCGCGGCGATGCAGCTTGCGACGTCTCTAACTGGGTTGGGGCGCGATTATGCTTATGCGCTTGTCGCGCGCGCGTGCGCCGCATCGGGTGCGCTGCCGCAGGCGTGGACCGCGGCACAAAGGATCGCTACACCCTTTTCGTCGTACCATGCCTTAAAAGCGATCGGCAGGGCCCAGGCGAAAGCCGGCAACACGCGCGCATCGCTACAGACGCTTGCGCGAGCGCGCGCAAAAGCGCGCGAGCAACGGCATACGCTCTACGACCTTATCGATCTGCAGATTTCGCTTGGTCAGTTTGAGGCCGCGAAGGCGGCCATGCGCGAGGAGGCGGGTAAGCCGCAAAACGTACTCGCGCACAAGTCGGCGCAGACCCGTCTGATGGGGGCCTATGCGAGAGCTGGACGGTTGGAGGAGGCCTTTCAAACGCCCGTCGATGCCATGTCGGACTTTCGGAAAACCATCCGCATCGCAAGAGCGCTCGCCGAAGGCGGGTTCAGCAAAAAGGCCGTCGCGACCCTTTCGTCCGCGCGTGAGCTTGGGGACGAGAAAGAGTTGACCTTGACCGCCATCGTTGAGGAACGGGCCCGCGCAGGCGCGCTCGACGATGCTGCGTTTGTGCTGGCGGCGATTTCGCCCCCACAACGTCACTTTGCGCTGATCGCACTTGCGGAGGCGCACGCAAAGGCGGGGAACGGTGCGAAGGCATTGGCACTTATTCGCGAAGCGCTGCTGTTGCCGCCGCAGGCGGACCAGCATCATGACGGCGGACTTACCTTCCTTCTGGGGGTCGGCAGTGTGCTGCCGCAATGAACGAGACTAGCGAAACTTCTGCAATGGGGGATGCCATGCGTATGTCGGTTTTCAGATCATTGGCTTATGTCTATGTCGCGATGGCGCTGGCGCCGTTGGTGTTGATTACGATCGCGCTTGTTGTGGCGCTGTCACGCGGCGGTGATGTGCTGCTGTGGAATGTGTTCAGCGCCGCGCCTCGCGAGCCCGCGGTGGAGGAGCAGCAAGCCAAAGACGAGCAGATCACGTTTCGGACGGAACTGCTGCCTCTGTCGAGGGATCGCTTCACGCCGGCGGATTATTACGCGCTCGGCGTCGGGCACGTAGTCTCCGGCAACGCCAACACTGCTGCGCCGCCGAACATGCAACCGAGCGGCTTCGGCAGCACGCAGTCAGGACAATTCAACAACGTATTGATACTCGACAAGCAAACCGGACAGTTGCGCAAGGTGTTCGATCGCCGAATGTCGGTCTCGTTCTTTGGCGCAGTCGACCTGCCAGCGGGAAAAGCGCTCGTCATCTTCGCGACCGGCAACGATTCGAACAAGGATGGCGTTCTCAGTGCCGAAGATCTGCACAGCGTCTTCGTCTACACGCCCGGCGACGCCAAGCTTCACGCGGTCACCGGTTTCGCCGGCAGCGCCGTCGGGCTGGACGACGCGACCGACCCCGGTTCGATCATCGTTCGCGCCATCATCGACAGGAACAAAGACGGATCGGCAGTCGTGAAGAGCGCATTCGGACCCGGCGGCGTCGAGGAAGAACCGCAAGCGGTCTACAAAGTGAACCTTACATCCTTCGCGGCCACGCCCCTGGTGCCCCCATCGATGGTCTCCGACCTGCAGAGCGCACTCGGCGCACGCCAGCCGAAGATCCCCGCCGATCTCAAGGCGCTCGCCGGACAGTGACAGAGAACTCGCAGAGTCCACCAAGCGGCTGAAGGCGTTTTCCTTCAAGACCGGACAGTTTGAATTACATGCCATTGCGGCACAGCGACAAACCGATGCCGAGCTGGCTCCTGTTCTGCGCAGGACCGATGCTCGTTATTTTCGGCTTGGTTTTCACCTCATTCGCCGTGTTGGTTCAAAGCCAGACCTCGGTCTTCAATGCCGCCCTCACGATGGCCATTTGCATGCTACTCACTTGGGTTGGGATCCAGCTGACGCGTGAATACACTTGGCCGAGCATCAAGAGAGCATTTGGTTCGCGCCGGGATCGAACCGACGGCGACACGTAGCGAAATCGCGTGCTGCGGACCCGAGAGATAGGGCTTTCGCGCTGTCAACGCGGTTCTGTGAATGGGAAGTAGGGTCTTGCAAGGAGGGCTGATGCGTCGGTGGATATCGCTTTTGGTGCTGAGCGCGACATTGACGTCGTGTGGGGAGGCGCAAGACGTTCGGATTTTCACCGGTCCCGATGTTGACGCCGTTCGCGCGCGGTATGAGGCGCTCGCCGCGGCGCTCAACAAAAAGGACAGCGCGTCTGTCGCTGCGTTCTACGACATGACGACGCTCATCGTAGAGCCGGAGCTGTATGAGGGGCGAATTGGCATCGGCTTGGAACGCAACAACAAGACTCTGCTCGCCGATGCACTCAGCAATGTCACGCTGGGGTATCCAGAGATCGAAGTGTCCGGAGATCTCGCAGTTTCTCAAGGCGAATGCCGCTTCACCCGCACCGACCCGCAGACGCGTCAGGCGAAGGTGTGGTTTGGATATTGTATGCATTCCTGGCGGCGTCGCGCGAATGGGGTGTGGATCGTCGGCTGGGAAAGTCGCAACGTGCTGCCGGTTGGAGGAACGCAGTGATCGCTTCAATCGGATGGTCTGCGAACCACGCGCCTTCGAACCTGCGACCACAGCTCTCAGTTCGTGATTGGCTTGACTTTGTTCTTCTTTTGTTCTATCGATGCGATCCATAGTTGGATGATCCCGACGTTTGTCACCGCCGTCTCGGCAGACGGAAGAGCGAGATTCTTGCTTCTTCGTCGCCCTCGAAAATGGACATCCCATCAGTAGCGCATGTCGCGCTGCCGGTTATGCCGTGCCCAGCGTTTATCGCTGGCGTACGGAGAATCCGGCGTTTGCTGCGCGCTGGGCTCAAGCGCTGACGCTGGCCAGCGAGCTTCTTGAGGAGGAAGCCGATCGGCGCGGGCGCGATGGCTTGGACGAACCGGTGTTTCATCGTGGGCGTCAGTGCGGCACGAAGCGGCGCTACTCCGACGGTCTGTTGCTTGCGCGCCTGAAGGCCGTGCGTCCTGAGAGCTACCGCGAGCGCGTGCCGCCTGCGGCCTCACAACTGCGGCCGGTGACCGTCGTGGTACGCGACTTCGATATGGAGGCAGACCTGATGCGGCTGCTCGAGTGCGGAAAGATTACGCTCGACGACCTCGGCGCGCGGGCGCGCCAGACGATGACCAGACGGCTCGCGGAGCGCGCCGACGAACGTCCCGGAAGCGATTGACGCATACTGATGTGGCACAACGATGTGGGACACTGACTCTGTTCTCGAATCTCTCACATGGTTCCGCTGAAATGCGGGAAAAATCGCCGATCGCTCACCGATTTGGAACCACAGCGGTTGTCGTGATTTGTTGTTGAACGATGGTCATTTGCACGCGGGTTCGTGCCGGTGGCGATGCAACGAGAGCGGGCGGGGACGCCCGCGCCCCCAGGACTAGAGCGATGCCTGAATATTCGGACGAGTTGATCAAGGAGGTGATGGGGTCGGTGAACTCCATTGCCGTTGTTGGGATTTCGGCGAATGAGGTTCGGCCTTCGTACTTTGTTTCGAAGTACATGCAGGGGAAGGGCTATCGGATTATTCCGGTGAACCCGGGGCTCGCGGGCCAAGTGCTTCTTGGGGAAAAGGTTTATCCGGACCTCAAATCCATTCCCGAACCTGTCGACATGGTCGATATCTTTCGCAATTCCGAAGCGGCGGGCGCTGTGACGGACGATGCGATCGCCATCGGCGCGAAAGTGGTTTGGATGCAGCTTGGGGTTATCAACGACGCGGCCGCCAAGCGGGCGGAGGACGCGGGGCTCATCGTCATCATGGACCGCTGTCCGAAGATGGAATATTCGCGGTTTTCCGGGGAATTCGGTTGGGTCGGCAGAAACTCGCGAATCATCGACAATAGACGCAAGCCATTGGGTGCCGGCCGCGCTGCTGTCGCGCGCGATGCCATCGGCAAAGGAAAGGGTACGCTATGAACATTCATACGAGGCTTTCGGACTACGGGTTCAACACCTTGTCCGTTCACGCGGGCGCGGCCCCCGACCCCACGACCGGCGCGCGCGCGACGCCGATCTATCAGACGACCTCGTATGTGTTCGACGACGTCGATCATGCGGCGTCGCTGTTCGGGCTGCAGCAGTTCGGCAATATCTACACGCGCATCGGCAATCCGACGCAGGCAGTGCTGGAGGAACGCATCGCGGCGCTTGAGGGCGGCACCGCCGCACTGGCGACGGCGTCGGGGCATTCGGCGCAGCTGCTCGCGTTTCAAACCATCATGCAGCCGGGCGACGAGTTCATCGCCGCGCGGCAGCTCTACGGCGGTTCGGTCAACCAGTTCGGTCAGGCGTTCAAGAGTTTCGGCTGGAACGTGAAGTGGGCGGATGGGCGCGATCCGGAAAGTTTCCGCCGTCAGCTGGGGCCGAAGACGAAGGCGATCTTCATCGAGAGCATCGCCAACCCCGGCGGCGTGGTGATCGACATCGAGGCGATCGGCGCGGTGGCGAAGGAAGCGGGCCTGCCGTTCATCGTCGATAACACGCTGGCGACGCCGTATCTCATTCGGCCGATCGAATGGGGCGCGGACATCGTCATCCATTCGCTGACGAAGTTCTTGGGCGGTCACGGCAACTCGATCGGCGGCGCGATCGTCGACGCCGGGTCGTTCGACTGGTCGCGCACGAAGAAGTTTCCGGTGCTGTCGGAGCCCTGCCCGTCCTATCACGGCATCAAGCTGCACGAGACGTTCGGCGACATGGCGTTCGCCATCGCGTGCCGCGTGTTGGGCTTGCGGGATCTGGGGCCTGCCATTTCGCCGTTCAACGCGTTCCTGCTGCTGACGGGTATGGAGACGTTGCCGCTGCGCATGCAGAAGCATTGCGAGAACGCGAAGGCGGTGGCGCAGCATCTCAGCCGTCATGCGCGCGTGTCGTGGGTCTCTTACGCGAACCTGCCGAACGATCCGTGCTACGGCCTGGCGCAGACCTATTGCCCCAAGGGCGCGGGCGCGGTGTTCACATTCGGCGTGCGCGGCGGGTATGAGGCGGGCGTGAAGCTCGTCAACAACGTGAAGCTGCTGTCGCATCTCGCCAACGTCGGCGACACGCGGTCGCTGATCATCCACCCGGCTTCGACGACGCATCGGCAGCTGTCCGACGAACAGAAGAGCGCGGCCGGCGCGGGACCGGAAGTCGTGCGCATCTCCGTCGGCATCGAAGACGTGTCCGACATCATCGCCGATCTGGATCAGGCCTTGGCGGCCTGATCCTTCATCTTCGGCTCCGCATCGAAGAGCGCGATGGCGAGAACGATCAACGCCATCGCGACGGTGACGACCAGATCGACCGCCGCGGTGAAGTGAACGGTCGAGACGATGTTGAAGGCGGTGTGAAACAGCGTCGGGATGATCACCGCGCCCGACCTCGCCATCAGCCAGCAGATGATGAAGTTGGCGATGAATATCTGCAGCGAAAACAGACCGAGCCAATAGCCCATGGTCGGCAGATCCGAGATATCGATATAGGGGCTCGAGAGCATCAGCGGGTAATGCCAAACGGCCCAGGCTAGCCCCAGATACGTCGCGCCTTTCCAGAAGCCGTGACGTTCGATGAGGTTCGGTAGGGCATAGCCGCGCCAGCCGGCCTCCTCGCCGAACGCGAGGACGAGCCAGATGCCGGCGAGCATCGTGAGTTCTTGGGACCACGCCGAAACCTTCGGCTCGTCCCAGCCCAGAAGCGGTGACAGCTCGACGGTCGAGAGCAGGAACAGAGGTGGAAGAAGGAGAGCTAAGACATAGAAGATGGGGTTCGTACGCAGGCGAAAAATGCGCGACGCGAGCTCCCTACCCTGCCCTTTGATCAGCGCGACGATGACGGCCGCGATCAGCGGGGCGAAGCCGGTGAGGCGCGTCAGACCTTGCGGGATGCCGGCGTCGATGACGCCGTGATTGACCAGCGCCGCGGGCACTGTGATCGCCCACGCGACGGCGAATGCGAAGAACCAGAACATGACGGCGGCCCATTGTTGCGTCTCAAACAAAAACCCTGCCTGCCGGGTTGGCAAGCAGGGCTCTGACATCGTTGGGCCGCTGTGGCTTCCGCGTTACTTCGCGGGCTTCTTGAACTTGAAGACAAACTGATCCGTCGTGCCGCGGATGCCTTTGTCGAAAACGTTCAGCGTGTGATCGTCCTTCGGATTGCGCAGCAGGTCGCTTTCGGCCTCGAGGACGAAGCCTGCTTCGAGGATCTGCTGCTTCACCAGCGACGGTTCGATGCGGTGAAGTTTGTCGATCTGTTCGACGGTTGTGACGCCCGGGCCGACGTGGTCAATGATGAAGTAGACGCCGCCGGGTTTAAGGGCGTCGAAGATCGCCTTGTTCATTTTGGCGAGGTCGATCTTCTGCCAGACCTGGTCGTGATAGAGCTGGCTCATGAAGACGACGTCGACGGGCGCGTCGAATTTGATCTCGGCCATCGGCTGGATCGAGCCTTCGACATTGCTGTAGCCCGCCGCGGTAAAGCCGGCAGGCGCGTCTTTAACGGCTGGGAATTTCTCGGCGACCCAAGTCGGGTTGAACATGATGACCTTGCCGTTCGCGCCGACCACCTTGCTCATGATGCGGGTGTAGTAACCGGTGCGGCCGGGGCCGACGTCGACGGCGCGGTCGCCGGGCTTGATGCCGGTCAGGGCGAGTATCTCAGCGGGCTTGCGGACGGCGTCGCGGTCGGTGTCGTCCTTCGGGCGGTCCTTGTCGGCGACGGCGGCGGCGACGTAGTCGGGTACTTTGGCGATGGCCGGCGTTACGCTCAGCGTGAGCGACGCGGCGGCGACGGCGAACAGGATGCGGCGCATGGGTGTCTCCCCCTTTGTTATGCGGGCGCACTCTATGGGTTTGGCGAGGCGGCCCCAAGGGGCCTCACGGGCGTGTGAAGGGCTAGAGTTTGTTTCGTGCCGCGACTTTCTTGCAGACGGGATGGGCCTTCATGGCGGTGCCGATCTTGAAGAGTTTGGGACACTCTTTTTCGAACCAGTCGCGGCCCGGGCGCCAGAACGTCATGGGCCACATGTAGAGGTCGAGGGCGGTCATGCTCGGACCCAAGAACCAGGGGCCGTCGATTTGCTTCTCGACGTGTCGCCAGAGTTTCTTGCGGTGCTCTTCGGTCGCGTCGCGGAGGGCTTTGCCGGCGCCGTGTTTCTCGTCCGCGCCGACCCAGCGTTTGGTGTCGTCGCCGAAGGTGAAGGTCGGATAGACGGCGGCGACGAGGAAGACGAGCCAATGCAGGAACTGGGCTCGGTCGGGATGGTTGGGTCCGGGGACGAGTTCGAATCCGGGGACCGTGTCGGCGAGGTGAAGGATGATTGCGGCGCTTTCGGTCAAGACCTTGCCGTCGGGCATGATGAGGGTCGGGACTTGGCCAAGCGGGTTCAGCTTCTTCAGCGCCTTGCTGTTCCAGCCGGTGTCCTTCCACGGCAGATCGACGAATTCGACCGGCAGCTTGGTGAAGCCGAACGCGGCTTCGACGATCATCGAGCCGCCGCCGGAGGCGCCATAGAGTTTGTACGGCTTCGACTTCTTCGCCTTGCCCTTCGGAAGATGGGCGTCGTGGTCGGTGGCCGGGATTGCGGTCGATGTCATGGAAACCGGATCGCTCGCCGGGAAGCTCGATGCGAGCGCATCGTCCAGCGACTTGTCGCGGCGATCTTTATTGGGTTTGACGGTCTTGGGCATCAGGTTTCCCTCTTCAACGATGCGGCGTCCGCAAGGCGAAAGCGTGCAGCAACCCGGCGGTCAGAAGCGCGACGGCGCCGGCCTGATGGAGCGCGCCCAAGGCGACGGGCACGACCTCGAGCAACGTCCAGATGCCGAGCAGAACTTGCAGCGCGACGGTGACGGCCAGAAGGTGCGCTGTGAGCGCGGCTTGGCCTCGCAACTTGGCGCGGTAGCCGGCGAACCAGAGCGCGGCGATGGCGGCGGTTACGACGTAGGCCATGACGCGATGATTGAACTGCACCGTCGTCACGTCTTCGAACGGCGCGAGCCATGCGGGGAAGAGGCCGTCGGGGATGAACTTGCCGTCCATCAGCGGCCAGGTGTTGTAGGTGAGCCCCGCATCGAGGCCGGCGACGAAACCGCCGAG
Source organism: Alphaproteobacteria bacterium (assembly GCA_034440355.1). Classification (GTDB taxonomy): domain Bacteria; phylum Pseudomonadota; class Alphaproteobacteria; order Micropepsales; family Micropepsaceae; genus SZUA-430. The sequence continues at coordinate 14,019 of JAWXBY010000025.1, forward strand.
CAGGATCTGCCCGAAGATCAGGGCGAGCACGATAAGGGACCAGCGGTAGAGCGCGTGCGGTGCGTTGGCGGCGGGCCACTCGCCGCGCCAGAGCGGCAGTGCGGTCCAGTAGATCGCGGCGTAGATGACGAGGGCGAGGCCCAGGTGAGCGACAAGACGGTATTGGCTGACGTCGATGCGGTCCTTGAGGCCGCTCATCACCATGAACCAGCCGAGTGCACCTTGCAGGCCGCCCAAGATGAAGAGACCGATCAGGCGCGGAAGCAATGCGCGTTCGACGCGACCGAGGGCGAGGAAGACGAGGAACGGGATCAGGAATGCCATGCCGATCAAGCGGCCCAGATTGCGATGCGCCCATTCCCACCAGAAGATCGACTTGAACTCGTCGACCGTCATGCCTTTGTTGACTTGCTGGTATTGCGGGATGGCTTTGTAGGCGTCGAATTCTTCCTGCCATTCGGTATCGGACAGCGGCGGCAGTGCGCCGTGGATCGGCTTCCATTCGGTGATCGACAAGCCCGATCCGGTGAGGCGCGTCAGGCCGCCCAGCACCACCATCGCCGCGATCATGCCGGCGACGACGAAGAGCCACAGCGCGATCGAGCGCCGCGACGCGACTTGCCGGGGCGTCGCCGGGGTGGATGTCCAAGGGAGCGCGATGCTCATGCTCAGGCTGATATGGGGCCTGTTTCCTTTGGGCAAGGCGGGCCGGTGCGGCACGTTGGCCGGCGCGCTGTTTCCCGCGCGCCGGGTAGGGACTGCGCCTTACGGGCAGCTGGTCGATTGGCTGGTGTTGACGATCGTGGCGCCGCCGAAAATGACGACGATCGATTGGTAGAGGTAGCCGGAAATACCCTGGCTGCAGCTGTTGCTGGACTCGACGACCGTGACGCCGCCGGAGGTCTTGATCGTGACGCTGTTGCCGACGACCTTGACCTGTTTGCTGTACGCGACAGGACGCGCCGCGAATGCCGGCGTGGCGAGGGTGAGGCTTGCGAGCGCCAATACTGAAACCGTTAGAGCTAAGGGCTTGTGCCGCATCGGCAGTTCTCCTTTTTGACCGCCGGCCGGTCGATCCGAGTCGTGCGGTTCCGCCAAGGGACACCCGTTCGCGGCCGCGTGGAAGGACGAAACGCACAATGATGTGCTCACGCGAGAGCGAACTCCACCGCAGCCGTGGCGTGCAGGGCCGTCGTGTCGAAGCAGGGCAGCGCGACGTCGCTTTGCGACAGGAGCATGCCGATTTCGGTGCAGCCGAAGATAACACTGTCGGCGCCGGCTTTGGCGCCTTGCTCCACCACCTTGAGGTAGCGCGCGCGAGACGCCGGGGAGACGACGCCGTGGACCAGTTCGTTGTAGATGATGTCGTGCACCGTCGTGCGGCCTTCGGCGTCGGGCACGATGGCCTCGATGCCGTGGTGGGTCGAGAGATGGCCTTTGTAGAAGTCCTGCTCCATCGTGTAGCGCGTCGCAAGAAGCAGCGGGCGCCGGCAGCCAGCGGCTTTCAGCGCGGCGCCGGTCGCGTCGGCGATGTGCAGGAACGGAATCCTGACGGCGGCGGCAATGGCCGGAGCGACGACGTGCATTGTATTGGTACAGAGGACGATCGCTTTGGCGCCCACGGTCTCGAGTTTGCGGGCGGCGGCAGCGAGTTCGGCCCCAGCCTTGTCCCAATCGCCCGCGCGCTGGAGGGATTCAATGGCTGCAAAATCAACCGACCACAGCACCAGTTCCGCCGAATGATGGCCCCTCAGGCGCTCGCGCACGCCTTCGTTGATCAGGCGATAGTAGATCAACGTGCTTTCCGCGCTCATCCCGCCGATCAGGCCGATGGTTCGCATGGCTCGTTTGCCCTCGATTTGCCGCGCAATCGTGGCAGTTTGCCCGGGGGCCTCGCAATTGCTAATCAGACGCCGCCATGAGCATGCGTTGGAAAAAACTGATCGGGACGTTCATCCTGCTGGCCGTCATCGCCATCTATGCGCTGCTCGTCATGCGCGCAGCGGTGGCGATCCTGCCTGACGCGGGGCCGGTACTCGAGTTCCTATTTTACGCGGTGGCCGGCATGGCCTGGGTCATACCGGTTCGATATCTCATTCTTTGGATGAACAAGCCCGGGCGAAGCGACCGGGAACACGGCGAACATGTCTGACAAGGTCAAAGCGTTCATTGCCAAGGCGACCACGAATCCGATGGGGCAGATCCAAACGGTCGTGGAGCGGATCATCCTCTACAGCCGCTACATCTTGGTCGTGTTCTATGTCGGTCTCGCCGTGGCGCTGGGCATCTATGCGATCACCTTCATCTTCGAGGTGATCCACGTGGCGGAGTTGGCGTTCAGCCCGCCGCACAGCGAAGACGGCACCTTCAATATGGTGATGCCGATCCTCGAGTTGATCGACGGCGCGCTGGTGTCGGGGCTCATCGTGATGGTGATGTTGAGTTCCTATGAAAATTTCGTCGGGCGGTTCGGGGACGAGTCGCTGGACGATTCGCCGGAATGGCTGCGCCGGCTCGATCCCGGGTCGCTGAAGGTGAAGGTGGCGACGGCGCTCCTGACGATTTCGGCGGTGAAGCTGCTCCAGGTATTCATGGACCGCGAGAAGTTCACGGACAGCGATATATTTTGGAAGGTTGTGATCCACGTCGTTTTCATCGCCTCGGCCGTATTTTTGGCTCTGCTCGACCGGATTACCGCGCATACGAAGGTGCCGCCGGCCGTCAAAAAGGACGACGCGCATTGATGCGCTGAGGCCTGAACGGGCATATTCGATTCGACGACCCCTCTCACATAGGACGGCGGCTCATGGCTGACGGCGGTTCGATTTTTCTGGGCAAGGGCGAGGCGCCGCAGAGCCTGAAGCTTTCGGTCGCGAACCGGCACGGGCTGATCGCCGGAGCGACCGGTACGGGCAAGACGGCGACGTTGCGCGTGCTCGCTGAAGGGTTCAGCCGCGCGGGCGTGCCGGTGTTTGTTGCGGACATCAAGGGCGACCTGGCGGGGCTGTGTCAGCCGGCCGACGTAAAGCCGTTCATCACGGAGCGGCTTGAGAAGATCGGGATGACCGATTGGAAACCGACGGCGCATCCGGTGGTGTTCTGGGATCTGTTCGGCGAACTGGGGCATCAGTTACGCGCCACCGTGTCGGAGATGGGGCCGACGTTGCTGTCGCGCATGTTGGGACTCAACGACACGCAGGAAGGTGTGTTGAACATTGTGTTCCGCATTGCGGATGAGCAAGGGTTGCTGTTGCTCGATCTGAAGGATCTGCGCGCGATGCTGGTCAATGTGGGTGAGAACGCGGCGCAGCACACGATGAAGTTCGGTAACATTGCGCCGGCTTCTATCGGCGCGATCCAGCGGGCGTTGCTGACGCTTGAGAACCAGGGCGCGGATGCGTTCTTCGGCGAGCCGGCGTTGAAGCTTAGCGATCTGATCTTTACGGACGAGCAAGGCCGAGGCGCGATCCACGTGTTGGCGGCAGAAAAACTATTCGGCAGTCCGCAGCTCTACGCGACGTTCCTGCTGTGGCTTCTGTCGGAGCTGTACGAGCAGATGACCGAGGTCGGCGATCTCGACAAACCGCGGTTCGTGTTCTTCTTCGACGAAGCGCATCTGCTGTTCGACGACACGCCAAAGGCGCTGGTCGACAAGGTCGAGCAGGTGGTGCGCTTGATCCGGTCCAAGGGCGTCGGCGTCTATTTCATCACGCAGTCGCCATTGGATGTTCCGGACGACGTGTTGGGGCAACTCGGGAACAAGGTGCAGCATGCGTTGCGCGCGTTTACGCCGAAGGATCGCAAGTCGGTGAAAGCCGTCGCCGACAATTTCCGCGAGAATCCGAAGTTCGCCGCGTCGGATGCGGTGCAAGAACTGGCCGTCGGCGAGGCCTTGGTTTCGACCTTGGACGCCAAGGGCATTCCGTCGATCGTCGACCGCGTCTTGATTGCGCCGCCGAGTTGCCGCATGGGGCCCATTACGCCGGACGAGCGTGCCGCCGTGATGGCGGTGAGCCCGCTGAAGGGCGTCTATGACGAGACGATCGATCGCGAGTCCGCGTATGAAATTCTGGTCGGTCGCGCAGAGGGCAAGAATTCAGGTACGGCCCCTTCGACGACATCAGGTCCGGAGCCGGCGCGCCGGACTTGGGGTTCGGGAGACAAGGCGGGACCTCGAACGCCGCAAGCGCCGCGCCCTGCCCCTCAACCGCGCAGCAGCGGCGGTGGCTATCAGCGGCAGACCATGGGCGAGGCGGCCGCAAAGAGTGCCGTGCGCTCCATCGGCAGCAGTTTGGGCCGCGCGCTGGTGCGCGGCGTGCTAGGATCGTTACTGAAACGCTAGGGAGGCGATCGTGAGGCGTATTGCATCGACGGCGATTGTTTTGGCTCTGGCCCTTGGGCTTGCGGGATGCGAGAGCGCGGTGTCGGACGATAGCGGTCGTGACGATGCGCGGCTGACGCAAAGCGATTGGGTCGCGGAGACGATAACCGGGAAGCCCGTCGTTCACGTCGGACGCGTGACGCTGTCGTTCGCCGAAGGGCGCGTGTCGGGGCGCGGCGGATGTAATCTCTATTCGGGGCCGGTCGAGTACGGCAAAGGCGCGATCAAGATCGGGCCGCTGATCTCCACCAAGATGGCGTGCATGGAAGACGGCCTGATGCAGCAGGAGAGCGCGTATCTGACTGCGCTGCAGGGGGCGGACCGTTACGCGGTCGGCGCGGACGGAAAGCTCACCATCGCTACGAGGACCGGCGCCATCGTCTATGACAGCGCGCCGCGCCAAGTCCGGCCGGAAAACTAAGCGGCCCACCGCAGCGCCTTGCGGCGGCAACGGCGGGCCGGCCCAACCATCATGGGGAGACCATGTTGATAAAGGCGGTCGCACCCTAGCACGGGTGCGGCCTTGGAACCCACACGTTTGCGTTAATGCTGAAACGCCAGGGGCTCCAACCTGACATTTGCATTCATCACGGGTTCAAGCGCGCAGGTCAAAAATAAATCCATCGCAGTGACCTTTGGGGAGCAAACGATCACCGTGAATGGAGGTACTTATGCGTTTCACGCGTTCTCTGCTTTTGGCGGCGTTGGTGGCTTCGAGCGCCAGTTTCGCCGCTGCCCTGCCCGCGGCCGCCGATAGCGGCGCCGCGACACGCGCCGATCTGACGGTTCAGATTCGGCATGGCGACCGCGACGGATATCGCGACCGCCACCATCGCCGTTCCGACCATCGTTGGCGCCATCAGCGCCGGTGCTACACCGACGTCGACTATCGCCATCGGTACGGGCATCGCGTTCGCGTCGTCGAGCGCATCTGCTTCCGGAACGGACGGCGGTATGTCGCGAGCCGGCGCATCGTGCGTGTCGGACGCCACTGGTAACGCCCGGCCAAGCGGGGCGCGCTTGTTTCGGTTGTCGGCGCGCCTCGCGATTTTCTTCAGACTCTTTTTACTATGAGAGGCTGCGGCGGAACAGTGAGCGGCCTGCTCCGCCGTTAAATTAGCCGCAAGTTTACGCGCGCCGGTCACGATGCCCGCTTACGTGCGAGGGCGTATGTCTCATTGGGCGCAGGAACTGCGAAAGCCGAGCGATTTCCGATCGCTTGAAGGTCTCGCCGACGTGCGTTCGAACGGGCGGGTCCTGAACCTCGGCGCGATTACGCGCGACCTCGCGGCGGCAAAACCGGACGAGCCGCCACCCCAGTTCTTTTCGTCGTCTGCGTTGAACCAGTGCATCATCGTCAAGCACAACATTCGCGACAACGAACGCTATCTGTTTGCGCGCGCGCAGCCGGTTGCGACGAAGCTGATCCTGCCCATCGATCCGGACAACCTCGCCATCGGCGGCGTGACGTTCATGCTGGGCGAGCGGCAGGCCGGGCGCATCCTGCGCGACAAGCTTGGCCTCAATCGTGCGACCGGCGATGGGCGGGCGCAGCGGGACCTGAAGATTCTCGACCTCTTGGATTCGTTGGCCACGCTTGATCCGTTCATCGTGCGCGAGCGCTTTGCCGTGGACGGCGTCAGTCTGCCTGAGGCCTTTTCGGCGTTTCACCTGCATGGCGACAACGCGCTTTACGAGTACATGAAGACGCAGTTGCTGCCGCTGGTGCGCCTTGCGATGGCGGGTGCGCCGGCTTCGCAGGCGAACGAGCGGGCGCTCGATCGTTTGCTGGACGAGATCTTCGTCGAGTCGCACAACAGCAAGGCGGAGTTCCTGCGCGAGGCATTGCGCATCGACGCCGACAAATGGCCGGCGGCGCTTTATGTCTGGAAGGCGGCGCTGTTCTACGAGTATCGCGCGCGGGCGTTCGAGCCGCGCTGGCGGCGGTTCATCGAAAGCTTGCAGACCACCAAGCTCTACGGGTTCTCGACGTTGGCGCCGGCGGAGGTCGTGTTGCGGCTGCGGGTCGATTTGATGGATCGGGCGCTGAGGACGAAGGGGCATCTCGATCGTTTGCTGGAGTCGTTCAATCAGGCGTTCCGGCAGGATCTGATCGGGCAAGGGACGCCGGATTCGTTTCGCGAGTATCTGATGACGTTGAACGACAAGCTCTACAATTTCGGCGTTGCTTACGGCGTGTTGGAGCAAATCGTCGGGTATTGGGAATATTGGTTCATTGCGCGCGGGGCGACGGCTATTCCGGCCGAGTTCTTTATGGATATCTGCCGCGATCTCCTCAATGTCGTCGGTCCTACTCAGCTGGGGCGGACGGCGGCGCCGATGCAGGCCTTCGCCAAGATGTGAGTTTTACGCGCGCGGCGTTTGCACGGCGCGGGCGATGGCTCTTTCGAGTTCTATCGATTGAAACGGTTTTTGCAGCGTGGGGACGCCGGCCCAGCGCTTGTCGAGGGCGGCTGCGCCGTAGCCGGTCGCGAAGACGATGGCGATGCCGCGTGCGGCGAGGGCTTCGGCGACGCCGTCGGTGCGATGGCCGTTGAGGTTCAAGTCGACGATCGCGAGATCCAGGTCCAACGTCGTCGCGAGCTGGGTCGCGCTGTCGACGCGGCCCGCGGTCGCTACGACCTCGTAGCCGAGTTCGGTCAGCGTGTCTTCGAGGTGCAAGGCTACGATCGCCTCGTCCTCTACGATCAGCACTTTCAGCTTGCGGTCGGTCACGGCCAATTGAACGGGTTGAACGAGGCGGTTTCGATCGGCGTCTTTATCACGGAGATAACGCCTTGCGGGCGGTATTCGATGCTGGTTGCGCCGCCCAAATCTTGCGCGAGGCTGCGTTGAACCAGGCGTGAGCCGAAGCCGGTGCGGGTCGGCTGCGCAACAGGCGGACCACCGCTTTCGGTCCAGGTCAGTTGAAGTTCGGCGCCGCCGTCGAGCGCGACGCGCCATACTACGTCGATGCGGCCGGCGTCGTTCGACAGCGCGCCGTATTTCGCCGCGTTCGTCGCAAGTTCATGCAGCGCCATCGACAGAGCCAAAGCTTGCTTGGGTGACAGGCGGGCATCCGCGCCCTCTATGCGTATGCGGCCGTCCGCGGTTTGAAACGGCTCCAGCGCGCGGTCGACGACTTCGCGCAGGCTGGCGCCCTGCCAGCTTTGGCGCGTCAGGATGTCGTGCGCGCGAGAGAGAGCCAGCAGACGCGCCTCGAACATGGGTCGGGCGTCGGCGCTGCGCTCGGTGTTGCGCAGCGTTTGCGACGCCAACGATTGGACGGTCGCCAGCGTGTTCTTGACGCGATGGTTCAGTTCGTTGATCAGCAGCGTGCGCTGTTCCTCGGCGTGCTTACGCTCGGTGACGTCGACGTTCACGCCGATCATGCCGAGGAACTCGCCGTGCGCGCCCATGCGCGGACGCGCCTGCGTGCTCAAGATCCGATATTCGCCGTCAGTGCGGCGATAGCGCGCCTCGACCGAAAACGGCGTGTGGGTTTCCATAGCGTGCTTGAACGGCGCGAACAGCGCGGCGCGGTCGTCCGGATGGACGGTCGAGGTCCAATCGAATGTCGTCATCTGCTCGAACGGGACGCCCCAGAAATCGCGCTGCGCCTTGTTCAGATATGTGCACTTGCCGTTTTCGTCGCCCTTCCACAGCATCACGGGCGCGCTCTCCGCCACCAAGCGGAAACGTTCCTCGCTTTCGCGAAGGCGTTGTTCGCTGGCGCGCAAGGCGTCTTCGTCGCGCTTACGTTCGGTGATGTCGGAGACGATGGCGACGAAGCCTACGACCTCTCCCGCGGCGTCGAACTCCGGTTCGTAGTGGCCGTGCATGACGCGCAGTCCTTGCGCGTATTGCGCCTCGACCTCGAACTCCACGGACTGGCCCGCAAGGGCGGCCTCAATGTGGGGCTGGAAGGCTCCCATCGCGTCGGTGCCTGCGACCTCGGTGGTGTGGCGGCCGATGCATTCGTCCGGGGTCAGATCGAAGCGCTTGGCGTAGGCTTTGTTGACGAGCTTGTAGCGCAAATCCTTGTCGACGTAGGCGATCGGTACCGGGGCGGCGTTCATCACCAGTGCGACCTGATTGGCGCTTTGGCGAACGCGTTCGTCGGCGCGCTTGCGGGCGTCGATGTTCTCGACCATCGCCAGGAGCTGGCCGCGCTCGCCGTTCGACAGCATGAAACGCGCCCAAACGTGGCGGCCCAACTTGGTGACGTAGCGTTTTTCAAACGCGACCGGGTTTCCGGTGCGCGTCAGCTCTTCGAGCGCGACGTCGTTCTTGTCTGTGTCGTCGGGATGCGTGAGATCGAGGCACGAATGACCGACAAGGTCGTCGATCGAATGCCCGCAAATCGCGGCGAAGGCTGCGTTCGCGCTGGAGATGACATAGTTGCGGTCCATCGCAACGATGCCCATGCCGGCGTGGTCGAACACGGAGCGCCAATGTTCCTCACTGCGGCCGAGCTGGGCCTCGGCCGTGCGACGTGCTTCTTGCGCGCGGGTGCGGCCGACGCTGAAACCGAGTTGGCGCGCGATGGTGACCCCCAGGTCCAGTTCGCCTTCGGTGAAGGTGTGCGGTCCGTCATGGTAGGCCATAAACTTGCCGATGATGACGCCGTTCTCGGTCAGCGGGATGAAGGCGAGCGAGCGGATGCCTTCGGCCTTGACGGTCGCCTTCAACGGTTCCGGCTGATCGGATGTGTCGATGTCGGGAATGCAAATCGGCTGCGGATCGCGGTCGGCGGGCTTCCACGGCGAGTGGCCTTCGACCGCCCTGCAATACGACGGCGACAGGCCGCGAGAGGCGACGAAGCGCATCAGGCCTTTGTCGTCGAACAACAGGATCGACGCGCGTTTGCAGCGCAGGCCGCTTTGAATGGCGTCGAGGGCCGCGTCGTAGACGGCCGCCGCGCCGTCCGCGCGGTAAAGTTGATCGGTGAAGCGGTACAGCGTCTCCTGATCGTCCGCGCGCTGGATGACCGAGGCATGTTCGCCGAGATTGCCGGATGCGTGATCGTGGAAGCAGACGGTGAAGCCCTGGACGCGACCTTGCGCGTCGCGCAGTTGTTCGACGTCCGCGATGCCGGTCGTGCGCGTGCCGTCAGGGCATTCCAGCGTTACGGTTGAGCCCGCCGGAAACGTCTTGCCCGCGAGGACCGCACCATCGGCGGCGAGCAGCCGGATGGGGCGCGCTCCCGTGCGATGGAAGAACGCGGTTGCGCGGCTGTTGGCGCGCAGTATGGCGCCGTCGGGGGTGCAAATGGTGAGTGCTGCGGGAACGGCATCGAAGAGCGCCTGATCCACCGCGGACAAACCCTCCCAGGCCGATACGCCGCGCGTGAGGACTTCCGCATTCATCATTTGGATCCCATCCCCCCGGACGGTTTGGTGGTCAAGTGGTTGGAAACGTTCCACGAAAGTTCGAGTTCCATCGTTTTGAAAAAACACATGCAATCTGATCCGTCACACCGTCACATTGGCTGAATTTTGCGGAAAATGGCGTCACGCTGCCGTCACATTGCCATCACGTGGCGTCACGCTGTCTCGAACAAATATAGAACATTTCGTCTGAAAATTCGAGCTGAATTCCGACGCCGCGGCGTGACAGGTTGCGGCCTGGAGGCGTGATCACGATGGGCGATGTTGCGGTTATTGGACCTGGGGCGATCGGGTGCGCGTTTGCTGCGGCGGCGCTGCAAGCGGGGCACAAGGTGTTTGTCGCGGGACGCACGCCTTTTGCGATGCTCGATGTGACCTACCCCGGTGGACGCGTTCAGGGGCCGGTGCAGACGCTGAGCCCGGACACCGCGCGGGTGTTCGAGATCGTGCTGCTGGCGACGAAGGCCCATCAAATCCATGACGCCGACTTTTGGCTGCGTTCCCTGTGCGGGGCGGGTACGGCGCTCGTCGTCTTGCAGAATGGCGTCGAGCACGAGGCGCGGGTTCGGCCGCGTGTCGGGCCTGAGGTTTCGATCGTGCCGGCAATGGTGGCGTGTCCGAGCGATCGCACTGCGCCCGGGCGCGCGCATGTCACGGGACCGGCGCGGTTGGACGTTCCTCGCGGGGACGCGAGCGAACGGTTTCAACGGGCGTTGGTCAATTCCTTTGCCGAAGTTCGCATCGTCGACGATTGGTTGAGCTCGGCGTGGATGAAGCTTGTTCTCAATGCTGTCGGCGGCGCCATCGGCGTGCTGACGCGGCGGGGCAACGACGTGTTGGCGGATGAGGGCGTTGCGCGCATCTATCGCGCGCTTGCGGCCGAGGTGATCGCGGTCGGCCGTGCGGAAGGTGCGAGGTTGCCCGACGATCTCGCCGACCGCTTGCTTGCGATGTTCGCGAAGGGGCCGCATCTTCATATGCCCTCCATCGTCGCCGATCGGTTGGCCGGACGAGCGACCGAGTGGCAGGCGCGCAATGAGGTCGTCGTACGGCTGGCGGCAAAGCATGGGATTGCGGTGCCGCTGAACGATCTCGTCTGCAATCTCATCCGCGCGGGTGAGCCGGCCTAACGGCACCTGTTCTGCGGGTCAGTGCTTCAGGGGGCGGTCGATCAGGACGGCGAGCAGCAGCGCCGGGCCGCCATGAGCCTGCCACGCGTGGTTGGTGCCGCGCTGGATTACGACTTGTCCCGGCTTCAGGCGTGTTTCGCTGCCTTCGAGGATCAGCGCCGCGTCGCCCTGCAGCAGGCAGATGATGTCGATCGAGTGCGTTTCATGCATCGCCGAGTGGCGCGTTTGGTCAATGATGTGACGTTCCCCGTCAAAGTCGGCAAAGCGTGCGCGGACGGCGGCGTCGAGTTGCGCCTTCGGAACGCCCTCCGGTTGGGGCGTGATCACGAACCAGCGAACTTGCACATTGCCGCTGCGCGGGCCCAAGACGGGTCGCTTTGCGCCGAGGTCCTTGTGGTCGCGCGGGTCGAGCGTGCCAGAGGCGGCGTCTTCCCAGATTTCGAACAGGCCGCCGAGGTTCGGATCGCCGATCGTCGACGACGGGCCGCCGTCGATGATGACGACCGACTTGCCGTGCGCGTCGTCGCCGGTGATGACACGGCGCATCGCTTCTTGAAACGCACTCATTTTGATCCTCCCGATGTTTGGCGCGGGAGGATAGCCGCGGGGCAGCGTCAGAGCGAGAAGAGCTTCGCGTCGGGGTCTTCGATGCCGACGATGGCGCGTTGGATGATCTGGGCGGCCACGGCGCCGAAGGTGATTCCGTTGCCGCCGAAACCTAAGACGGCGAAGCAGCGTGGCGCATTCGGAACGGGGCCGATCGTCGGCAGGCCGTCAGGGCTGTCGCCGAACATGCCGGCCCACCGGAATTCGGGCGTTGGATCGATCATCGGGAGCAACGCACCGACCTTCTTCGCGATCTTGTTGGTCTTGGCGGTGATGAGGCGGTCGCGTGTTTCTTCGTCGGAGAAGTCTTCGTCTTCGCCGCCGACGACCACGCGGCCGTCCGCGGTCGTGCGGATATAGAGGTAGGGGTCGGCGGCTTCCCAGATGAGGCAGCGTGAGCGCCACAGCGCTTCCGGTTGCGGCTTTGTCGCGATGGCCCAGGTCGAGGTGATCTTTTGCCCGCGCAGTCCGATGAACTTCGCGACTTCGTAGCCGGTGGCGAAGATCACGTGGCGCGCCTTCACTTCGAAAGCGTTGTCGGTCGTGAGCGTGACGGCGTCGCGGCCGTGTTCCATGTCGGTGATTTCGGTCGGTGCATAGAGCGTTGCGCCGCGTTTCAGCGCAGAGCGCCACATCGATGCGGTGAAGCGGACGGGATCGATTTCGCCCGAACCGGCCGACCAGATGGCGGCGGGCGCGTCGACGTCCGTGAGCGTTTTGACTTCGTCGCGTTCGATGAAGCGCGAGCGCAGGCCGATGCAGGCGCGCGTGTCCGCTTCGCGTTTCAGATCCGCGACGTCGAGGACGTTGCCCGGCAGGTAGAGCGCGTGGCGTTCAGCGAAGGCTGCGCGCAAGCCTAAATCCATCACGCGACCGCGCAGATGATTGAGCGCGTCGGCCGAACGCCAATAGGCGCGCGCCGCCTTCTCGCGGCCGATTTTTTCTTGCAGGTGGATGAGCGGCTTGTCGATTTCGAATTGCAGCAATGCGGTGCTGGCGCATGTCGAGCCGGTGACGAAGCCTCTACGGTCGAAGACGGCCAGCGACTTACCCGTTTGAAGGATACCGTCGGCGACGAGCGCGCCCGTGATGCCGCCGCCCACGATGGCGACGTCAACGTCGATGCTTTCGCTCAACGCGCGCGCGGGAACGTGCGGGCGGCCGGCGTGCAGCCAGACCGGCCCACCGGTGTGCAAGTCGCGCTCTTGCGTGAGCCCGGCCGGGTTCGTCGTCATTCGGGGGGGATCACCATCGCCGGACAGAACGCTGCTGGGCCTGGCGGGGATGCGTTGCCCTCGGATTTGCGTGATGTGCGGCGAAACCCATCGCCTTCGCCGCGGCGGGTTCCCTGCCCACGCGACCGCGCTGCGGGCTTTTCGCCTGTGGCGCGAGTCGTTCGTCGCTTGCTTACCACTTTTGTGGCGGCACTCCGGCGCGCGGAGCCTTCGCAGGTGCATTTCTTGGCGGATCGTATTTTAGTTCCCCTTGGGATCGGGGGACGCGCGGCGTGGAGTGGATTTCTGAGACGCTGGGGGGCGTAGCGCTGATCGGGCAGCTGCAGCTGGCCTCCGTCGCTGTCGTTCTTTTCGCGTCGGCCGTCATGACTTGGCGATGGCTGGCGCGCGCGGCGCCGTCGGATTCAGGCGACCTGCCGACATCGCAAGCGTTGCAGCGTGTGGTTCTTGCGGCGGACCAACCGTCCTCGCCCTCCCCGGCCGTTGTGCGTGACGCGGCCACGACAGCGTGGGGTGAAGCGATCCGACGGCTTGAAGCGAGCCGCAAGTCGCACGTCGTGGGTTTCGTTCACTATCGGGGCGCGCGGCATCAGGTTATCGGCGAAGAGCATCTTCAGGATTTTCTGTGGTCGCTGCGCGATGTGCCGTCGGATGCGCCGCTGGACATCGTTCTGCACGCGTTGGGCGGGTACCCGTCTTCGATCCAGCAGATCGCGCGCATCATCAAGGCGCATAAGGGACCGACGACGGTTTTCGTGCCGTATTACGCGTTCGGTTTGAGCGCGCTGATCGCGCTTGCGGCGGATCGCGTGGTGATGGGACCGCAGGCGGGCTTTTCGTTTCCGCAGCCTATGGACGCGTCTCTTGAGACGCTGGTGAGGCGCAAGGGCGTGCGTCACGTCGAAGACGAGACGCTGGTGCGGCTGCACTACGCGCGCAACATGTGGCGCGAGTTGCGCGCGTTCGTTCTGGAGGTGGCCTCGCCGGCCGCGGCGCCGTTCGCGCGGCATCTGTTCAATCCCTCGCGCATGGATACGACGCCGATCGGGCCCGCGACCGCCGGCCGGTTGGGCCTTGCTGTTTCGACCGACATGCCGGGCGAGGTCGGCGAGATCATCGAAGCGTGTCAGTGTCATCCGAGCGACGACGTCGAGGTGAAGCTCGGCAATCGGGTGGTCACCAGCGGCGGCGATGCGGCAGCGACGGTCTCGCAACAGCGCACGAGCGCCAGCGACGGCTATGGGTGGTGCGAGCCGAGTTGCCATTTGGGGGTCGCGCCGTTCCTTCGGCGGATGCAGGAGCGGCGCGGGTCGTCGGTCATCTGCGTCGTTCACTCGGCCAGCATGCACAGCGAACTGGTCGACATGACGACGGCAAAGGACGTGTTGCGCGCGCTGTCGGCGGTCGATCCCGATGCGCCGCTCGACATCGTGTTGCACACGCCGGGCGGCGTCAGTTTTCACGGGTGGCAGATCGCCCAGGCGCTCAAGGCGCATCGCGGACGCAAGACGGTCTTTGTCCCGTACTTCGCGTGGTCGGCTGGCACGATCATCGCGCTCGCGGCCGATGAAATCGTGATGGGACCTCACGCGGCCTTAGGGCCGATCGACACGCAGTTCAACAACGTGCCGGTGAGCGCCTGGGTCTCGGTGCTCAAGCAGAAGCCTCGGAAGAAGATCGACGACGTAACGTTGTTCCTCGCCGAGCGCAGCGAACGGTTGATGAAGGACGATCACGCGAAGGCGCTTGAACTGATGAAGGGTGTGTATGCGCCAGGCGTCGCCGAACGGATCGCGCGCACGCTGAACGACGGGACTCTGACGCACGGCTATCCGGTGACGTTTCAGGCAGCGCGCAAGCTTGGGCTCAAGGTCAGCAACGCGATGCCGGACGAGCCCGTGCAGATCGTGCACGAATTCCGCGACCCGGACATGGGTTATCGCAGCGTGATCTTCTGTTCGGGATGAAGGTTGGTCGGAGCGACAGGATTTGAACCTGCGCCCCCCAGTCCCCAGACGATCGACCTGAGCGCACCCCTCCCGATACCATCGTGTTATGGACCCTTGAGGGCCCAGATGATCTGATGGGCGCCGTCAAAGTGCGGAGAGTGTCGATATGGAACGAGAGCGCGCAGTGCTTGCCGGGGGTTGCTTTTGGGGCATGCAGGATTTGATCCGCAAACGCGACGGCGTCATTTCAACCCGCGTCGGTTACAGCGGCGGTGATGTCAAAAACGCGACCTATCGCAACCACGGCACGCACGCGGAAGCGATCGAGATCATCTTCGATCCGTCGAAGATCAGCTATCGCGAGATTCTTGAGTTCTTCTTCCAGATCCACGATCCGACGACGTTGAACCGCCAGGGTAACGACGTCGGGGCCAGCTATCGGTCCGCCATCTTCACCGTGAGCGACGAACAAAGGCGTGTTGCCCTGGATACGATCGCGGACGTTGAGGCATCCGGTCTCTGGCCGGGCAAGGTGGTCACGGAAGTGACGCCAGTAGGCGATTTCTGGGAAGCCGAGCCGGAGCATCAGGACTATCTGGAGCGGATCCCGCACGGTTATACGTGCCACTTCGTGCGGCCGGGGTGGCGGCTGCCTGTCCGCGGGACGAAGAAGGTCGAGCGCGTGTAGGGAGGACACGGGCAATGACGTCGGTCCACTACAAGGTCGTGCGGCACGAGAAAGGCCGCTGGCGCATCGCGCTCTCCGACGGCACACCGCCAGACACCGACGTTCGCTAAGCGCTTCAGCTCTCACTTAAGGCGTTGTGCGGATCGAGATGCGGCTCGCGCCGCGCAGATCGAGGTGGATCGCGCGACCGGTGTTGGTCAAGCGCAGGTTCACCGCGTCGCAGCCGCGGCAACGGAGCACCAGCCCGACCGCGCCCCCGTAGAGCGCCAGCGTCGCCAACGCGCTTTCAACGCCGCAACCCTCGCACGTCACCATCGCGCCGGTCATGTCGCGGGCGAAGACGTCCATCAGGCGGCCTGCCGCCGCATTGCCGTCCAGCGCTTGGTCGTCGCTCATGCGAGATCTCCTGTAGGGCCGAAGCGTTCGGTCTTGATGCGCTCAGGCGCGTGTTCGAGGGCGACGAGTGCGTCGGCGACGGCCTCTACGAACGGCGTTGGACCGCACACGAAGATGCGCGGCCGTTCCGTTGCCGGCCAACAGTGCTTGCGCAGCATCGCTTGGTCGATACGTCCGCGCTCGCCGACCCAACCCGGCGGCTGCGCGCGCGTGAGCGTGTGGACGATCGCCACGCCGTCGTCCGCTCTCGCTTGGGCGTCGAGTTCGCCGCGATAGATGATGTCGGCTTGCGTGCGCGACGAATAAAGCAGGCGCACGGGCGTGCGATCGCCGGCCGACGCGCGCGTGCGCAACATCGACATCAACGGCACAACGCCGGAGCCGCCGGCGATGAGCATCACCGGGCCGGTTTCGCCCGGCCTCCAGGTGAAGTAGCCCCCGATCGGGCCTCGCAACTCGATGGTGTCGCCCAGCGCCATGACGTCGAGGAGAAACGGGGATACTTCACCCTCCTCCACGTGCTCCACGGTGAGTTCGAGGCGCGTGTTCGAGCCTTGTGGCGAGGCGATCGAGTAGCTTCGCTGTGCCTGGTAGCCATCCTCGGCCGTCAGCCGGATGTCTACGTGCTGGCCCGCGAGATGGCCACGCCAGCGGGGGACATCGAACACGACGGTTTTGACCCGCGGCGTCTCCGATTTTGTCGCCGCCGCCGTCGCCAGCAGCCAGGGCAGTCCCGAGGAGACCTCACCGCTCATCGATCGCCCTCGTAACGCTGTTCGCGCCATGGATCGCCGTAGTTGTGGTAGCCGAGCGACTCCCAGAAGCCGGGCGTGTCGGTCTCGCGGAAGGCGATGCGGCGCACCCATTTCGCGCTCTTCCAGAAATAGAGATGCGGCACCAGGAGGCGCGCCGGTCCGCCATGCGACGGCAAGAGCGGAAGGCCGTCGAAGTGGGTGGCCACCATTGCCTTGCCCTCGATCAGGTCCTTGATGGGCAGGTTGGTCGTATAGCCGCCGTCGCAATGCGCGTGAACGAACGCCGCCGGCGCCGCAGTGAGGCCAGCCGCCTTGATGAGGTCGTCGAACGTTACGCCGCGCCAGCGCGTATCGAGCTTGCTCCACTTCGTGACGCAGTGAATGTCGGCGGTGATTTCCGTTTGCGGCAGCGCCTCGAACTCCGCCCACGTCCACTTTGCGAGGAGGCGTCCGCCGTGCTGTAGCGCGAACGTCCAACTGTCGAGAGACGTGCGCGGCGTCGGCCCGGCGGTGAGCACCGGAAACTCTGGCGTCACGAATTGCCCGGGCGGAACCCGTTCTCTGGTTACGCCGTCGCTGCGGCGCTTGCCGGTGAACCCACGCGTGACGATCATGTGCGTCTCCTTGGTTCGGCAGACATACGGTCCGCATCGATGATCGCTTGCGCGAAGGCTTGCGGCGCTTCCTGCGGCAGATTGTGGCCAATGCCACCGGTGAGCGTGCGGTGTTCGTACTTGCCTACGAACCTCTTTGCGTAGGAGGCGGGTTCAGGATGCGGCGCGCCATTGGCGTCGCCTTCCATGGTGATCGTCGGAACGGTGATCTGCGGCTGAGCGGCCAGCCGCCTCTCAAGATCGTCGTTCGCTGCGTCACCTTCGGCGAGGCCCAGCCGCCAGCGATAATTGTGCATGACGATCGCGACGTGGTCCGGATTGTCGAGAGCGGCAGCGCTGCGATGGAACGTGGCGTCGTCGAATTCCCAGCGTGGTGAAGCGGTTCGCCAAATGAGGCGCGCGAAGTCGCGGCGGTTCTTGTCGTAGCCCGCGCGGCCGCGCTCGGTCGCGAAGTAATACTGGTACCACCATTGCAGCTCGGCCTTCGGCGGCAACGGCATCTGGCCGATCGCTTGGCTGCCGATCAGGTAGCCGCTTACCGACACCATCGCCTTGCACCGCTCGGGCCACAGCGCGGCGACGATGTTTGCCGTCCGCGCGCCCCAATCGCAGCCGCCGATGATCGCGTTCTCGACTTTGAGCGCATCCATGAGCGCAATGACATCGACGGCGATCGCCGATTGCTGGGCATTGCGGGCGGTCGCGTTCGATAGAAAGCGAGTCGGGCCATAGCCGCGGAGATAGGGAACGATCACGCGATAGCCTGCAGAGGCCAACAACGGCGCCACGTCGACATAGGTGTGGATGTCGTAAGGCCAACCGTGGAGCAGAATCACGACCGGACCGCCGGCGGGCCCCGCCTCCGCATAGCCGACACTGAGGACGCCGGCGTTGATCTGCTTCACCGGCCCGAGCGTCGTGTGCCGTTTCGCTGACGGCAGCGTGATTGGCGCTGCCGCCTGCGCTGTGCGTAAGAGGCCGGTGTGCGCTGCGACCGCCATGGCGGCCGATCCAACGAGGTGGCGTCGGCTCAATTCGACCTTCTCGAACATGTCGGCACACGACCCTTTCGCAGGTTATTTGACGATGGTGGAGAGCGGTTTGCCTTTTTCAACGAAGTACGTGGCGAGTTCGGCGCCGTTGTCCTTGCCGACGTTTTTGGCCAAGTGAACCGCGCCGGCCGGGATGTACAGTACGTCTCCGGCTTTGAGCGTCACCGGCGGTTTGCCTTCGACCTGGTATTCGAGCGTGCCTTCGATGACGTAGACGAGCTCTTCGCCCGGATGCCAGTGCTTGGGCGATGTCACGCCCGGATCGATTTCGACTCGCGCCTGAACCACCTCGCGTCCTGGCACGCTCAGATCATTCTTGAGAAGATCAATCCGACGGACGCCCTCGGGTAACGCCGGGGTCAGTGCCATTGCGGCGCCGACGATCAGCGAAATGCCTGTAACAATCAGTGTCGCAACTGCGATATGTCCTGCCGCTTTCATTGTGATTATCTTTCGTTTTGCGATGTGAAGGAGAATGCGGTGCGCCTTGCCGGCGCACCGTTTGTTGGTCAACGAGCGTCGGCCGCGCGGGTGCCGGCGCGTACCGACTTGAACGCCGCTCTCAGTTCGGAGGCGAACAGCTCTGGGTGTTCCCACATGGCGAAGTGACCGCCGCGATCGGCTTCGTGGAAATAGATCAGGCTGGGGAAGGCGCGGCGAGCCCAGCTTTCCTGCGCGCGGATAACCTCGTCCGGGAAGGCGGTGATCGCCACAGGCACCGAAATTGTGTTGGTCTTCTGAAGCGTCGAGCTGACAAGGCTTTGACCGCGATGTTCCCAATAGATGCGGGCGGCGGAGGTGGCCGTGTTGGTCAGCCAGTAGAGCGAGAAATTGTCGAGGACATCGTCTCTCGTCGGCGACTGCTTGGAATCTGCGCCGTACGACCATTTGTCGAAGCCGCCGTGCACGAGCATCCATCCCGCGAGACCGGCCGGCGAGTCGGTGATGCCGTAGCCGACGGCTTGCGGACGGGCGCCCATCATTTCCAGATAGGTCAGGCCGCCTTTGCGGAGGTAGTTCCTGAAGTCTTCGACGGCCGCGCGTTCCTTCGGCGAGAAGCCGGCGGGGATCGGTGCGCCGCCGAGCGCTGCGCCGATGTCGTTCGATACGACTGCGGGCAGGTTGGTGTGAATGGCGCGCAAGCCTGACGGCGCTTGGCGGGCCATCGCCGTCACGATGCCCGCGCCCCAGTCGCCGCCCTGCGCGACGTACTGCGTGTAGCCGATCCGCTTCATGAGCACATCCCACGCGCGGCCGATGCGATCCGAGCCCCAGCCTTGTTCGGTCGGTTTGCCGGAGAAACCAAAGCCGGGCAGCGACGGGATGACGACGTCGAATGCGTCTTCGGCCTTGCCGCCATAGGCGACGGGATCGGTGAGCGGGCCGATGAGTTTGATTTGCTCGAACACCGAGCCCGGCCAGCCATGCGAGATGATGACCGGCATGGCGTTCGGGTGTTTCGACTTCACGTGGATGAAGTGAATGTCGATGCCGTCGATCTTGGTTGTGAACTGCGGATAGGAGTTCAACTTCGCTTCCGCCTTGCGCCAGTTGTAGCCCGAGCCCCAGTACGCGACGAGCGGCTTCAGCTTTGCGAGCGGCGCGCCTTGCGAGGCGTCGTTGACGGTCTCGCGATCCGGCCAGCGCGTCATCGCGATGCGCTGACGCAGATCGTTGAGGGCTTGGTCTGAAACCTGAACCTTGAACGGGCGGATCGGCGCGTCGGCCGCTTCGGCGGACGGCAATGCCTGTGTCGCCAGAAACGCCATGCCGAGCGCGGCGGCTGAGGCGGTCAGGAAACTCGGCCCTGCCGGCGCCGGTTTGTCGTTTGTCATGATGCTTCTCTCCTGGGTTTTTCCTGCGGCGTCCTGCGTTGAGCAGAACCTGCATGCTTAGTTTGGCAGGGAGAGACGCCGGCGGAATTGAACGAAGGTATCGGCGATACCAATGTATGAGGCCGCGCGGACGCCGCAGGACGAACGCAACGGAGCGGCGGCCCGGCTCATCAGCCGGACCGCCGCGCGCGTCAAAGAATGGCGTTCGTCAACCAACTTGGCGCAGCGAGCGAAACGCCGTGCGCAGTTCTTGTGTGAGAAGCTCCGGCTGCTCCCACGCGGCGAAGTGGCCGCCTTTGGGAAGCCTGTTGAAGTGGATCAGCTTCGGATAGCCGCGTTCTGCCCACGCGCGCGAGACAGTGAAGATTTCGTCGGGGAACACGCTGACGGCCGCGGGGATTTTGACGTTGGCCGACGGCGAGAAGAACGCGAACTTGTTCTCCGCATAAAGGCGCGCAGAAGAGACGCCCGTGCCGGTCAACCAGGTCATCGTGATGTTGTCCAAGACGTCGTCGCGGGTCAGGCCTTCCTTCACACCGTCGAAGGCGCGCGCGATCATTTCGAGGCTGCGCGAGTCGTGATCAAGCATCCATGCGGCGAGGCCGATCGGCGAGTCTTGGATGCCGTAGAGCGTCTGCGGGCGGACGGCCATCTCCTGCGCATAGGAAAGGCCCTTCGCGTAGAAGAACTTGATGCGGTCATAAGCTTGCCGCTCTTCACCCGTAAGACCCGCGGGCGCAGGCGCCTGGGCGAACGCCGCCTTGTCGATCTCGGCGGGGACAACGCGCGGCATGTTTGAGTGTATGCCGATCAATTCCGGCGCCGCGTCGATGCCCATCAGATCAACGATGAGCGCGCCCCAATCGCCGCCTTGCGCGACGAATCGCTTATAGCCGAGACGCTTCATCAAGACGACGAAGGCGCGAGCCATTCGCTCCGGCCCCCAACCCGCCGTTGTCGGTTTGCCGGAGAAGCCGTAGCCCGCCATCGACGGAATGACGACGTGGAAGGCGTCTGCCGCGGTGCCGCCGTGAGCCGTCGGGTTGACGAGTGGGTCGACAAGTTTGAGTAGCTCGATGAACGAGCCCGGCCAGCCATGCACGAGGACCATCGGCAATGCGTTCTCATGCTTCGAACGGACATGGACGAAGTGGAAGTCGAGCCCGTCGATCTCCGTCATGAATTGCGGGAATGTGTTCAGCCGCGCCTCGCATTTCCGCCAGTCGTATTCCGTGCCCCAATAGCGTGCGAGTTTCTGCATGGTGGCGAGCGGAACGCCCTGGCCGAAGCGTTGGCCGTCATAGGCCCGGTCACGCACTTCCGGTACCGTTTCGCGTTCCGGGAATTTCGTCGCGGTCACGCGGCGGCGCAGGTCAGCGACGTCCGCGTCCGAAAAGGACACCCGAAACGGGCGGACGGCGTCCGACCCGCCGCCGGCGAGCGTCGTTGCCAAGGTGCTTTCGCCCAGCGCCGTGAGGCCGACACCCGCCGCTGCGGATGTTGCAAGCAAAGTGCGACGTGACAGTGGTGACATGATGTGGTCCTCCATAGCGGCTTTCCTCTCGTGTTTCCGGCGTGCGCAAAACGCGCAAGGCCGAGCCGCGCGGAGAATGCTGCGGAGGACTGATCCGATCTATTGGACGATGGTATCGTCGATACCATCGTATGGCCGCGCGTTTGAAGAGGAGGTCGTCAGCTTTTCGCGACCGGATGCTCGCGAAGCTTCCCTGCCATTCTTACGAGTTCCGCAAGAGAGTGTGCGTTCATCTTGCGCATTACCTGGCCGCGGTGCGCTTTGACCGTGACCTCGCTGATGCCGAGGTCGCCGCCGACTTGCTTGTTCAGCAAGCCGGCGCAAACGAGATCCATCACCTCCCGCTCGCGCGTGCTGAGCAAAGCGTGAGCCTCGCGGATGCACCGCAGCTCGGCCTCCTGCTCGACGGCGCTTCGGCTTCTCTCGACGGCCTCGCGAATGGCGGCGAGCAGAACCTCGTCGCTGAACGGCTTGGTCAGGAACTCGACCGCGCCCGCCTTCATGGCCTGCACGGATGTCGGCACGTCGCCGTAGCCGGTGATGAAGATGATCGGCATGTCGCGCCGATCGGCGACGAGCTTCTGTAAATCGAGGCCGTTCAGGTCGGGGAGGCCGACGTCCAGGATCAGACAGTTGGGCCGGGCCGCACGCGGATGCGACAGGAACTCACCCGCCGCCGCGAACGTGCGAGCCTCCCAACCCTCTGAACCGATCAGCAACTCGAGCGACTCGCGCACCGACACATCGTCGTCGACCACGAACACGATCGGTGCGGTGTGTTCCGTCATCGGCGATGCTCGCTCTGGGCGGTCTGCCGCGGCCAACAAGCTCATGCTTTATCACTCTGTGCGAAAATGAACAATCGGCCCCCTAGCCTCCCTGCAGGGCGGTTCCGAGCGCCTCGCGCAGCGCCGTGTCGCTGAACGGCTTGAAAAGACAGGCCGCTGCGCCCTGTTTGAGCACGCGCGGACGAATGCCATCGTTCGTGTGCGCCGTTATGAAAACGATCGGAACGTCGCGACCCTGGCGCTTCAGTTCCCGTTGCAGTTCGGGCCCGCTCATCCCAGGCATGGCCACGTCGAGGACCAGGCACTTGGCCAGGGCCGGGCCGTCGGATGCGAGAAACTCTTCAGCCGACGAAAAAGCCCGGACTGCAAAGCCGAGTTCCTTGATCAAGTCCGGCAGCGACTCGCGCACGGACTCGTCATCATCGATGACGCAGATAAGGGGTCGTTTGTCGGTAGCGCGTTTGGGCATTTAGTGAGGACTCGTTCCTTGTGCTGCATCCGTCGCAGTCGACCGGAATGCGGCCGGATCGGCGCGCAGTTCGCCGCGGGGGATGGAAAATGAAAACGTCGCACCCGGACCGTCGTTCGATCGGGCCCACAGGCGCCCCTGATGTCTGTCGATGATCGAACGGCTGACCGAAAGACCAATGCCCATGCCGCCAGGCTTGGTGGTGTGGAAGGCATCGAACATTTTCGATGCGGTCTGCGGATCGATGCCGACACCAGAGTCCCGTACGCTCAGTCGCACTTGCTCGTCCTCGTCCAGTTCGGTCTTGATCGTCAGCAACCGCAGTCGGTCGCCGACGTCGCTCATCGCATCCGTCGCATTCAAAATCAGATTAAGAACTACCTGCTGAAGCTGTACGCGGTCGCCTGATATAGATGGCAGGTCGTCGGCAAATTCCTGCCGCAAGACGACGCGGCCCCTCTGCAACTCGTTCACCGAAAGCGCGATGACCTCACGCGCCGCATCGTTCAAGTCGATCGATTCAACCGACGCCTCCTTCTTCGCGAACAGGGCACGAAGGCGCGTGATCACCTCCGCCGCGCGGTTGCCGTCGCGGATCGTGCGCCGCGCCGTCTCGCGCGCGCCTTCGATGTTCGGCTGATCGGCGGCCAGCATGCGAAGGCACGTGCTGGCATTGGTGACAATGCCGGCAAGGGGCTGATTGACCTCGTGAGCGATCGATGCGGTCAGCGCGCCGAGGCTGCTCACGCGCGCGACATGGGCGAGTTCTGAACGCACCTTGCTCAGGGCTTGCTCTGCGAGCCGACGCTCGGTCACGTCTTGAACGACGCCGATGTACTCGAGTGCACCTTCCTGATCGCGCGTCGCCCGCGCGACGAAGTGCAGATATTTGACGGTTCCATCCGGCAGTAGCAAGCGGTGCTCGTACTCCGAGTCTCGCCCCATCCGGGCACGGGCAACCATATCGTCCATGCGCGGCAGGTCTTCCGGATGCACAAGGGCCGCAATGCGTTCGAGGGTCACGAGCGAGCCCGGCTCGAACCCGAAAATGCGATACAGCTGTTGCGACCACGTGATCTCGTTCGTCGACAGGCGCCACAGGAAGCTTCCGGTTTCGCTGACCGACTCGCCCTGGGACAGAAACGCCTCGCTGCGACTCAGCTCCTGTTCCGTGTGCTTGCGATCCTCGATGTCGGTGTTGACGCCGTACCATTTGACGATGGCTCCGCTTTCATCGCGCATCGGGTTCGCGCGCATGATGAACCAGCGGTACGTGCCGTCGTGCCGGAGCAGGCGCGCTTCGGCTTGGCCTGGTTCGCCCGCTGCAAGGAGGTTCTTCCAGAACGTTGTCAGGTGTTCCTGATCGTCGGGATGAATGGTAACCGCCCAACCCCAACCGAGTAGTTCCTCTGCAGGACGACCCACGAAGTCGAGATAGTGCTGGTTGAACGCATCGGTCGCACCGCTTGGATCCGTCGACCAGATCAACGCCGGCGTCGCGTCGATCGTGTGTTGAAGGTTACGCTCGCTGAGCCGCACCGTGGCTTCGGCGCGCTTGCGATCTTCGATGTCGGTGTTGACGCCGTACCATTTGACGATCGTTCCGTTTTCGTCGCGCATCGGACTCGCGCGAAAGAGAAACCATCGATACTGGCCGTCATGGCGGCGGAGCCTGGCCTCGGTCTCACCCGTCTTTCCCGACGAAAAAAGAGTCTTCCACGTTTCAGTCAGCCTCTCCACATCGTCGGGATGAATGATTTCCCAGCCCTGACGCGGCATCTGCTCAAGCGGCAGGCCCACGTAGTCGATATAGTGCTGATTGACCCACTCGATCCTTCCCTTCGCGTCGGGCGACCAAATGAGCGCAGGCGTGGTGTCGATGATGCGCTTTTGCTCGCGCTCCCGAGCTCTTAATGCCTCCTCAGCCCGCTTGCGGTCTTCGATGTCTGTGTTGACGCCGTACCATTTGACGATGGCGCCGCTCTCGTCGCGAAGCGGGTTCGCGCGCAGCAGAAACCAGCGGTATTCGCCGTCATGTCGGCGAAGGCGGGCCTCGAACTGTCCCGCCTCGCCCGTTTGCTGAAGCGTGCTCCAAACCGCCGCGAGTCCGTCCTGATCGTCGGGATGGATGGCGTCCGCCCAGACCCAGGCCTGCATCTCCTCCAACGTCCGGCCCAAATAGTCGAGGAAATGCTGGTTGACCGACTCGGTGTTGCCGTCAGGACGCGCTGACCAGATCAGCGCCGGCGTCGTGTCGATGATGAGTTGCAGATTGCGCTTGCTGGCGGCCAGCGCCTCTTCGGCGCGCTTCCGGTCGTCGATGTCGATGAGCAGGTTGTACCAGCGGACAATTCGGCCGTCGTCATCTTTCACTGGAATGCCGCGCGATAGCAGCCAGCGATAGGCGCCGTCGAAGCGGCGCCCGCGGACTTCCACTTCGAACGACGATCGGGCAGCAAAGGCCTTAGCGAATGCGTTCAGTTTGAGGGGCACGTCTTCGGGATGAAGAACGTCGGCGGAGGTCCAATCCTTCAACGCCTCGGGACTCTTCCCCCAGAACGCGACGACCTGTTGGTTGACCTGCTCCATGAAACCGTCGGCCGAAAAGACCGCAACGAGGCCGGGGAAGCCATCCACGATTGCCCGCGCATTTCGTTCGCTCGCCCGTAGCTCTTCATCGGCGCGGCGCCGGTCGTCGATGTTTTCCTGCAGCAGGTACCAAAGAGCGATTTTGCCGTCCGGGTCGCGCAGCGGAAAGCCGCGCGTGTGAAACCAGCGATAGACGGCGTCACCGCCCTTCAGTCGCGCCTCGTAATCGTAAGGCTCGCCGGTGTCGATGGAATGCTTCCACCGGCGATCGACCTCCAGCCGATCCTCGGGGTGAAAACTCTCGGTCGTCGGACGCGCCTTCAACTCCTCGAACGGCGCGCCGAAATAGTCGATCATGTACTGGTTGCCGTAGGCGAATTCGCCGGCCGGCGTCATCAGCGTCACCATCGCCGGAAGGCCTTCGATGATCGACCGGAAGCGGCGCTCGAGGGTGCGCGACTTTTCTTCTACGCGTTTGAGGTCATCGATTTCGGTATTGAGGCCGCACCACTTGATGATCCGACCCTCGGCGTCGGTCACCGGCGACAAACGAAAGTGGAACCAGCGATACACACCGTCAGCGCGGCGCAGGCGGCCCTCGATTTCACCGCCGGTACCGGAAGCCAGACACGTCTGCCAGTAGGCCAGCATTCCCGAGCGGTCGTCGGGATGGAGAACGCTTTCCCAACCCCAGCCGATCGCTTGTTCCCAGGAAAGGCCGGTGTAGTCGAACCAGCGACGATTCAGGAAATCGCAGTAACCGTCCGGCCGCGTCGTCCACACTAGCCCCGGAAGCGCGTCGATAACACGGCCGAAGTCGCTCTCCATACCGATCCTTTCCGGGCACGAGTCTGCCCCTCCGCACGGTGGGGTCTATGATACTTTGGTATTGGTGCCTTTGCGCCGACCATACAAAGGTGTCGGCGATACCATCGTTCAATCGACCCATGCCCAGCCTTGCTGCTTGATCGCCCCACCAAGCGAAAGCGGCAGCCGAGGGCGACATGACGATGAGATATCTGCTGTTGACCCTGGCCGCCGTCGCGCTGGTGCTGCCGTTTCAACCCCTAACCATATTCGAGCGAGAACTCATGAGCCCAGCGCTGTTGTCGTCCGCCGAAGGCAATCTCGCGTCGCTTGAGCACGCGATTACCTGGATCAACTCGCCGCCCCTGACGCAGGCCGACCTGCGCGGCAAGGTCGTGCTTGTCAATTTTCTGACCTACAGCTGCATCAACTGGCAGCGCCAGTTGCCTTACGTTCGCGCGTGGGCGGAGAAATACAAGGACCAAGGCCTGGTGGTCGTGGGCGTCCACACGCCGGAATTTGCTTTCGAGAAAGACGTCGACAACATCCGCCGCGCCATCGCCGAGTTGCCCGCACCCTACCCCATTGCCGTCGACAGCGACTATGCAATCTGGAACGCGTTCGCCAACCGCTATTGGCCGGCGCTCTATTTCATCGATGCGAAGGGGACGCTGCGCCACACGCAGTTCGGCGAGGGCGAGTACGCGCAGTCGGAACGGATGATCCAGAAGCTGTTGACCGAAGCCGGCGCAAAGGATGTCAGCCGCGATGTTGTGGCGCTCGCCGATGCGCCCGGCGCGCAAGCGCAGGCGGATTGGACCAACCTGCAGTCGCCGGAGACCTACGTGGGTTACGATCGCGCGGACAACTTCTCTTCGGGCGGGGCCGTGCTGGACAAGGCGGTGACTTATGCCGTGCCGGCGCAATTGCCGCGCAACGCATGGGCGCTCTCGGGGGATTGGACGATCAAGCGCCAGTATGCAGCGCTTAGCGCGGCGGACGGACGTGTGGTGTTTCGCTTTCACGCGCGCGATCTTCACCTCGTGATGGGACCCGCGACGCGCAATAAGCCCATACGCTTTCGCGTGCGCCTCGACGGACGGCCGCCGGGTGCCGCGCACGGAACGGATGTCGATGCGGAAGGCAACGGCATTCTGAGCGAACAGGACCTCTATCAGCTGATCCGGCAGCCAGAGCCCATCGCGGACAAGACGTTCGAGATCGAATTTCTGGATCCGGGCGCGCAGGTGTTCGTATTCACGTTCGGCTGAGGACGCGGCGCGGCCGTCCATCATACTAACGTGCAATAGCGCGGCCTTGCCGCGTCTGGCTTGATGAAACTCCTGACGGAGAGACCAGATGCCAAACGTCCTTCAACCCGGCACTGCCGCACCGGACTTCAAACTCGTCGATCAGAGCGGGCAGACGGTCACACCGGCCGATTTGACCGGCCGCGCCACCGTGCTGGCGTTTTATCCCGCGGATTGGAGTCCCGTCTGCGGCGATCAGATGGCGCTCTACAACGAGGTCCTCCCCGTGTTCCGCGATTATGGCGCCGAGGTCTTCGGCATTTCCGTGGACAGCATGTGGTGCCACGCCGCATTTGCCGAAAACCGCAAGCTGCGTTTCAGGCTGCTCGCCGATTTCGAACCCAAGGGCGCGATGGCGCGCCGCTACGGCGCCTATCGCGACGCCGACGGCACCACGGAGCGCGCGCTCTTCGTGCTGGATCCCAAGGGCATCATCCGCTGGAGCTATCTCTCGCCCATCGACGTCAACCCCGGTGCGGACGGGATCCTTGAGGCGTTGGAGGCGATCGGAACAGGAGACAAGTCATGACACGCGACGGCAAGCTTACGATTCCGGTCGGGCCGAACGATCATGTTCAGGGGCCTGAGCACGCACCCATCACGCTGGTCGAATACGGCGACTACGAGTGCCCCTATTGCGGCATGGCGTATCCGATCGTGAAGCGCATTCAGGCGCGCTTCGGCGACCGGCTGCGTTTCGTGTTCCGCAACTTTCCGCTCGCCGAACTTCATCCGAACGCCACGGCAGCCGCCGAGTTCGCCGAAGGCGCCGCGCTGCAAGGCAAGTTCTGGGAGATGCACGACACCTTGTTCGAGCATCAGCGCGCGCTCAACCCCAGCAACCTTCAAACCTATGCGCGGTCGCACGACCTTGACCGCACAGCTTTGGAGACGGCGATCCAAAGCGGCGGCCCGAATGAACGCGTCCGCAAGGATTTCATGAGCGGCGTGCGCAGCGGCGTGAACGGCACCCCAACCTTCTTCATCAACGGCCACCGCTTCGACGGCGATTGGCGTGATGAGGATGCCTTCGCCGCGGCGCTGGCCGAGAAGGGCGCCCCATGAGTCGGCGCCAACTCTTTCGGGCCGTGACCACTGGTTCGTAAGACATGGCGATAGTTGGTCGGAGCGACAGGATTTGAACCTGCGCAACTGATGCGAACATCCCCCGGTTCGCCGGCGGTGCTCGTCCTGGCGGCCGAAACCATTTTTCGCGGCGTGTCATCAATAGCGGCGCGAACGGCCGCACTGGCTCGTACGCGCCATCAAGCGCGCACCATGATTCTCCTCGCGCAAAGAGTTCTGGACGATGTCGATCGAGCGGCGGGCATTGAGTGAACGGGACTCTAACCCGTCATGATGGAATGGTCGGAGCGACAGGATTTGAACCTGCGACCCCCAGTCCCCCAGACTGATGCGCTACCAGGCTGCGCTACGCTCCGACACTGATTTTGGCGAACCCGCGATCATTGGGGGGCGGGTTCGTTTGGGGGGCGCACTATAGGCAGACGGGGGACCTAGAAGCAATTGGGCGCGGGAGGTTGGTTTCCCGCGTGTTTACCCCGTGTGACGACGCGACGGTTATTCGGCGGCGGCGACTTTCTTTTGCGGGGCGGCCGGGACTGCGGGGCCTTTGTGGATGAGGTCGCGCAGGCTGAGGAGGTCGTCGAGGACGCCTTCCAAGCGTTCGCGTTGTTCGGCCAGGAGTTTTTCGCTCGGGTTGTCGGACGCCATGTTGACGTGTTCGACGGATGGCGTGGCGCCTCTGCCGAATAGGGGTTCGGGCATGGGTGCGACTTCTTCGGGGGCGAGGTCGCGTTTGGCGTTGGCGGCTTTCGCGCCGAGGCGGCCGATTTCGGCGACGTGTTTGGCGCCTTGTTCGCGCAGGACTTTCTGCACGCCTTTGATCGTGAAGCCTTCGGCGTAGAGGAGCGAGCGCACGCCCTTCAGCAGATCGATGTCTTCGGGGCGGTAGTAGCGCCTGCCGCCGGCGCGCTTCAGCGGCTTTACCTGATTGAACTTGGCTTCCCAGAAGCGGAGCACGTGTTGCGGCACGTCGAGCGTTTCCGATACTTCGGAAATCGTGCGGAATGCATCTGGGGCTTTTTCGATGCGGTGGGGTTCGGTCATTTCTTCTCGCCGTTGGTTGCGCCGCCGCCGGTTCCCGACAGGCCGTCGTTGATCATCGCCTTCAGCACGTGACTTGCGCGAAACACCAGCACACGTCGCGGACTGATCGGCACTTCTTGGCCCGTCTTCGGATTCCGTCCGATTCGCCCACCCTTCGATCGTACGGCAAAGGTTCCGAAAGACGACAACTTCACTGTTTCGCCGCGTATCAAACGCGCGGAGACCTCTTCAAGCACCCGGTCGACGAGTTCCGCCGATTCGTTTCGCGAGAGTCCGACTTGCGCGTAAACCGCCTCGGCCAAGTGCTGCCGGGTCAAGGTTTCGCTCATGTCGTCTCCCCGTTCGGGTGCGCGCCGTCACATCGGCGGCGCGACTCATTTCATGTCACGGTAGGTCCGTGGCGAAATGCCGTCAATATCAGAGGGATAGTGGCCGCTGCTACCAGCGGATGAGTGCGGAGCCCCAGGTGAAGCCTCCGCCCATGGCCTCAAGGAGCACCAGGTTCTCGCGCTTGATGCGACCATCGTTAACGGCTGCAACCAGTGCCAGAGGAACTGACGCGGCAGACGTATTTGCGTGTTGTGCAACCGTCGAGACCACACGCGACGGATGAACGCCGACCTTGCGGGCCGTCGCATCCAGGATGCGCTGGTTGGCTTGATGGGGCACGAACCAGTCGACGTCGGAGGCCTGGATGCCGTTTGTTTTTAGCGCGAGGTCGATCGCGTCGGCCATGTTGGCGACCGCATGACGGAAGACTTCGCGGCCTTCCATGCGCAGGAAGCCCGTCGTCATCGTCTTCGAAGGGCCGCCGTCGACGTAGAGCAGATCGTGATGGCGGCCGTCGGAGAACAAATGTGTGGATAGGACGCCGCGATCCTTCGTGTCGCCCTGCCCTTGCGCCGCCGTGAGGATCATCGCGCCTGCGCCGTCGCCGAAAAGGACGGCCGTCGTGCGGTCGTTCCAGTCGATGATGCGCGAGAAGGTTTCGGCGCCGATGACGAGAACGTTCTTGGCTTGGCCGGCCTTGATGAAGTTGTCGGCGGTCGCGACGGCGTAGACGAAGCCTGAGCAGACAGCCTGAATGTCGAACGCTGCGCCGCGCGTGATGCCGAGGCGCGCTTGCACCGTTGTCGCGGTCGCCGGGAAAGTTTCATCGGGTGTTGCGGTCGCCAGGACGATGAGATCGATCGCGCCGGCGTTCATGCCGGCGGCGCGCAACGCTTCTTGCGAGGCGGCGATGGCGAGGTCGGAGGTGCATTCGCCGTCGGCGGCGATGCGGCGTTCGCGGATGCCGGTGCGTTCGCGGATCCACTCGTCGCTGGTCTCGAGTTTTTTCGCGAGCTCGGCGTTGCTGACCACGCGGGCCGGCAGATACGCGCCAACTCCGGCGACTTGGGACCGGAGGACACTCATCAGGATACCGCCGCCTCTACCGGTGCGGTTGCCTCTGCCGGTGGCGTGTCGGGGGCGACGGTTCCCAACGCCTTGAACGAGGCCGGCAAGTGAGACATCGCGTCGGCGATGCGGGCGGTGAAATCGCTTTCGCCCATTTCGATGGCGAGTTCGAGCGCGGTCGCGAAGCCTACGCCGTCAGTGCCGCCGTGGCTTTTTACAACGACGCCGTTCAGGCCTAAGAACACGCCGCCGTTGACGGCGCGCGGGTCCATCTTCTGGCGAAGCACGTCGAAGCCGGGCTTCGCAAATGCATAGCCGAGGCGCGAAAGCATGGAGCGCTGCATCGCGGAGCGGATGTAGTGGCCGATGAGGCGTGCGGTGCCTTCAGCGGCCTTCAGCGCAATGTTGCCGGTGAAGCCGTCGGTGACGACGACGTCGACGGTGCCGGCGGAGATGTCGTCGCCCTCGACGAAACCGTGGAAGCGGAGCGGCAGACCGGAGTCGCGCAAGGCGGCGGCGGCGGCCTTGAGTTCATCGTGGCCCTTCATTTCCTCAGCGCCGAGATTCAATAGGCCGATGCTGGGGTGATCGAGGCCGAAGACGACGCGAGCGTAGGCCTCGCCCATGATGGCGAAGTCGACGAGCTGACGCGCATCGGAGTCGACGTTGGCGCCGACGTCGAGCACGACCGTCTGTCCACGGATGGTCGGCCAGAGGGCTGCGATTGCGGGACGCGAGAGGCCGGCAACGGTGCGCAAACGGACCTTGGCGATCGCCATCAGCGCGCCGGTGTTGCCGGCGCTGATGGCGACTTGCGCTTCGTTGGCGCCTACGGATTCGATCGCGCGGCCCATCGAGGTGTTGCGGCTGCGGCGGAGGGCTTGCGACGGCTTCTCGTCCATCGCGACGACGCCGTCGCAGTGCATGACTTGCGCGACGTTCTTCAGCGTCGGCTTGCCGAGCAGGATCGGCTGCAGCTGC
>JAWXBY010000026.1:0-11161 GCA_034440355.1 Alphaproteobacteria bacterium
CCCCCAGCCGCTCCGCCGCCGCCGCCGGCCGAGCCCTCGAAGCCGAAGCAGTTCATCATCTTCTTCGGTTGGGATAAGTGCGACATCACCGCGGAAGCTGATCGCGTGCTGGGTGAGGCCGCCTCAACGGCCAAGTCCGAGGGTACCGCCGCCGTTCGGATCGTCGGCCACACCGACACGTCGGGCTCGCCAGCCTACAACCAGCGCTTGTCGGAATGTCGCTCCGGCGCGGCAAAAACCAATATGGTCGGCAAAGGAATCCCCGAAGGGGCGATCTCGACCTCCGGCAAGGGCGAGAGCGACCTCATGGTGCAAACGGGAGACGGGGTGAAGGAGCCTCAGAACCGTCGTGCGACCGTCGATCTCGAGTAGATTCGCTAGATAATTCCTCGCATTCCTAGTAGAGCGGGTTCCCAGCGATGGGGACCCGCTTTTGTTCGTGGCGGTTCTGCAACAGACGGTTGAGAACCTGCACGGTACGTATCATTAATAGCCTTCTTTCCCTGTACCCGTGGCCGAACCCTCTTGTAGTGTTTGATGAAGCCCTGACGGCAAGTCCGCGAAACTAGGGCTTAATTAGGGTTGCGTTGGGGGCATTTTCGCGCGACGCGGAAATCTTGGAGAGGGTGCAATGGGTTTTAAGAAACTTCTGGTGGGGACGGTCGCCGCGTCCGCGTTGCTCGCAGTAGCGACGACGGCAAATGCGGCCCCCGAGCGCCATGGTTGGTATACCAACTTTGAAGCCGGCTGGGTTCACGTGAACGACACCGGTCTGCCGGGCGTGGCGGGGTTCCAAGCGATTGAGTATCAATCGGGCTGGGGCGCGCTGATTGGCTTTGGCCATTCGTTCGACAACAACCTGCGCCTTGAGTTCGAAGGCGGCTATCGCAACAACGACGCCGACGAAACGAACAACGTTCCGGCGCTGGACGGCGAGCTCACCGAATATACGGCGATGCTCAATATGATCTACGACGCACCGATCGCGTCGCGCTGGCTGTTGAACCTGGGCGCTGGCGCCGGTATCGACATCGCGCGCTATGACGACCGGTTCGCTCGCGAAGACACCGACACGCAGTTGGCCATCCAAGGCATCGTCGGCTTGACGCACCGCCTCTCGGACCACTGGGACCTGGCGGTCACGTACCGCTATCTCTGGGCCGAAGACATGGAATACACGATCGGTGGCGTGCGCTCGGAATTCGAAGTGGCGAAGCACAACGTCATGATCGGCTTCCGTTATGGCTACGACGATCCGCCGGCGCCGCCGGCTCCGGTTGCCGAAGTGCCGCCGCCCGCGCCGGTTCAGCCGAAGCAATTCATCGTCTTCTTCGGTTTCAACAAGTGCAACATCACGGCTGAAGCCGATGCGGTGTTGACGGAAGCTGCTTCGGCGGCGAAGTCGTCGGGTTCGGCGTCGGTCCGCATCGTGGGCCACACGGATACGGTCGGTTCGTCGGCCTACAACCAGAAGCTCTCCGAGTGCCGCGCCGATGCCGCCAAAGCCAATCTGGTCGGCAAGGGCGTGTCGGATGGTGCGATCAGCACCTCGGGCAAGGGTGAAGCTGAACTCATGGTTCAGACGGGTGACGGCGTAAAAGAGCCGCAAAACCGTCGCGCCACGGTCGACCTTCAGTAAGATCTGAGTCGACTTCGAGGGGACTACAGCAAGGGCGGGCCGGGGGGCCCGCCCTTCGCTTTTGGCGCGGTGTGGTCCGACTTATCGCGCGCAAGTTGAGAATGTTGTAGCGCCGACACAACATATGGGACCGCGACCGCTACATATTGGGTCGAATTAACTTCTTATTAACCATTTCCCTTCATCGCTTGTAGACCACGCGACGGAGGGAGTTGTTTTCATGAAGTTCAGAAGCTTGTTGCTGGGCACGGCGGTTGCGCTGGGCTCGGCGGGCGCGGCACATGCCGACGTCACCACGCCGACCGGTTGGTATCTCAGCCTTGCCGGCGGCGCCAATTGGATTGAAGACGGCAATATCGACGAGTTCGAAACGGGCGTCCTCTCGACCACGAACGAATTCAGCTGGGACACGGGGTACATCGTATCCGGCGCCGTCGGCTATGACTTTGGACGCTGGCGCGTCGAGTTCGAGAATGCCTATCGCCACAACGACGCCGACGGGTTCATCGAATCTGGTACGGATCCGGAACTCTCACCCGGTGGCGACGTTTGGGAACTCTCCCAGATGGTCAACGCCCTTTACGACTTTGAGATCAGCGGTCGCTTCACGGGGTCGGTCGGTGCCGGTATCGGCGGCAACCTCGTTGTGTTCACGCCTGATACGGACGGAAATTTCGACAGCGGAGCCGCCGGCCTTGAGGTCGATGATTACGTGCTTGCGGGGCAGTTGATCGCTCAGGCGGCCTATGACCTGACGGAGCGATGGAAGGTCTATCTCGATTACCGTTACACGATCATGGAAGATCCGGAGCTCGACAGCCCGACGGATACGTTCGAGCTGTGGGAAATGGAAAAGACCGAGCATTCGGTGCTGGTCGGCTTCCGGTTCGATTTGCAGCGCGACGGCGCGCCGCCGCCGAAAGCTGAAGTTCCGCCGCCTGTTAAGGGGCCGAAGCAGTTCATCGTGTTCTTCGGCTTCAACAAGTCGAACCTGACGCCGGAAGCGGCGCGTGTCGTGGCTGATGCCGCGGCGGCCGCGAAGGAATACG
Source organism: Alphaproteobacteria bacterium (assembly GCA_034440355.1). Lineage (GTDB taxonomy): Bacteria > Pseudomonadota > Alphaproteobacteria > Micropepsales > Micropepsaceae > SZUA-430. The sequence goes on from JAWXBY010000026.1 coordinate 2,689, forward strand.
GATCGGCTTCGATCATGGTCGTCGGCCATACGGATACGGTCGGCTCGCCGCGCTACAACAACGCTCTCTCGATGCGTCGTTCGCAGGCGGTCAAAGACGGCCTGACGTCGAACGGCATCCCGGGCAATGCGATCTCGACCGCAGGCAGGGGCGAAAGCGAACTGATGGTGCAGACGGGCGACTCGGTGAAGGAACCGCAGAACCGTCGCGCGACCATCGACTTGAACTAACGAGTCTTACTGAGCGGACTAAAACTAACCTCCGTGTGGTGCGAAGGGCGGCTCAACAGCCGCCCTTCGTTTTTGCGCGTCGAGGGCTGCGAATAGGAACGCTTTCTTGTCTGCGCACATGATTCGCCAGCGAATCGGTTCGATTCCAACAACCGTTAGTCGAACCGACGTCGTGCGAAAGCCCGTTGCGTTTACGATTTGTTAAGGAATTCCGCGGCTCTCAGCGCATACGAATCCTTGTGTTTGACTTCGACCCCTAACGGAGGCACCCACGATCCAACTGGGTCTGGTCGGCGTTTGCGCATTTGCGACCAGCAAAAAAACAGAAAGGGGTGTCTCGTGCGTGTGAGATCGGCATTGCTTGGCACGGCGTTGGCCGTGGCATTAGGCGGGGCGGCAGAGGCGGCCCAGATCAACGGCTGGTACGTGAGCCTTGAAGGCGGCGCGAACTGGATCGACGAATGGAACCACGACTTTTTCACGATCCCGTCGCAGGCGACGACCGACACCGGCTGGGCTGTGTTGGCGTCCGTCGGTTACGGCTGGAGCGGGTGGCGGCTTGAGTTCGAAAGCGGCTATCGCAACAACGATGTCGACGTCTACTCGATCGCGGGCGTTCCGCTGACGAGCGTGGCCGCCGATGTGTGGGAAGCCTCGTTCATGGCGAACGTGCTCTATGACATCGGATTGACCGACAATCTGTCCGTCTCGCTCGGCGCAGGCGCCGGCGGTGATTTCGCGAACGTCGACTTCTCGTTCGGCGGGCCGTCGAGCTTCGAAGACGACAATTGGGCCTTCGCGTATCAAGGTTTAGCGGGGATCAACTACGCCGTCGGACGCCAGACGTCGCTGTTCCTGAGCTATCGCTATCTGCGCATCATGGATGCGGAATTCGATTTCCGGCCGGCAGCACCGGTGTTTCTCACCAACGGCGACGACGTCGTGAAGCACACAGCAACGTTCGGCATTCGCTATGCGCTGCAATCGCCGTCGGTGATGACGGATGTCGCGCCGACGGAGCCGCCGCCGGAGCCGATGTCGTCGGCAGCGCCGCGGCAGTTCATCGTCTTCTTCGGATTCAACAAATACAATCTGACGTCCGAAGCGTTGCGCGTGATCTCCGAAGCGGTCGTCGCGGCGAAGGATACCGGCTCTGCGACGCTGGTCATCACCGGGCACACCGACACTGTCGGTTCGGGTGATTACAACATGCGTTTGTCGATGCGCCGTTCGAATGCCGTGAAGGCCGAAATGGTTCGTCAGGGCATTCCGACTTCGGCGATTTCGTCGAACGGAAAGGGCGAAACCGAGCTTCTGGTCCAGACCGCCGACGGCGTGAAGGAACCCCAGAACCGGCGGGCGACGATCGATCTTAACTAAACGATCCGCCTACCCCGCAACCGATAGTACGCAATTCGCAACTCCAGAGCGGCCCTTTCAGGGCCGCTCTTTGCCGTTATGGCACAGTCGCTCGGGAAGTTAAGGGAAAGCACCGCTTTTGTTTGACCCGGACGCCTTCATTTGGTGATTCGTCGCTGGGTTACGGCTGCACGACGCAAGCGAAAACGCATTGTCGGCGCCGATTGGGGAATGGGGTGTTTCCATGTTGAAGAACGCTTTGCTGGCGTCAGCGCTGGGTCTGTCCATCTATGCACTGTCTGCGGGCGCGAACGCGGGCCAACGCTCGACGGGTTGGTATGTCGGCGCCGAGGGCGGCGCCAACTGGATCGACAACGCGGACGTCGCGTTCAACACCGGCTTCGGCAATTTCGAAGCCGAGTTCGAGTCGGGCTGGGCGGTGTTCGCCGAAGTCGGCTATCGCTGGGAGAACAACTGGCGCATCGAACTTGAAGCGGGTTGGCGCGAGAACGACGTCGACTGCGTCGATTTCGGCGGCGGCTGCTTCCCCGGCAATTTCGGCGACGTGTCGCAGTTCACGCAGATGATCAACGTCATCCACGACATTCCGCTGAGCGACACGACGGCGTTCTCCATCGGTCTCGGCTTCGGCGGCAACTTCGTCGACGTCGACGTGCCGGCCCTTGTGGACGACGACAGCTTCGTGCTGGCCGGGCAGGCGCTGTTCCAGCTTTCGCACAAGCTGACCGAGCGGCTCGATTTCGTCATGACCTATCGCTACATGACGAGCGACGATCCGGAGTTCCGCGTGTTCGGCCCGCTGAAGGTCGATTACGAGAACGAGAACCACACGGTGAGCGTCGGTCTGCGCTTCGACCTGCAAACGGATCCGGCACCGGTGATGGAGCCGGTGACGACGATGGAGCCCCCTCCCCCGCCGCCGAGCGAGCCGAAGCAGTTCATCGTCTATTTCGGCTTCAACAAGGCCGCGCTGGATAAGAAAGCGATGGAAGTCATCGAAGAAGCTGCGGCGACCGCGATGCGCGTCGGCTACGTTTCGATCCTGGTGACGGGTCACACCGATACGATCGGCTCGACCGCCTACAATCAGCGTCTGTCGACGCAACGCGCGAAGGCCGTGTCGAAGGCGCTCGTCGGCGAAGGCATCCCGGCGAAGGGCATCACGGCCGTGGGTAAGGGCGAGACCGAACTCATGGTGCAGACCGGCGATCGCGAGATCGAACCGCGCAACCGCCGCGCTACGATCGACATCGAGTAATCGGCGCGAAAGCGTCCGACGAAAAAAGGGCGGACCTCACGGTCCGCCCTTTTGTTTTGCCCGTTGGGGCGGAAGCTATTGTTGGGCCGTGGCCGGCGCCGTCGAGGTGTCCGAAGCGACTTCCGGCTTCGGGGTCGGCATTGCGGCCGGGATAACGCTCGCCATGCCTGCGATCTCAGGCTTCTGGCGCGGCATGGGCACGACCTTGCCGCCCGCCGTCGATGCCGTGATCAGCTCGGGCGAGCCGCAGGCGTTTTGGCCGTGGTGGTTGGCGACGCGTTCCGTGCCCACGAAAGCCGCGAGCTTCACGCGTTCCGGCCCGAGCAGCTTGTCGTAAAGCGCCGACGTGTAGAGACAGAATTCGGTGATGTTCGCCAGGCTGCGCTGCGAGGCTTCGTTGGCCGTTTTGGACTTGTAGTCCTCCAGCCGCGACTCGCGCGCGAAGTACTTCATCAGGACGCGGTGGGCGCCCATGAGTTCGTCGCGGTAGGCGGTGACGAATTCGTTGTAGCGCGGGGTCATCTTGCAGGAGAGCGCGCCGACGACGAGCTCCGTCTGCATCATGCGCATCTGGAATGACGCCAACACCTTGTCTTTGACGCAAGGCGGTTCCGCCTTTTTCTTGGCGGCGATCGCTGGACCAACAAACAGGGCCGCGGCGGCGACCAATACGACTGCACGAGCGATTTTCATGGAACGGACCTTCCCCCGACTCACTTTCAATATCTTACCCACGGGCCAGGGCGCGGCGAAAGAGCCGGGCGCTGGCATTGATCAGAAAGCTTGCGACTGCAGGTAGTTGGGCATCCCCATGCTTTCTATCAGATCCAGCTGGGTCTCGAGGTAGTCGATGTGGGTCTCGGTATCGCTCAAAATGTGGCGCAGGATGTCGCGTGAGACGTAATCCTTTTTGGTCTCGCAGGTGTCGATGCCCTTGATCAGGCATTCCCTGCCCTTGCGTTCCACGTTGAGGTCGGCTTGCAGCGCCTCGGGAACCGACTCGCCGATCTGGAGCTTGTTCAGATCCTGCAGGTTCGGCAGGCCCTCAAGCAGGAAGATCCGCTTGATGAGCTTGTCGGCGTGTTTCATTTCCTCGATGGATTCGTCGTACGTCTTCTTACCGAGCTTTTCGAAGCCCCAGTTGTCGTACATGCGGGCGTGCAGGAAATACTGATTTATGGCCGTTAGTTCGTTGGTCAGCGCGCGGTTGAGTTCCGCGACGACGTCCTTCGCGCCTTTCATGTGAAGTCCCCGAGGTGAGGCGGACCCTAGGCGGCCTCTGTTTCGCGCGCTTCGTCGAGCATCTCGCGAACCTCCGGCACGCAGCGTCCGCATTGCGGCTGGCACTGATGGTAATGATACACGGCCTCGACGTTACACGGGCGATTTTTGATCGCTTCGCGAACTTGTTTCTGTGTGAGGCCGTTGCAGTTGCAGACGTACATAGGTGTGCCGCTCGTCGGGTTGTGCGGGAGAGGTTTTGCTTCCCCCGACGAGCTACATGTAATGCTCTTGCGACTTGCTTGCAAGTTTAACGTGACGTACCGGATTGGCGGATTTCCGCCATCAGGCCTCTTGGTCCCGAGGGGCAAGCAGCAGGTACATGACCGGGGTCACGAGGCGGGACAGCACCGTCGAGGAGATCAGGCCGCCGATGATGACGATCGCCAGCGGCGAATAGAGGCCTGAGCTCTCAAGGGCCAGGGGCATGAGGCCGCCGATGGCGGTGGCGCTGGTCAAGAGGACCGGCAGGAAGCGGATCTCGCCCGCCCGCTCGATGGCTTCGCGCAGGGGCACGCCTTCGGCCCGTAGTTGTTGCGTGAAATCGACGAGCAGGATCGAGTTTTTGATCTCGATACCGATGAGGGCGATGAAGCCGATGACCGCCGTGAAGGCCAGCGGGTAGCCGGTGACCCAGAGACCGACCAGGCCGCCGATGATACCGAGGGGGATTACGCCGGCGACCACGCCCGAGGTCTTGAACGAGCGGAACTCCAAAATCAGAACCGCCATGATGCCGAAGAGCGCCAGCAAGACGGCGTTACCGAGGCTGCCGAAGCTGCGCGCCTGGGCCTCGGCTTGGCCGCCGGCGGTCAGGCGGTAGCCGGGCGGTAGCGGCAGCGCCTTCAGTTTCTCAAGCACTGCCGTCGTCACGTTCGATGTCAGGTAGCCGCTGGCGGTGCGGCCGGTGATCGTGACGGTGCGTTCGCGCTTGAAGCGGTCGATGCGCGCGGGCTCGCTTTGCAGCGTGAACGCCGCGACGTGACTAAGCGGAATGCCGGGCCCTTGCGTTACGGGGACATAGATGCGGTCCAGATCGGTGAGTTCGTGGCGATCGCCGAACGGCATGCGCAGTGTAATGTCGAATTCGTCGCCGTCGGCTTGGCGGAAGCGTCCGACCTTCTCGCCGGCGACGGCGATGCGGACCGTTTGGTCGAGTGCGCCGGCGGGGACGCCGAGCGTGGCGGCCTTCTCGACGTTGAGGCCCAAATTCAAGTCCGTGCGTTCGAGCCGCAGCGGATTGACGACGTCGATGGTCCCAGGCACGGCCTCAATGATGGCGGTCGCGCGTGCGGCCAGGTCTTTGAGCGTCGGCATTTCCTTGCCCGAGATGCGCACGGCGATCGGCGCTTCGAGCGGCGGGCCGTTCTCGAACACGACGATGATGATTTGCGCGCCGGGGATTTTTGCGAACTCGGCGCGCCAGGCATCGAGCATCTTGGGCGTCTTGTTCGAGTCCCATTCGTCGAGACCGACGAAGACGGAGGCGTAGTTCGCTTTCTCTTGCTCGGGGAAGATGTTGTAGAAAATGCGCGGGTTGCCGTGGCCGAGGTTCGACATGTACCAGGCCACGGACGGCGACTTCGCCAACAAGGCTTCGACGCGGCGCAAGGGCTTGTCGCTTTCGCTCATCGCCGCGCCGTCGGGCAGTTCGATATTGATCAGCACCTGCGGGATTTCGGCGGGCGGGAACAGACTGAAGCCAAGGCGCGGGATCAGCAGAAGCGACAGGCCGAACAGCACGGCTGCGATGATGACGGTCAAACGCGGCACGGCCAGCGCGATGTGCAACAGCGGGCGATAGAAGGCGTGGATGCCCGCCATTACGACCCGCAAGAGCCAATTGCCTTCAGGGTGCTCGTGCTCGGACAGCATGCGGCTGGCCAGGAATGGGATAATGGTCAGCGAAACGAAGAGAGACGCGGCGACCGTGTAGAGGACCGCGGCCGGCAGCGAGCGGATGAATGAGCCCGCGCCTTCCGGCAGGAACAACAGCGGCGTGAACGCCAGCATCAGCGTCGCTGTGCAGCCGACGACGGCGACACCGATTTGGCGGGCGCCTTCGATGGCGGCTTCGCGGCGCGACAAACCCTCGCGCAATCGTCGGGCGATGTTTTCGGCGACGACGATGGAGTCGTCGACGAGCAAGCCCAGCGACAGGACAAAGCCCGCGATCGATAGCTGATTCAGCGTGAAGCCCGTCGCCTTCAGGATCGCGACGCCGATGGCGAGCGACAGGGGGATCGAGATCATCACCACAAGCGACGCGCGGATGCCGAGCGGCAGCAGCGTTATGAGCACGAGGGCGAGCGCGATGGCGAAGTCGCGGGCTAGGCCGCTGAGCCTGTGATCCACGTTGCGCGATTGGTCGAAGCCGCGCTCGATGCGCATGCCGTCGGGCAGGTCGGGCGTGAAGTCGTCGACCGCTTTGTAGATGCCGTCGCGTACGGCGAAGACGTTTTCGCCGGGCTTTTGGTTGACGGTCAGGAAGACCGCGGGTTTGCCGTTCCAGCGCGACACGTGGCGCTGCTCGTCGTAGGCCCATGAGACCTCGGCGACGTCGCCGACGCGCAAGGTTCGTCCTTCGGCGGACAGCAGGACGGTTTGCTTGATTTCATCGAGGGAGTCGAAGGCGCCGGTCGCCTTGATGTTGAAGCGCCTGTCGCCGGCGTAGACCACGCCCGGCGGCGCATCGACACCTTCGGCCTTGAGCGCGTTCGCCACGACGGTGACGGGAATCCCTAAGGCCGACAGTTTGCCCATGTCGACGGCGACGCGGACTTCGGATTTTGGCGCGCCCCAGATGCGCGCTTCCTTGACGCCGGGTACGCGGTCGATGATGTCGCGAAGGTCGTCGGCGGCGTCTTCGAGTTCGCGATAGCTGAGGTTTTCGCCGACGAACGCCATCTGCACGATGTTCGTCAGCGCGGTGGAGGCCTTTTCGATTTCGACCCGGGTCACGCCATCGGGCAGGCTCGGGCGCAGGACGTTTACCTCGCGCACGACCTCATCGAACTTGCGATCAACGTCGATGTCCCACGAGAATTCGGATTGGATGACGGTTACGCCGTCCTGGCTGACGGAGCGGATTTCCTTGACGTCATCGAGCGCGTCGATCGCGTCCTCGATCGGCTTGGCGATGAGTTTTTCCATCTCCGTCGGGCTCGCGCCCGGCAGGATGACGCGCACGATGTAGATCGGGATCGGAAACGTCGGATCTTCGGCGCGCGGGATGGTGATGAGCGAATTTGCGCCCCAGACTGCCAAACCGGCGAACAGGACAAGCGTGAATTGCCAGTTCCGGACGAAGAACGCGCTGAGTTCACTCACGACTGGGGCGGGTCGCTGACGATCGTGACGGCTTGGCCGTTGCGCAGATAGGGCGCGCCGGAGGTGACGACGCGGTCACCCTTTGCGAGGCCCTCCGCGATAAGGACGAGATCGTCGAGGAAGCCGCCGACGCGGACGCTGCGGCGCTGGGCCTTGCCTGCCTTATCGACGATGAACACGGCCGCTTGGTCACCGCGGCCTTCGAGGAGCGCGATCGTCGGGATCGCGAGGTAGGTCGAGAACAGGTCTTTGATCGTCGGGATGATGCGTGCTTCGCCGACCAGACCCGACCGCAGGCCCGGCGCGATTTCGTTGAGCTTCAGTTCGACATCGAAAGCGCCGGTGCGCTGATCCGCCTTGGCGGCGAGGCGTGCGACCGTCGCCTTGATCGGCGGCAGGCCTGCGAAGCGGACGGTGGCCGTGTCGCCGCCGCGCACGCGCGTGATCTGGGTGTCGGAGACGGGCGTCACGAGGACGAGGCCGCCGGTCGCGTCGCCGAAGAGCAGGATCGGCGCGCCGGGGGCGATGACTTCATTCGTTTCGGCGAGGCGGGCGAGCACGACCCCGTTGCCGGGCGCGCGCAGCTCTGCCTTGGCGCTGTCGAAGGCGGTGGAGTCGCGGGCGGCGCGGGCGCGTTCGACCGCCATCTTGGCGTCGTCGACTTTGGCTTGCGAGGCGAAGCCTTTCTTGAAGAGGTCTTCGGTGCGTTTCAGGTTGGCTTCGGCGTTGTCGAGGGTCGCCTGCGTGTCGCGGCTGCGCGCGCCGACGTCCGTTGAGTCCAGGCGCGCGAGGACGTCGCCGGCTTTTGCGGCGTCGCCCGCGTCGACGTTGAAGCTCTTGACGATACCGGAGACTTTGAAGGAGAGCGTGATTTCGCGCTTGAAGAGCAGCGTGCCCGTCGCCCGGATTTCACCGGCCCGGCTGGCCGGTGCGGCGACGGCGACGCGGACGGGTACCGGCTTTGCTTCGGGCGCCGCGGCTTGCGGGGCCATCA
>JAWXBY010000027.1:0-6875 GCA_034440355.1 Alphaproteobacteria bacterium
CGCCGCGCCAGTTGCGGACGGCGGGACGCAGATGTTTGGCGAGCTTCGATTCGTTTTCGTCGGCCGCGCCAAGCAGCGTGAGTACTTTCGCCATCGCCGTTTCGGCGGCGCGCGTTGCGCCGTCGTCGATCTTGAGCGCGACGCCCAAGCCCTTCTCCGGCAGCACCGCGGTGAAGACGCCTTCAGCGCCGGTCTTGACGACGGTTCGCCCCCTGCCCGCTTCGATCAAGTCGGCGCAGGCGCGGCCGGTGCCGGAGACGAGGCCCGGATGCGCCTTCCACGCCTCGAGCAAACGCTTCGCGGCTTCAGCGCGCGTGGGATTCAGTTTCGCGCGATCGCCGAGACGGGCCATGGCGCGCGCGAGGTTGGCGAGCGGCATCGCGTAGTTGGGCGCGGCGCAGCCGTCGATGCCGATGGGCATAGCGTCGGCGTTGACGTCGCAGAGTTCGGCGATGGCTTGGCGTGCCATGACTTGCACCGGATGGTCGGGGCGTTCGTAGCCTTCGACGGCGATGTGCAGGTGACGCGCGACGCTCAGGAAGCCCGTGTGTTTGCCGGAGCAGTTGTTGTGCAGGCGGCAGGGGCGTTCGCCGGCGCGCAGCATTGCGTGCGCCGCCGGTTCGTAGAGCGGCAGATGCGGGCCGCAGGCGAGATCGGCTTCGTGACAGTCGATGCGCGCGAGCCAGGCCTCGACGCGTTCGACGTGCATCGGCTCGCCGCTGTGCGAGGCGCAGGCGAGCGCGAGTTCGTCCTCGCCGACGCGATAGGCATCTGCCGCACCACTTTCGATGAGCGGGATGGCTTGCAGCGATTTGAAGGCCGAGCGGGGGAAGACGGCGGCGCCCACGTCGCCCCAGGCGGCGACCAATTTGCCCGACGCGTCGGCGACGGCGATCGAGCCACGGTGGCGGCTTTCGACCTGACCGCCGCGCGTCACTTCAACCAGGATGGGGTTCATGAATGCCTTCATCGACGGCGGAATTGGGCGGCGCGCGTTGCAGGCGGGGAGCCTAGCAACCTGTTAACACTTGGGGAATCGCTTTTGCGCCGCAGCGAAAGCAGTCTGCGCCCTTCAAAAGGGCTTCACAAAACGGCCTCAGATAGGCGACACATTGGGGTGCCTGAAGCTGCTAAGCTTCGCCTGGCGGCTTCGCGTCGTCCAAACATAAGGTACTTTCGATGTCGTTCTCTATCGGCCGGATCGCGGTTGCGGTCTTTGCGTTGTGCGCCAGCAGCGCCGTTGCTCTCGCTCAAGGAGGCCCGACGTTGCTCGGCACCTTCGAAGCTTGGGAGGCGTACAAGAACAGCGATGCGCGCGGCGCGGTGTGTTGGGCGGTGACGCAGCCGCAGACGAAAGAGCCCGCGACCGCCAAGCGCGACCCGATCTATTTCATCATCACGACGTGGCCCAAGCAGGGCATTGCGAACGAGCCGTCGATCGTCATCGGCTATCAGTTCAAGGACGCCGGACAGGCGACCGTCGAAGTCGGATCCGACAAGTTCAACTTCTTCACCAAGGCGGACGGCGCCTGGCTGCAGAACAAACCGGAAGAGGCGCGGCTGATCACGGCCATGCGCAGCAACGGGGAAATGACGGTTAAGGGCTTTTCCAAGCGCGGAACGCTGACCACGGACACCTATTCGCTCAAGGGCCTTTCGGCCGCACTCGACAAAGTGACGGAAGGCTGCAAATAAAGTCCTTTAGCGGCGTGATATCAGGGCCTTTTGAGGGCGGCTGAGGTTCAGCCGCCCTTTTCTTTTGGATCTTTGATGAGCAGTTCCGTGAAGCCCAATCTGATCGGTTTGACGCGCGAGGGTCTGAAGACCGCGCTCGCGGGTGCCGGTATTGAGGCCAAGCATCTGTCGATGCGCGCGGGGCAGCTTTGGAACGCGCTCTATGTGCAGGGCGCCACCGACTTCGAGCAGGTGACGACGCTCGCCAAACCGTTGCGGCGCGACTTGGCGGATAAGTTTTCGCTGGCGCGGCCGGAGATCGTCGCGGCGCAGACGTCGGATGACGGGACGCGTAAGTGGCTGATCCGCTTTGGGCCCGGGATCGAGATCGAGACCGTGTTCATTCCGGATGAAGAGCGCGGGACGCTTTGCGTTTCTTCTCAGGTCGGCTGCACGTTGAATTGCCGCTTCTGCCATACGGGTACGCAGAAGCTGGTGCGCAATTTGACCTCGCACGAGATCGTCTCGCAGCTGATGGTCGCGCGGGACTCGCTTGCCGAGTGGCCGCATGCGGGGGCGAAGTCCGAGGATCGCCAGATCACGAACGTCGTGATGATGGGGATGGGCGAGCCGCTCTACAATTTCGAGAATGTGCGCGACGCGCTTTCCATCGTGTCGGACGGCGAAGGGTTGTCGCTGTCGAAGCGGCGGACCACTCTGTCGACGGCGGGGGTCGTGCCGATGATCCCGCGCGCGGGGGAAGAGATCGGGTCTATGCTGGCGATTTCGCTGCACGCGGCGCGCGACGATGTGCGCGACGTGATCGTGCCCTTGAACAAGAAATATCCGATCAAGGAATTGCTTGAGGCTTGCCGTCAGTATCCCGGTTTGTCGAACGCGCGGCGGATTACGTTCGAGTACGTGATGCTGAAGGGCGTCAACGATTCCAATGCGGACGCGAAAGAGCTGATCAAGGTCATTCGCGGGATTCCGGCGAAGATCAATTTGATCCCGTTCAACGCTTGGCCCGGCGCGCCTTACGAATGCTCCGACTGGGAGCGGATCGAGGAGTTCGGCGATATCGTCAACCGCGCCGGTTACGCCTCGCCGATCCGCACACCGCGCGGCCGCGATATCATGGCGGCCTGCGGGCAGCTGAAGAGCGAGAGCGTCAAGCAGCGGGCGAGCGATCGCATCGCCGAGCTACGCTCACAAGAATTATCGCGAATGCCGCATTGAGGGTTTGATGAGCAAGGGCAACGTTCGAAAGGTCGTGCTCGCCTATTCGGGCGGGCTCGATACGTCGGTTATCTTGAAGTGGCTGCAGGAGGCGTATGGCTGCGAGGTGGTGACGTTCACCGCCGATCTCGGCCAAGGCGAGGAACTTGAGCCGGCGCGTAAGAAGGCGCTGATGCTGGGCATCAAGCCTTCCAACATCTTCATCGAAGACCTGCGCGAAGAGTTCGTGCGCGATTATGTGTTTCCGATGTTTCGGGCGAATGCGCTTTACGAGGGCCAGTATTTGCTCGGCACCTCGATCGCGCGGCCGTTGATCGCCAAGAAACAGATCGAGCTTGCCGAGAAAGTCGGCGCGGATGCGGTGGCGCATGGCGCGACGGGCAAGGGGAACGATCAGGTTCGGTTTGAGCTGACGTACTACGCGCTGAAGCCCGACATTCGGGTGATTGCGCCGTGGCGCGAGTGGGAGCTCGAGAGCCGGACGAAGCTGATCGACTTTGCCGAGAAGCATCAGATTCCGATCGCGAAGGACAAGCGCGGCGAAGCGCCGTTTTCGGTCGACGCGAACCTGCTGCATTCGTCGAGCGAAGGTAAGGTGCTCGAGGATCCGGCGCTTGAAGCGGATTCCATCGTTTATCAGCGCACGATCAGTCCCGAAGAGGCGCCGGATAAGGCGACTTACGTCGAGATCGGGTTCGAGCGTGGCGATCCGGTTTCGATCGACGGTGTGGCGATGTCGCCGGCGACGGTGCTCACCAAACTGAACGAGTTGGGGCGTGCGAACGGGATTGGCCGGTTGGATTTGGTCGAGAACCGCTTCGTGGGGATGAAGAGCCGCGGCGTTTATGAGACGCCGGGCGGGACTATTCTGTACACGGCGCATCGCGGGATCGAGTCGATCACACTTGATCGCGGCGCGGGGCATCTGAAAGACGAGTTCATGCCGAAATATGCGGAGCTCGTTTACAACGGATTCTGGTTCTCGCCGGAACGCGAGATGCTGCAGGCCATGGTCGACAAGAGCCAGGAGTTCGTCAGCGGGACCGTGCGGATGAAGCTCTACAAGGGGAACGCGACCATCGTCGGGCGGGAATCGCCGTATTCGCTCTATCGGCAGGACTACGTCACGTTCGAGAAGGACAGCGTGTATGACCAGAAGGACGCGGCGGGGTTCATCAAACTGAATGCGCTGCGCCTGCGGTTGCTGGCCGCGCGCAATCAAGCGGTGAAGACGAAATAATAAAACTGTCATCCCGGCCAAGCGAAGCGCGAGGCGGGACCCAGGAGACTGGGCGGTGAGTCTCAGCCCGGTCTCCTGGGTCCCGGATAGTAAGGTTCGCAAGAGCGTTGCTGCGCAACGCGCGAACCTAACTTCCGGGATGACAGGTTTGGGCTGTCAGTTCTTGTCCCAATAGATTTCGAACACGTTGCCGTCCGGGTCTCTGACTCTGGCGGAGAAGAAGTCGTCTTCGTCGAAGGCGATGGGGACGCCGAAGGCGTCGGCCCAGGCTTCGACGTTGGATTTGGTTTCGACGCGGAAGCCGAAGTGGAAGGCGTCGCCGGCGTTTAAGGGCGCGCCTTTCTTGAAGAAGAGCGAGATGCCGGGGCCGACGACGTGGGTGCCCTTGCGCTCGATGTTGAGGCGGGCGGCGTACCACTGGGCCAGGACCTCCGGGTCTTGGGCCGGGATGTTGATGTGGTCGAGCCACAGAGGCGGCAGCGTGCTCATTCGTCTAAAGCTCCGTGGGCGGACGAATTCCCTTTGCGGCGCACGCGGCGAGAACCGTGTTCCGAAGCAGGCAGGCGCGCGTCATCGGCCCTACCCCACCCGGCACCGGCGTGATCGCCGCCGCGTGTTCCTTGGCCTCATTATACGCGACATCGCCAAGTAATTTCGACTTTCCGTCGGGCAATTCGATGCGATTCATGCCGACGTCGATAACCACGGCGCCGGGCTTTACCCAATCGCCCTTCACCATTTCGGCCCGGCCGACGGCCGCCACTAGGACGTCCGCGGTGCGGGCGATCGCGGCCAGGTCGCGCGTCTTGGAATGGGCCATGGTGACGGTGCAATTCTCCGCCAAGAGGAGCTGGCCCATGGGCTTGCCGACGAGCTGCGAGCGGCCGATGACCACGGCGTTCAGGCCGTCGAGTTTGGGGCGGACGGATTTGATCATCATCAGGCAGCCCTGCGGTGTGCAGGAGACGAGGCCGGGGCGGCCGCTGGTCAGACGGCCGGCGCTGAGCGTCGTCAGCCCGTCGACGTCCTTGTCCGGGGACAGGGTGTCGAGGATCGCTTCTTGCCGGATATGGGACGGGACCGGGAATTGGACCAGAACGCCGTGGACCGACGGGTCGTCGTTCAGCTTGCGCACCACGTCGAGGACTTCGGCTTCGGTGGCGGTCGCGGGGAGTTTGACGTCGCGCGACTCGATGCCGACTTCGCGGGCGTCGGCGACCTTCAAGCGGACGTAGATTTCGCTCGCGGGATCGTTGCCGACGAGGACGACGGTGAGGCCGACCGGCGTGCCTGTTTCTTTCTTGAACGCGTGCGCTGCGTCCTGGACGCGGGCGCGTACTGCGGCGGCGAAGGCTTTGCCGTCGATCACTTGTGCCGTCATGCGAACCTCTTGAGCCATGCCGTGACGCGCGCTTCCAAAGCAGCCGCGTCGCCTTTGATATGCAGGGATTTGAGGCGCGCAGTGTGGCCTGCCGTCACCTCGACCGTCGACTTCGCCACGCCGATTTCGTCTGCGACCAATTCGACCAAGGCGGTGTTGGCGCGGCCGTCTTCAGGCACCGCACGGACGCGGGCCTGGACGTAAGGGCCATTCGGTCCGTCCTTCAGGCCGTCGACGGCGTCACGCGAGGAGCGCGGCGTGAGGCGCACGGCGAGCATGATGCCGTCCGACCGCACGCGATAGGGCTTCACTAAAACAGCTGCCCCGCCAGCAGGTTGAGCAGCAGGATGCGCGCGGCGCCGATCGCGATGAGGAGAATGATCGGCGAAATGTCGATGCCGCCCAGGTCAGGCAGCATGCGGCGGATCGGCGCCAAAAGCGGTTCCGTTACGCGATAGCAGAACGTGTGAACCGCCCGGACGAAGGGGTTGTAGGGGTTGATGATGTTGAACCCGATCAGCCAGGACAGCACCACGTTGATGATGATGATCCAGATCAGGAGCGTCGCGACGCTATCAACGATAAAGGCCAGGGCTCCGATCATTCTTGCTTTCCGGTGGGCTTTTCGCGGGAATCGCGGGGGCGCCTTCGACATGTAGCGATCACCCGCCGCCCGGACAAGCCGCGCCTTGACACCTGGCTTGGGGGGCCCCTACAACGCGTGCCTCTCGCGGCGGACTTGCGCCGTATTTGCCGCGCATGGGGCTGTAGCTCAGTTGGGAGAGCGCCTCGTTCGCAATGAGGAGGTCAGCGGTTCGATTCCGCTCAGCTCCACCATGCGCGGCCCCTTCGCCTCACTGTCCGGCAACGCTCCGTTTACGCGGGCGTGGCAGTGTACGCGGTCATGCGCCCCTTCTTTCGCTCCGGTTTGACCTTGATCTGCGCGTTGGCGCTCGCGGCGCCGGCGTTCGCGTCCGGCGGCGGGCACGGCGAGGGCGAGAAGAAGAAGCTCAAGGCGCCGAAGAAAGAGCGGAACTACACATCGCTTCCGTCATGGGTGACGGTCGAGGGGTTCACCATCTCGATCATTCAGGACGGGCGCGTGCGGGGCAAGTTCATGGTGTCGTTCGGTCTGGACGTGCCCGACGATGCGTTGCGCGAGAAGGCCGAGGCCTTGATGCCGCGGCTGCGCGATGCGTGGCTCGGCGAGCTCAATCTCTATGCGGCGACGTCGCTGCGGGTGCGGCGCGCGGCCGATGTGCCCGGCGTGTCCGACCTGCTGCAGCGGACGTCCGATGCGGTGCTGGGCCAGGCGGGTTCCAAGGTTCTGATGGGGCAGGC
>JAWXBY010000028.1:0-6654 GCA_034440355.1 Alphaproteobacteria bacterium
CAGCCTGCGACTTCGAGTTCGGCGGTTTCCTTCACGGCGCCGATCGCGATGCGGCCGGAGCCGGCGATCGAGACTTGAGCGCTTTGCACGCGACCGAAGCGCGCCTGAATGGCGTGACCGTCGAGGCGCAGCGGCGCGTCGAGATCGCCGGCGTTGATCGTGCCGATCATGCCCTCGATGTCGTAGGGCGTGCCGATCGGGGCGGTGATGCGCACGGTGAGATCGCGGACGTTGCGGTCCTTGCCCCACATGTTGAAGAGATTCCACGGGAACCAAGCTTCGTCTTCATCCGTGTCGAGGCGGAGGAAGAGTTCGTCGCCGACCGCGCGGATCTGAAGTTCTTTGAGCGTATCGGCCTTGCCGCTCGCCTGCAGGCGGATCGGGCCGGACTGGGGCACGGTGATGAGTTCCACCTGAGCGACCATGCCGTCGATGTGCACGCGACGGACCGTAAAGCTTTTGTCGACGGGGCCGCCCGCAGGGCTTGCGGCCGTTGCGCCGATGCCGACAAGGCCCGTTAGACCGGCGAGACTTGGGACTTCCATACCGATGCGGTGACGAATGTCGCCGAGCTGCGAAAGCGTGGCGAGGCCGCCCACGCCGGCGGCAACGCCGACGAGGCCCAGTTTGACGATGATGCTCATGAGTTCGGTCCGGTGATGGTGAGCGTCTGACCCGCGCCGCCCGTTGCGCCGTTCGTGACGACGGATGCGGGAACGGGCTGCTTCAGGTCAGCGAAGATGATCATGCCCGATAGACCAACGAGGCCGACGACCGATGCCACGGTCAGTGCAGCTGCCAACGCCACTTTCGCGAGAACGCTTGTCATAGGTCCGCCCCATAGGTAATCAGGCTATAGTGTGAAGTGTATAATAGGTGTTTCAGCCAGTTTCAAGAGGGGTGGCCGATTTTTGGTCACGGGGCTGTGACCCATTTACCGAGACGTGAGGGTCCGTAAGTGGTTCGCCTGGGCAGAATCCAGGTATTCCTCGAGGCGGGTGATGCGGCCGTCCCGGACCTCGCAGACGATGCAGGCGGGCATGGAGAAGGGGCCGCCGGCCGTTTCAGCCTCCAGGACGTGCTGTTGCATAAAGCCGCCGGGGATCGCGACGCGGCGTTGGACGCGGTAGTGGCGGTTGGTCAGGTTCTTGGTCACCCACGCCAGCACGCGCAGGTTTTCGTCGACGGTCTGTTCCAGGCGGTCGTTGTTGTGCCAGATGCGGGCGTCGGGGGCGTAGATGGCGCGGATCGCCTCCACATCGCCCTTCTCGATCGCATGGAAGAAGCGGTTCGCGAGGGCGAGAACTTCGTCACTCATGGGATGAGGCGATAGCCGCCGCTTTCGGTGACGAGAAGCTTCGCGTGCGTCGGGTCGTTCTCGATCTTTTGGCGCAGACGGTAGATGTGCGTTTCGAGCGTGTGCGTGGTGACCGCGGGGTTATAGCCCCACACCTCATGCAGCAGCACTTCACGACCGACGACTTTGTCGCCCGCGCGGTAGAGAAATTTCAGTATGGACGTTTCTTTCTCGGTCAGGCGCACCTTCGTGTTGTTCGCGCCGGTGAGCAATTTGGCCGACGGGCGGAAGGTGTACTGGCCGATCTTGAAGACGGCGTCTTCGCTTTGCTGATGGCTGCGCAGATGCGCGCGGATGCGGGCGAGGAGGACGCTGAATTTGAAGGGTTTCGTTACGTAATCGTTGGCGCCGGCTTCCAACCCCAAGATCTGATCGGCTTCGCCGTCATGGCCGGTGAGCATGATGATGGGGCAGCGGACGCTGGCCTTGCGCATGAGGCGGCAGACTTCGCGGCCGTCGAGATCGGGGAGGCCGACGTCGAGGATCACGAGGTCGGGGAGTTCGCTCTTCGCCTTCTCAAGGCCGGCCGCGCCGGTGGCGGCGTCGGCGACGATGAATTCACCTTGAAGATCGAGCTGTTCCTTTAGGGATTCGCGAAGCGGCGTGTCGTCGTCGACTAGAAGGACGCGGCGGGGTGTCGTCATCGTCTTGGAGCTCAGCGGTTGGTCTTGGCTGCAAATCATTTGCGGCGGTTGCGGGGTAAGCTATAGCAAATCGAAATCGGAGTGCGGGAGGCATGAAATCGATAGCGCGCAAAGGACCGCCCAAGCGCGCCAAACCCAAGGCGAAGGTAAACGCGCCTTCCACCCTGGCGGTTCGGCTGCACGGGGCGGCGGGGGCGATCGACCGTGCGGCCTCCGAATTGCGCCGTGGTCTGCCGGTTATTGTGGAACCTGCGCGGGGCGCGCCGTCGCTGATCGCTTCGGCAGAGTTGGCGAGCAGCGCATTAATCGAGGCCATGGCGAAGTGGTCAGGGCGAGCGCCTCACGTGCTTTTGACCCACCACCGGGCATCGACGTTGAAGATCCGTCTCTACACGGACGAGATCGTGGCCGTGCCGTTGCCGCGGGATGAGCCCGCGCGAGCGGCGCAGGTGCTGGCCGATCCGACGCGCGACATGCGCGATCCGATGATGGGGCCGTGGGCCGCCGAGCGGAAGCCGCTGTCGGGGGTGGCGAAGGCAGGGGTGAGGCTTGCGAAGATTGCGGCGCTGCTGCCGGCGGTGATCGAGGCGCCGATCGCGGCGCGCGCCGTTGCGGGGCTGATGAAGAAGGAAGGGTTCGTCGCGGTTAAGGCCGACGATGTCGCGCAGTTTGATGTGAGCGCGAGCGTGCAGTTGAAGACGGTGGCGCGGGCGCGCTTGCCGCTGGCCGATGCGGAAGAGACGCGGGTGCTGGCGTTTCGTCCGGCGAGCGGCGACCGGGAGCATTTGGCGCTGATCATCGGATCGCCGGAGCCGCCGGGGCCGGTGCTGGTGAGATTGCATTCGGAATGTTTGACCGGTGATTTGCTCGGCTCGTTGAAGTGCGATTGCGGCGATCAGTTGCGCGGCGCAATTGCGGCGATCGGCAAGCAGGGGTCGGGGATTTTGCTTTATCTCGCGCAAGAGGGGCGTGGGATCGGGTTGATCAACAAGCTGAAGGCTTACGAATTGCAGGACCAAGGCTTCGATACGATCGAGGCCAATCAGCGTTTGGGGTTTGAAGCGGACGAGCGGGAGTTCGCGACGGCGGCGGCGATGTTGAAGTATCTGGGTTTCGCGTCGGTCAGGTTGATGACGAACAATCCGGAGAAGGTGGCGGCGCTGTCGCGCTTCGGCATCGACGTCGTCGAGCGGGTTCAGCACATCTTTCCGAGCAATCCGCACAACGCCGCCTATATCGCGACCAAGAAGGCGAAGGCCGGGCATCTGACCTGAAGGCGGCAAGATTTGCCGGGTGCGCGGCGCTGACCGTGGCGCATTCCTTAGGTTTCCGGGTGGCGCATGGTTTGCGTGGATCGCCCTATGATCGAGAGCGTCAACAACGTCGCCAGCCTGGACATGATGGAGTCGCGGTCGCGTCCTGCGCAGGCCGCCACGGACGACGACGGATTCGGCTTCGACGATTTTCTCGACATCATCAATCCGCTTCAGCATTTACCGGTGATCGGGACGGCCTATCGCGCGATCACGGGCGATGACATCGAAACGCCGGCGAAACTCGCCGGCGGGGCGCTGTTCGGCGGGTTGTTCGGCTTCTTGGGTGCGCTGGGATCGACGGCCTATGCCGAGATCGTCGGTGAGAGCGTCGACGAGACGCTGCTGTCGTTCTTCGATAGCGGCGCGCCGAAGCAGGCGGACGCGGCCCGGGCTTCGGCTGCTTATTCTTCCGCGCGTTTGTTGATCGACTAAGCCTGCGGTCTCGCGCCAAAGATGGCAGTGCCGACGCGAATATGTGTCGCGCCTAAGCGGATGGCGGTTTCGTAGTCGCCGCTCATACCCATGCTCAGTTCGTTGAGGCCTGCGTCGCGTGCGAGTTTCACCAGCAGTGCGAAGTGCGGCGACGGTTCTTCGTCGGCGGGCGGGATGCACATCAGGCCCGTGATCGTGAGGGCGTAGGTTTCGCGGCATTTGGCGATGAAGGCGAGGGCGTCTTGCGGGGCGACGCCGGCCTTTTGTTCTTCTTCGCCGGTGTTGACCTGCACGTAGAGTTTTGGGGTGCGCCCTGCCCGCTTGATTTCGGTGGCGAGCGCTTCGGCGATGCTGTCGCGGTCGACGGTGTGGATGGCGTCGAAGAGTGCGAGGGCCTCGCGCGCCTTGTTCGATTGCAGCGGGCCGATGAGGTGGAGGTCGATTTCGGCGTGCGCAGCTTTGAGCTGCGGGTATTTCGATTTGGCTTCCTGGACGCGGTTTTCGCCGAATGTCGTTTGGCCGGCGGCGATGGCGGCGCGGACGGCTTCCTCGTCATGGGTCTTGGTTACCGCAATGAGCGTGATGGCGGCGGGGTTGCGGTTAGCGGCCTTCGCGGCCTTATCGATGCGCGCGCGCACGTCGGCGAGGTTTGCGGCGATGGTCTCGGCTATAGTCGCGGGCATGGGTTCACTCAGTGAAGCGCGCGGGAAACTTGCACGGGTGGCGGCGCGGCTCAATGCGCGGCATGGGCGCGGGTTGCCGTCGCTGATCCTGATGACCGACGATGCGCGGGACGTGGATTGGGTGGAGGCTGTTTCCGCCCTGCCCCGCGGCGCGGCAGTGATCGTGCGTCATCGCGAGCCCCACGCGCGCGAGGCGCTGGCGCGGCGGCTGCGCGGCGTTGCCGTGACGCGGGGCGTCAAGATGCTGATCGCCGACGATGAGGCGCTGGCTGTGCGTGTGGGGGCTGATGGGATGCATGTGCCGCAACGGCGGGCGGCGCGGATCGCCGCGATCAAAGCATCGCACCCGCGCTGGCTGGTGACGGCGTCGGCGCATGGTGTGGCTTCGGTTGCGGCGGCGCGTGACGCGGATGCGGTGATCGTCGCGCCGGTGTTTGCGACGGCGACGCATCCGGGCGCGGCGAGCCTTGGGGCCGTGCGGTTTGCGCTGCTCGCGCGCGGCGCGCTTCGCGTCTATGCGCTGGGCGGTGTCGATGCCGTTTCGGTGCAGCGTTTGACGGCGTTGCGGATCAGCGGCGTTGCGCTGATCGGCGGGTGGGTCGAAGGCTAGGCTTTCGTCGGATCGACCAGCAGGCCCCGCAGCAAGATGTCCAGGTGCACCTCGATCAATTGAGCGATGTCGACCGGACGAACGAGATCGCCGCGCAGCAAACGACGTACGGTCGCCGCGATGATCGGTCCGAAAATCACCTCCGGCACGAGGTCCGTCGCGATCGGGCGAATCTCGCCGCGCGCAACGCCTTGTTCGAGCGTCTTTTGCATGAGTTCATAGCCGACGCGGCCGATTTCCGCGTGATAGAATTCGACGAGTTCGGGAAATTTGGGACCGTCGGCGATGAGCAGTCTCATCATCGCCGTGTGCGACGTGCCGTCGACGATTTCACGATAGGCGCCGCGGACGAACAGCTTGATGCGCGTCGCCGTGTCGAGACTTTCATCCCTCAGCACATGGTCGACTTTGCGGAACTGCGGGACGAGAAGTTTGCGCACGACCGCTTTGAACAGGTCTTCCTTGCTGTCGAAATAGACGTAGATCGTGCCCTTGGTGCAGCCGGCGCGGTCGGCGATCTCGTCCAGGCGGGCGGCGGCGAAGCCATCCTTCGAAAACACGGTTAGCGCCGCGGCCAGGATTTCGTCCGGCCGCTCCTCTTTGCGCCGTTTTTGGCGGACTTCCTGCGGTTCAGCGCTCATTTAGCAACCCTTTTACCTGGAGAACTGTTTCTTGACCAGCGGGTCAATATTTATATTGACCAACCGGATAGTCAATAGCATATAGGGTCAGCATCGTGACCGGCAACGGCGAAAACCTAGGATTTTTGTATGCGTGTTCCTCATTGGCTGCCCTCCGGCATCTCCCTTCCGGTTGCCCTGGGCGGCGTGGCCGTCGGGTTGATGGTGATCTTGCTCGTCGCGATGGCGGCCTTTTCGCCAAGCTCCAGCGAACCCGTCGCCAAGGCTGAGGCCGCGGCCGGCCTTGCCGTCACCACGACGGAGGCGCGCGACAGCACGGTGCCGGTGCGCATTCCCGCGTCGGGCACCATTGGCGCGATCGACGAGGTCATCTTAGGCGCGGAGGTCGCGGGGCTGGCGGTTGCCGAACTCCTCGTCGACGAAGGCGACCAAGTGAAGAAGGGCCAAGTGCTTGCCCGGCTGAACCGCAGCATTCTGGACGCGCAGCTGGCACAGACCAACGCACAGATCGTCGCCGCGCAAGGTAGCGCCGCGGAAGCGGCCGCCAACGAGCGGCGTGCGGTCGAACTTGGGCAGAAAGGTTTCGTCAGCAAGCAGTCGATCGATCAGCGCCGGTCGGCAGCGATCACGGCGCGCGCGCAGGTTTCCGTCTATCAGGCCCAGCGCGACGAGATCCAAGCGCGGCTGAAGCAAACCGTCATCACCGCACCGTCCGACGGCGTGATCGCCGTGCGCGGCGTTAGCCAAGGCCAGGTCGTGGTCACCGGCACGGAAATGTTTCGCATCATCCGCGACGGCAAGCTCGAGTGGAATGCCGAACTTCCCGACTATCAACTCACTCAGTTGGTGGTGGGACAGCGGGCGAGCCTGACCATCGGCGGGCAGAGCACGGTCGAGGGAACGATCCGTCTGATCTCGGAGAAGATCGACGAGAAGTCGCGCAACGGGGTGGTGCATGTCGCGCTGCCCGC
>JAWXBY010000029.1:0-60723 GCA_034440355.1 Alphaproteobacteria bacterium
CGGCCGCGCGGCCGGTCGCAAGGTTTATGTGTTCGAGAAACCAGCCGACGGCCGCGATGATCCAGAGGAGGCGCCGCAATCCGCGGAGACGAAGACGAAACTGCAACAAGCGTTGAGCACGCTCTGGAACGGCGATGTCGGCGCGCATGCCGCCTCGCTCGACGAAGTCATCAAGAGCTGGCGCAAAGACAACGCGACCGGTGGGCGCGGTGTCTTCGAACACTTACCTTTGCCGAACGAGCTTGCCCGTTCGGTGGCGCGTCACTTTGATGAGATGGGCGAAGGCGAGAAACACGCAGCATTCGACAGCGTTATTTCGCAACTCGATCCGAGCGTCCGGACGCACGTAGCGCAACAGGTGGCGGGCTTGATAGGGCAAGTCGGCGGAGGGCACGATGTGGAGAGTGCCGGCGGAATCGATCGCCGTCACAGCGAACGCTTCGGCGCGGCCGCGGTTGGCGGTGAGCCAACACTCCGGCGGGACACACAACCGAACGACTACACTTCCGGAAACGCTCGCGAGCGAACTGCGGGCAACGCCGTCCGCCTTGACGAGTACAATGACGGACGCGTCGTACAGACGGTTGACGACGACGGTGAGGCGAGGACACAGAATGAGACGCTGCCCTACGGCCGCGCGTCGATGCAGGCGACGCCGCTGTCGTATGTCGATGCCAGCCCCGGAATGACCTGGGGCGGCAGCACGCCCCCGCATCGGCCCAACGCCGCCGCTGACCAAGAAGCTCGTCAACGAGCCATCGACAATGCCTCGCATCTCGCCGACTACAATGACGGGCGCATCGCAGAGACCGTTGACGAGGCAATCGCCTCGTCAACTTGGTTGGAGCGAAGAACAGGGCACGGGGGCGACAAGGTGCGGGACAACGGGCGATACATTTGGACGCGGTACGGCTGGGTCGACCTGCAACACGTGATAGGCGCGGCAACGGCGACGCCATTCGCTGATCTCAACCT
This sequence comes from Alphaproteobacteria bacterium, assembly GCA_034440355.1. Classification (GTDB taxonomy): domain Bacteria; phylum Pseudomonadota; class Alphaproteobacteria; order Micropepsales; family Micropepsaceae; genus SZUA-430. The sequence goes on from JAWXBY010000029.1 coordinate 976, forward strand.
CCTATTGGGGTTGCTTAAAGAGGGCGAACAATGGCTCGGGGGCATGGACTCGGCAGGGAAGCGCGAAGACTATCTTTCGAATTGGATCGGCGCTCAGGCTCTGGTTCGTCAGCGGCTGTTCGGAGGCACTATCGGTCAGGCCGTGGCCTATGTGCTCGCCCAGTATCGACCGCTGACGCGGAAACAAGCGGCCGAATTTTTGCGCAACGGGGGGCAAAGAGAGGACTGGCCATGATAAGATTGATCCAAGCGTTGATGCTTGGAGGAGGGTGAGGTGGCGAGCGGTGGACAGGAGGGCTTTGGCCTTCGGCGCGCTGCAATCTGGAGCGTCTTGATTGCGGCGATGTTCGTGATCCCGTATGAGGCGCTGCGTATCTATGGGATTTTGTACGCCACGCCGGAGCAGGCCGTCGCCTACGCCGAGGAAGGCCCGTTCGAGACTGCCGAGGACAGGCAGGAGATGGCGATCAGGGTCGTGATGATGATGCCCATCTTGTTGGCTATCGTTGCCCTGGCCCTATTCATCAGTTTGCTGGTGCCGATCTTCCTGCTGGCGCGGATTGTGCGCTATCTACCCTAGCCATTGTTGACGCCCAGATCCTCGGCGTGCTCCCGGCCCTGCGGCGACGTTCATACCTTGAACATTGCGAGCGTTTTGAAGCGCAGAGGGAAGAACTGGGGTCAGAGTAGATTCCATTCCAGTTTGAAATCAGTGGATCGAATGTCTTGCCCGGGCGCGAAAGCGGTCCGGGTTTTTTGTTGGGTGGGAGGCCTCATGTTGTCGGTGGAGCGGCGGAAGAAGGCGGCGGAGCGGCAGCGGGCTTATCGCCAGCGGGTTAAGGATCGCGAGGCGGCTCAGGCGGCGGCGGTTGCGGCGGGGGAGGCTTTTGTGGTCGAGCCAAAACTGCCGCGCGACCACCACCTCATCCCGTTCCGGTTCAAGCCGGGTCATACGACTACGCGCAAGGGCGTGCGCAATAGGTTCGGCCAGGATTTCATTGTCGCTTTTCACCAGCATTTCCTTGAGCGCGGGTATGGCGTGTTCGACGACTTGCTTGCCAACCAACCCGCCATCTATGCGCGGCTGCTTGCGGCGGTCGCATCTAAACAGGTTGAAGTTCATGCCAGCATCGCTTCCGAATTCAGCGACGAGTACGTCCTCCGCCTTATCGAAAGCCTCGATCGATGGGCTGCGGCACATCCTGACGCGGAGCAAGGCATTGTTGCTTTATCGCCCGTATCCGAAGCAGAAGACGTTTCATGACTTCGGTCTGACGTGTACGGAGCGTTTGCTGCGCGCGGGCAATCAACAGGGCAAGACGCATGCGGGCGGGATGGAGCTTGCCATGCATCTGACCGGGCGTTATCCGCCGTGGTGGGCGGGGCGCCGGTTCGATCACCCCGTTGACGCGTGGGCGTCGTGCGATACCGGCGAGACGACGCGCGACAACCCGCAGCGCGTGTTGATGGGGCCGCTTGGCGCGTGGGGCACGGGCGCCATTCCGCAGGAGGCGATCGTCGAGGCGAAGCGCGGGCGGGGCGTCGCCGATCTGCTCGACATCGTTCTCGTGCGTCATGCGTCCGGCGGCACGTCGCGGCTGGGCTTCAAGCGATACGATCAGGGGCGCGAGGCGTGGCAGGGGCCGGCCAAGCACGCGATCTGGTGCGATGAAGAACCGCCGAAGGATATCTACGGCGAGGCGCTGGCGCGGCTGACCGCGACGCGCGGCATCATCTACACGACGTTCACGCCTCTGAAAGGCATGAGCGACGTCGTCGAGCGGTTGATGCACGAGAGCGACGGCGTCACGTCGGCGGACGTCAACATGACGATCGACGACGCGGAGCATATTCCGTTGTCGGAACGTGCGCGCATCATTGCGGCGTTTCCGACACATGAGCGCGAGGCGCGGACGCGCGGCGTTCCCATCTTGGGGTCCGGCCGCGTGTTTCCGGTGGCGGAGGAGAGTTTGCGCGTCGAGCCGTTCGCTCTGCCGGCGCATTGGGCCTTTCTAGGCGGGATGGATTTCGGGTGGGATCATCCGTTCGCGGCGGTGAAGCTGGCGTGGGACCGGGATGCGGACTGCGTCTATGTCATCAACGCGTATCGCGTGCGCGAGCAGACGCCGGTGGTGCATGCGGCGGCGCTGAAACCGTGGGGGCATTGGCTCAAATGGGCGTGGCCGCATGACGGGCTGCAGCACGACAAAGGTTCAGGGGACACGTTGGCGGCGCAGTACCGGGCGCAAGGGCTGAAGATGCTGCGCGCGCACGCGACGCACGGCGACGGCGGGTTCGGGCTCGAGGCCGGGATCATGGCGATGCTCGACCGGATGAAGACGGGCCGGCTGAAAGTGTTCGCGCATCTCGCCGATTGGTTCGAGGAGTTCCGCCTCTATCACCGCAAGGACGGGCTCATCGTGAAGGAACGCGACGACCTGATCTCGGCGACGCGCGTCGGGCTCATGATGCTGCGCCAGGCGTCGAGCTCGGACGACGCGCTGACCGCGCCCCATGCGGCGGACAGCGACTATGACCCGCTTTCCGGCGCGCCCGCGGGCGGCCGGGTTGGATCGACGCGCGAAGACGTGGCGTGGGACCCGCTTAGGTAACTCGGCTCACGCCGGACAAAAGAGGAGATGGGAATGTTGAGGTTTTCGAATGCCTATGGGTCTGGTTTCAACGTAGCCGGATCGCAGCGCAGCCTTCTGGGGCGCCCGGTGCGCCGGCTCGCGCCCGGAGCAGCCTCGTCGGACTACGCTCACGAGGAAGACGAGGCTGTCGCGTCCAAGGAAACGCGCGAGAAAATGCGCGAGTTCATTTCGGCCTGGAATACTGCGGGCGACAGCGAGCAAGCTCAGATTCTCGGCGAGCTTGTGTTCAACTGGCGAGGCGACAATGCGGCTGGCGGATTGCCGGTACATGCGCACAACCCTTTACCCAGTGAATTTGCAAGAACGATAGCTGGCCTAGCGGCACAGGAGGGGAAGCAGCCGGCCCTCGAAGAGGCTGTGGCAAAGCTTGATCCCCCGATCAGAACCTCGGTTGTGCGCCAGATTTACGATTGGACGCAACGTAGAGATCAAGCGCTTCACGGGAACCGGATGGGCGTCGAGCGTGGCCCAACCGTCGGGCAGGCGCTCCGCGATGCCATTCGGGTTGGCACCACTAGCCCGCTCGAGGACGCATGGAGCGAGATCGACGGCGGCTCGATCGGCGGCAAGGCTTTCCCCTTGGCGGCGCCATCGTCCGGCCGCATCTACAGCGAGTACAATCGTCCGGCAGGCTCGCCTCCGGCGCCACAAAATCCCTATCAACCGCGGTCACGCACACAAGACGACGCGCGTCTCGACCGGGTACCGGAATCAGAGGGTGGGCCGAAGGATGATTTTCGGACAACAACCAAGGTTACCTTGCGTGATCCGCGCGGTCTTGATCTGAAGCCCTTCGATCCTCGGGCCGGATACTATGACCGATTGGCGCGTCGGGCGGATGAACTTCGCCGCCGCGGATTGGTTCCGCGGCGCGGCGTCGACATCGATGGTCGCCCTTACGATTCACTTCTTCGGGTGGGCACCGATAAAGGGAGTTTGCGCGTCACCAGTCTAACGCCGCGCGGCGTCGAGGAGGTCATGCGGCTGTTCGCCGACGAGGTTCACACGTTCGAAACGGTCGACCAAGCGGTGGCCTATTTTGCATCTGTGTACAACGCGTTCGGCGATCCGCTATCGCGCGCGGAGCTGGCAGGATTACGGCGGGGTTTTTCGTCGGCGCTGGCGGTGGCTGTGGGCATTCCCAATAGAGGTGCGAAGTCGGATCGAACCCAAGCCATCATCGTGATCAACGAGAATCTGCGGCGCTTTCGCGATCCGAGGTCTGGCGTGCCGGCGGAGGAGCAGGATGCAGAAGCGCTTGCTCATGAAATCGGACACATCATCAGTGACGTGATGGGTCTTGGAGAGCGGCTGTCAGCATTGCCGGCCGGCGACCGGCTACAGGTCGGGCAGGAACTCAATCGGGCTTTCACAGGACAAAGAGGCTTGCCGGGTCAGTTCGACGACTCTGCCAGGAACCCGGAGGAGTGGATCGCAGAGTTCTTCGTGCTCTATTTGCTGGATCCGGAGCGCGCCAAGCGAGAGGCACCCGTGACGGCGGCGATCATTCGCAAGTGGTGGAACGAAAATCCCGAGGTGAATCGGACGCTGATCTTTTCCAAAGCGACCCAAGGCGACAGCGGCTTGGCCTAACGCGCTTGCCTTATCGTCGCCGCATTCGCTGCTGAAAAAGGGGGCGGTTCGTCGGCGGATGGTTGGCATGTCGTGGCAAAAGCTCGTTCTTGCGCTGTGCGTGATTGCAGCGATCGCCTGGGTGGGGTGGGAGGCGGGGCGCTTCCATCGCGAGGAGGTCGCGCCAAAGACGGGCCTCTATTGGGTGCTCGCCGGGAATCGCCCTTTGATGGTCGGCCCCGACCCAGCACATGTCTGGATACCGCCTGGGCTTGGCTGGAACGCTTTCAATCGCGCGGTTGATGCCAGAGCCAGCGAAAAGATTTCTTACTTTCTCCTGCGCTTGTATGACGACGAGTTCAATCCGGTGAGTGTGCGCTCGTTTGAGCATGACGCCAGCAACGTCGCGTATCAATTGCGCAGACCATTCCGTGACGAACTGTATCGTCTCTATCAGCAGGATGAGCGAGACGATCGGGCGGTGGCGTGGTCGAAGGTGTCGGATCGTGCCATTCGTGCGTTCGTTCCGGCGGCAGCGCTTCTCGCGTTCGCTGGAGCGATGTGTTGGGCGCTTGCCGCGTTCGACGAACGCGGTCGTCCGAGAGAGCCGCGCAGAGGGTTCGTGAGACTGTGGCTGGCCCTATCGGCGGCTTGGATGCTCAGCTATGCCGTCATCGTGCCGTTGATGGAGCCGCCACGGTATAAACTCTCAGTCATCGCGCACGGCCGAAGAGGCGCCGTGCCCGTTCAAATTCAGTCTTCGCCCTTCGGCTGGCATGATGAGCAAGCGTTGGTTTCTTGGATGATCGGGCTGTTGATTGCGCCCGTCGTCCTCATTCCTCTGCTGGGGGCGTGCGAAGCTGCCCAAACGGCTTCAGCGCGCAGACGAAGTGAAGCGCGCGCGGACGTTCTGGCGCGCACCACTGCCCGATTTCTTGGACGACGCGATCGATTGGGGCGTGCGTCAGTTTGAGTAGATCAAGGGCTACTCGTCACAGTCGCCGCATGCGCCGATGAGCACGAGATATGGTAACGTCACCGCGCCTTCGACGACGGCTTGCATGAAGTCGCAAGCGACACGATCGCACGCCATTTGTTCGACGGACTAATCGTTGTGCTTGCGGTATTCATCATCGCGCCATTCGCACAAGCGCAAGAGAGGGTCACGGCCCTCGCGACACCTGCCCCGCAACAGGCCCCGACCGGGCATGCGTTCGATCCAACATCCCAGATCCCCTTGGGTGTGCAGACGTATTGTTGGATCGTGGCGGAAATATGGGCTCGAAGCCGGGATCATGGCGATGCTCGACCGGATGAAGACGGGGCGGCTGAAAGTGTTCGCGCATCTCGCCGATTGGTTCGAGGAACTGCGCGTCTATCACCGCAAGGACGGGTTGATCGTGAAGGAACGCGACGACCTGATCTCGGCGACGCGCGTGGGGCTCATGATGCTGCGCCAGGCGTCGAGCCCGGAGGACGTGCTGACCGCGCCGTATGCGGCGGACGGCGAGTATGACCCGCTCGCCGGTGCGACGGTGGGCGGACGGGTTGGATCGACGCGCGAAGACGTGGCGTGGGATCCGCTGCGATAGTCTCTGGTGCGCCTCGCGGCGCCCTTTCTTTACACCCCCCAATTGTTCAGGAGATGTCCCATGCTGAACCATACGGTTCGCGCGTACTTGCCCGTGTTTCAGGATCAGTTGCGTACGAGCGTTCTCGGTCGCGCGACGGGCCGCAAGTGGTCGATCCAAGTGATCTCACGGAACGGCAGCGGCGCAACTTGTTCAGCCGAAAATGGATGAACCCGACGGGCCAGTGCGCGGGGAACAAGCGCCTGCGAGACGGCTACGGCTACTTTGGCGCCGGGCGCGATGATGGATCATATCACGGCGCCTTGGATTTCCCCGGCGATGACGTGCAAATGCCCACGGACGCTCGATTGTTGGAGATCAAGGATGCAGGAAAGGAAGGTCATACCCTGATCTTCGATCTTGGCGATGGGATGCAGCTGGCCATGCACCATGTGAAGCCGTCTGCGGACCTCTTGCGGTACTGGCGTAGCCTTCAAGGACTCGAGCCCTATTCGCGCGGCGGCACAATACGGGCCGGCGCCCTGCTCGGAAAAGTCGATAAGAAGGCCCGCGATCACGTCCATCTTCAGATCACGGGTATTGGCGGAACACTCAACGGCGTTAGGCTGTCCCGAAGACTCGATAAAAACGGACAGATCGTCGGAATGAAGCAGGGAGGTTTCGTTGTGGACCCCACGATGCTGTTTGGATGCTAGTCCGTGCTTCTAGTCTCCACAGTCGGTGCAGTGACCGATGATGACGACGAGGTTCTTGTCCGGTGGGCGGTAACTTTCGACCGTCCAGCCGCTGCCGCCGAACTCCCCAGTTGTGTTCTCCCAGAGCCTCAAGATGCGCATATCGCGCACGGTGGCGTTGAGCTGATCGATCGTCATTGGTGCCGGCGCGAAGGTGCGTGGAATCGAGCAATCGCCTTTGCGCGGACGTACGCAGCCCGTGCCCTTGGTTAGCGCCCCCTTCTCGGTTAGAGGACGCGCGACGCATCGTTGACCTCCGTCGTCCCACAAGCCGCGAGTGCGCTTGCGCGTCAGGAAGGAAAGATCTGGGCAGTCGTCTCCCGTCTCAGTGTATTGGCGCGCGAGAACGCGCCAGTGGCGCGCATCGACGACGACAAGATTTGGAATGCGATCGGCGCGAAGCTCCGGTGTTTCGATTCGAAGAGATCCCTGGTCTGTTAAAACAGTGAGATCAGTTGGTGGTCGGTACTGCGCAATTGGACCGCTGTGGTTTGTCGCCGCGAAATAGTCCCAGCGTTGCTGTGTGAAGCGCAAAGCATATCGCCTGGACTCACCACCGTTGAGGGCGCCTGTGATGAAGAACGTCTTCTCGACTCCGGCGGAAGTCGTGCGGGTACGAATGAGGCTCTTGGCCTTCGATTCCACCCAAAGGCCGCGCACGATGCAGCTGAGATCGCCGGCGGGGCAGGCGGCAACCGGCGTGAGGGCCTGAATTGCGTCGTGTGCACGAACCGGCGCTTCAGCAGCGGCAAGTCCGTTCTGCGGAATTGAGCCGGCGCCGACCAGGATCGTCGCGATGAGTAGGGTGCGTGCGAACGAGCGCATTTCTGATGATCCCATCGGTTGCGAGCTGGTCGTTCTTAGTTAGCACATCTTACGTCCCGGCCTCGAGATGTCGAGCGGAGCGAGCCGCGGGTTCGACGATCAACTCGGCACAAAGGACTGGCAGGCCGTTGAATCTCGAGTTGGATGTGGGCGACATTCTCGGCGCCGTGGATGGCGATCACGACCATACGCACATCCAGATGAGGGTACCCGGGCCCAACGGCGAAAGCTGGGTTGTCGATCCGACGCACTTTCTTGAGAAGCGCGCGCGGACGTTCTGGCGCGCGCCACTGCCCGATTTCTTGGACGACGCGATCGATTGGGGCGTGCATTTCCCAGCCGCTGCCTCCGAAGGACGTGCCGTCAGCATCGTTGGGAGAGAGGCGCAACGCTCTGATGTCTCTCACCGTCGCGTCCAGTGTTTCGATCTGCGTACCTCGCGCGGGATAGAAATCGGCAGGAAGCGGCACCGCATCCTGGCACGGTGTCGCTTGCGTCTTCATGCAAGACGTTGTGCCGGCGCTTCGGTGCCGACACGCAAGCCTTATCGGTCTTAAGCCATACCGCCATGCGGCCGCGTGTTGCGTTCACGTGCGGCTCGAAAACTGTTGCATAAGCCGCGACCAGGTCCCACCGCTTCTCGTCGATGATGTACGACAGATCGAGGTTGTCGATCCGGCGTTTGGGCCGGACGCGTTTGTGCGCGGGAGCGCTGCCGCGGCGTTAAAGGACGTCGTCGCCGCGATCGAGCGGGCGCATGGCCGCGCCGGGCGGAAAACCGCGGGTTAGCGGGATGTTAACGGCGCGCTTGCGAAACTCCGTCCACGGATGAAATTCCGGGTGGGCCGAGTTTCGATGACGGGTTCTTTGCGCGAGAAGGCGGACGCGGGCGACTATCGCCTGGTGGTGTTCGTCGGCGTTCTTGTCGTCGTGGCGGCGCTTGTCGTGTTCGCGGCGCTGCGGCATCGCGGGCCCGATACGGCGCTGGTGCTTGCGACCGATCAGGATTGTCTGCGCGCGTTCGATAATGACGCGTGCGGGCAGATCGTTTCGAATGCGCTCGTTCTTCATGCGCGTACGGCGCCCAGCTTTCACAGTCAACGGGTTTGCGAAATGAGTTTCGGCGCCGGCGGGTGCCGACCGGTGCAGGACAGCGTGTTCGGCGGGCAAGCCTATGCGCCGAAGATCGCGGCGATCCTGGCATCGCGCACCGGCGACCGGCGCGATCTGCTGCCGCTCTATTTCGGCAAGGGCGCGGTGAAGGAAGATTCCGCGCGGCGCGTTTATTTCCGCGGCGTCGCGATCGGCGTGCTGAGCCAAGACAAATTCGGCGGCGCGCAGATTTCGCGGATTGTCGACATCAACGGCAAGCCGATCTCGTCGGGTGCCGTGCGCAAGCTGCGCCGCAGCTAGCAATTCCCATCGTTTGCCACTCTACGGAGGCTCTGCGTAAACTCGCGCTTCACGGGCGAGGGACTTATGCGGCGGTGGTTGATTGGCATCGGTGCGGCGTTGGCCGTGGCGGGGGCGGGCGCGTTGATGGCGGCGCCGGCGGTGGTCGAGGGTCAACTCAACAAGGTCGAGGCGCACGCGCCGTATCAGATCGGGGCGCGGGCGAAGGCGTTGCATGCGACACTGAACATGGCCGATCTGCACGCGGACACGCTGCTGTGGGGGCGCGATCTGCTCGCGCGGGGAAGCCGGGGGCATGTCGACGTGCCGCGGCTTGTCGAAGGACGATTTGCGCTGCAGGTGTTCTCGACGGTGACGAAGACGCCGCAAGGACAGAACTACGACAAGAATACCGGGGACACGGATATGATCTCCGTACTCGCGAAGGTCAGCCTGTGGCCGACGCGGACGTGGGACAGTTTGGTCGAACGGGCGCTCTATCAGGCCGAACGGTTGAACGATGCGGCCAAGCGCGATCCCAAAGCGCTGGTCGTGGTGCGGACGCGTGGCGACCTTGCGACCCTGATGGCGCAGCGTGCGAAGGGCGAGGCTGTCATCGGCGGCTTGCTGGCGACGGAGGGCGCGCATCCGTTGGAAGGCGAGCTTAAGAACCTGCAGAAACTCTACGATGCGGGCTTTCGTATGATCGGGCTGCATCATTTCTTCGACAATGAGCTGGGTGGATCTCTACACGGCGTCAGCAAAGGTGGCTTGTCGCCGTTCGGCGTCGACGTTCTGCGCGCCATCGAAAGCAGGGGCATGATCGTCGATGTGGCGCATTCGTCGGAGAAGGTGGTCGACGACGTGCTCGCCAACGCTACGCGGCCGATCGTTGTCTCGCACACGGGTGTGCGCGGCGCGTGCAAGAGCGCGCGGAATTTGAGCGATGCGCATATGCGCGCGATCGCCGCCAAGGGCGGGCTTATCGGCATCGGCTATTGGCCGGGCGCGGTGTGTGACTCGACGCCGAAGGGTGTAGCGAAGTCGCTGCGCTACGCGGCCGATCTGGTCGGCGTCGATCGGGTGGCGCTGGGGTCCGACTACGACGGCTCGACCACGGTGCGGTTCGATGCGTCGGAGTCGGCGGCTCTGGTTCAGGCGATGGTCGACGCCGGATTCACGGATGAAGAGATCGCCAAGATCACGGGCGGCAACGTGCTTGCCTTCCTTGGGGCATTGCTTCCGAACTAGTCTGCTGTCGGGCGGCGCTTCTGCTATGCTGGCTGAAGGCCACAGCTGAGTGCGACATGCTCGCGCGATATTTGTGCGGCGCAGTATTTCTGTTCACGGTGTTTTGGATCGCGCCGGCCACGGCGCGGGACGTTCGGCTTGTGCTGGCGCAGACCAAGGCGGCCGCGGGCGGGGCGGCGGTCGATGGGCTGAAGGCTGTTCGCATTACTTATCGTTTGCGGCAGAGCGGGCTTGAGGGCACGGGGACGACGCTGACCGATGTCGTCGGGGGCCGTGTCGTGACGCGCTTTCGCGTCGGGCCGATCTCGGGCGCCGAAGGGTTCGACGGTCAACGTGCTTGGGTGCAGGATCAGGCGGGGATTGTCACCGTGCCCGAGGGCGGCGATGCACCGGCGCGGAGCGTGTCGGCGCAGTATCGTCAGGCGCTGGGCTATTGGTATCCGTCGCGGGCGGCGCGGGCGAATGTCGGCATCCGGCTGCAGTTGTTCCGTCAACGGATCAAAGAGGCGCTGGAGATTGCGCCGGACGGCGGCTTAAAGTTCGAAGTGTGGTTCGACGCGCAGACGAAGATGCTCGATCGCACGATCGAAGTGGGGGCGAGCGAGACGCGGACCACGATCTATGAAGACTATCGTCCGGTCGCCGGGCTGATGGTCGCGCATCGCATTCGTTCGTCGAACGCGGCGGCGGCGTTTGGGGCCGAGCGGACGGTGACCAAAGTTGAAATCAATCCGGCGATCTCCGACGCTGACTTCGCCGTGCCCCCGGCCCCGCGGCCGGACTTTGCTTTCGCACGAGGCAGGCGCGAGACCGTGTTGCCATTCCGGTTCGTCAACAATCACATTTATGTCGATGCGAAGCTGAACGGGCGGCGGTTTGCGCTGCTGGTCGATACGGGTGCTGCCAACGTGATCACGCCGACGGCGATGCGGGCGCTGCGCTTGGGAAGCGTCGGCAACGCGGAAGTCAAAGGCGCGGGGGAATTCACGGAGCGCGCCGCGTTTACGCGCGTCGCGAGCGTGGGGCTTGGCGATGTGCGGCTGAAGGATCAGTTGTTCGCGGTGGTGTCGCTCGAGAAACTGGGCGAGGTCGAGGGCCTGCCGTTTCACGGCATTCTCGGATACGAGCTTTTCAAACGGTTTGTCGTGCGCATCGACTATGCGGGGCGGACGGTAACGCTTTACGACGCGACGGCCTGGCGCGCGGAAGGGGCGGGCGCTGCAGTGCCGTTCGTCTTCAACGGCACGGTGCCGGAGGTCGAGGGCGAGATCGGCGGTGTTGCGGCGAGCTTCGACGTCGATACCGGATCGCGCGCGTCGGTCGGTTTGAACTCGCCGTTCGTGCAGAAGCATGCGCTGCGGGCGCGGTTCAAACCGTCGATCGATGCGGTGACCGGGTGGGCGCTCGGCGGACCGACGCGCGGGACGGTTGCGCGGGTGAAGAGCGTGCGTTTGGGCTCCATCAGCGTGCCGGACGTCATCGTCGACATGTCGTTGCAGCGACTGGGCGCGCTTACGAATACGGCGCCGGCCGGCAGTATCGGCAGCGGTTTACTGCAGCGGTTTGTTGCAACGTTCGACTATCCGCGGCAGCGGATCTATCTGCTGGCGGCGCCGGGTGTGCGCGTGCGCGATACGTATGACCGCTCCGGGCTTTGGATCAATCAGGGCGCCGGCGGGTTTCGCGTGGATGCGGTGGTCGCGGGTTCGCCGGGCGCGCGCGCAGGTGTTCGCGATGGCGACATCATCGTTGCGGTCGACGGTCAACGGGCCGCGACGCTGCTGCTCAATGATGTCCGGGATCGCTTGCGCGACGGTGTCCCGGGAACGGTTGTGCGCTTGACGGTGCGAAGCGGTGGAACGGCGCGCGATATCGCGATCACGCTGCGCGATTTGATTTGAGAGATTTGCGAAACGTGCGGTCGCGTTTGAGGTGCCACTCGCGGCTCATGGCGGCGCTGCGGGTTTTGTGGGGTTCGGCGTAGAGAAGCGTCCAAATTCGGCCGCGGGTGGAGCGGGCGCCTTTGCCGGCGTTGTGCGCGGCCAAGCGTGCGTCGAGATTCGTGGTCCAGCCGACATAGGTTTTGAAGCCGCCCTTGCCGTTCGCGCCCAGCACATAGACGAAGCAGGCGGGCGGTTTCGGCTTTCGTGCGCGGCGGCGCTCGGCCATGAGGCGGATCCGAATCGTTGATGCCGCCGCACTATCGGCGCGGGTACGGGGCGCAATCAATCGGCGCGGTGGCGTGAGAGTTTGATGGCGGTGCGGATCTTCTTTTCCAGGATGCGGGGTTTCCAGGCGTCGCGCAGGATTTCGCCTTCGCCGCCCGCGGTTTCGCGCAGTTCGACGTCGCCGATGCCGAGGAACGCTTCCCACCACGTCTGATGCACGCGGGTCGTCACGGTACGTTCGATCGAGACGGTTTCGAGGTAGTAGTCGAAGACGCCGTTGTGGATCAGAAGCCGCGGGTCGTAGGTCTTCACGTCGACGGCGAGGACGTATTGGTGGCTGGTCCATTCGCTGACGTGTTCGAGTACGAAGGGGATCGCGATGATCAGCGGCAGATAGAAGCCGCAGGCGTATTGCGCGAGCGTCGTCCACGGCAAGCCGAACTCCGGCGGCGCGCCGGTCAGCTGCTTCCACAGCATCGCGAGAATCGCGACCGTTGCGAAGAAGGCCATCCAGAGCGGAAACCAGATGGCGTTATAGGCGATAGGGTGTTTGCGGATGTTGCGCATGAGAGCCAGCACGTGCTGACCGACGCGATAGCTGATGCGTTCGTTGTCGTCGAGCGCGCGGCGGATACGGCGGCGGCCCTTCATGGAGCGGGCGACTTCGAAGAAGAAGACGAAGAGGATGACTGCGCCCAAGCCGCTGGTCATGAAGCTCAGCGGGGTGAACGGATCCGAGACGTGGAAGATGTAGAAATCGAGTGCGAAAGAAAACAGGAAGGCCAGCCAGCGCAGTGCGCGCCAAGATGCGAATAACCGAGACATGTTCCCTCCCCGGGGTTGGTACGCTTGGAAATGCTGCGTTACCGAAATCTCGATCTCATTCGAATGTGGGGATGGTTCAGGCGAATGTCATCACCCGATGTTCGCTTTTCGCGATGCTCTGTAGGAGCATTAGTGGTGCTCTACGTGAGTATTGGCAGCGCAAGTCATTGTGCGCTGCGACACGCGGCGCGCCGAGGTGAGCGAGAGAATTCTTGCTTGACTTTTTCGGCGCTTTCGGCGATACTCGGCGCTTCAAATCGATAAACGGCGAATTATGTCCGGGCGCGAAAGCGGCCCGGTTTTTTGTTGTTCGCGTCGGCTATTGCTTGAGGACGAAGACGACGGGTTTGACGTCTTGCTGCGCGGGCGTTTGGCTTTCGATATTGGCCCACGCAAACGCGGCGATGGCCAGAAATGCGAACCACGCGACTGTAAGCATAAGCGGGCGCATCGCGGCGCGGTACGAGTCCGTTGTCATCAATTCCCCCAAATCGGTGACAGGCCGCCGCGGGTAGCGGAGGCGGGGAAGCTATAGCCCATCAAAGTTCCAACGCGCGAGTCGGACGATTCCGTGGATATGCAACTCCTGCACGAAGGACACAGCGTGTTGCGGATGTGCGTCGCGCCTTGCCGCGTGCAGAGGATGCGATGTGTGCCGTGGTGGCGACAAAGATCATTGTGCCATCGCGCACGTCATTTCACACGTGCGGCGCGAACGACCGATTTCTGATGCGCCTGTCGATTTGCTGTTGACCGTGACAAAGGCTGCAAAAGCTCATGCTCGACGACATTCGATCGATCTTGGCGCGCCTGCGCGCGCGTGATGCGCACGAACTTACGGCGTACGGATTCACACTTGAGGCGGCCGCGTTGGCGTTCGCCTCTCCGGCTATATTAGCGCGCATCTTCGCGCATGAGGGGCGTGCGACGGCGATCGTTACCTTTCACCGGCTGACGCCGAAGGCGCTCGTCGTGTCGATGATGGCGACCGACGAGTGGCCGTTTGTCGCGCGCGCCGTCGTGCGGTGGGGCTGGCGCGAGGCGCGGCCTGCGCTGATCGCGGCGGGTTTTGAGCGGGCGGAGTGCCGCACGATCGAAGGCCATGTCGAAGCTATCGAACTCTTGGTGCGGCTGGGCTTCGTTCGTGAATGCCTGTTGCCACGGTTTGGCGCGCATGGCGCGTCGTTTCTTCAATATGCATGGAGGTTGAACGATCATGTGCCTATTCAGCTCACCGAAAGCCCCGCCCCCGCCGCCACCGCCGCCGACACCGGCCTCGAAGCAGGAAGAGGAGGTGCGTGAGCGCCGCCGTCTCGCGCGCCGGCAGGGTCCGTTCATCTCACCCTATGCGCTGGCGCAGCCGACCTTCGCCAATCCGACGCCGCAGAAGACGTTGCTGGGCACGTAAGGCGGGGGGCGCGCTCATGATGCTGACGAAGCGCAATGCCACTCTGCTGCCGGCGGATGCGGGGCAAGCCGTGCCATTGCCGTTGCCTCGCGAGGGCGAAGGGCGAACCGCGCCTTTGCCGACCCCGCGTGAAGGCGATGGTGGCGTGACGCCGCTGCCGGTGACACCGCGTGTGAGCGATGCGCCGGTGGAGGGCAAGCCGAAGACGCCGGAAGCACGCGAGACGTTCTCCATTACGAGAGCGGCGCTCGACTATTACTATGACCGTGCGCAAGACCACTTCGTGCGTCTCAACAATATGAGCGCGGCCTTGAAGCTCGCGGCGCGCGACGCGAAGGCGCGCATCGTCAAGACCGGTCGCGTATTCGACCTCAAACCGCCGACGGCGATCGAGAGCTACCTCGAGTCGCGCGCGTTGCGAAAGCGGGACGGCACGGCCGACGAGCCGGCAAACGTCGCCGCGCGCCGAAGCAATTGGGACCAAGCCAAGCGCTCAGGGGATGCCGGCGCGATGACGACGACAGCGAACGCGCTTGTCTGTGCAGTCGAAGAGGCGCGCAGCCATTTGGGCACGAACGACGTTCTTGCGCCGGTGCTAGATCATAGTAAGGATGACGTGGATCGTCTCGATATCGCCTCGCTCGAAGAGGTCGCGCCGGAGGAGCGCGATCCGGGCTTGACGGTTCACGGTAGCGTTCAATCGCCAAGTCTGCTGAGCGACGCGTATGCGACCAATGGCGAGCATCTGTTCGCGTCGCGGGAAACACACGATGCGGCTGAGGGTGAAAGTTCGAGCGTCAGCCGTTCAGTAGTTCAACGCGGTGCGGATCCCCACAGCGCAGTGACAGCGACAACTCCTGTGGAGCTGACTAATGCTACTGTGCGGCAATCGGCGCGGCCTCGGGCCCAAGGGAAGCGGCCATCGGATAGAGACATAGCGGACGCGCGTGCGCTTGCCGGCCAATTGCCGATTAGCGGCTCAAGCGAGCCCACCCCTGTTTGGTAGGTTAGAACAACCCCGAGTGGGCCGTTGACGGTGGTGCCGGGCAATCGCTTCACGCGAACCGATAGTTCGGCGGAGAGAGGCGGTCCGCCGCCCGGCACTGTGATGGGTGGGCATGGGCACGTTCGCAAACGGCGCGAGCGAGGGCTGGACCCTGAGATTGATGACTACAACGAGGCGCAAGGCTATCCCGGCCCCGGAGACTTTGCGGCGGTTATGCAGACCGGAGTGCCGGAGATTGTGCGGACGCCGGATAGGATCATTATCATTTACGCCGAAAACGGCCGGCCCGTTGCAGAGGTTGTTTTGGGGGCGCCGTTTCCGCCGAATATTCCTGAGAGGATTGAAAGGAACAAATACATGAAGGAAAATATGGGCGGTCAGGGTTGGACTTTTAGAAATGGACCTCCACCCAAAGTGTGATGCAGGAGTTTTGCCGATGCGCCAGTGGATTGCAGCCATAACTTTCCTTGCCGTCCAAACTTGTCCTGTCGTCGCCGCCGACGACATTGCCGGCGCGACATCGCCGCGCGTCTTCGAGCCTGCGCAATTGAATGCTATGCCGGGTACGGCAGTGAAACATCCTGTCCGGGTACGCGGCGTTCTGCGGCTGCAGCTGACAGACGGCCCATATTTGTATCAAGACATGGAAACCTATGGGTTGGAGCGGGGGCGAGAGGCATTCGTAACCGTAGCGTCGTCAAACCGCGTCGCTTGGTATGCAGAGCTGTACGAGGCGGCGCTCGTGGTGATTACGGGGGACTACCGCAAGAGCGGATGCAGAGGGCCGGATGCCGCCTGCCCACACATGAAGAACGAGCTGGATCCCGTCGCCATTGAGGTCATGGGCTATCCCGACAAGTCGGCAATCGAAAAGCAAAGCGCCGGCGGACAACGGCCCTTGCGGCGCGTCGGTTCGGATGATGCGCAGTGGACCGAGATTGTCGACATTGTAGAGCGGCTTCAGCGCGCGGTGCGCGAGCGCGATTTGAAGGCGCTGCGGGGGCTTATTGAGCCACGCGTCGATCGGGCGCAATGGGATCCCGAGTGGCCCGCGGCACTTGAAAGCGAGTTGCGGCCAGGTGGCCGGGCGCATTGGCGCTTGTTCGGTTCCAGCAGTCTACTTGCGAGCGAGCGAGATGGTCCCTCGGCGTACCGCGTCTATGACATTCCTTGGACGCATCGGTACACGAAGCGATCGGTGGAAGTTTGTTTTGACCGACGCGTTCGCTCCGAAGCCGATTGGCCGAATTCCGAGTTTGATCTTCTGTCAGAGAATCTTGGCGATCCCTTTGCGTGCATGACGGCCGTCCGAGCTGATGGCGGATGGTGGCTGGAAATCTGAGGCGCATGACGAACGAGACGATGCTTGCCGAGGCCGCGAATGGCTTCAAGGCCGTCGCAAAGCTTTACAATGCGTTGATGACGGGCGTCGTGTTGACCCTTGTCACACAGCGCGACCCCGGGGCGGCGCGAGCCTTTGTCTTTCGGCACTTTCGCCGGCAGCATCTTGAGAAATTTCTGCCGGGGCTTGCGAAGTTGGGCCTGTCGGGACTGCCGCATGCGGTTGCTTGTGCGCAGTATCATTATTTCTCGAATGCGTTGGGCGGGGTGAAGACGGAGTACGTAGTCGAGTCCGATCGCAAGGCTTGGGTTCGGTATCCGCCGCCGCGTTGGATTTGGCAGGGGACTGCCGTGTGCGCGGTGCCGCGCGTCGTCAATGAGGCGATGCTGCAGGGATGGCATGGGCACAATGGTGTGTCGCTTGGCAATCCGCGGCTTGGCTTTGTTTGCACGGGACAGACGGTGGAAGGTTCGCCGGGGCTTGAGGGCTATTACTACGAATACGATCGGGCGATTGCTCCGGAGGAGCGGGTGCGGTTCGTCTCCGATGAGCGGGCGCCGAAGTTCGATCCCTCGCTGGCGCCGCGGCTCGACAGCGCGACGTGGCCCGAGGAGCGGTTGCGCAAGGTCGAACGATCTTATGCGATGGAGTATGTGCGCTCGCTGCTGCCGACGATGATTGAGTTGTTTGGGGCGGATGAGGCGGAGCGTTTGGTCGGGCGGGCGGCGCGGTTGATCGGGCTGCAGTTCTATAACGAAACCGGGGCTCTTCTTGGCATTGACGACGATGGTGCGGCTTCGTTCGCGCGGTATCTTGGGGCGATCGCGGCAGCGCAGGGCGAGGAAGTGCGCGTCGATACCGATGGCGCGTCTTGTGTCGTGACGCAGACGGGTTGGCGGTTGATGGCGGGTGTTGCGCCCGCCGGCGATGCGGCCTTCGGGGGTTGGAACGCATTGTGGGAAGGCGCGCTTGCGGTTCACAATCGCGATTTGACGCTGACGTCGCGTTACGACGACGCCGGCATCAGCTGGCGCATTACTTGAGTTTGAACTCGATTTCCACTTCGGTTTGGATCGTGCGGCCCGACGGCTGATAACGCCAGCGTTTGACGGCGTTCAGGGCGGCGTTTTCGAACCAGCCGCGCGGTTGCGCGTTCACGACTTGCGCATCGATGACCGAACCGTCGGGACCGATGGTGATGCGCAGGCGGACGATGCCTTCCTTCTCCGATTCCAACGCGCGTTGCGGGTATTGCGGCTGCGGCTGCGAGATCGGGTTGGCGACAACGTCGGCGCTCGACATGTCGGGTAAGACCGGCGCGTCCGGTATGGCCGGTGCGCGCGGGGTGCGCGGGACATCAGTCGGTGCGAGCGACGGGCCGGTGACGCCTTCGGGAAACGGATAGGGCTGAACGCGTTGGCGCGTCACGGTCGGTACGACGTCGACGCCGCTGCTGCGAAAGAGCGGTTCGAGATAATAGAGCGCTATCACGATCAGAAGCGGAATGCCGATCCATCGGCCGAGCCACGATAGAGCGCTGGTGTCTTCTTCACTGAGTTTCGGAAGCTTTGGCGTTTTGCGCTCGGGCTTCAGTTCGTCTTCGTCGGCTGACATCGCGACCCGCTTGTTGGGCGTCGATGTTACGCCGAGTTGGCGCGCGTCTTCAACGCATCGCTTTGAACCTTAACCGTCTGATGGGAACCGAGATATGACCGGGCGCAGCCCCCAAGAACTCGTCCTTCACTGGAACAAGTTGAAATCGGAACGTTCGCAGTTTGAGCGCACGTGGCAGGAGATTGCCGACTATGTCCGGCCGCTGCGTTCCGAGTTCACCACGATGCGGACGCCGGGGGACAAGCGGCATACACGCATTTTCGACTCGACGCCGCTGATGGCGGCGGACAGTTTTGCCGGCGGCATCTACGGCATGATGACCAATCCGGCGAACCGGTGGTTTGCGCTGAAGCTGCAGGATGAGGAACTGAACGAGTTCGATCCGGTGCGCGATTGGCTTTATGAGGTCGAGACGCGGTTGTTGCATTCGTTTGGGCCGCAGGTGTCGCGGTTCTATTCGGTGCTGCCGTCGATGTATGCGGACCTCGCGTGTTTCGGCACCGCAGTATTTTATTCCGAAGAGATTCCGGGGCAGGGGCGGATCAACGACAACGTCCGTCCCCTGTCGGAATGCGTGATCGGTGAGAGCGCCTAGGGCGAAGTCGACACGGTCTATCGCCGCTTCTCACTGACGGGCAAGCAAGCGATCGAGATGTTCGGCGAGGGATTGAGCGAGCGCACCGCGCGTGTGGCGGAGAAAGACGCGTTCGCGCTGATCTATTTCATTCACTGCGTATATCCCAACGCCGATTATAAGCCCGAGAAGCTCGATCAAAAGACACGGCCGTTTCTGTCGGCTTACATTGAGGAAGATACGCGTCATTTGGTGGCGGAGAGCGGGTATTACGAGCTGCCGTATCAGGTGCCGCGTTGGGCGCAGGCGGCCGGCGAAGTCTACGGCCGCGGCATCGGCGAGCAGGTGCTGCCCGATGTGAAGATGCTGAACCGCATGGACGAGACGGCGATCAAGGCGGCGCAGAAGATCGCCGACCCGCCGCTGGCCGCAGCCGACGAGGGCGTGATCAAGGCGGCGCGGACGTGGCCGGGCGGCATTACTTACGGCGCGATCGATCAGAACGGTCAGCAGCTGCTGCGGCCGTTGTTCACCGGCGGTAATGTCGGTTTGACGCAGGAGATGATGGAGCAGCGGCGCAACGCGGTGCGCGAAGGATTCTATTTCTCGCTGATGCAGATGGTGGGGTCGCCCAACATGACGGCGACGGAATGGATGGGGCGGCAGGAAGAGAAGCTGCGGCTGCTGGGGCCCAATCTCGGACGTATTCAAAGCGAGTTCTTGTCGCCGTTGATCAAGCGGCGCTTCGGCTTGCTGCAGCGGGCGGATCAATTGCCGCCTCCGCCGGAGGAAATCCAGGGTACAGCGATGACGATCGAATATGTGTCGCCGCTGGCGCGGGCGCAGATGGCGGGCGAAGCGCAGGCCGTGCAGCGGCTCTATCAGGGATTGGGCATGATCGCGCAGATCGACCCTTCCGTGCTCGATAACGTCGATCACGATCAGGCGGTGCAGATTCTGGGTCGCGGGTGGGCCGTGCCGGCGAAGCTGATGCGCGGCGCCGACCAGATCAAGGAACTGCGCGAGAAGCGCCAACAGCAACAGGCGATGCAGCAAAGCCTGCAGATGGGTGCGCAGGGGGCCGACGTGATGAAGAAGGTCGCCGACTCAGCGAAGAGCGGCGCCCAGGCCGGTGAGTCCGCGATCAAGAGCGGTCAGACGCCTGCGGGCGGGGCCGATGTGGGGCAGGCGATCGAGATGTTGCGCGGTGCGCTGCGCGGCGGCCGGCCGGCGGCTTAGACAACCAAGGCGTCACTCGCACCCAACGCAAAGAGGTCGACTTGTTTCTGAAACCGGATCGATTGAACGGGGCTGCGATCTATCGCGGCGTCGAAAGAGGAAACGACGGCGTCAATCACGTCAACAGCTTCATTCTGTTTCCGCCGGCGATGACGGCGCGGCACGGGCCGGTCGTGACGCTCGATGCGCTGGCCGAGCAGGCCTTGACGCAGATCGTATCGGTGGCGGAGCGCACGGGCGATCCGGTCATCAAGGCGCAGGCGGTTACGTTTCGTGGCAGCCTCAGAAAGGCACTGGGCTTTTGGTTGAGGCGGGCGGCGTTGAATGAGCGGGAACGCTGCCGCCGGCAACTCATCTCACACGGACTTGAACTCGCCGCGGCGGCGATAGGAGACATACATGGCTAACGCATTATACCCGATCTGGAAACAGGAAGTGATGCAGGCGACGTCGAACACGTCGCTGGGCGGCACGGTGAAGCAAACCTTCGTCGACATCAGCTCGGCCTACACCTACAGCGGTGCGCATGAGTTCGTCGACGATTTAGGCGCGAACGACAATCCGAACTATGGCTCGGCCGTGTCGCTCGCGTCGAAGACGTTCGCGAACGGCACGTTCGATGCGGCGGACACGACGACGACGGCGTTGTCGGGCGCGAACGAGGTGGGCGCGATCGTGCTCTACGTCGACTCAGGATCGGAGGCGACCTCGCGCCTGGCGCTCTATCTCGACACGTCGATCGCCGGCATGCCGTTCACGCCGTCGGGCGGGGACGTGACAGTACAGTGGAACGCGAGCGGGATATTTACGCTCTGATGTCGCTCCAATATTTGGGTATCGTCAGCAGTTCGTCCTCGGCCACTACCTATAACCTTGCGAGCGCTCCGTTCGGTCAACCTGCGCAGGAGCGCTACATCGTTTGCGGCGTGACGGCGGAAAGGACGGCGGCGTTGCCGTATGGCATCGCCAGCGTGACCATCGGCGGGGTGTCGGCCAGCGTTGTCGTCGACGTCGATGAAGATGCCTCGGGAGTCGATAGTTACATGCTGATCGCGAAGGTCCCCATCGGCACAAGCGGCACGGTCTCGGTGACGTTCAACAACGGTCAGGTTTATTGCCACGTTGGTCTCTGGCGCGTCACCGGCATCACGTCGCCAACGCCTTACGACACGGCGTTTGCGACCGCTGATCCGATCTCCATGCTGATCGACGTTCCCGACGACGGGGTTCTAATCGGTGTGGGATCAAACGCCACGTCAGGTACAGCGTTCATAACGACGGGGCTCACCGAAAATTACGATGTTTCCTTCGACGGATCGCGCCATATCGGCGGTTCTATTTCGCAGCTGACCGTGCAGACCGGGCGATCCGTCGTGTTCAACGGCGCGACGGCGGATTGTTCGGGCTGTTGCGCCAGTTGGGCGATGCCGCCGGAGTCGCTGATCGTTGCGTCGCCGATGCAACCGTTTTTGGTGAGGTAGAGAGATGCCTGGAAGAATGTACACCGCCGTGTTCAAGGACATTGCTGTGACGGCGGTGCAGGATTTGTTTGAGGTGGCGGGGGCCAGCGATGCGGTGACTGTCGTCCATCGCGTCATGCTTACGCAGTCGACTGAGACCGGCGATGCGGCGGAGGAGATGTTGCGGTTGACGACCAATCGCGGCGTTGGCGCTGTCACGTCCGGGTCGGGCGGGGGGAGTGTCACCTCGCAGCCGGTCAGTGATGGTGATTCCGCTTTCGGCGGAACTGTTGAGCGCAATAATACCACCGTGATGGCAGCGGGGTCGGGCTCGCTTGAGGAGCTTGAGTCGTTTGCTTGGAACGTGCGTGTACCGTTCGATTTGATTTGGCTGCCGGAGTTTCGGCCGGTGATTTCGCCGGGAAACCGGTGGGCGCTGGAATTGGAGTCGGCACCGGCCGACAGCGTGACCATGTCGGGTACGTTGTGGTTCGAAGAGATCGGCGGTTGATCGTCTTTCAGCGGAGTGACGCGTCATGAGCGGAATCTTCCGCGCCGTCTTTCGCATGCCGCAGCGTGTGCAGTCGCCGCTCGCAGTGCTGAGCGCCGCAGCGGTTGGCGGCGGCGCGATTTCGCCGGCGTATGTACCGTCGGACGGCGCAAGCTTTGCGCCGTCGTTGCGCCGTTCTGTTTCGGCGACGTTGCTTGGCGGCGCACAGGCTTTCGGCGCGCCGGTGGTGCGCGTCACTCTGAAGCCGGTCTCGGTTGGCAGCTTGAGCGCATATTTCGACGCCGCCGTCGATGCGGACGTCGGCGTGGCGCCGGGCGTGTTCGCGAACGGATCGTCGTTCGGTGCGCCGGTGCTGCGGATTGCTTTGCTGCCGGAGGCATTGGCTGCTTCGGGATCTGTTTTTCATCCGGCGGTTGACGATGGTGATCTGCTTTCGCCGGCGTCCCTGACGAATGCGCCGTCGTTTGGCGCGTTGCGGCTGACGTTGCGTTTGTCGCCGACGGCTTATGCTAGCGCCGCAAGCGCATACGCGCCGGCGGCGGGACACGAGGGGGTGATGGGTGCGCCGTCGGTCGCGAGCGGCAGCGCTATTCATGCGCCACGCGTCGATGGTGTGTACGTGTTCGAGGTTATTGGTACGCTGAGTGTTGCCGGGTGGACGCCGCGTCCGGCCGCGCGCAAGCCGCGCGCTGCGGCCTGGCCCAATCTGCCCAAGGTCGAAGCGCCGGCGTGGCGGTTAATGGTGGTGACGCCCGAGGTTGCGCGCGAGCGGGCGCGGTCGCTTTTGGCGCAGCGGCGGCGCTATGAGCAGGCGCGGCGCGCGCGTGAGGCAAAGCGGAAGCTGAGCTGCTATCTCGACGAGATTGTTGAAGCGGAAATTGCTCACGCCGTGGTCCGATTTGTCGGTGAGGACGCGTGAGGCCGCGGAACAATCCAGGGGCTTGGACGTTCTTAACCCGTCAGGGAGGTGCGCCATGCTTCGGGTTGCTTGCGTCGGACTATGGTTGGCGCTTAGTGCTTCGTTTGCCTTGTCCGCGAGCATTATTGGCATGCCGGCGGGCATGATCGCGTTTGAGATCCTTCGGGTGACAGTTTGGATCGGT
This sequence comes from Alphaproteobacteria bacterium, assembly GCA_034440355.1. Classification (GTDB taxonomy): domain Bacteria; phylum Pseudomonadota; class Alphaproteobacteria; order Micropepsales; family Micropepsaceae; genus SZUA-430. The sequence goes on from JAWXBY010000029.1 coordinate 24,246, forward strand.
TTGGCTGTGGGCGCGTTCATGTTGGGACGTGTCTTGGTCCAGGATTGGCGCCGGGACGACAATAACGCGAGTTCCGCCTGAACCAAGGGGCGGGCTTGGGCGTTGAGATGCAACGACTACCCAAGGGAGCAACGCTTATGATTCGAATCAAACAATTTGCAATCGCGGCCGTCCTCGCGGCTGGTGCGGCGTTTAGCACGGCAGCGGCCGGAAACGCTGCGCCGGCGAGTGAGCCGCAATACACCAAAGTCGCCGATCTTGAACTTCAAGTCCAATATCGCGGCGATAATCGCGTGTGCTGCAAACGCGGATACCGGGACTGGTGGTCCACGTATCGTCAATGCCGTCGTTCCGGCGGTTATGTGACGGCGAACCGCGCGTGCCGTGACGGCCGCGTGGGCTATCAGAATACGCGCGTTTGCTGCAAGCGCGGTCGTGCAGATTGGTGGTCGACGACGCGTCAGTGCCGCCGTTCCGGCGGGTACATCGTCGCCAACCGTGCGTGCCGCAGAGACTAACCTATCTTGACGTGACACAGCGGCCGCTTCGGAAACCGGAGCGGCCGTTTGCTTGTTCGTTAGCGATTGCCGCGGCGTGCCGTCACTTCTATTTCGATTTTCATCTTCGGGTCGGCGAGGCCGGCGCTGAACATGGTCGCGGCCGGACGTACGTCGCCCAGGTGCTTGCGCATCGCTGGCCAGCATTGCGGAAAGTCTGCGGCGTTGGGCAGGATGTAGTGCACGCGCACGACGTTCGCGAGTGTGGCGCCCGCTTGCTCCAGCGCCTTGGCGATGTTGCGGAAGCACTGATCGGCTTGCGTCGCGGGGTCGTCTGAAATCGTCATCGTCGCGTAATCATAGCCGGTGGTGCCTGACACGAAGATCCAGTCGCCGTCGATGAGCGCACGCGAATACGCCATGTCGCGCTCGAATGGCGAACCGGAAGAGATTAGTTGAACCATCGCTTTGCTCCTGAAGATCGCGGGTGCGGTCTGTTAGGCGAAAGCGTGTGTGCGGGTCAAACGGAAGGCAGCTCAACCGTGCGGCGCGGCGGGTGTTGTGACGTCCGTGTCGCAAACACGCTCGCTGGCCTGACGCGTAGGCGCGGGCGCTTCGGCCTTTGCGTCTTTTCGGGATTCGTCGTTTGCGACTTCGATTTTGGCCGGTGCGGCGGCTTCGTGTTCCGCGTTGTCGCCGGCGGGCCGCGCGTCGTCTCGCGGTTCGATTTGTTCGCTGCTGTCGGGCGATGGTTCGGCGCGCTTGCCGTTTTGCGAGAACAGGCAGATCCGCGGGCCGGTGGGCAGGTCTTTTTCAGCGGTGACGATCGATTTGCCGGCCGCTCGTTGCGCGTCATGCGCCATCGCCGGCGCGGTCCAAAGGACCAGCCCGGCTAGCACTGCAGCAATGGCGAATGGCGCACGCATCGGTTCCCCCAGCAGGCGTCAGGTGGGGCCCGATCGTCAAGAGCCAAGCACACGTGGATTGCGATTAACGGTGCTGCGGTCGTGCGCGGTCACACCGGCGATGACGCCAGGGAATCCAGCAACTTAAGAGGTCTCATGCCGACTCTTCCCGATCTGGTCGTGACGTTGTGGGGGCGCCGGCAGGCGCCGCAGGTGGTCGGCGAGTACCGCCAGGCGCTGGAGGGGCGCGATCTGCTGCTCAGGGACCTCGCCATGTTTTGCAACGCGGCCGCGCCCATTCAGGGCGGCGGCGAATTCGATCGCGGCGTTGAAGAGGGCAAGCGCCGCGTGTGGCTGCACATCACCCGGATGTGCGGCTTGGAGCCCTCCGACTTTGTGACCATTGCCGATGGAGGAAGACCACATGATTGACGCGTCCGCCTTAGACGACACTTCGCCTGCGTTCACGTATGACACGGGACCGAGCGAAGCGGCGGGGACCGCGGCTGATCCGTTTGGCGAAAGCGCCGAATGGACGTCAACGCTTTCGCCCGAACTTCGACAGATCGTCGAGACCAAGGGCTACAAGACGCCGGCCGACGTGGTGCAGGCCTATGCGCATGCGCAGCGTGCGATCGGCGCGGACAAGATTCCGCTGCCCAAGGACGGTGTGTGGGACGAGGTCGCGCGCGCGAAGCTCGGCATCCCGCGCGAGGCCGGCGGTTACAAACTGAACCGGCCGGAGCTGCCGCAGGGCATCACGTATGACGAGGCGTTCGAGAAGGCGGCGCTGCCTGTCGCGCACAAGCTGGGTCTGACGCCAGCGCAGGTGCAGGGGCTGCTCGAGTTCTATGCCGGGCATCAGTCGCACTCGCTTCAATCGACTATGCGCGGCCGCATGGAGGACGAAACGCAGTCGGTCGGCTTGCTGCAGCAGGAATGGGGACCGACTTACGACGCGAAGGTGGCGCAAGCCGCGCGCGCCGCACGCTATTTCGGCGGCGAGCCACTGATCGAGTTCTTGAACCAGAGCGGCATCGGCAACAATCCAGAACTCGTGCGCACGTTCGCGAAGATCGGCTCGATGATGACAGAGGATTCGCTCAAGATCGGGCGCGCGCACGGCTTCTCCATCACACCCGAGGAAGCGCGGCGCGAAGCGACCAAGCTGATGGGCTCACCCGCCTACACCAACCGCGACCATGCGGAGCACGGCTCGACCGTCGAGCAAGTGCAGCAACTGTTCGAGCGTGTGTATTCGAACGAGTTTTGAACCGTCGTCGTGTCGTCGATCATACCGGCGATATCGGTGGCGGGCCGGTGAGGTTTAGGCGAGCCCCGGGCCTGCAGTCATACAGAATCAACTCGGAGAAATGGCGATGCGCTTACGCAGTCGTGGCCCGCAGGGCTTTGGGAGTGGCGTGCGATACGACGGGCCGCTCGATTTGCGGGCGCCGGAAGATCGGTTTGGAACCGATGATCAAGTCGATGCGCGCTTTCGGCGGCCAATTGAAGTCCCGAAGATCGACGAGGCGATAGACGAGTTTTTCTGGAATTGGCAACATGGTGATGACGCGGGAGCCCGCAAACAGGCGGCGGACATTTTGAGCCTAACCGGCGCCCACTTTCAACAGCAAGGCGTGCCCGTGTTCGCGCGTCCAATCCTGCCTCCTCAACTTGCGGGCCATGTCGCCGATGCTCTTCGGCGTTTGCCGAAGCCTCACCAAGCGAAGGAGTTCGAGCGCCTCGTGGAGGCTTTTGAACCCGGCGTGCGCCGAGGCGTTTCGCAAGAGGTAGCTCAGCTCATGCCGTCACTGCCCGGCACTGGCGCTCGTTCCGGGTCCGGAGGATCTGTTCAAGGCATCCCACACGCGCCGACGTGGAAGCCGCAGCCAAGATTCTCGTTGTTTGGGGAACGGCCGCGCGTGCCGGCAAACGCTGGACCCAACGAGCGCTCGTGGGACCGAGAGTTTCAGGAGCGAACGCAGGAAGGCGGCCGAATTCGTGACGACTACGAGAACCGTGAGGCATGGACAAGCCTTGGCGGCGTGTTTCGCACGCCGCGAGAGAAGCTCACGCTGGACGAGAGGGCAAAGCAGCAGGCGAAGGGCAACCCACCGATCTTTCTGAGTGGCAAAGCACCGCACCCGGATGATCCGTATAAAGATCGTGTTTCATGGCCGGTGCAGCCGGAGGACGGGAAAACCGAGGTTGAAATCATAAGCCCGTATGATCTGAGAGAGCGCAATGGGCGGGTGGAGTTCCATCCCGGGGTCGACCTTCGGAACCGCGAACCGAATGGACCGGTCTTCTCGCCGAGAAATGGAACCATTCTTCGGATCGAAGAAAACTCCGCAGAGGGCGGTAATCAGATTTTCATCTTGAACGATGACGGAAGTATCGTTGGTTTCTCGCATACTGGAGCACTCAAGGGCCTGCAAGAAGGTGATGAGGTCTATACTGGTCAGCAGATTGGCGTGTCCGACGGTTCCGGAACTTGGGACTCAACCGCTCAGACACCGGCGCCTCACACACACATTTCTTACTATCCTCCGGGATCACCAGTCGATCCCGTTACCAAGAAACCGCTGTCAGCACCGAATGCTCGCGATCCAAATGCTCCGGCTCGTTTGCAGAGCGATCCCTTGTCCGGCCTTGAACTAATGCGCGATGCGCGAAGGCTGAACCCGGAAGGCTACACCGGGCGCACGCCGGTGCGGTTCCTACCCAGGAAACGAATTCCATGGCCGCCGAACTAACGAGGAAGGGGCGAATAGGATACGCTGCACTCGCCATCCACCGTAGAGGCCCCAGTCTCGAGATCCCAGGCGACAAGAATTCGGTAGCGGCCTGGCTGGACAAATACCGGCGCAAACTTGGCTCCGTCATGCCCTTTGATCTCGCCAACGTTGAATTCCACCTCCTTCATCTGCGGAAACGCTTCGGGCGAGATCATAAGTTCCACTGCCGGATGCGGATAGACGATGAACGTTCCAGGGTTGTTGTGTTTGTCATACACCGCGAGATAAGGGCCGTGAGGGTAGGGCAGGGTGATTTTCAGCGTGCTGTGCTGGTTCACGGTCTTTGGAGCGCACTTCATGGTGTCGCGGGATGAACGTGCGCCGGCGTCGTCTGGCGCCGCCGAAACCAAAGCAAGCGCGCCGATGGCAAAAACGGTTTGTAGAATGACGGATCGCATTATGCTGTGACCTCACACAAATCCACGGTGTAAGCACAGCAACCAGTTGAGGCGAAATTGTGTCGACCGGGCCAGCGCCGGCGCCGACACCTGATAGGCAGCCAATCGCAATTGAATCGTCTTGCTCGATGACGGCTCTATCGTAGGTTCGCACATACAGGCGCCTTGGAAGGTTTGGAGGCGGGTGATGAAGTCTACGCGGGTCAGATGATCGGTGTGTCCGACGGGTCGCGCAAAAAGAAGGGTGGGTCGCGTGTTCCTGCGCATACACATATTTCCTACTACCCGCCGGGGACGCCGGTAGATTCTGAAACAATGAAGCCGCTGCAAGGGCCGAGTCCGCACAGTCCTGCCACGACGGCAAGAACCCAGAGCGATCCGCTGACCGGTTTGGGTTATCAACGGCCGCCTCGCAGGCTCAAGCCGGAAGGCTACACGGGGCAGCAGCCAACGCGGGAGGACCGCTCTTAGTAGAATTGGACGCTTGCCATCATCGCTTGAGGATGACGCGACACCAGCCTTCGATTGTCGGACCACCGTCGGTCTCGAAATGACTCCCCAGGTTGATCATGTAGCGGCCAGGTTTGTCGAACACAGGCCGCTGTCGGCCATTTTCCCAGACCCGGATATCATTGACGCGGATCGACAGAGACCGCATCCGGTAGAAACCTTCAACAGCTGGGTGTGCCGTTGCAGGATAGATGAAATGCTTGTCTCTTTCGGCGTAGTTTCCATCCGGGAATACTGCCAAGTAAGAACCGTGCGGATAGGGCATGTTGATGGTGAGTACCGAATCGCGTGTGACGGTCGACGGCGAGCACTTCATTTTGTTCCACGCTTCGCCTTCGCGGTAGGGTCCCGGGCTATGACGGTTGGATGGCCGGGGAGGATCGGACTCTACATATTCGACCTCGCACCAACCGTCGACGATTGGGTTCGGCGTATCGAAGCCCGATCCAACGAAGATCGCGTGGCGGCCTGTCGTCCAGAACGCATTTTGGAGGCCGTAGAAGACTCCCCGAATGTCGCGAACCTTCCAGCTTACCGTGGATAAAGTGCGGAACTTGGCTGCCTTCAGCATCAATGGCCATCGAGGCCGCGGATACACGACGTGAACCGGAATCTGGTGCCAGTCTGAGGCTATGACTAGAAAGTCGCCGTGAGGTTCAGGCATCCGGATGGTGAGTATCGAATCGTCATGCAACACCTTCGGTTCGCAGGACAGGACTTTGTGCGAATGCTTCTTGAAGAGGTCGAGCAGGTGGTCGTCCGATCTCGCCGTGGACGGCGCGACCAGAGATACGAATGAGAGCAGAAGTGCCAACAAGCGTGCGTTCGACATGAGCAGACTCCCACCAGAGCGGGCGCGATTTGACCTCGGTTTGTGGCAATTCTGAGCCCAAATCTGTCACGGCTCGACCTTTTTATGCCGTGTGGCGAGGGGGGCGCATTCTCTAGTTAGGCCTGCCCGCCGGACAACGAACTTCCGCGGACACGCGCGCTTCGCGCCCCGCTGCATGCCTGTAAGTCGGGCCGGTTTCTAGAGCGCTCGTTAGTCGCTCAGGAGGCGGCCGCCCGTTTCGGTCGGGACCCGCTCCGCTTCACTCGTAAATCTGAAACAAGCAATCCCCCAACGCCAGAGGCTTCGGGGGACTCAAGAGGCGGAGAGAGACTCAATGTCTACTCAAGTGACGACCGCGTTCGTTCAGCAGTATGCGGCGAACGTGATGATGCTGGCGCAGCAGAAAGGTTCGAAGCTGCGCGATGCCGTGCGCGTCGAGAACGTGACCGGCAAGCAATCCTTTTTCGACCAGATCGGCGCGACGGCGGCACGCCGGCGTACCTCGCGGCACTCGGATACGCCGCGCATGGATACGCCGCACGCGCGCCGGCGTTGTTCGCTGGAGGATTTCGACTGGGCCGACATGATCGATCAGGAGGACAAAGTCCGTATGTTGATCGATCCGACGTCGACCTATGCGAAGTCGGCGGCGAACGCGATGGGTCGCGCGATCGACGAAGTCATCGTCGATGCGATCCGCGGCACGTCCTTTACGGGCGAGACGGGGTCGACGGCGGTGACGCTGCCTGCCGGGCAGAAGATCGCAGTGGCGGCTTCGGGGTTGACGTTGGCCAAGCTGATTTCGGCGAAGAAGCTGATGGACGCGGCCGATATCGACAACGAGGGCCGCTATATCGCGGTGACGTCGGAGCAGCTTGAAGATCTGCTCAACAACACGACCGTGACCTCGGCCGACTTCAATACGGTGAAGGCGTTGGTACAGGGCGAGCTCGAGACATTCCTCGGCTTCAACTTCATCCGCGTCGACGGGTTGCGCATCGACGGTGGAAAGATCCTGCCGTTCATCACCGGATCGGACCGCGCGGTGGTGGCGTGGCAGAAGGACCAGGTGGTGCTTGGCATCGGCGCTCAGCCGCAAGCGCGCATCACCGAACGCGCCGACAAGAACTATGCGACGCAGGTGTTTTACTCGATGTCGGTCGGGGCCACGCGCATGCAAGAAGTCGGCGTCGTCGAAGTCGCCTGCCTCGAATAATCGCGATCATCTAGTAGGAGACATCACATGGCAGTTCTTTACGGCGCCTATACGACGCCGCGTTCGACCACGCCCGTGGGCCAGGTCGACGGCAGCGTTCAAGGCGGGCACGTGCGCGTCTATCGCGAGAAGATTACGCTGGCATCGCAAACGACCTCGGACACGATCGTGGTCGCTTATCCGTCGGCGGGCGAGACGTTCTTGTACGGTACGCTGCGCAGCGACACCTCGCTTGGCAGCTCCACGGTCGCGATCGGCGTTTCCGGTACGACCGGGAAATACCGCTCCGCGGCGGTGTTCACGTCGACAACGGCTTACGAGACGTTCGGCGTGGTTGCGGCCGCGTCGGCGAAGCTGACGACCGACGAGACCGTGTTCATCACGATCGCCGCGGCGTCGCTGCCGGCGTCGGGCACGTTGTTCGTCGATCTCTATTTCGCGCAAACCTGATACGCGCGTTTACACATGATGGCGGGGCCTCACCGGGCTCCGCCTTTTCTTTGTCCAACATAAGCGGGCGAGACATCCGATGAGGCCGAGCGGCACTTCTTCCTTCGACGATGATGATGACGACGGCGTGCCGGGTACGTTGCGCAATGCGCCGGTCGAGCCCGTCGACGCGCCACCGCGCGAGAAGCCGATCGCGGCGCAGCGCGCGGGTTCGATGGCGCGGACCACCAAGGTCTACCGGCAGCAGGAGGGTACGGTGTTTCCGCGCGAACTGCTCGAGTTCGCGATCGACGCGGCGCGCGAGGGGTATGTGCGCACGGCCAACATGGGGGCCGCCTTCAACATGATGAAGCGGCAGGTGAAGGACCGCTGGACGGTGGAGAAGGGGCCGTCCGGTTATGTGTTCAAGGAGCATGTCCATCCGCTTGAGTCGTACTTGCGGCCGAGCGCCCGGCACGCAGGGGCACACAAAGCGCCGCCGCCGATGCCGCGCGAGAAGCCCGCCTCTCCGGAATCCGAAGCGGTTGCCGATGCGCGCAAGCGTTGGGACACGGCGAAGACCTCTGGCGATGCCGGCGCGATGACGCGCACGGCCAACGATCTTCTGCGCGCCGTCGAGGCCGACCGCCCTTCAAGCGGCGAACCCGCGCCAGCGCAAACGGAAGGTGGGCGGCATCCGGCGAGCGAGGTGCTCGCGCCGGAAGGCTCTCACGATAGCGGCAGCCCCGAAAGCTCTGCGATCGCCAGCGCTGCAGGCTACGCGGTCGCAACGGCGGCGAGGGCCGGTACCGAGGGGATGTTCGCGTCGTCGTCAGGCGGAAATGCCGGTCCCGAGCGCTCTCACGCTGCACCGGATGGCGACGACACGACCGTGGTGCCCGCGGATGAGGCCGAACCGAGTCCGCCTGACCTGGACCGTGAGGAGGCAAGCGGGAGCGTGCGGACGCTTCCCTATCGACCCGACGACGACCGCGCCGAAGTTGTGGAACTCGTCAAGCGTGAGCGCGGTCGGGTCAAGTTTGAGAAGCTGTATGACGATCGGGTGCGGGAGAACAGGCAGTGGCACGAGGTGACGTTTGGCACAATCAGGACAGACAACGACAGGCCGATTGTTGCGCGGCGAAACCGCGGGCGCGAACGACGAATGGACACGAATTGTTTCGGATATGTGTTCGCGAATGGGGAGGTCTGGATTGACCCGCAAGTCGACGAGGAGGGGCAGACACGCCCAACCGACCAAATTGCCATCATCTTGGAGGACGACTATGAGCCCGTTCGCGATGGCGCGCGGGTAGGTGATGTCGTTGTTTACCGCGACAGGGAGGGTAAGCCGGTCCATGCCGCGGTCATCACCTCGATCACCGTCGTGAATGGGCGGCCGCGCATACGTGTGCGCGGAAAAAGGGGAACGCTCGACGAAGGGCCGATTGAGACCGATATCGATAAACAATGGCCGGGGGCGGATCCTGAGAATCGCTTTCCGCACCTCCGCGATCGCCGCTATCGGTGGGAGTTTCACCGTCGGCGACGTTAGTCACTTTCGTGACCATGCCCGCCGCCCTAGACTGGACAGGTTGAATGAGCGAGGTGCGTGATGCGGCTTGCACTCTTACTGGCGCTGCTATGTTGCTGGGCTATCAGTCCGACCGCGCGGGCATGCGAACGGCCGGCGGCGAACGGCGATGTGTTTCTGGATGTGCGAGGTGATGAGCTTCGCATTCTGATCGTCAATGTCAGCGACGCGTGCATGATACGATTCATCGACGTGTACGAGATCGATTACGAACGGCCACTGCGCGACGTGCCGTGGATGTTGTATTGGAAAGTCAGCGACCTGCGCGGGCGCATGTTGAGCCGCACCGATTATCTGAGCAGCGGCTGGTACGGCTATGGATCTTCCGGCCGCCTCATCTATTCGGACAGCGCGCCTTTGACGAGGCCGCCAACGGTGTTGCGGCCTGGCGAGTCGCGCTTGGTGCGCGTGAGTCTGCACGCCATGATGCAGCATGTGTCGGGTGTCCTTCTGATGGAGAAGAAACCGGACCTGCCGTGGGGGCGCGCGGTGCAAATCGAGTTACAGTTCCACGCCTTCGACAGACCCGCAGCGCGCGGGCCGACCGCGAACGTGGTGGACGTCACGTCCAACGCCTTCGTCTATAAATTGCGCGACGCGGCGTACTAAGCGGCTCTCCTTTTTTCACTTCCGTTTTTCACCTCCCTCTCACACGAAAGGGTCGATGCATCATGCCGACTTTGGGCGAGTATTCCGAAGTTGCGATTTGCAACATGGCGTTGGCGGAGATCGGGCGCGGGGCGCAGATCACGTCGATCGACGAGGCGTCGCAGGCGGCGCGTGCGTGCAAGCTGCGCTATCCGTATGCGCGCGATGCTTGTCTGCGCGCGTATGACTGGAATTTTGCGGCGCGGCGCGCGGAGTTGCCGAAGAATGCCATCGCGCCGGCGTTCGAGTACGCGAACGCTTACGATCTGCCAGCCGACTGTCTTCTCGTGCGGTCGGTGTTCGACGGCGATGCGGAGAAGTGGGTCGTCGAGGGGCGGCAGATCCTGACCGATATAGGGGATCCGATCTTCATCAAGTACACGGCGCTCGTCACACAGACGGCGGCGTTCGATCCGCTGTTCGTCGAAGCGCTGTCAGCGCGTGTGGCGTCCGACATCGCCGTGCAGTTGAGCGAGAGCGTCAGCCGTGCGCAGGGGCTATGGCAGGTCTATCAGTCGAAGCTGGTCGAGGCGCGGCGGCGCGATGCGCAAGAGGGGCAACCCGACAGCTTGCCGCGCGGCAGCTGGGCCGATGCCCGGCTTGACGGCGGGGCCGGCGTCTATCGCGATTGGCGAGGTGAGTAATGGCGCGCGTCAACATACAACAGCCCTCGTTCGTTGCGGGCGAGCTGAGCCCGCGTCTCTATGGGCGCGTCGATTTGCAGAAGTATCCGGCGGGAGCGGAGACGGTCGAGAACTATATCGTGCGGCCGGAAGGCGGCGTGATGCGGCGGCACGGCACGCGGTTCGCCGGCGAGACGCGGGCGCACGCGAAGCAGTCGCGGCTGATCCCGTTCGTGTTCTCGACGGTGCAGGCTTACATGCTGGAGTTTGGCGACGGGTATATCAGGTTCTGGAAGGACTATGCGCCGATTACATCGTCGACGGTGACGATCAGCGGCGTCAGCAAAGCGAATCCCGCGGTCGTAACCGCGACCGCGCACGGTTTCGTCAACGGCGACAAGATCATTGTGGCGGGCGTCGGCGGCATGGGGCAGGCGAACAATCGCGAGTTCACGGTCGCCAACAAGACCGCCGACACCTTCGAACTGTCGGGCGTGGATTCGAGCGATTACGACACCTACACGACGGGCGGGACCGTATCGAGGATTTATGAGATTCCGTCGCCATATCCCGAAGCTCAGCTGGATGGGCTATTCGTATCGCAATCGGCCGATACGCTGTACATCGCGCATCCGAATCGTCCGCCATATTCGCTGACGCGGACGGGTCATACCGCATGGACTCTTGCAGCGCTGCCGCTGGAACGGGGGCCATTCGCGGCGCTAAACGGTGACGACTCGCTCCGGGTGATGTGCATGCCGTCCGGCAATCAACCCGGCGACAGCATGACGATCAAAGCGAGCGGTCCGATATTCACCAAAGCGCATGAAGGCAGCTATTTCTTCATGCGCGAAATGTATTTGGATCAATTGGCAGTGAGCCCTTGGGCGTCAACGCTGGCGCTCTCGACCGCGCTAGGCACGCAGGTTTCGAGCAGCGGCAACGTCTATGAGCTCGTCAATGTGGGCGCCGGCACGTCGACCGGTAGCGTGATCCCCTCGCATACGGAAGGCGACGCCTGGGACAATCCGACGGGCGGGTCAGGCACAAACTACAAGAAGTGGCGCTATCTGCATTCGCGCTGGGCGATTGTCCGGTTGGACACGTTCGGCAACTCGAAGAACATGTCGGGCACCATCATCACGTATCTCTGCAACGGGCTCGGGCCGCCGTTTAAGACTATCACGAACGTGGCGAACAGCAGCGGCTTGTTCAGGGTGACGTTGGCAGCGCACGGGTACAACGAGGGGGACTACGTCTCCATCGAGAGCGTGGGCGGCATGACGGGGGCCAATGGCGATTGGAAGATCATCAACGTCACGGCAAACACGTTCGATCTTGCCAATTCGATCGCTCTTGGAACTTATACCTCGGGCGGCAATGCGCGCCGTTATGCGACGTGGCTCTGGGCGCACAGTGCGTTCTCGGAAGCGCGCGGGTATCCCGCGGTCGTCGCGTTGCACGAGCAGCGCCTTGTTTTCGGCAATACGCTGCAGCAGCCGTTCGGATTTTGGGCATCGGCGTCGGCGGACTTCGGCAACTTCCTACCAGGGACGCGCGACGACGAAACCATCGGCTACAATATTGCGGCGAACCAGGCCGATCCCATCCGCTGGATCACGTCGGGATCGGATCTTGCGATCGGGACGCTGAGCCAGGAGTTTGCGGCGTTCGGCGGCGGGCTTGGCGATCCGATCACGCCCACGAACACACGCATCGTGCCGCAATCGGGCGAAGGTTCGAACGGTGTGCCGCCGGCGAAGGTCGGCGTCGAGACGCTGTTCGTCAATCGCTCGGGACGCAAAGTGTTTTCGCTGGCCAATCAGTCGGATGTCGGCGCCTACGTCGCCACGGACCTCTTGGAACTGGCGGAGCATCTCACTCTGAATTCGACGATCGTGCGGGTCGCGTGGGCGAAGAACCCGGCGTCGCTGTTGTGGGCCCTGCGCAGCGACGGCGTGCTGATGTCGATGACGTACCGGCGCGAGCAGCAGGTTTATGCCTGGGCGAAGCATCCGATGGACGGCTTCGTCGAGAGCATCGCGGTCATCCCTTCGCCCGACGGCACCATCGACGATCTGTGGGTGATCGTGCGGCGGACGATCAACGGCGTGACCAAACGCTACGTGGAATATCTGGCGCCGCCGTTCGAGCCGACGCATCCGCACGACAAGAGTCTGATGGGCTATCTCGACAGCGCGCTGCGTTACGCGGGGCCGGCGACGAGCGCTCTGTCAGGCTTGTTCCATCTTGAGGGGCGGACTGTGAAGGTTGTTGCCGACGGCGCGCTGCAGCCAGATCGTGTCGTGACGGGCGGCAAGACCGCGCTTGAGAATCCGGCGACCAATGTGTGGGCTGGGCTTACCTATATCAGCCGATTGCGCACGCTGCGCCTCGACGCGCCGGCGATGGGCGGCGCGCAAGGCAAGACGAAGCGCGTGCTGCGTCTGACGGTGCGCGTGCATCTGGGCATCGGTGGGCTCGCGGGGCCGGCCGACGAGAGCCAGATGGAAGACCTCGTGCGGCGCGAGCAAGGCGACGCGATGGACGCAAGCCCACCGATCCGCTCCGGCGATTTCGACGTCTTCCTCGCCAGCGACTTCGACCTCGATGGGCGGGTGGCGTTCGTGCAGTACGACCCGATGCCGCTCGACGTGCTGTCGATCATGCCGGTGATGAGCGTGGTGAATGGGTAGGCAATCGACGATTTCGGGAGATGAGAGATGTGTCTTCATGGATCGCGAAAGACGTTCGTGGACTATTTCTCACCGGCGGAGCTACGCCGACAATCTGAGAGCCGCATCCTGGACGGGAGGAAGAGCCGCCGAATGCGGCCGCTGTGCGCGTAGAGACGTTGGACGGTAGCGTGTTGAGCCCAGCCTGGCCCGGAAGCGGTTGGTATTCTCGGGCGACGATATCATCGATTTTTCGCTGACGCGTTTTCCTCCAGGCGAAGCGCGGATCAAACGTTGGAACGTCGACCGGATGTTGTCACGCATCGACGCCTATCGGAAAGCCGAGGGTGAGGGTCCGATGCCGTGGGGATCGATCGTCGCCGTGCGCTTGCGCTTCACATTATTTGCGGATGCTGAAGCGTTGGCGGGACGTCTTCGTGACGATATCAAGCACGTCGAGATCGAGACATCGCCATTTCTCTACGTGCTGCCCGCAACGGCCTGGGAGGTGTTCATGGATGCCGAGCCGGTGCTTGGACAGTTTCTGGCACACGCAAGACTCCCAGAATATCGATCAGATCGAGAAAGTGCGTCGTTCGCGCTAACGCCGATGATGCCGCCGCTGCTTGGGTGACTGAGGGATTGGCGCGTGATGACTCTTGAGCGTTGCGCCGTTATTTTTATGATCGTGAGGAAAACATGTGTTCACTCGCAGGCGTTATGGCCGGGGTTCAGTTTGGGGCGCAGATCGCGCAGGGTGCTGCCGCGAATAAAGCGGCCAAGGCGAATGCGATTCAGGCCCAAAATGAGGCGCGTTATGCGCAGCAGTCGGCTGTCGCAGAGGCCGAGCAGATTCGTTACAACAATCAGCGGGACATCGGCACGTTCCGTGCCGCGTTCGGCGCACGCGGCGTTGCCGGCGATAGCGCGTCGTTGGTCGACGTCATTGCGGAGGCGGCCGGCAACCTCGACTATGCCGCGTTGGTGAAAGAGCATGAGGGCCAACTCGCGCGGTATCACGGAGACGTGCAGGCAAAGCGCATGCGGGAGGCCGGGCGAAACGCGATGTATGAGTCGATCCTCGGCGGAGTCGTCGGCTTTGCCTCGCAGGGGATTCGAACGGATTGGTGGGCTGGCAAAGGCATTGGCTAGAGCTTGCTTAGCCGTCAGTGTACACTTAGCCGGCAAATTGTCCTGCCTCGGGTGAATCCCATTGATGATGCATGTTCTGAGGGTCGTCTCCTTTGCGCTAATCGCCATGGCGGCCGCCGTCGTCGCGGAGGCGGCGACATGGCCGGACGCCGAAAAGGAGATCGCGGCGTGTTTCCAGACCATGGACCGGGATCCCGCGCTTGCCGTCGTGAATGCGAAGTTTGCGCGGCGTAGTCCGTCGGCGGCGCAGTTGGCTGATGCGCGTTTTGCGGACGAGGGCGAGGCCGCCGCTTTGCGGCTTCGGGTGCGGAAGACGCGGCCTTGCCGCGAGCTGCGGTTGGCGGCGGTGAAGTCGCATCATCCGTTGTTGGAGCCGGCTTACGCGACACTCTACTACCAGGCCGATCAGGTGTTCGATTATTTACAGCAGGGCGCCATTTCGTATGGTGCGGCGAATGGGCTTTCCGCTGAGGCGCTTGCGTTGTTTCAGACACGTGAGCGCGCTTACTTCGCGGCGACCAGTGTTGAGCGCGTTGCGCTCGCCGACAGTTGGCGCGACGAACTGCAGCGCGGGCACTCGAACCCACCGCCGCCACCGTCGCACGCCTGTTCGTGGCAAGGACTCAACATCGTCTGCACGTAACGGCGCGCTAACCGCCTTCACTTGTGGCGGGCCGCGCGCGGCCGTGATCGCGGAGCGTTGTTTCAACTGAATTCTGGCACTTGAGGAGACGCGCATGCTGAACCATGTGGGCCGATATGACTGGAGCTTGCACAATGACGCGCTGCGACCGAGCGTTCTTGGCCGCGCGGCGAGTCGCAAAGCTCATGTCTTGGAGAAACCTTCCGATGGGAGTGATGACCCAGAAGAGGCACCACGGTCGGCCGAGACGACGGCGAAGCAGCATCAGGCGTTGCGCGCGCTTTGGAGTGGTGACGTGGGCGCGCACGCGGCATCGCTTGACTCAGTCATCCATAGCTGGCGCAAGGACAACGCGGCTGGTGGGCGTGGCGTGTTCGAACACTTGCCTCTACCGAACGATCTTGCGCGCTCGATGGCGCGCGTCTTCGACCAAATGGACAGACAGAAGAAACAGCCGGCGTTCGACTCCCTGATCTCACGCCTCGATCCCAGCGTCAGGGCCCATGTGGCGCAGCAAGTTGCGGGATCGATGCAGCGAATCTCTTTAGCGGATGCTCATTATTCAGCGCGCCCTCCCGCGGATAGTCCGGTGGGACGCCAACTTGCTGAAGACTTATCTCGGACCAACCTGAAGCCTTATGCGCAGGCGATCACTCGATCGACTCCGGATGACGGCGGTCCCGGTGGGCGTATGGCGTTAGCGCTAAGGGACGAAATCGAAGGCCGCGACGGTACCATTCGTGGACCGGCGCGTGCGGCGGTGGAGAGTGACCACGTGGTGCAATACGTACCGTCCAGTGACGGAGACCGCAGGGGATTGCCCCGCAATCGCGGGGGCGGGCAAGCGAGAGAAGTCATCCTACCGGCCATTCCGATGATCGTCGGTTGGATTGCGCGCGAGCGTCTAATCAAGGCGGCGAAGAGTGCGGCCTATTCGGCCGGTGCTGACATCGTGGTTAGTATGGCCGCAAATTCGCTCAAGCCGCGTGACAAATGGGAGTATCCAGATTGGCGGAGCGTGCTTATCTCCGGGGCTCAGGGTGCCGCAAGTGGGTTTGTGGATCTTTCGCCGGTCGAGCCTTGGAAGTTGGAGGCGGGAATCGCAGTCCTTGGATCCTTGGTTGAAGACATGGTGACAGCTGAGGAAGGTAAGGAGGCCGAACTCAATTATTGGGGCGCCATCGGCGCTGGCGTTGGCGCCGGCCTTTGGGGGAAGTATGGTAAGGAGAGATTCCGGAATAAATTTGGTAGCACGGATTGGTCGCAGGCTTCTGGTAAGTTAGTATCTAAGCTGATCAAGGAAGTGTTTGCGGTAGAAGTAGAGTTCCTTTCCCAAGAAGCGTTGAAGCTTTTCATGGAGGGCTTCAGTCGCTTCATCGAGAATGCGGATGCTGCGATGGACTACTTGGAGCAGCAATTCAACGACTGGTTTTGGCAGGATGACAGAGACCCCACCTCCTGAGAACGCCGAGTCAAGCCGCGCCGAACGCTTTTGGCGCGGGTTTGTGAGCGGAACACTTTATATGTTGGTGGCGCTCTGCCTCATTCCCGTTGCGGCTTGGTTTCGCGGTCTGGGCGTCGAGCGCGTGATTGAGGCGACGGTCACTATCGCAGGCTTGTCGGTCGCCTGGGGCGTCGCCGTCGGTCTTGACGTCGCGTTTTCGCGGCAGCGCCATCTTTGACTGTGCCTGACGCCTTTTGCGACAACGCCGCCAAAAGCGGTGCCGCTTGAAGCCGCTATAATCTGCTTTCTCTAACTTTGTCCTGGTTTAAGGCGCGCGGGGCGTTTGCCGCGCGAAGGCGCACGACGTTTTTTGAGGCTGATCGCAGCATGGCCAACAAGATCACGATACCCAAACTTGGTTCGAAAATCGCTGAGCTCGGGAAGCTTGAATATCAAAAACCGTACAACACCGTCGCGCCATTCGCCGACGCATTCCTTACTTTGGCTGATGCGATCAAGGCGCGTAACGATGCCGATGAGGGCGCGCGGGACGCGGCGGATGCGGGCGACCAACACAGGCGCGCGCCGGGTTCGAGTGACGACGATGCGCCGGAGCCGCCGCATTCCTCGGAGAGCGACCGCGATCCGTCCGCGCGCGGGCGGCGGGCTTATCCGGCGTACGTGTTTGACGATCAGCTGCGGCGGCTGGCAGACGAGCGGCGGCGGCAGCGCCGGGCGTATATTGGCGAAGCGATGGACGATCTTGCGGACGCGGCGTTCAAGGACCCGTCGCGTATCGGTGACTATCGCGATGAGGCGGACGGCCTCTCGGGTATTGTCGGCGACGACGACGCCGAAGATCTTGCCGCGGCGCGCGAGCGCATGAACGAGCAGTATTTTCGCGGACTCATCAGGGACAATCCCAAGGCCGCGTTGGAAATGCTGCGCAGCCGAGCAGGTTATGCGCAGGAAGATCTCGGCATCTCGGAAGAGGCGCGCGAGGACTTGGAGACGGCAGCGCAGCGTGCGTTTGATACCGAGCAAAACCTGCCGCATATCAACGCGCAGGTGAAGATGCTCGATACCCGCGCTGGGCTTCGGGTCTACGGCGTTAAGCCAGGGATGAAGCCTCGCGAGATGTGGCGCGGTTATCACGACATTATCGATGCTTACGATTGGGATGCGAAGAGCGCGGAGCGGTTGGAGCCCGAGTTCGACAAGACAGTGCGAGAAGCGCAAACCTACGCCAAAGCGATCGCAATGACCGCGCACGACATCTTGCGCGGCCGTGCGACCAGGTGGGATCGGATCGAGCGTGCCGATGCCGTAGACGCCTTCGTGAAGGCCGTTGTGGGTGAGAGCGTTTGGACAACACCTGCGCGTCATCGCATGGCGTGGATCTCTCGGGCGGCAAGTCACACGCCGAACGTGGTGCGCGAGTCCATTCGCAGCGGCGTGTATGCGCGCGATGCCGGGAAGCGGGCTTTTGCGGGGCGCATGCTCATGGATCTGGAGGATGCGGGCGATCCGGCGCACGGATTGCTCGAATGGGCGCCGCCCGACATCCGTGCGTTCGGCCACGATTTCGGTGCGTTGACCCACGCGGGATTCAGCGACGATGCGGCCGTGAAGAGGATCGAGGCGGCCGCGTCTCTTACGCCGGAACAACAAGAGTCGCGACGGCATGCCTTTGATGTTCGCTTGGATGGCGCCGCGTTCTGGGACACGTTGCGTGAAGCCGTCGACATCGAGCCGCGTGACCTTCTCTACCGGCCGGAACGCGACAAGATTGTCGAGGATCGAGGGCCCTATGTCGATGACGGACGGGCCAAAGCCTCCGAATTGGATTATGGAAGTCCATATGGCGGGATCATCCCCGGTGGGGTGACACCGGGGCCTTCGGGGCGGCGTGATGCGCGTCTCTATGACGACGCGGACCTGCAGACCGTACGAGACTATCGGCAGCCCATTCTCGATGTCGCCCAAAAGCTCGGCGTGAGTGAGACGGCCATCGGCGGGTGCATCGCAGAGGAGCTTGACGATGCGCGACGCCGCGGACTGCTGGAGGACGGTCAGTCCTTCTTCAAGTGGCTGATACTAAGTCGAAAGACGCACAAGGACATTGCGGCCGACTACGACGCTTGGGAGCAGGAGCTGGCGCGGAATCCGCTCGCCGGCGATCCCCAGACGGGGTTTGGTGTCATCGCCGATATGGTGACCACCGGGATCACCAAGGCCCGGTATCCGGCGACGCTCGACATCGGACACGGCAAGATCCGTCTCCATACGGCCATCCGGATGTTGCGCGAGTATAACCAGAGATATCCCAACTCCGACCCGCTGGGTCTCAAGAAATACAACAACGCGTATGATGTGCTTGCGCACGATTTGGGGTCAGCGCGCGCACCCGCCACCGCCGCTTTTGCCGGCCTGATGGTGGAAGAGGCGACGCGCTGGTTCGAGAGCAAAATCCCCGATGCGTGGGGGCGTATGGCAATCGAGGAC
The DNA here is from genome assembly GCA_034440355.1 of Alphaproteobacteria bacterium. Taxonomy (GTDB): domain Bacteria; phylum Pseudomonadota; class Alphaproteobacteria; order Micropepsales; family Micropepsaceae; genus SZUA-430. The sequence continues at coordinate 43,118 of JAWXBY010000029.1, forward strand.
CGTGACGCATTGATCGTCGAGTACTACAATCAAGGCCGCGAGCGAATTCGCGCGAGGTACGACGAGGATATGAAACGCGACGGTTACTACTCGCCTGAGCCGGGCGAATCCGGCAAGCGTCATAGGGTCAATGCCGGATTCATCCGGCAGCAGATGCATCCGCTTTAGGCGGACTATTGGGGGCATATGATCAGCGATCCGGTTACGGGTGTCGTGCTGACCGTCGTCGGCGCCAGCCTCATTTTGCCGTACTATTTCTACGTGCTGATCGCGTGCCTCATGTTTTGCGCGGTGCTGACGTGGCGTGATTATCCGAACCGCGTGGCGTTGTTTGTGTTCAGCCTATCTGCTTGGTTCGCGGTAGTTTGGGCGATCATCATTTTCGGCTTTGCCGTGAGCCCGAAGCTCAACTCCTTCCTGCAGTTTGCGTTGGGCGTTGCCGTATTGGTGTTCTCGCTTTTTGCGGCCTGTACGGTCGGGTCGTTGTGGTTCTACTTCCGGCGACGTCCGATTGAGCCGGAGAGCGGGGCTGCGGTGCGGCTTGGCGTGACGCTTCTGGCGGCGCATGTGCTGCACTTTGTGATGGGGCTGGGCGCGACCGCGCTCGGGCAGGACTGACGCACGGCTTCGTTGGCGGCTAGCCGATAACAAGAAAGGTGATGCGCATGCTTTTGCGTGGCTCTCAGGCTGCGGGGTTTACCGTGCCTGTCGTCAAGGGGAGGACGGTCGTGAAGGCGGATCCCTTGCGCGACAAGCTCGACCGGATCGGCAGCGAAGCGTTGGAGAAGCGAGACGGCATCGATGCGCGCGTGAGCGCCGCGCGCGAGACGGCGCGGTCACGACGGGTTTTGCTCGACAAGCTGCGCGAGGCGCAAGAGCGCGGCGAGACGGGCAAGGGTTTTGCGAAGCGCTTCGGGGGCGAACTGAGGAAGGTCAAGGCCGAGCGTTTGGCGGGCGCACTCAACGGGCAAGCGCTTGAGCAGTTGAAGGGCCGGTCGAATGACTTGGACCGCGAGTTCCTCGATCGCGCGCTGAGGGCTGAGGCGGGCACGCGTGCGCGCGAGCGGATTGCGTTGATCGGCAAGGCGATCGACGATCTGGTCGCGGCGGCACGCGCGAACCCGATGCGGTTTGAGGCGCACCACGAGGCGGGGCGGCAGGTATTGGCCGACCTACCGCTGCCGGTAAAAGTTGTGAAGGCCTTTCGCGCGCGTCTGCCGGAGATTCCGCGTGCCGCACTCATGGCGCTGGCGGAGCGAGAACCAGCGAACGCGATCGATCTGATCGAACGGCGCAAGGGGCCAGCGCATCCGAGGTTCGGCCTGGCGCCGGCGGTCGTGCGGTTGATCGGCAAGCAAGCGCAGGCCAAGCTTGAAGATGACGGCCGCGCGCAGGAGATCAGTCGCGGGGTGAATGCGGCGCGCATGCTGTCCGATCGTCGTGCGGCGGTCGATGCCGTCGGGCGCGGCGAGGACGCGGCGGACGGTCTGTCCGTCGTTGGGCTCAACAAGATCGGCGGGTCGCTCGCGCGCCAATTGCGGCGCGACATTCGCGACGTCCGAAAGACACAAAGGCATCGAGAGAAGGCGGCGGCCACCGTACGAGGACGGCTCGCCGGCGGGTTGAAGCTCGATCCCGAGAACGAAGAACAAGCCGACGGCGCCGACATTGTCTATACGCGCGACCTGGAACGCAGCGGTCGCGATCAGGAGCAAGACCGGGAGCGTGACGTGGCCTTCACTGCGGTGGCCGGCATTCTTCCTAGGACGCTGGCGAGGACGATCAACGACTTGGTGCTGGCCGATGACGCGTCGCGCGTGATCGCCGGCGTAAAGCTGGTTCAAGCGCTGGAAAGCATTGACTCCGCTCTCACCGCGCGCGTCGACAGGCATGTGTTGGGTGAGGCGCACGAGATTGTCGACATTGCCGAATCCGGTGTCGACTGGCATGAAGCGGTACGTCTGTCGCGTGAGAGCATCGACGTGCCTGTGCGCGAGCGTGAGCGGCGTACGCAACAGTTTGCGGGGCGGGCCGGCGGTGGGATTTTCGACACGCTGAACGATGTACTGGGTGTGAAGGTCAGCAGTGTTGAGGGGCGCGCTGAGACCGGCACGACGCGCCAATAATTTGACAGTCTCGAGTTTAAACGACGGACGCAAGCCCGCGAGGACTTTGCGTCCGTTCTTCTTTGGAGCGGACACATGACATTAAGCACGACGTCATCGCGCGTTTCGTATGCGGCGAACGGCGCGACGACGACATTCGCTTTTGGTTTCAAGATTTGGGCGGCGGCGAACCTGAAAGTCTATCTGCGCAATAACACGACGCTGGCTGACGCGCTGCAGACCCTGGGCGGCGATTATTCGGTGGATGTTGCGTCGTATCCGAATGCCGGCAACGTCGTCTTCGCCTCTGCGCCGTCGTCGGGGCAGACGATCGTCATCGTGCGCGATATGCCCCTGACGCAGGATCTTGACCTAATAGCGTCAGGTTCGTTCGCCGCCGAAAATGTCGAAATGCAGCTCGACAAGTTGGCGGCCGAGGTTCAAACGCTGCGTGAGTTGATCGCGCGCAGTCCGCGGTTCAGTGTTGGCGCGACGCTCAGCGACATCGCCTTGCCCGAGCCGCGGCCAGCGGTCGGCAATCAGATTCTGGGCGTGACTGCGACGGGTGATGGGTTTGAACTCAAGGCCCCGGTTGATTTGTCGCTGCAGACGGTGTCGTCGTTCATCGGCACGCTGCTGGATGATGCTGATGCGGCGACAGCGCGTACGACGTTGGGGATTGGAAGCGCTGTTGACTTGAATTTGCTGACGACCGATGCGTCGGGCGGAGCCGCTTCGGACTATTTGGCCTTCGTTGACGTTTCGGAGTCCAACGCGTCGAATAAAGTTCGCGCGATCGATTTCATGTCGAACATCATCATGAACTCGACCGACACGACTCCGAGCGGGGCCGACCAGACGGAATTCGAGGTGCAAGCGCGGAAGGCCGCCGACGGGTCGGTCCATAAGGTGTTGATGGCCGAGCTGGGTGTCGGAAAACACGCTGTTTGGATTCCGGCCGGGTCCATGACGGCACGGACGACGAACGGCGCGGCCTCGGGAACGATCGAGACAACCGCGATCAAGGTGATGGTGCGGACCTTGGACTTCGACGCGGCCACGGCGGAGCATGCACAGTTCCAAATTCAAATGCCTAAAGGGTGGAATGAGGGCGCCGTAAGCGCCGTTTTCGTGTGGTCGCATGCGACCACTTCGGTCAATTTCGGCGTGCGATGGGCGATCCGCGCCGTAGCGCTGTCGGACAATGACGATATCGACGTCGCGTTCGGTACACCGGTCCCAGTCACGGACACCGGCGGGAGTGCGAGCAGACTTTATCGCTCGCCAGAAACGTCGGCGTTGACGATGTCCGGCTCACCGGCCGAGAACGACTTCGTGGTGTTCGAGGTCTATCGCGATTCGACACACGGCGAGGACACACTGGCGATCGATGCGCGGCTGCATGGGGTCGCTGTCTTATACACGACCAACGCCAACACGGACAATTGATCATGCTGAAACTCACACAGCTTGCCGGCTTCGGCTCGGGCGGCGGTGGCACGGATGCGACGCCTAATGCCATTGCGTTCAGCGACGTTTCGGATTCCGGCTTGACGGCTTCGGCCGGTACGAATGTCGTCACCATCACCGGTATCGACACGACGATCACGCTGCGTTTGACGCTGACCGGAGCCATGGCCGCCAATCGCACCGTGTTGATCTACCGCGACAGCGTTTTTCTGACGTACGGAAACTCCGGCAACACGATCGATGTTACGCTGATCAACGGGCAGACGCTGCAATATCACTTCGTCAACTCCGCCAACGTCTCTGAATGGGAGGGAACGGCGACCGTTTCGAACGTAAGCGATGGAGGTGCCATCCTCGACACGTTCACCTATTACCTGCAGGACACGGGGTCCGCGCCGGTCGGTGTCGGCGGCGGTGGTGTCGGCGTCGGTGCGATTCCATAGGCAGCGAGCGATGAATCAATCGATTGTGGTCGGCGTCAGGCCGACCGGCGGTGAGCCGTGCGTACCCGCGTGGGCCGCGGACCGGTTACAGGTATTTCCCGCAGCCGTTCCTGTTGAAGTTTGCGAGAGGATTGTCGCGAGCGGCGACGCCCGCACGCTCGAGCCCGGCCCGCTGCACAGCAACCTGACGAACGAGCGGTTCTACGACGCGCACGTGCGCATGACATCCGTCGGGTGGCTGCAGGAGCGCGATTGGATTTTCGAGATTGCGAAGAGCTTTGCCGATCGCGCGAACGAGGCATGGGACTTCGCGCTGAACGACGCCGATCACATGCAGTATGCGGTCTACCGGAGAAACGACTTTTTCGAATGGCACAAGGACATGCTGCGCGTGCGCAACGGACCAATCCGCAAGGTGAGCGTTGTGCTGCAACTGAGCGCGCCCGAACTATATCGCGGCGGGCGGCTGCAATTTCTCGACGCCGATTTCGGGCCGTTTACGCTGGAGGCGTTCGTGCCGCAAGGCAGTGTCGCGGTGTTCGCGTCCCTGCTGAAGCACCGGGTTACGCCGATCAAGGATGGCGAGCGGCGGTCGTTGACGGCGTGGTTCAAAGGCCCCCCATTCCGCTGACATCGGGAGATTGACATGGAACTTGACGAACGGAGCCTGAAGAAGCTTGACGGCGTTCACGAAGACCTCGTGCGCGTCGTTAAGCGCGCGGTGGATTTGAGCGAGGTCGACTTCATCGTCACTGAAGGTTTGCGGTCGATGAAACGGCAGCGCGAACTGGTGGCGGCGGGCGCGTCAAAGACGCTAAAGTCGCGGCATCTCTCGGGTCATGCAATCGACTTTGCGCCCGTGGTAAATGGTGAAGTGACGTGGAAGTGGCCTCCGTTCTTCTTGATCGCCGATGCGTTCAAGCGAGCGGCGCGCGAGTTGGGCGTCGCTATCGTTTGGGGCGGCGATTGGCTGCGCTTCAAGGACGGTCCGCACATCGAGCTTGATCGCAAAGCGTATCCCGACGGCGGTGCGCCGGTTGTGCGCGGGCAGGCGGCATGAGCCATCCGATCTTGGACGTCGCGGGCGCCGTCGCCGTCGTCGCTGCAGTCGGCGCGGGCGCGATGCTGGTGTTGCCGCAGGCGCAGCCCGACCCGCCGTCGCAAACCATCGTGCTCGATGTCGAGAGAGCGCCTTCCGTGCGTGTGGAGCCGCTGGCGGAGAAGACCGATGCGGAGCGTGTGGATGATCTGCAGCGCGAACTCAGCGCGATAGCGGTGGAGCAGAAACGGTTGGTGAGCGAATTGCGCCGGGCCGTGGATACGCGCAGGGAACGTGCAGGGCGGCGTCGATGAGTTTCGATCGGTTTGTGGGGCCGGCGACCATTGTCTATCTGGTGAGCGCAACCATCGCGGCGTTGTGGTGGGCGAGCGACTTGACCCGGCGCGTGACCACGGTCGAGGCCTCGACGGTGACGGCGGAACGCATCGCGCGGCTTGAAGGCGAGGTGCGAAATCTGGGCGAGACGACGAGGGAGCTAAAGGGCAACGTTCAAGAGCTGGTACGTGAACTCAGACAGGATTGACCCGGTTTGGTTTGCCAACGTTGGCTGGCACTGGTGACAGAGCAGATGCTTAGCATGCGTTAACTCCTGAGGATCATTCTGCTGCATCGTCGTACGTTTCTCGGGCGAGCGGGGGGTGGCGTGAGCGTTTCCGAGGAAGTCGTTTTCGTCGACATGGCGACGCCCGGCCTGATCGGCGTCGTACCGGCGCCGGGTTTGGCTACGCTGCCGCGCAGCTGGTACATCGATGGCGGCGTCATCGACGAAGAGCATCAGTCGCTTCTGGACCTGATCAACGAAGGATGGCGCTCTGTGGACGAGGCTGGCGCCGTGTGCGTCGGCGGCCTCTTGCCCATCCTGGCGTCGTTGCGGCAGCGCTTCCGGGAACATTTCGAACATGAAGAAACGATAATGGCGGAGATGAAATATCCGGCGCTGCAGGAGCACGCGGCGCGGCATGGGATCGCGCTCGTGCAACTATGCAGCGTGGAGTTGCGGGTGGCCGAAGCGCGGGCCGTCGATCGCGGCGTTCTCCATGCGATGCTCTCCGCGCTTATCGACGATGTCTTGCGCGCCGATATTCCCTTCAAGACATTCCTGCAGGAATCCGGCCGGATCCGCTGACAATCCGCCGGCGGCCCTCGCGGGCTGCAGGTCCGAACTCTTGTCGGCCTGAGGTCGCGGTTTACGATCCGTTAATTCGCGACGCCGTCGGGTTAGCGCGACCTTCATCGTCTCCGGGTTAATGTTTTCGCCGCTGCCGTCGCCGGCGGCAAGACAGGATTCGTCACGCGGCATGACAACGCGGTGGTCATTGCTTCGCCTTCAATTCGGCCGGCCCATTGCGCCGGGCGAAGCCGCGCCGATTCCGACGACCAGCGAATTGCAGATCCAAGCGGTGGCCGTAAACGCGCCGATGATCGCGCTCAGCGGCATCGTCGTCGGTGCGCTTGTGGTGGCGACATTCTGGGGAACCGTGCCGACGACGTTGTTGCTCGGCTGGGCGGCTGTCGCCGCGACGGCGATGGGCGTTATGCCTTGGCTCCTGCAGGGCATCGGCGAACGCGTGCTGGATCATGGGCAGGCGCAGCGACTGATCAGACTGATCGTCGGGCTCAGCGTGTTTCGGGCATTGACGTGGGGCGTGGGCGCCGTGCTGTTCTTCGAATACGCCTCGCCGATGCAGTTGACGCTGTTGTGCGTTCTGGCTCTGGGCAATGCGATGGGCAGCGGTTCGGCGCTGATGTCGATCCCACAGGCCGCGATGGGCTTTGCGATGTGTTCGGTCTTGCCGCTCGCGATCGCGTTTTTCGCCAGCGGCAATTTCGAGAGCATCCTGATCGGCGTATTGTTCCTGGTCTATGCCGTGGGTTTGCAGTCGGCGGCGGGGCGAATTTTCCAGTTCATCAAAAGCGAGGTCGGGCTGCGACAGGCCTTGGTCGACAAGCAACAAGAGCTGGTCCGCGCCAAGCTGGATGCAGACACCGCCAATCGCGCGAAGTCGGAATTCCTGGCGCATATGAGTCACGAGCTGCGGACACCGCTGAACGCGATCATCGGGTTTTCGGAGACGATTTCGGGCGAGATGTTCGGCCCGGCCGGGGAGCGCTATGTCGGCTATGCGAAGGACATCAACGACAGCGGCCAGCATTTGTTGAAGCTGATCGGCGACGTGCTGGATCTGTCCAAGATCGAGGCTGGCGCACTGTCGCTCCACGTGGCCGAGGTCGACCTGCGCGAATCCGGCGACGTGGTGTTCCGGCTGTTGCGCGAGCGTGCGCAGAAGAAGCGCATCACTCTTGATTGCGTGTTCCCTGCGGACTTGCCGCGCGTAACGACGGACGAGCGTGTCGTGCAGCAGATCCTGATCAATCTTGCGACGAACGCGATCAAGTTCACGCCGGAGGGTGGGCGTGTGACGGTGACCGCTGCGAATGCATCCTCGGGCGAGGTTGTGCTTTCGGTGCGCGACACCGGCATCGGCATGAAGCCGGAGGAGATCGCGATTGCGCTGATGCCGTTTGGTCAAGTTGGACCCAATATGGCGGCGCGCGCGGAAGGGACGGGCCTCGGCCTGCCGCTGTGTCAGCGTTTCGCCGAGGCGCTTGGCGGCGTCCTTGCGATTGAAAGTGCGCCGGGCAAGGGTACGACCGTGACGGTGACGTTGCCAGCGAGCTGTGTTGTGCGGCGCCCCGCGAAACCGTTTCAGCAGGCCATCAGCGCCTAGTCGATTCTAGCGACAGCGTGCTGCACGGTCACTCATTCTCCAACTTGTGCGCTCTGTGACCGGCTGATGCCGGGCGCGCTCGCTTACATCTGCTTTGTGCATGGGGGCGTGACGGCTCTCCCTGTGCGCGATCGGCGAAAAGCCGTGTCACCTCACCATGAAGGAGAAGTCTCATGAACAAGTTCTTTGTCGTGCGCCTCGATGACGACGGCGACTATGTCGACGAATGGGAAGGCGTTGCTGACTCGTTTGCGACGATCGACGAAGCGAAGGATTTCATTCGCCAGAACGCGGGTTCGCATCCCGGCGTGAAGTATATCGCCGCGCAGGCGGTGGACCGTGGGCGAGTCCCCGATTCCGGAAGTGACGTTCACCGACGTCGCCTGAGCGGGGACGGGTTCGATGTGGGGCGGGGTTGCGGCGATCGCAACCCCGCCCTTGTTTTAAGAAGAAGGATACAAGGATATGAACGGCATCAAAGTTTGGTGGCAGTCGAAGACCGTGTGGGGTTCGATCGTCGCGCTGCTTGCGGGCGTCGCGACGCTAGCGGGCGTGAAGCTCGACGCGACGTTGCAGGATCAACTGGCGGAATTGATCGTCGGCACTGCGAACATCGTGGGCGGTGCGATCGCTTGGTACGGCCGCGTCAAGGCGGACGGCGCGCTGTCGTGGACGCCGGTGAAGGCGCCGGAGGGCAAAGCGCCATGAGGCGTTCGAAGACGACGACCGGGTTGCGGCTGGTGATAAACACGATGGCGGCGGCCTACATCGCGGCGGCGTTGGCTGCTTGCGCGCTTCTGGCGCCGCTTGGGTATGACGGTCAGGCGCGGCGCGCGGCGAAGATCACGCTTGCCGCCTATGAAACGACGCAGCAGGCTATCTTGATCTACGGGCGCTTGCCGACCTGCGATGCGCAGGCGGGCGTCGTGCGTCTGTGCAAAGACCGCGCGGTGTGGACGCGCATCAAGATCGTCGAGAAGGCGGCCAGCGTCGCCATCGCGGAAGCGGCGCCGGTGCTGAACGGCACGGAGGTGGACGCCGGTCAACTCGTCGCGGCGCTGACGGCGATCGAAAACGTCAGGAACGCGGTCGGCGAGGCGCAAACCAAACTCAAAGGAGCGGGCGCATGAGTGCGGCGGCTGTTATTGCGTTGCTGGGCGAGGTGATCGCGAACCTACCGGCGGCGATCACCACGGGGCGCGAAGCTATTCAACTGGTCAACGACGGCTATCGACAATTGCAGGAGGCGATCGGCGATCGAGAGGTCACAGCCGACGAGATCAATGGGCTGGTGGCCAAGATCGTGGCGAATAGCGTGGCGATCCAGGCGATCGACTGACGCTTGATACGACGTCTGGGTGTTCGGTGGCGGTGAGCTCGCGGGAGGGGCCGTCTTAGGCGGCCTCGGCTTTGCGCAGCAGGCGCTCGGGCGGAAATTCCACCCAGACTTTCGAGCCGGCGCCCGGCGTGCTTTCGATCTTGAGTTGGCCCTGATGGGCTTCGATCAGGCCTTTGACGATCGGAAGGCCGAGGCCGGTGCCGTGGCCTTCGACGGTGTAGACGTCGGCATCTTGCTTGAAGGGCTCGCCGGCGTGCTGCTGCATCTCGGGCGTCATGCCGGTGCCGGTGTCCTTGACGCCCAACGCCGTGCGGTCGTCGCCCATGACTTCGCAGAAGAGGACGGCGATGCCACCAGTACGCGAGAACTTCACCGCATTCGACAGCAGGTTCACGATTATCTGCTTTACCGCGCGCGCGTCGGCTTTGATGACAGCGTCGTGCTTGATGTTCAGCATGATGGTGACGAGCGCGCGCTCGGCCTGCGGCTCGACGAGTTTGACGGCCTCTTGTGCGATCGATTGAAGATGGACGGCGGCGAAATTGAACTCGCGCTTGCCGGCTTCGATCTTCGCCAGATCCAGAAGATCGTTGATCATCTTCAAGAGATGCTCGCCGCTGGAATGGATGTCTTCGACGTAGACGGCATAGCGCGCCGGTGCGATAGGACCGAAGGTGCGTTGGCGAATGAGGTCGGCGTAGCCGAGGATCGCGTTCAGCGGCGTGCGCAGTTCGTGGCTCATCGAAGCCAGGAAGTTGCTCTTGGCCTGGTTCGCCTTCATCAGGTCTCGTGCGAGGATCTCGTTCTCGTATCTCAGACGGAGCGCGTGGTGATACTTTTGAGCTGCTTGGTATGAGTAGTTCGCGAGTATGAATCCAAAGCACGGCAGCATCACAAGAAACACCGGCGCCAGCGCTCCGCCACCTAACGCGATCTGGATCCAAGCGACGCTGAACAACGCGCTCATCGCCGCCGCTAGCGTTGGGAAGCTGGGTGCAAGCGAGGCGAGATACGAGACCATCACGCCGACCACGACCGTGCTGAGGATTGCTTGGTTGGCAGGGTTCGCCGGATCCCAGAACAGCATGAGGGCCATCCCCCAGTAAAATCCGTGGGCAACCCAAATTGCAGCGAGGATCGTGCGCCAGAACCCGGTGCTGCGGGTTTGGCTGTGCCGGAAGTAGTATTGGGCGAGAGCCGACGACACGGCGGACCAAATGAAGTCGACGGCGAGCCAGAGTGCGCCGATCCAGAGAGGGGTGTTGCCCAAGCCAGGCACAAAGCCGCACATCAGCAGCGTGAGCAGCAGGGCGAAGACGCGGCCGTCCACGTACTGTACCCACGTGCCGTAAGCGAGCCGGATTTTCTCGCGCTCGATCAGCGCCGCCGTATCGGGCGAATCCGGCGTTGGCATTGCGCCGACATACATTGCGATTAGTCCAGACGAAGAAGCGAATGTGCGAAATGTTACGGCGCAGGGCGTAAGGATTCTGTTAGGCGCGATCCTGTCACTCGCGCGCTTTACGGTTCGTTAAGAATTGCGCACGGGTTTGCGCGCTGCCACGCGCCTCTGGGGGGCACTATCCATAGGAGGTAGAGCGTTTGCGGCGACTCGAGAGCGCGTCGCATGAGCGATCAGCGAAGGGTCACCACCATATGTTGCCAAATAATCCGGCGGCAGCCCAAGTCGGTTGAGTACCTTGCCGCGGCGCTGCGCCCGAGATCCGCGACAATTGCGCGGTGGTCCAGCGCATCTTGTGTTGCGCGATTGGGATTGCACTAGCTCGAACGGATAGTCTCTGACGGACCTGCGACCTTGCCGCAGGGTATCGAGACCCCGCGGAAAGCTGCGTGTTACACGTCGATACAGCGCGTCGCGTCTGTTGAATGTCGCCACGGCATAGGGGGAATTGAGACATGGCTAGCATTTTTGCCGGGCTTGACGCGATCTTGGCCCGCAATCCCAACGGCAGCAACAACGACGGCGACGGCAACAACGCGAACGATGTCGGCGAGTACGGCGACACGTTTATCAGGATTACGCCGAACAGCTACACGGACGGTCTCGGCGGGATGGCGCTGCCTGTTCAGCACTCGACGCCGCCGCTCAATCCGCCTCAGCTCGTCGGCAACATGCCACAGGCGCACGCTGTCTCGGACGCGGTCATGGCGTTGGGTCCGAACAACCAGAACATTCCAAGCTCTTTTGCCGTCAATGAGATGTTCGACTTTTTCGGCCAGTTCCTCACCCACGACATGGCGGAAGCTTCCACCGGGCCATCCGGCGGACCGCCGCTGTTCATCGACGGCCTGCCGTTTCCGATCGCGCGCACGCCCGGCGTAACTGACGCCAACGGCGTGCGGCAGCAGTTCAACGAGGAAACGAGCTTCCTCGATCTGAGCATGGTGTATGGCAACAACCAGGCGCGGGAAGATCTTGCGCGCGACGACCTTGGCGGGGGCGTGCAATCGGCCAAGCTGCTGCTCGGTGCGGGCGGGCTGCTGCCAACTATCAAGGAAGTCGGCGTGGATGCCGGCCTCCCCTCGCTGCAAGTGCTTCAAATCTTCACGGAGCCTGGATTCGGCGGCCTGCCAAACCCAGCGACGAACCCCGCCGATGCCACGTTCGAGAACTTATTCTACGCCGGCGACAACCGGGCCAATCAGCAGGCGCCGCTTATCGTGCAGCAGACGATTTGGGCGCGGGAGCACAACTATCAAGTCGACCAACTGACGCCGTACGCGACGTCGCAAGGTTGGTCGCAGGACGAACTCTTCGAGGCGGCGCGCGCGATCAACGAAGCGGAATTCCAGCACGTTGTGTTCGAGGAGTATCTGCCGAAGCTGCAAGGTACACACGCGGACGATCTTCTCGCCGCTTACAAGCAGTTCAACCCGAACCCGATCGGGCCGGGCATCATCAACGAATGGACGACGGTCGCCTTCCGCTTTGGGCACGACCAGTCGAGCAACGACTACAAGCTCCTGCATGCAGACGGTTCGACATACCTAGATATCTCGTTGGGCGCGGCCTTCAACCTCGCTGGGGCGGCCCAGAATGTTCCTGGCGCGGGACACAGCGTGGCCGACATCGACGCTTGGGTGCGCGGCCTCAGCGCGCAGTATGCGCAGGAGGTCGATGGTTTCGTCGCGGACGGCAACCGCGCGGCGCTGTTCGGCATCAACACCGCCGACCTTGAGGCATTCGACATTCAGCGCGGTCGCGACCACGGCGTGTGGAACTACAATGTGCTGCGCGCTGGACTCGGCCTTACGACTTACGCCGACTTCGACGCGTTCGCCGCAGCCAACGGATATGCGCCCGGCGACGCCAGAATCATCGCGCTCAAGAATGTCTACGGCAACGACATCAACAAACTTGATTCGATCGTCGGCGGCATGCTCGAGAAGCCGTATTACGACAGCCAGCTCGGCGAGACGTTTACGCTGCTCAACGCCATTCAGTTCGACGCGCTGAAGGCCGGTGACCCGTTCTATTACCAGAACAGGCTCGCTGGGAATCCGGAGCTGTTGGCCGGCATCATGGGCGTGACGGTCGCGGAGATCGTCGCGCGCAATAGCGGCGCCGATCACTTGCACCTCGACGGTTTCGGGGTGGCCAACCGCATGGAGTTCGGCAACGGCAGCGACTATAAGTTCGGCGCCGATACTGCCGCGACCCTGAAGGCCGATCTGATGATCGGGAAGAACGGCAACGACTGGCTTTTCGGCCGGGACGGGATCGATACGCTCTACGGCGACGGCGGTAACGATTTCCTCGACGGCGGAAAGGGCAACGACTTCCTGAGGGGCGGAGCCAACAACGATATCCTTAATGCCGGGGCGGGCGACGACAACGCCAACGGCGATGAGGGCAACGACATCATCAATATGGACGGCGGCGATGACTGGGCCAGTGGCGGCTTAGGCAACGACATCGTCAACGGCGGCGACGGCGATGACATCTTGCTCGGCAAGGAAGGCAACGACATCGTCAACGGCGGACAAGGCGACGACGAGTTGTTCGGCGGCGACGGCAGCGACATCGTCAACGGCGACGGCGGCAACGACAAAGCCTATGGCGGGGCCGGCAACGACATCGTCAACGGCGGGGCCGGCAACGACGAACTTTACGGCGAGGACGGCAACGATCAACTGTCAGGTGGTGCGGGCAATGACAAGCTCGAAGGCGGTGCGGGCAACGACAGGCTCGACGGCGGTACCGGCCTTGACACGTTCGTATTCGGGGACGACTTCGGCAGCGACCGGATTACCGGCTTCGACGCCAACCCGGCCGGCGGACAGGACCTGATCGATTTGTCCGCGTTCGGGTTCCTGGAAGCCGATTTCGCGCTCCATGTCGCCATCACCGATGTCGGGGCAGATACGCTGGTGACCATTGACGGAGAAGCGGATCAAGTCATTCGTCTGGTAGGCATCGGCAACGCGTCGCTGATCGACGCGAACGACTTCGTCTTCTTCGTGTAAGGCGCGCCAATTTCCGCGTCATTCAGAGGCCGTCGCGGCTCGCGGCGGCCTTTTTCTATGGAAAAAATTGGGCGAAATTCGAACGTACCGGGAAAATGGTCGGAGAGAGAGGATTTGAACCTCCGGCCCCTGCCTCCCGAAAGCAGTGCTCTACCAGGCTGAGCTACTCTCCGTATTCCATATGCGCCGGCGACTGCGTCAACCCGGCTCGGGAAGGGCGGTCTTATACAGGCTGGTCAGGGGTGGGGCAAGGCGGGCAAAATGTCCTCGCAACCTTTCGCTTCAGAAGGGGCAAACAGGGGGATCGCCGTGCGCTATGTCCTGATCGGGCTTTTGGCCCTGGTTTTGATCGCTGTGGGTTACATCGTCGCGTGGCCGACGCGCATCGAACCCGTTGCCGTGACCGTTGGGCCAAATCCCGGGTTCATCGGTCTGTTCCAACCCAATGAAGCGTTGCGCAGCGTGCGCTGGCTCGGCGAGGCGATGGGGAAGGGGCCCGAGGACGTTACGGTCAAAGACGGCTATGCCTATACTGGGCTCGCCGACGGTCGAATTGTCCGTGTACGGATCGATGGGCCGGCTGGCGGCGGCCCTGTGCCGGCCGTTCCTGGTGGCACTGGCCAAGCAGCGCCGGGCAGTTTCGAAAAGGTGGCTGAAACGGGCGGGCGGCCGCTTGGCCTGCAGCACGATCCGTTCGGCAACATCGTTGTCGCCGACGCCAAGAAAGGGCTGCTCGCGATTACGCCGGCGGGGCAGGTGATCGTGGTCGCCGACCGGTATGAGAACCGGCCGATGCTGTTCGTCGACGATCTCGATATCGCCAAAGACGGCACGATCTATTTCAGCGACGCATCCACGCGCTTTGGGATCGACGAGTTCATGCTCGACTTCTTTGAGGGCCAGGCGACGGGGCGGTTGTTCTCGTTCGATCCGCGGTCGTCGACACTGCAGGCGCGCGTTGGGGGGCTTGCGTTCGCTAACGGCGTGGCGCTGGGGCCGGATGAGGAATACGTGCTGGTGAACGAGACCGCGGCGCACCGCATTACGCGCTACTGGCTCAAAGGGACGAAGGCCGGGACGAAAGACACCTTCATCGAGAACCTGCCCGGGTATCCGGACAATCTGTCGTTCAATGGTCGCGACCTGTTCTGGGTGGCGCTCGCGGGACCGCGCATCAAGGCACTGGAAGAGCAGCTTCCCAATCCGTTTATGCGCAAGGTGGCGTTCCGTCTGCAGTCGATCGGCTTGTTGCCGCAGCCGGCGCCGGAGTACTGGGGCTGTGTGGTCGCGATCAATCTGCAGGGCCAAGTGGTCGCGACGCTCCAGGATCCGCGCGGGCAGGTGATCAAGGCAATCACCAGCGTAAACGAGAGGGACGGCTTGCTGTATTTCGGCAGTCTTGAAGCCGATCGAATCGCTACCCTGCCAGTGCCACCGCAGCTTCTGAGCCGCCCCGGTGCGCCGCCGCGGTAACTGGGACGTTTTGCCGTCGGATTTGCTAGATTTTGCAGGGCGTTGCCTTCGCGCGCCCATGCCCTTATGGTCCCGCGCCTTCCGCCGCGCCAACAGCGCTAAGCGCGGATCCGAGAGCCATTGGGGTATAGCCAAGTGGTAAGGCAGCGGATTTTGATTCCGCCATTCCTAGGTTCGAATCCTAGTACCCCAGCCACTCATATGACGCCCGGCTCTCTCGGAGGGCGCCGGGCGAGTTGCCGATTGCCAAAGCGCGACCGCATGTGCGGCGCGATCATCCAGGCTGCCGGTGCCGAAACGATCACGCTAAGGCCGATCACCAAAGGTATGAGTTGCACCGCCCACGCCGTGAGAGGCGTCGCGAGCACCAAGACGACTCCGAAACCAAAGAATACGGCCTGGACCATCATGAATATGAGCGCGGCGATTTGAAGACGTACCGACATCTGTTTCTATGCTCGTTGGGTGCGCATTTCCCGCCGTCACACAACGCGGGCTAAGGCCTCAAGGTTCCTGTCCCTCGGGTCGACGCATTTCGCTCGGGAACCGTCCTAGAACGATCCCTCGAAGCCCCAGCGGCCAGACAAGCGCTTACGATAGATTGATCTAAATCAAGGCTGCGAGTATGCCGGGGCTCCAGGCTTCAACTGGGAAGAAACGCCAAGGACCAAAAGAATGGCCAAGGCTCGATCAGCCTCGACAAATGAGGCGCTGGGACGTCTGCGCATCTATGCGCCCGCAATGGACGATCCGTGGAACTGGCTTGCCGCCGGCTGGCGCGACATGTGGCGTTACCCGGCTCTCAGCCTGGGCTACGGCGCCGCGTTCGTCGCCATAGGCCTGATCTTCACTGCCGGGCTCTGGGCTATCAATCTCGAATCGCTCGTCCCCGCACTGAGTGCGGGTTTCATGCTCGTTTGCCCCATCCTTGCGATCGGCCTTTATGAGATGAGCCGCCGTTTTGAACGTGGTGAGCCCGTGATCTTTCGCGACATCCTCGCCGTGCGTCCGGCGGCGCCGGTGCAACTCGCTTATCTCGCCTTCACGCTGATGTTCATCTACCTCGTGTGGCTGCGCCTCGCGACGCTGAACTACGCGCTTTTTTCCTACGGCGACCACACGCCGTGGTTCGAGTTCGTGCGCTTCGCGCTCACGACGCCTGCGGGCCTAGCCATGGTGGTATTGGGCACTGCCATCGGTGCGGTCTTGGCGTTCATCGTTTTCGCCCTTAGCGCGGTCGCCGTGCCCATCCTCCTACGTCACGACGTCGATGCGTTCACCGCCATGGCAGTCAGCGCCCGCCTGGTCATGAATAATCCAGGCCCCATGCTGCTGTGGGCGTGGCTGATCGCCGTCCTGATCGCTGCGGGCATCGCGACCCTGTTCATGGGATTGATTGTCGTGTTCCCGCTGGTCGGCCACGCAACGTGGCACGCCTATCGGACGGTCATCGAAGACGACGGCGTGTCAGCGCGCTGAATCCTCGTCGTCGTCCATCAAGATACGCTGCGCCGCGCCGTCGAGATCGTCGTATTGCCCGCTCTTCAGCGTCCAGAAGAACAGCCACACCCCAAGCCCGCCTAGCAGGATCGCAGCGACCGTCAGAACGAGGAACGCGTCCATCGTCTATCTCCGCGCTGACAGCCGCAACGCATTCAGCATGACGATCAGCGACGACGCCGACATGGCGACCGCCGCAATCAACGGCGTGACGAGCCCCATCGCCGCGAGCGGCACGGCAGCCAGATTATAGACGGCGGCGAACGCAAAATTCTGAAACACAAGCCGCCGCGCCCCGCGTGCAACGTCGATCGCTTCGGCAATCGGCGCCAAGCCCTCGCCCTGCAGCACCATATCGGATGCCGCTTGGCTGGCTTGCGCCGCCGTGCCCGGCGAGATCGACACATGCGCAAGCGACAGCGCTGCCGCATCGTTCAACCCGTCGCCCACCATCAGCGCGCGTCGTCCGCCGGCGCGCAGCGTCTCCAACCGCTCAGCCTTCTGCTTCGGGTCGCTTGCGCCGCGCCAGGCGGTAATGCCGGTCGCCGCTGCCATCGCCGCAGCCGGTGCATCGCGGTCACCCGACAGCATCTCGACTGCAAGCCCGCGCGCCCTCAACGCAGTCACTGTCGCCGCAGCATCGGACCGTAGCGTATCTTCAAAGTCGAAACGCACCGGTGCGCGCGTCCCGCGCCGCAGCCACAAATGGCTCGCTGAATCGGACGATGCAGGCGCGTCGAGACCGACCCACGCCGCCCGTCCCAAACGCACGGCTTCGCCGCCGACGACAGCCTCAAGACCCTCACCCGCGACCTCGCGCACATCCTGTGCCGGAACGCCCGCGCCGGCGGCCTCGGCCAACGCACGCGACAAGGGATGACGGCTCACCCGCGCGAGCGAGGCCGCGAGTTCCAGATCGTCGCCCGCAATCGCGGCCGCATTCGTCAACACCGGATACCCGCGCGTCAGTGTCCCCGTCTTGTCGAACACGGCGACGTC
>JAWXBY010000030.1:0-41924 GCA_034440355.1 Alphaproteobacteria bacterium
CGCCGCCCTCCTCCACGTCGATGCCTTCGCTCTTCTTGCCCGCGCCGTGCGGACCATAGGCGTAGGTCTTGGCGCCGGTCGCCGCTTTCAACGGCGCGGCTGCGGGCGAGTGGTCGTTGTGGGTGTGCGTGATCAGGATGTGCGTGACCGTCTCGCCCTTCAGCGCCGTCTGCAACGCTTCGACGTGTTCGTCGATCAGGGGGCCGGGGTCGATGACCGCGACCTTGCCGCGGCCGACGATGTAGGTGCCGGTGCCGTGGAATGTGAACGCGTTCGGGTTGCGCGCGAGGACGCGGCGGATCAGCGGCGAGATCTCGACCGACGTTTCGTACGCCGGATCGTAGCTGCGATCCGTCGGCAGCTTCGGCAGTTCGACGTGCAGGTCGGCGGCTTTGTGCGGTGTGGTCAAGGCTCTATTTCGCTTCCTTCACGGCGGCCAAAAATTTGCGGATGCGTTCGGCGTTCTTGCCGAGATCGGATTTGCCGACGCGCGACATGGAGCGGATGTCGAGGCGAGAGCCTTCACCGTCCGCCACGATGCGGATGACGATGTCGTCCTTGAAGCCCCACCACATCGTGGTGTCGGTCGCTTCGATGCGGCCCTCTTCCGGAACGGCGGCGGCGATTTCCCAACCCATCGCGCGGCCCGTTTCCTCGGCGCGTTTGAACATGTCGGCCGGCGGTACAGCCGTGATCAGCGGCCCGATGTCGGGATAACCTTTCTGCGTCGCCTCCGCGTTTTCGGCCGTGTTGTAGTCGACGCCGTTCGGCGCTGCCGCGCGCGCCTCTTTCAGCGCGACGAAGACGGGCGGGTTTGCGGTGTCGGTCGTGATGTCGTGGATGAACGGCACCTTGGCGGCCGTCATCTGCATGTTGATGGGAACGAACGCGGCACCGCCTGCCAAGACGAGCCCGACCAACATTGCGCCAAAACCTGCTTTCGACCGGCCGACGAGCGCGAAGATGAGCCAAAGGACAGCCAACACACCGGCCGCCGCCGCGGCGTAGACGCCGTACCTCAGCAGCCCGAGCGCGGTCATCCAATCCAAGACGCCGAAGCGATTTGCCGGTCCCGCCGCCAAGACGAGCGCGGCTGCGATGACGCCCGCTGCGAGCGCCAAGCGCCCGAATAATCCGTTCATTGTCGTTTCCCCCGGCCGTTTCTAGCCTGAGAGGAGTTTGGTCCGGCCGCACCTCTCGCGCAAGGCGACGTTTGGCTGCTTCGATTGCCCGGGATTGCCGCTTGCGTGTATATCGAATGCGGGGATTTCGGATCCTTGGGGGTTACATCATGGGAAGAATTCGTTGGGGCGGCGCCTTTGGGCTGCCGGCCCTTTGCGTTGCATTTGCTGTTGCGTCGGCCGGCGTGCTGTCGCCGGCGGCGCGGGCTGAAGATACCAAGCGGCCGGAGATTCCGAGATGCGAGCGGTCGCTCGGCGCGATCACGATCGTCGATGGCGACCGCGCGGGCTGGAACGAATACGACCTGCAGTCACCGCAGAAACTGTTGAAGCTCTATGTGCAGCGGTCGCGGTGCTTCACGCTCGTCGATCGCGGCGCGGGCTTCGATGCGGCGCAGCGCGAGCGCGATCTCGACAAGCAGGGGTCGCTGCAGAAGAAGTCGAATGTCGGCGGCGGTCAGGTTCGCGCGGCGGACTATATCCTCGTCGCGGAAGTCGTGGCGGCGGATCGCGATACCGGCGGCTCGACGGCCGGCGGCATTGTCGGCGGGATCATCGGCGGCTCCGTCGGGGCGGCCATCGGCGGCGGTTTGACGACGCGCGATCTTGAAGCGCAGGCGATCCTTTCGGTGACCGACGTGCGCACGTCGGAAACGAAAGTCGTCGAAGAGGGCAAGGCGAAGAAGACCGACGTGTCGTTTGCACTGGGCGCGGGCGCCGGTGGATGGGGCGGCTTCGGCGGCGCCGTCGGCGGCGGGTATGAAGACACCAGCATCGGCCAGGTCGTGTCGCTCGCGTTTCTCGATGCATACACCCGGATGGTCGATAGCCTGAGCGAACTTCCCGACAACGCGTCTGCTGCTGCGCCGGAGCGTGCGTATCAGACGGTCCGTCCGACGACGATGCGCCGTTTCCCGGATGCGGGGTCGGCGGTCGTGCGGAAATTGCCGGCCGGCGCACGCGTCGATCCGCTGGGCGAGAAGGACGGCTTGTGGTGGAAGGTCGAAGACGAGAACGGCAATCAGGGCTGGGTGAAGAACACCGACCTTGAGCCGTTGCGCTGATCGACGGAATTCTGACGACAGAGGCGCGCAGCGATGCGCGCCTCTCTTTTTGTTCTACGCCGTCGGCAGCTTGTAGTCTTTGAACTGCTGGCGAAGCGTGGTCTTTTGGATCTTGCCGGTCGCGGTCAGCGGGATTTCGTTGACGAACGCGACGTCGTCGGGCGTCCACCACTTCGCGATCTTGCCTTCGAGGTATTTCAGAACGTCGGCCTTCGTGATGTTGGCGTCGGGTTTGCGCACGATGATCAGCAGCGGACGTTCGTCCCACTTCGGGTGAACGACGCCGATGACCGCTGCTTGCGCGACGCCGGGGCAGCCGACGGCGATGTTTTCGACGTCGATCGAGGAGATCCATTCGCCGCCGGATTTGATCACGTCTTTGGCGCGGTCGGTGATCTGCATGAAGCCGAGTTCGTCTAGGGTCGCGACGTCGCCGGTGTCGAACCAGTTGTCCTTGTCGACGATCGAGTCCGTTCCGTGACGGCCGCCTTCGCCCTTGAAATACGCCCGTGCGACGCCCGGGCCGCGCACGACCAGGTGACCGAAGGTCTTTCCGTCGTGCGGAAGGTCTTTGCCGTCGTCGTCGGTGATCTTCATTTCGACCGAGTACATGGCGCGGCCTTGCTTCGACTTCACCTTCAGTTGCTCCGCCCAGGGCATGTCTTCCATGCCTGACTTGAACGAGCCGATGGTGCCGACGGGCGACATTTCCGTCATGCCCCAGGCGTGCATCACTTCGACTTCGTATTTTTTCTCGAAGGTTTCGATCATCGACGGCGGGCAGGCCGAACCGCCGATCATCACTTTGCGCAGGTGGGGCAACTTCAGATTGTTCGCTTCCATGTGCGCGAGCAGCATTTGCCACACGGTCGGGACAGCGGCGCTGATCGTCACCTTCTCGCCGTCGAGAAGTTCGTAGACCGACGGGCCGTCGAGTTTGGCGCCAGGCATCACCATCTTGGTGCCGTTCATCGGGCAGGCGAACGTCGTCGCCCAGGCGTTGGCGTGGAACATCGGAACTACCGGCAGCAGCGTGTCGGTCGACTTCGCGCCGATGCAGTCGGCGGTGTTCACCGCCATCGCATGCAGGACGTTCGAGCGGTGCGAGTAGAGCACGCCCTTCGGGTTGCCCGTTGTGCCGGACGTGTAGCAGAGGCCCGCCGCCGTGTTCTCGTCGAACTTCGCCCATTTGAAATCGTCGTCGACGTCGCCGACGAGGTCCTCGAACGCGATGGCGTTGCGCAGCGTGGTCTGCGGCATATGCGCCTTGTCGGTCAGGATGACGAAGGTTTCGACGACGTCGATTTGCTTGGCGATCTTTTCGAGGAGCGGCACGAAGGTCAGGTCGACGAACATCATGCGGTCTTCGGCGTGATTGACGATGTAGACGATCTGTTCCGGGAAGAGGCGCGGGTTGATCGTGTGGCAAATCGCGCCCAGCCCCATGATGCCGTACCAGGCTTCGAGGTGCCGGCCGGTGTTCCAGGCGAGCGTGCCGATGCGGTCGCCCAGCCGGATACCGCGGCGGGTCAAGGCCTTCGCCACCTTGCGCGCCCGGCTGTGGATTTGGCGGTAGTTGGTGCGCACGATCGGGCCCTCGACCGAACGGCTGACCACCTCGCGTTCCCCGTGGAAATGAGCCGCGTGGTCCAGGATCGACGACACCACCAAAGGCCAATCCTGCATAGAGCCGAGCATTTCGTTCCTCCAGATAGCTTGCGGGCGCTTTCGCCCCGGTTTGCGCCGATCTTATGTGCGGCGCGGCAAGGGGACAATACGAAGGTGAGAGCGGGCCGGATGGCCGTCCGAGCGTGCGTGCGATCACACGTTCGCTTGACCGCGCCGCGGGGGTCGGTCAACCGTCACCGGCCAAAGCAACCGAGTGGACGCTATGCCCCTGACGAATACCCAGACGCGCGACGTCGAAGCGCTGATACATCCTTATACCAACCTCGCGCGCCATCGCGAGTTGGGGCCGCTTATTCTTGAGCGGGGTAAGGGTGTCCATATCTTCGACAGCCAGGGGCGCGAGTATATCGACGCGATGGCGGGGCTCTGGTGTGTGAGCCTTGGGTACAACGAGGAGCGGCTGGTCGAGGCGGCGGCGAAGCAGATGCGGCATCTGCCCTACTCGCACATCTTTGCGGGGCGCAGTCATGAGCCGGGGATCGAGCTAGCGGAGAAGCTGAAAGAGGTGGCGCCGTTTGCCGCTTCGAAGGTGTTCTTCGCCAACTCCGGGTCGGAGGCGAACGATACGCAGGTGAAGCTTGCGTGGTACTATTGGAATGCGAAGGGCAAGCCGCAGAAGAAGAAGATCATCAGCCGGACGAAGGCCTATCACGGCGTGACTCTGGTGAGCGCGAGCCTCACGGGGTTGCCGAACAATCATCGCGGGTTTGATCTGCCGTTCGCCGGAATCCTTCATGCGGATTGTCCGCATGCCTATCGCTTTGCCGAGGCGGGCGAGAGCGACGATGATTTTGCAGCGCGGCTGGCCGGCAATCTCGAGGCGCTGATCGAGCGTGAGGGGCCGGACACGATTGCGGCCTTCATCGCCGAGCCCGTGATGGGCGCGGGCGGCGTGATCGTGCCGCCGGCGACGTATTTCGATCGCATTCAGCCGATCTTGGCCAAGCACGATATTCTCTTCATCGACGATGAGGTGATTTGCGGGTTCGGGCGCACCGGGAATTACTGGGGCGCGCAGACGTACAACATGCGGCCGCATACGCTGTCGTGCGCGAAGGCGTTGTCATCGGCCTATCTGCCGATTTCCGCGATGCTGATGCATGACGACATGTACGAGGCGCTGTTGGATCAGAGTCGGGCGATCGGCACGTTCGGGCACGGCTATACCTACAGCGCGCATCCGGTTGCGGCGGCGGTCGCGCTCGAGACGCTCAAGATTTACGAGGAGCGCAACATCGTCGGTCACGTGCGGCGGGTGGCGCCGCATTTCTTGAAGCGGTTGCGCGCGCTGCGTGAGCATCCCCTGGTGGGCGAAGCCGATGGCGTGGGCTTGCTGGGCGGCGTCGAATTGGTGGCGGACAAGGCCACAAGGCGCAATTTCGCTGCAGATAAAGCGGTCGCGATGAATTGTGCGGTGTTCGCGCAGGAGGAAGGCATCTTCACGCGGGGCATGCTGTCGGACCGGCTTGGGTTCTGTCCGCCATTGATCATCACGGAAGCGGAGATCGACGAGATGTTCGAACGTTTCGTGCGCGCGCTCGACAAAACCGAGGCGTGGGTGCGGCGCGAAAAATTGCGAGACTGATCGGCTCGGCGACGGCCTCAGCAGCCGATCTGTTTGCGTGCGGCGTCGGCGAGCGCGTGAGCGCCTTGGCCGGCGTCGAGTTTCGTCCACGCGATGTTGCCCAGATCGTAGCCGAGTTGGCGGTGGAGAACTGTCTTGTCGGCGTCGGAGGCGTCGCCTGTGCGGTGGGCGAGGCGCGTTTCGAGCGTGGGTGTCGAGGCTTCCAGCCATAGGCCGATAAAGCGCGCGCCGGCCTTCGACGCGACGGCTTTGATGGCGCTGCGTTCGTCTTCGCGCGCGAAGACGGCATCGGCGACGACCGCTTGGCCGGCGTGAAGCGCCGCGCCGGCGAGGTCGTCCATCGTGGCGTAGACGTGAGCGGTGCGTTCGGCCGCGTAGGCGGCGGGCGCGAGGTGGGCGTCGAGGCTGACGCCGACTTGGCGTTTGCGGATTTCGTCCGTGCGCAGATGGATCGCGCCCGGCGCGCGGCCGATGCCCGGCGCGAGCGCGCGGGCGAGCGTCGACTTGCCTGTGCCGGAGAGACCGCCGATCGCGATCAGGATCGGCCCGCTTGGCGTTGCGAAGTCACTTGCGAGTTTCAGATAGCGGCGTGCGGTGTCGGCGGCGCCCGGTCTGCGGCCTTCCGTCTTGGCGCGGATTTCGGCGCGCCACGTCAGATACGCGGGCAGCGCCGCGAGATCCTCCATCAGCCCGTGCCAGCGCGGCGGCGGTTGATCCATGATCCAGGCGTTGAGCGCGCGGTTCGCGTGGTCGGTCAGACCGCGCGCGCGCAGGTCCATGATCAGGAAGGCGATGTCGTAGAGCGGCGGGATGTTGGCGTAGAAATCGTCGAACTCGATGCAGTCGAACAGGATGGGCCGTCCGTGATCGACGAAAGCGTTGCGCAAATGCAGATCGCCGTGGCAATGGCGTATGGCCGACGATTGGCGTTTCAACGTTTCGTGCGCCGCTTTGTGGACGTTCTCGCGATTGAGCGTGTGGGGCGGCAGCGACGCGGCGTCAAAGACGGTTCGCTGTTCTCTGAGGTCGCGCAGGTTTTCGTCGGCGATGCGCGCGGCGGCGGCCGGCCAATCGACGTTCGACACGGATTCGGCGGCGGCGTGGAAGGCGGCCACGTGGTGGGCCAGCTTCTCGACCATCGCGACGTCGAGCTTGCCGTTGTCGGCCATATCGCTGAGGAGCGCGCCGTCGGCGAAGCGTTTCATTTCCAGCACGAAGTCGACCGCGCGCCCCTGCCCGTCCAGCGCCAGCTTGCCGTCGCGTTCGGTGATCGGCAGGACGCGACGGTACATCTCGTGCGCGGTGCGGCGGTTGAGTCTCAGTTCGCGGTCGAGGACGTGATGCCGCTTCTCCGGCGTCGCGAAGTCGAGATAGCCGAGATTGACGGCCTTCTTCAGTTTGAACGCGCGCTCGCCGACCAGGAACACAAAGGCCGCATGCGTTTCTTCGACCTTCGGGACTTCACCCCACGGTGCACCGGAGCGAAGCCAGATTACGACGTCGGATTGATCCATGGCCGTTTGTCCACGTTAGGCTCTTCGACGCCGGCGGGGTCTTGGTGGATGAGAACTTCGGTGTCGGGGAAGGCGTCCTCGATGGCGCGTTCGACTTCATCGCTGATGCGGTGGGCCTCGGCCAGCGTCATGCCGGCGGGCAGTTCGAGGTGCAGTTGGATGAACGAGCGGTGGCCCGAGCGGCGCGTGCGCAGGTCGTGAAGGCTTATGACGTCGCGATGGCGGGCGACGATTTCTTTGATGCGGCGACGATCGTCGTCCTCGAACTCGCGGTCCATCAGTTCGTTGTAGGCGCCTTGCACGATGCTGAAGGCGCCCCAAGCGATCACCGCGCCGATGGCGAGGCCGATGATCGGGTCGGCGATGGCGAAGCCCCAGACTCCGGCAAGCACCAACGCCAGCACCACACCGAGATTCGTTGTGATGTCGTTGACATAGTGCAGGTAGTCCGCGTCGATGGCGAGCGAGCGCGTGCGGCTGATGACATAGCGCTGATACATGACGAGCGCGACGGTGAGGACCATCGAGACGGCGATGACGATCAGGCCTGTCACGCTTTCTTCGACAGGCTGCGGATCGATCAGCCGTATCACCGACTCGTACAACAGATACGCCGCTGAGAGTGCGATGAGGGCGGCTTGTCCCAGGCCCGCGATTGCTTCGGCCTTGCCGTGACCGAAGCGGTGTTCGCGGTCGGCGGGCGTCATGGCGTGGCGCACCGCCAGGAGATTGAGCGAAGAGGCCACCAGGTCGAGACCTGAGTCGACCAGCGAGGCGAGCATCGCGACCGAATGCGTCGCGGCCCAAGCCCAGAGTTTGATCGCGATCAGGATCGCGGCGACCGTCACAGCCGCCGTCGTCGCGCGGCGTTTCAGGCGCTCGGCTTCCGCGCCTGTCGCCTGCGCTGGCGTCACGGGAACAGTCGCTCGGTCCGCCATGCCGACGTCGGCGTGTCGCGGCGATAGACGAGGCGGTCGTGCAGACGGAACGGACGATCACGCCAGAATTCGATCTCGGTCGGCGCGAGGCGGAAGCCCGACCAGTGCGGCGGACGAGGGACTTTCGTCAGGCCGTATTTGGCAGCGTAGCGCGCGACTTCCGTTTCCAGTTCGAAGCGGCCCTTGAGCGCTCGCGATTGGCGCGAGGCCCAAGCGCCGATCTGGCTGTCCTTCGGGCGCGAGGCGAAATAGGCGTCGGCTTCGGCGTTGCTGACCTGCGAGATGGGGCCGCGGATGCGGATTTGGCGGCGCAGACTTTTCCAATGGAAGCCGAGGGCGGCTTGCTTGGCGCCGAGCAGTTCGGTGCCCTTCGCGCTTTCGAAGTTCGTGTAGAAGACGAAGCCGCCCGCGTCATATCCCTTCAACAGGACCATGCGCACGTTGGGCAGGCCGCTTGCGTCAACCGTCGCGAGCGCCATGGCGTTGTGGTCGTTCGGTTCCTTCGTCGCCGCAAGGGCGAACCATTCGGCGAACTGCGCGAACGGGTCGCCGGCCGCCGGAATCTCGGACGGGGCGTCTTCTATCGGCTTGGCATCTGACATGCGATTTGACGCTGCGCTGTTGCTCTCAAGTCCAGTATATAGGACGCGGGAGACGACCTGTCGCGCGCCCCTTCCGCGCGGCACCGCCACTGAGATTGAGAGCCGCTCGCACCCCATGATGGTAACCTTGCGTTTTGTGATTTTGGTTGCGTTCGCCTTGGCGCTGAACGCGTGCGCAACGAATGTGGTGGCGGAGAAAGCGTCGCGGTTCGACCAAGCTGTCGCCGCTTATGACGCGGGCGACTTTGCCGGGGCTTATCGGATTTGGTCCGGCCTTGCTGCGGAGGACGATCTCGCGGCGATGCGCAACGCGGCGCAGCTTTTGCGGCAGGGTAAGGGCGTCGAGAAGGATTCCAAGAAGGCGTTCAAGCTCTACTCCGAGGCGGCCGAGAAGGGCCTCGTCACGGCGATGGCGAATGTCGGGGACATGTATCTCGCCGGCGAAGGCGTCGAGAAGAATCCTCAGGCTGCCGCTGCGTGGTATGCGCGCGCGGCGTCCGCGGGCCTTTCGCTCGCGCAGGTGAAGCTTGCCGAGATGTATGAGCAAGGGCTGGGCGTCGAGCGCGATCCGGCGCGTGCGCGCGCGTTGCTCGAGCGAGCGGCGCGCAACGGCTATGCGCCGGCACAGGCAAAGCTGGCGGCGATGGGGCCTGGGCCTGTGACGTCGTCGACGCCTGTCGGCGATGACGATGATCCGTATCGCGGCGGCGGGACGATCACATCCGAGCGCAATCTGCCGCCTGCTCCGCCGACATCGTCGGGCGCCGTCAGCAGCGGCCCGCGCGCTATGCCCGGCGATGTCGTGCCGGCGGACTATGCCGCGAAGATGCCGCCGGCTGATCTTGCGCAGATGAACGCTGGGCTCACCGCGTATGCGGCGCAGGACAAGCGGCTTGCCTTCGCGTCGTGGCGCAACGTGGCCGGGCGCGGGAATGCCGATGCGCAACTGCGCGTTGGGCTGCTTTATGAACGCGGCGAAGGCGTCGGGCAGGACATGATCGAGGCGTATCGCTGGTTGAAGCTCGCCGCGAATCAGGGGCACCCGAAGGCGTCCGCGGAGTTGTCTTTTGTGGCCGCGCAACTGGCGCCGGCCGAGCGTGCGATCGCTGAATCCCTGGTCAAAATGCCGGCATCGGACGCCGCGAAGGCACCCTAAGCTTTTGAAAATATTTGTAATTTGCGCATTTGCCCTGCGACGTAGTATGGCAGTGCGCAGCGGTAGGTTATTAAGATACAATTAATAATTCGTTTACAAACAGACGCCCGTTGGCGTGTGAGCGCGCTTGCTGATGTATGACCCCTATTCAGTACTCGGCGTTCAGCGATCGGCCAGCGAGGACGACATCAAGTCGGCTTTCCGGTCGCTCGCGAAGCGATTCCATCCCGATACCAGCGAAGGCGCGTCCGACAAGGGCAAACGCTTCAAAGATCTGTCCATCGCTTATCAGGTGATCGGCGACCCGTCGAAGCGCAAAGCCTATGACCGCGGTGAGATCGACGC
The DNA here is from genome assembly GCA_034440355.1 of Alphaproteobacteria bacterium. Classification (GTDB taxonomy): domain Bacteria; phylum Pseudomonadota; class Alphaproteobacteria; order Micropepsales; family Micropepsaceae; genus SZUA-430. Next base: position 10,075 of record JAWXBY010000030.1, read on the forward strand.
GCACGGCAACCCGCGCCACGGGTATGTTCCGCGCCCGGAACCTGAAGCGGCGGAGCCTGAGCGCGAGCCTGCAGAGACCGCAACTAAGACGGCGGCGAAGAACGGCGCGCACGTCAACGGTCACGCGAACGGGACGCATACCAATGGGACGGCAGCCAATGGCGCGCAAGCGAACGGCGATGGCGCGAGTTCGGCTTTCCGCAACGCATTCGAACGCGCGTTTGGATCGGGCTCGGCGAGCGAACCGAAGAAGAGCCGCGTCGAAGATCTATTCTCCGAATTCTTCGGCGAGCGGTCGGCGGGCGGGCGCAAGAAGCCGACGCCGGGCAAGGGCCTCGACAGCCACTACGATCTTTCGATCACGTTCGAGGAAGCGGCGCTCGGCGGTACGCGGCGCGTGAAGCTGCCGGCGGGCAAGCGTTTTGACGTGAAGATTCCTATCGGCGTGCGCGACGGTCAATCGATCCGCCTCAAGGGTTTGGGCGAGCCGGGCATTCCGGGCGGCCAGGCCGGCGATGCGATGATCACGATCAAGATCGAACCGCATCCCTACTTCCGCCGCGAAGGGCACGACATCCATCTCGATCTGCCGATCACGCTGAACGAAGCACTGCACGGGGCGAAGGTGAAGGTGCCGACGCTGAACGGGCCGCTTGTGATGATCGTTCCGCCCGGTGCGAATGCGGGCCAGGTGTTCAAGCTGAAGGGCAAGGGCATTCCGGGCTACTCGATCCATCCGGCGGGCGATCAGTTCGTTACGCTGCAGATCGTGCTGCCCGATCAGTCGGACTCGAACTTGAATGACATCGTGAAGCGGTGGGAAGCGGCGCACCCGTACGACCCGCGCAAAAAGTTCGGCGACATTTGACGCTTGCGCCAGTGACGTTCGCAGCGCATCGATGGCTTCCATGAACAAGACAGAGATCGAAGCGCTGGCCGCGCGGTTGCTGCATCATCGCGATGCGACGCTTGCGCCCGGCGATTCCGTCGTGCCGGCGATCTGGCCGACGGCGGTGTTTCACCTGCCGGGCAATCCGTCGAATGTGCCGTATGTTTATGGGCGCTACAGCAATCCGACATGGGAGGCCTTGGAGGCAGCTCTTGGCGTTATCGAAGGCGCGGAAACGCTGATCTTCCCGTCCGGTATGGCGGCCATTGCGGCTGTCCTTTTCACGACGGCGCGCGCGGGCGACCGTGTGCTTGTGCCGGCGGACGGCTATTTCGCGACGCGCGCGCTCGCCGATCAGTTTCTGAAGACGTTGGGCGTCAAGGTCGAGACACGGCCGACGGCACGCTTCCTAGAGGGCGGCTTCGACGGCTTTCGTCTGGTGCATGCCGAGACGCCATCGAACCCCAGCCTCGACGTTTGCGATCTGCGCGAGGCGGCGGTGCTCGCCAAAGCGGCCGGCGCCGTGTTCTCGGTCGACAACACGACCATGACGGCACTCGGGCAGCGGCCACTCGAACTGGGTGCAGACATCGTCGTTTGCGCCGGAACGAAGGCGGTCAACGGGCATTCGGATGCTCTCATGGGGCATGTCGCGACGCGCGACGGCGCGTTGATGGCGCGCCTCAAGGATTGGCGGAAGTACTCGGGCTCGATCCCCGGGCCGTTCGAGGCGTGGCTCGTTTTTCGTGGCCTTGAGACGCTGGAGGTGCGGTTTGCGCGGATGTGCGCGACGGCCGGCGTCATCGCCGAGCGGCTGGAAAGGCACGAGCGCGTGCTTGCCGTGCGCTATCCGGGGCTCAAGAGCGATCCTTCGCATGCCATCGCGGCCAAGCAGATGCTGACGTTCGGCTCGATGATCTCGCTCACCCTGCGCGATACCGGCGCGGCGGAGCAGTTCATTGCGGACTGTCCTTACATACAGCCATCGACGAGTTTCGGCGGCGTGCGGACAAGTGCGGAGCGGCGCGCGAGATGGGGGGACAGCGTCGCGGACGGCTTCGTGCGCCTTTCCATCGGCCTCGAACCGGTTGAGCCGCTGTGGGCGTCCATCGACTCGGCGCTCAGAAAATCCAGCTAATCCGCGATTTTTTCACCACTTAGACTCGTGCGTCTAGTGCGTTTGCGCGAGGATGGCGCGGTCCATCCTGTCCCCATCGCCGATCGGCCGTGAATCGCGTGAATCATTTCCACCGCTAATTTGCTCACGGCGGGTGCAACGACTCCAGATTAAGCGCGTTAGTTTTTTGTTAACCGGCTAAGCCTTTGGACTTCTCAGTCCAAAACTGATTCGGCAGCATACTGATGATCGGCGAATCAGGTGATTCGCCGAAGCGGGGACAACACTTTTCTATCGATGGGTATTGCGATGAGCCGTTCTTCTTCAGCAGCTGTTTCACTTTCGCCGTCGCAATTGTTGTCGGCGCGCGCCCGTATTCTCGAGGCCGCAGCCGAGACATTTCGCACGCACGGCTATGACGTTCCGATGGACACGATCGCGGCGGCCGCGAACGTCGCCAAGCAGACGCTCTATAATCAATTCGGCAGCAAGGAAGATCTCTTCAAGGCGATGATCGCCGACCGCGCCGCCTACATGCGTGCACCGTTGGCGGCCCATGCGCTTGAGCGCCACCCGCGCGAGATGCTGACCGACGTGGCGCGGCAGTATTACACGCATGCGTGCAGCCCGAGCGAGATGGGCTACTACCGCATGATCATCGGCGCGAGCCAGCAGTTTCCGGAGATCGGCCAGGCGTACTATGAGGCTGGGCCGCGCCAGATGCTGGAGGCGCTCAGCCAATGGATCGCGCGCGAGGAACGCCTCGGCCGGCTCGACGCCGGCGGCGAGTCCACGATCGCGGCCGAGCATTTCCTCGGCATGATCACGGGACAGATCGAGGCGCGCTGGCTTTTGGGCGTGGGCACCGAAATGTCGCCCAACGAGATCGAACGCCGGGCGAAATTCTGCGCCGACGTCTTCATGCGCGCCTTTGGGCCGCAGCGTTTGTTGGGCTAAGCCGCCTACCGCCGCTTACGATCACTCTCTAGTCTGCCGGGCATGACCATGTTCGGCAGACATCTGCGTCCGCTCTGGCATCTGGAGCCTGACGGCACGTTCCTCAACCACGGTTCGTTCGGCGCTTGTCCGAAGGACGTGCTCGCGGCGCAGTCGGCGATCCGCGAGGAGATGGAGCGGCAGCCCGACTCGTTCTTCCGCTACAAGGTTTCGCCGCGCGTCGCCGACAACGCGATCCGCGCGGCCGCTGCGCGACTTGGCTCTTTCGTCGGCACGACGGGCGAGCGCATCGCGTTCGTGAGCAACGCGACGGAAGCGGTCAACACGGTGCTCGACACCGTTTCGTTCAAGCCGGGCGATGAGATTCTCGTTCTCGACTGCGTCTACAACGCCGTGCGGTTGGCGGCGGAGCGCACGTGTCAGCGCACCGGCGCGCGCATCGTGAAGGTCGCCCTGCCCGTTCCGTTGACCGCGAACGACGTCGTCGAGCGCATCAGCGATGCGGCCGGATCGCGCACGCGGCTTGCGATCATCGACCACATCTCGTCACCGACCGCGATCGTGTTTCCGGTGGTCGAAGTCACGCGCGCACTGAAGGCGAAGGGTGTGCATGTGCTGATCGACGGCGCGCATGCGCTGGGACAGCTCGATCTCGATCTGCCGGCGATCGGCGCGGATTGGTACACGGCCAATGCTCATAAATGGCTCTACGCGCCGAAGGGCTGCGCGTTTCTCTATGCCGCAGCGGACGCGCCGCAGCCCCTGCCCTTGTCGGTCAGCCATTGGCACGACCTCGGGTTTCCGTTTGCGTTCGACTATGTCGGCACGCGCGACGTGTCCGCGTTCCTCAGTGTGCCGGCGGCGATGGACTTCATCGCCAAGTTCGGCGCGGCGGAGGTTCGCCATCATCTGCACCGGCTGTCGCGCGAGGGCGCGGAGGCGATGCGCGCGCTGGATGTCACGCCCGTCGCGCCGGATGCGATGTTCGCCGCGATGCGCACCTACATCCTGCCGCAGAAGCGGGCGGCCGATCCGGAAGATGCGCTGACGCTGATGAAAGCGATGTGGGACGACCACCGCATCCAGGTCGCCTCATCCGTGTTCCAGGGACACTTCCAGGTCCGGCTTTCGGCGCAAATCTACGTGGACCGAGCCGACTTCGAACACGCGGTCGATGTGCTTCAGCGCGTCGGCTGGCCGGGGCGTTAGTTCACGGCCGCTGCGATGAAGAGCAGTGTTGCGATGGCGCCCAGGATGCTGCGGCCGGCGTGGAGCCAGCCCCAGCGGACCATCAGCGGGCGGACTTCGATGCCGGGGGCTGCGGGGTCGGCGGCCATCAGTTTGTGGTTTGTCGGCATGATCAGGTAGAGCGTGTAGGGCCAGTTGGCGGCGATGAAGATCGCGCCGATGATCCACTTCCAATCCCAGTCGAAGAAGAAGGTGATGAGGCCCAGGATGCCACCCGCCGCGGCGAGGCTTGCCTGCATCAGCTTGCCAGCGTTGTAGGAGGGCTTCCACTGGGTGAGCAGCGGGCCGTCTTCGAGTTTTAGACGCGCCGGGTGTTCGGCGATGTTGATGTAGATCGCCGCGCCCGTGAACAGGGCCGCTACGGTTAGCGCCAGGAGACCGAAAACCATCCGCAAGTGTTTCCTTCGTCACGCGTCAGACGTTCAGCAACCGGCGCGTCAATCCGCGAATTTCGCAGCCGGCCGAAAGCGCGCTAAAACTACACCAACGGAACGGGAACCCAATGGCCTATCAAGCAGGAAGTGGTGGAGGAAAGCGGCCCGCGCAACGCAACGTCTTGGGCGGCGAGTTGGCCTCGTGCAGCATCGAGCCGGTGACGGGATTTTTCCGGGACGGGTGCTGCAACACGTCGCCGGAGGACCGCGGGTCGCATACGGTTTGCGCGATCATGACGGTGGAATTCTTGGCGTTCTCGAAGGCGCACGGCAACGATCTGTCCACGCCCATGCCCGAATATGGCTTTCCGGGGCTGAAGCCCGGCGACCGGTGGTGCTTGTGCGCGCCGCGCTGGGCGGAGGCATTTGTCGCGGGCATGGCGCCCAAGATCGTGCTCGCGGCGACGCAGGAAGGTGCGTTGGACTACGCAGACCTTGCCGACTTCAAGAGATTCGCGGTCGATCTGAATTGAGCGTCTGGCCGGCCATACAGTGGTTCATCTCCGAGCTGCAGCGGCGCAAGGTTTTGCGCGTGGCGTCCGCTTACGTCGTCGCGGGATGGATCGTGCTGCAGGTCGCGGCGACGCTTGAGAATACGCTGAACCTGGCGGCGTCGTTCGACACCGTCGTGTTCGGGATCATCGCGTTGGCGTTGCCCGTGGTGCTAGCGCTGACGTGGGTCTATGAGATCACGCCGCAAGGCATTAAGCGCACCAAGAGCCACGGCGACGGCGCGCTGGTAATGCCGGAGACGACGGACCTGTTGCTCGCTGGCATGCTGGTCGTCGTCGGACTGATTGCCGTCGTGCAGGTGTTCGTGCCGCGCGATGCGCCTGCGGTCGTCGCGGAAGCGGCGCCGGCGAAACCTGCGCCGCCGCCTTCGCCCGCTGTCGATCCGAAGTCGATTGCGGTGCTGCCGTTCGTCAACATGTCGACGGACGCGAAGAACGAGATTTTCTCCGACGGGTTGACCGAGGAGATCCTCAATCTGTTGGCGCAGCGGCGCGACCTGAAGGTGATCTCGCGCACGTCGTCGTTCGCGTTCAAGGGTAAGAACGTGCCGTTGCCCGAAGTCGCCAAGCAACTCGGCGTGCGGCACGTGCTGGAAGGCAGCGTGCGGCGGTCCGACGACGGCGTGCGCATTACCGCCCAGTTGATCGATGTGACAACCGATGTGCATTTGTGGTCGAAGACTTATGACCGCAAGATCGAGAATATCTTCGCCGTGCAGGACGAGATCGCGACGGCGATTGCGGCGGCGATGAATCTGCAGATCGACCTCGTCGCGCCGCCGCGCGATGCGCCGACGAAGAGTATCGAGGCCTATCGGATGTTCCTGGAGGCGCGCGCGCTGTTCCGCGACCGCGGTGAAGCGTCTGTGGCGCAGAGCATCGATCTCTTCCAGCGCGCCACCAAGCTGGATCCGGCATTCGCGCAGGCTTATGCGGGGCTGGCGGCGAGCTATACGTCCGAGGGCTCGCGCAATCCCAAAAAATTCGCCGACTATGCACCGCTGGCGCGGCGTGCGGCGGAGAAGGCCATCGAACTCGATCCGACTTTGGCGCAGCCGCATGCGGTGTTGGGAAGCATGGCGTGCGACCGGCTGCAATGGAGCGAGGCGTTCGAACACGGCAATCGCGCGGTCGTGCTCGATCCTTCGGACTCGACCGGCCTGCTTTGGCTGGGGCTTTCGCAGTACGCGGTTGGCAGGCTTGAAGCGGCGGCGCGCACGTTGGACAAGGCGGCACACGTCGACCCGCTCTACACGTTCATCGACATTTGGCGCGCGCGCGTCGCCTTCGCCCGGCGCGACGATGTGGTGAGCACCGCGCTGTCGGAGAAGCTGTTGGGTGGCGGGCCGGATGCGGCCATACACGGCTACTTGCATCTGGCGGCGATCGCGAAAGCGCAAGGCAAGCTTGACGACGCCGAGAAGCACTTTCGAGCGGCGGCCAAGGTCGGGTCGGTGGATGCCGCGTTCACCGATGTCATCGTTGCGGCGATCAAATCGCCGGTTGGCTTGCCGGCTGCAAGCAAGGTTCTTGTCGACGAGTCGACGCGCGATCCGACCTTCAATCCGGACGTCATCTATTTCCTGGTGGGCGATACGGATGGTTTTCTGGAGCTCGTCGCGCGGCGCCTGCGCGAAGGGGACACGACGCGCGTCGCGCATATGATCGGGCTGGCGTGGCGCATACCGGATTGGGCGCAGACCGCGACAGGGCGTGCGATGCTCAAGGATGCGCGGATCATCGACTATTGGCGCAAGGCGGGCGCGCCGCCTCAGTGCGACGGTGTGGCGCTCGAAGACTTCGTGTGTCGTTAACGCCATGGTTTGACCGGCCCGGCGAATTTGACTAGCGTCCGGCGCTTATTGACCGTCACCAATCGCACGGCGAGACGTCGGCAAAACAATGAGCCAAATCAACGGTTTAATGAAGGGCAAGCGCGGCCTCATCATGGGAGTCGCCAATGATCGCTCGATCGCTTGGGGTATTGCCAAGCAGGTCCACGATCAGGGGGCGGAGCTTGCCTTCACCTATCAGGGCGATGCGCTGAAGAAGCGCGTGCAGCCGCTGGCCGAGGGAATCGGGTCCAAGATCCTGCTGCCGTGCGATGTGACCGAGCAGGGTTCCATGGATGCGGTGTTCGACGAGTTGAAGCGGGCGTGGGGCACGCTGGACTTCGTGGTCCATGCGATCGGCTTTTCGAACAAGGAAGAATTGCGCGGGCGGTATGTCGACACGACGCTCGACAACTTCGCGCTGACGATGAACATCTCCTGCTATTCGTTCACGGCGATCGCGCAGCGCGCGGAGAAGCTGATGACGAATGGCGGGTCGATGCTGACGCTGACCTATCTGGGCTCCGAGAAGGTGATGCCGCACTACAACGTCATGGGCGTCGCGAAAGCTGCGCTTGAGGCGAGCGTGCGGTATCTGGCGGAGGACCTGGGCAAGAAGGGCATTCGCGTCAACGCGATTTCGGCTGGGCCGATCAAGACGCTGGCCGCGTCGGGCATCGGCGATTTCCGCTTCATCTTGAAGTGGAACGAGTTGAACGCGCCGTTGCGCCGGAACGTGACGATCGAAGAGGTCGGCAATTCGGCGCTGTATCTGCTGTCGGATTTGGGCCGGGCGGTGACGGGCGAGACGCATCACGTCGACGCCGGCTATCACATGGTCGGTCTGGCGGCGATCGAGAAGGTTCACGAGAGCGCGCAGCTGCTGACGACGCTTTCGCCGGACGAATGACGCCGCATACGATTTACTTCGTGCGGCATGGCGAGACCCTCTGGAACACCGAACGCAGGCTGCAAGGGCGCAAGGATAGCGCGCTGACGGATGCCGGCCGTGCTCATGCGCTGGAGAACGCGGTGACACTGGTCGAGGCCGTGCCCGACGTGCGCGCCCTGCCCTTCGTGTGCAGCCCGCTCGGGCGAGCGCGGGCGTCGATGGCGATCATTCGGGAGCATCTCGGTCTAGCGCCTGACGGCTATGTGATCGACGAGCGGTTGGCGGAATTGGGGTTCGGCGACTGGGAGGGCATGACCTCGCGCGAGATACGGTCCAGTCATCCGGACGCCTGGACCGCCTATGAGGATTCGCGATGGACTCATGTACCGCCCGGCGGCGAGAGCTATGCAGATTTGGTGGCACGGCTTCAGGATTGGCTGGCGGAGCTTCGCGGCGACGTGGTCGTCGTGGCGCACGGGGCGGTTGGGCGGACGCTGCGCGGGTTGAACCTGCGTGTGCCGGTGGCGGAAATCCCTACGTCCAACACGCCCGAGCACAACCGCGTTTACCGTTTGGCCAATGGGACGGAGGCCGCGCTGTGAACGCGGGCGGACTCAGGTTAGAAGGTCGAGCATGAGCCACAACACCTACGGCCATCTGTTTCGCGTGACGACCTGGGGCGAGAGCCATGGGCCGGCGCTGGGCTGCGTCGTCGACGGGACGCCGCCGGGGATTGGACTGACCGAGGCGGACATTCAGCCGTGGATGGAAAAGCGGCGGCCGGGGACGTCCAAGTTCGTCACGCAGCGTCAGGAAACCGACATCGTGAAGATCCTGTCGGGCGTGTTCTCCGACGACAGCACGGGTGGACAGGTCACGACGGGGACGCCGATTGCGCTGCACATCGACAATGTGGACGCGAAGTCCAAGGACTATGAGGGGATCAAGGACAAGTTCCGGCCTGGTCACGCGGACTATGCCTATTTCATGAAATACGGCGTGCGCGACTATCGCGGCGGCGGACGGCAGTCGGCGCGCGAAACCGCGGCGCGGGTGGCGGCCGGGGCCATCGCGCGCAAGGTGCTCGACCATATCGTGCCGGGTGGAGTCCAGATTCGCGGGGCGCTGATTCAGATCGGTGCGCACAAAGTAGACCGTGGAAACTGGGACTGGGCCGAGGTCGAAAACAACCCGTTCTGGTCGCCGGATGCCAAGGCCGCCGCCCTTTGGGAGGCTTATCTCGACGAAAAGCGCAAGGCAGGGTCCTCCGTCGGCGCGGTGATCGAAGTCGTGGCGTCGAACGTGCCGGCCGGATTGGGCGCACCAGTCTACGGCAAGCTGGACGCTGACCTCGCGGCGGCGATGATGTCGATCAATGCGGTCAAGGGCGTCGAGATCGGCGCCGGATTCGCCGCCGCGGCGCTGTCGGGCGAAGAGAATGCGGACGAGATGCGCATGAAGGACGGACGGCCGCATTTCCTCTCGAACCAGGCGGGCGGCGTGCTGGGCGGCATCTCGACGGGCCAGGACGTCGTCGTCCGGTTCGCGGTGAAGCCGACGTCGTCCATCCTCACCGCGCGCAAAACGATCACGCGCGACGGCCAAGAGACCGAGATCCAGACCAAAGGCCGCCACGATCCATGCGTCGGCATCCGCGCGGTGCCGGTGGGCGAAGCGATGCTCGCCTGCGTGCTGGCCGACCACGTGCTGCGCCACCGGGCGCAAGTGGGTTAGGCCTCTGCGCTTCCTCTACAAATTGCGCGACGTGCGCGAGATTGCGCCCTGGGGTCCGCCGGAGGATCGGAACCTGCATTGGTTCGGGTTGAGCGACGGCGCGTATTGTGTCGATACGGTCGCGGGGCGGTTGCTTGAGCATACCGATGCGCTCGATGCGCAGCTGGGCGTGTCGTGGTGCAGTTATGCGGTCGTGCGGTTGTTTGAGGATTTGCTCGAGGCGTGGCCGCATATCGTGGAGCCGGTGCCGCCGGACGTGACGGCGCGGTTCTTTGCTTGGGCCGGCGATCCGCGCGCGGGTGTGCCGGATGACGACGATCTTGCGGCCGCGTGGTTCGAGGCGCATGGCTGGTGGGGAATGCGCAAGGTCGATCTCGGGTATCTGGTCGGTGCGCCGGCTTTGTATTTTTGGTCGAGCGGCGCGAAGATTCATTTGCGCTGGCGTGCGGATGAGACGTGGGTTGTTCAGCGCGCCGATTTGATCGAGCCGCAGGCGGACTTTCGCGCGGCGGCGCATGGGTTCGTCAATTCGTTCCTCGGCGAGATGCGAGAGCGCGTCGAGACGATTGCGCGCGACGGATGGTCCGGCAAGCCGTGCCGGATCGACATTCCTCAGTTGGTCGCCGAGCAGGACAAGCGTGAGGCGCAGGCGCGCAAGGCGCTAGGCCTCGTCGCGCAGACGGATTGGGACCATGTGCGCCGGATGTTCGATTTCCTCGGCGCCTGACCGCGCGTCGATTCAGAAAGAGCGGGCGGGACGCCCGCGCTCCCAGGGCTAGAACGAGCCTTTACGCGTCGAGATCGACGATCACCGCATTGAAGGACAGGCTCTAGTCCTGGGGGCGCGGGCGTCCCGCCCGCTCTTTCTTGCTCTCGTTCTAAATCATGACACTCACTGTCATGCTTAGGGGCGCATAACGGTCTCGTACTTTGCACGAGGTTCTTATGACGTCCCTAGATCGCCGCGATGTGATGCGTTTGTCGTTGCTCGCCGCTGCCGCCACTTCCCTTTCCAGCACCGCCAACGCACGAGAGAGCGCACCCATGTCCCATGATCCCATTCACGATTTCGATTGGCTTTTCGGTTCTTGGCATGTGCAGCATCGCCGTTTGAAGGAGCGGCTGATGAACAACGCTGAATGGGTGCCGTTCGACGGTACGTGCGTTTGTCAGCCGCTGATGGCCGGCGCGGGCAATGTCGACGACAACGTGTTGAACTTGCCGGAAGGCAGCTATCGCGCGGTCGGCCTGCGCGCCTTCAACACAAAGACCAACACGTGGGCGATCTGGTGGCTCGATGGGCGCGACCCGCATTCGATCGAAGTGCCGGTCCAAGGCGGGTTCGAGGACGGCGTCGGCACGTTCATGGCCGACGACACGCTGCGCGGCAAGCCGATCAAGGTTCGCTTTCAGTGGTCCAAGATCACACGCACGTCGGCGCGGTGGGAGCAGGCGTTCTCACCCGACGGTGGGCAGACGTGGGAAGTGAACTGGATGATGGAGTTTACGCGGACGGCTTAGGCTCGCGCGCGGCGCGTTGCGTCATAGACCAGGCGCGCCGCGGCGAGGTCTTCGACGGCGAGGCCCAACGATTTGAAGACAGTCGTGCGGTCGTGCGGCGCGCGCTTTGTGCCGGCGAACAGCTCGCCTGCTTCGGCGTAGATCGTGGCGTGCGAGAGGATGACGTCGCCGGACTCGCGCGTGGCCGCGTCGCGCGAGTCGACGATGAGTGTGTTCTGCATCGTTTCGTCGTCGAGTTCGCGCCAGTTCGGGCGGCAGGCGCCGACGGCGTTTACGTGCGCGCCGGGTTTGAGCCAGCGGCCCTGCAGTACCGGCTCCATCGACGCGGTGGCGACGACGACGATGTCGGCGCCGCGCACGGCGTCCTCCGCCGTCGTCACGCGCGCGCCGTGTGTCTCGGCGAAGCGTTTCGCGTTCGCGGTGGTGGGGCTCCAGATGCGCACGTCGTCGAAGGTTTGCTGGTGGCGCAGTGCTTCGAGGTGTGAGACGGCTTGGACGCCGCTGCCCAACAGCGCCAGAACGCGCGCGTCTTTGGGCTTCACCTTCGCGGTCACCGCCGCCGACACCGCGGCGGTGCGCATCTCCGTGATCAGGCGGCCGTCCATGGCGGCGAGCGGCTCGCCGGTCTTCGGGTCGAAGAGCACGATCATCGCCGTGTGCGTCGGATGCGGCGTGCCGGCGTTCACCGGATAGAACGCGACAAGTTTTGCGCCCATCGCATCCGGCGTCACCGCCGGCATGACGCCGAGGAAGCGCTTGTCCTCCTCGACGGTGAGGATGCTGCGCACCGGCTGCGTCACCAGCCCCGCGGAGAACGCCGTGAGACACCGCTCCATCGCCGGGATGAGCGCGTTCCACGTCAGCACGCGGGCGACGTCTTCTTCGGAGAGCATGAGCATTTGCTTATCTTCCTCAGGCAGTGGCGATTTGAGTCAGTAAGAGCGGGCGAGGACGCCCGCGGTCCCAGGGCTAGAGCGAACCTTTAAACCCTGAGATCGACGATCGCCATGTTGAAAGGCGGGATCTAGTCCTGGGACCGCGGGCGTCCTCGCCCGCTCTTCGTGACTCTCAACCGCGCTTGCGTTCGAAGGCAACGATTTTGGAGAGGAAGGCGGGTGTTTCGGATTGCTTCGTGAGGCCCGCGCTTTCGAAGGCTTCGCCGACGTTCCAGGTTAGGTAGCTCTCGTAATATGGTTCGTGGAAGGCTTGGGGGAAGAATTCGGTTAGGGCTTCGAAGCCGGGGGTGTCGCCGGGTTGGATTGAGTCCATGAAGACGAAGAGGCCGCCGGGTTTTAGGACGCGGGCGATTTCGTTGGCGACGATCGTTCGGATTTTTGGTGGGAGTTCGTGGAAGAGGTAGATCGCGGTGACGATGTCTTGGCTGGCGTCCGGCAGCGGGATCGTTTCGGCGTTCGCTTCTAGGAATGTTACGTCGCGCCAGGGCTTTAGGGCTTTGCGGGCTTCGTCGAGGTAGGTGGGCGAGAGGTCCATCACTGTCGTGCGCAGTTTGGGCCAGTTGTCTTTGACGAAGCTTGGGAAGCGGCCTGTGCCGGTGGCGACGTCGAGGAAGTTTACGTGGCGTTGGTCCCTGCCCTTCATGAAGTTTGCGATGGGGACCAGGACTTGGCGGCGCATCGCGTCGGCGGTGCCGGCGAACAACGTTTCGACTTGGAAGTCGTAGCGCTTGGCCGAGTCTTCGGTGAGCCAGCCGCCGGATTGGTAGTGGAAGTTTTGCAGATAGTAGCGTGGGAAGTCTTTGCGCGCCTCTTCGGTCAGGACTTCGTCGTGGACGTGGTCGCGGCGGCGGCGGGCGACTTGGGGCACGTCGCGTAGGAAGTCGAGTGAGCTGCGTAGGGTTTTGATGGCGGAGCGGTCCAAGGCGGCGGGAGCGGCGTAGAGGCCTTGTTCGATGTTCTTCCAGTCGCGTTCGAAGAGGGCCTGCATTTCGCCGAGGAAGAGTTGGCGGTTCGGGTATTCGTTTTCGACTTCGACGCGGCGTTCGGCGAAGGCCGTACCGCGGCCCAGGCGGTTCGCCAGCAGATGGTGGCCGCCGTACCAGGCGACACGCGCGGTTTGGCTGAGGCGATAGGCGGCGCGGGCGATCTCGTTTGCCATTTTCACTTCCGCTCGAAGAGGGCGACCAATTCGATGTGGGCGGACCAGAGGAATTGGTCAATCGGCGTCACGCGGGTGAGCGCGTAGCCGCCGTCGATGAGTATACGCGCGTCGCGGGCGAAGGTCGCGGGGTTGCATGAGACCATGACCAGGCGGCGGACCTTGGATTTCGCGAGGTGTTCGGTTTGCGTTTTGGCGCCGGAGCGCGGCGGGTCGATCACCACCGCGTCGAAGGCGTTCAGTTCGTGCTCGAGCAGCGGGCGGCGGAAGAGGTCGCGGCGTTCTGCCGTGATCGGCTTGAAGCCCTGCGCGTTGCGGGCCGCGAGCGTTAGGGCGGCGACGGCGTCGGTTTCGCTGTCGTAGGCGGCGACCGCGGTTTGTTTTGCCAGCGCGAAGGTAAAGGCGCCGGCGCCGCAGAAGAGGTCGGCGACGCGTTTCGTTTTACCGACGTTGGCGACCACTAGTTCTTGCAGCGTCGCTTCGGCTTCGGGCACGGCTTGCAGGAAGCTGCCCGGCGGTGGGGTCACTTCGGCGCCGAACCAGCGGATGACCGGCGGACGCGACTGGGCGACGAGTTCGTTGTTCACCGTCAGGCGCACGAGGTTGAGCTTTGCCGCGAAGTCGGCGAGGCGCGTGCGGAGCGCGCCGTCGATCTCCACGCGCGGCAGACCCAGCGTCATGTCGAGCCCCGAGTCAGTGCGCGTGATGTCGATCTCCGCGCGGCCGTGTTCGGGGAGGATGCCGACGAGATGCTTGCGCAGCGGTTCGACCAGGGCGAACAGGTCGGGATGCAGGACGTGACACTCGACCATGTTGCAGATGAAGTGCGTGCCGCGTTCCTGGAAGCCGATCATGATTTCGTCGTGGACGAAGCGGCCGGTCAGCACGGCGCGGCGTCGCGTGCGTGGCGCAACGGGTATCAGTGGTGCGATGTCGATATCCACGATGCCGCGCTGGGCGAGCGCCAGCATGACCTGTTCGCGCTTCCACTCGCGGTAAGCGATTTGCTCCACGTGTTGCAGCACGCAGCCGCCGCAGATGCCGAAATGCCGGCACGGCGGCGACGCGCGCGATGGACCGGGCGATAGGAGTTCGACAGGCTTCGCGTGATCGCCCTCGCCTTCCACGCGCACGCGATCGCCGGGCACGGTGAATGGCACGTACATGCCATCGGCGGTTTCGCCGTCGCCCTTGTGGCCGATGCGAACGATGTCGACGTCGGTCAGAGCGGGCGGGATGCCCGCGCTTCCAGGCGTCACGCGCGCAAGCCGCTCGTCGCGGTGGCTTCGCGGCCTAAGGCGGTGAGCGCCGTTAGGACAATCTGCGGGGCGTTGAGGCCGGCGACATCGTATTGTTTTTGTGGGGCGTCGTGGTCGATGAAGACGTCGGGCAGCGTCAGCGGGCGGAATTTGCAGCCTCGGTCGAAGAGGCCGGCCTTGGCCATGAATTGCATGACGTGGGAGGCGAAGCCGCCGATGGAGCCTTCTTCCACGGTGATGAGGACTTCGTGGTTGGCGGCCAGGCGGCGGATGAGGTCTTCGTCGAGCGGTTTGCAGAAGCGGGCGTCGGCCACCGTCGTGGGCAGCCCACGCGCGCCCAGTTCGTCGGCGGCTTTCAGTGCTTCGGCCAGGCGCGTGCCGAAGCTCAGGATCGCGATCTTTGAGCCTTCGCGGACGATGCGGCCTTTGCCGAGCTCGATCGGTGCGCCCTTCGCGGGCAGTTCGATGCCGACGCCTTCGCCGCGCGGGTAGCGCACGCAGGAGGGGCGGTCGTCGATGACGGCTTGCGTCGCCACCATGTTCATGAGTTCGAGTTCGTCGGACGGGGCCATCACGACCATGCCAGGCAGCGTCGCCATGAACGTCGTGTCGAAGGAGCCGGCGTGCGTTGCGCCGTCGGCGCCGACCAGGCCGGCGCGGTCCATCGCGAAGCGCACCGGCAAGCCTTGGATCGCGACGTCGTGGACGACTTGGTCGTAGGCGCGCTGCAGGAAGGTCGAGTAGATGACCGCGAACGGCTTCAGGCCTTCGGTCGCGAGGCCGGCGGCGAAGGTCACTGCGTGTTGTTCGGCGATGCCGACGTCGAAGGTGCGGTTCGGGAAGCGCTTGGCGAAGAGGTCGAGGCCGGTGCCCGACGGCATCGCGGCGGTGATGGCGACGATCTTCTCGTCCGCTTCGGCTTCGGCGATCAGGCTTTCGGCGAAGACCTTCGTGTATTGCGGGGCGTTCGATTGCGTCTTCTTCTGCGCGCCGGTGATGACGTCGAACTTCACGACGCCGTGGTATTTGTCGGCGGAGTCTTCGGCGGGCGCGTAGCCTTTGCCCTTTTTGGTCACGACGTGGACCAGGATCGGGCGGTCGATGTCGGCGTCGCGCACGTTCTCCAACACCGGCAGCAGGTGGTCGAGGTTGTGGCCGTCGATGGGGCCTACGTAGTAGAGGCCCATTTCTTCGAAGAGCGTGCCGCCCATCGTCCAGCCGTGCGTGTAGCGTTCGGCCTTGCGGGCGGTTTGTTCGACGAAGTGCGGCATCTTCTTGGCGAGCTGCTTCGTGAAGTTACGCAGCTTTTGATAACCCGACGACGAGACGACGCGCGAGAGATAGGCGCTCATGCCGCCGACCGGTGGGGCAATCGACATGTCGTTGTCGTTCAAGATGACGATGAGGCGCGAGCGTGTGGCGCCGGCGTTGTTCATCGCCTCATACGCCATGCCGGCCGACATCGCGCCGTCGCCGATCACGCAGACGATGTTGCGCTTTTCGTTCTTCAGGTCGCTTGCCACCGCCATGCCGAGGCCGGCGGAGATCGACGTCGAAGAATGCGCGGCGCCGAAGGGGTCGTATTCGCTTTCGCTGCGGCGGGTGAAGCCGGAGAGGCCGCCGCCCATGCGCAGCGTGCGGATGCGGTCGCGCCGGCCGGTCAGGATCTTGTGCGGATAGGCTTGGTGGCCGACGTCCCAGATCAGGCGGTCGTGCGGCGTTTGGAAGACGTGGTGGAGCGCGACGGTCAATTCGATGACGCCGAGACCTGCGCCCAGATGGCCACCGGTGACGGAAACGGCATCGATGGTTTCGGTGCGCAACTCGTTCGCGAGTTGCTTCAACTCGTCGCGCGAGAGGTCGCGCATGTCGGCGGGCGACTTGATCTTATCAAGCAGTGGGGTCATCAGAACCCTGGACCTTATTACTTAGACTTGGGTGACGTCCGCCTTCTTCAGAAGGTAGTGCACCCCTGACACGCGATTGTTGCGGCATTTAGGCACGCCGGTTAACGACATAGACCGCCAAACCGCGAAGAAGGTCGGCCTTTTCATCGAACACTTCAAGGTGGGCGGCGGCTTGATCGGCGAGCAGTTGGGCCTGCGCGCGGGCGCGTTCGGGACCGAGGATTGTGACGAACGTCGCCTTCCCGGCCTTTACGTCCTTACCCGCCGCTTTACCCATCTGAACGGGATCGCCTTCGACATCCAGAAGGTCGTCGGCGATCTGGTAGGCGAGGCCCAGTTCCTGCGCGTAGTTCGACAATGCGTGGCGCGCGGTGGACGAGGCCTTGCCCATGATCGCGCCGGCGTCGACGGCGAAAGAGATCAGCGCGCCGGTCTTGAGGCGTTGCAGGCGCGTGATCTGACCGATGTCGGTGAGTTCGCCCTTGGCGTCGATGTCCATCATCTGGCCGCCGACCATGCCATTCGAGCCCGACGCCTGCGCGAGGCGCGCGACGAGTTCACAGCGCACATGCGGGTCGGGATGCGTTTCTTGTCCGGCGAGCAGTGTGAAGGCGTGGGTGAGCAGTGCGTCGCCGGCGAGGATCGCCGTCGCTTCGTCGAATTGTTTGTGCGTCGTCGGCTTGCCGCGGCGCAGGTCGTCGTCGTCCATCGCGGGCAGGTCGTCATGGACCAGCGAATAGGCGTGGACGCATTCGACCGCTGCGGCCGCGCGCGACAGGGCGCGACGGTCAACGCCGAATTGGCGGCCCGACTGCATCAGCAGGAACGCGCGAATGCGCTTGCCGCCGTTCAGCGTCGCATAGCGCATGGCCTCGAAGAGGCGCGCTTGCGGGCCTTCGGGTTCGGGCAAGGCTTCGATGAGCGCGTCTTCGATGAAGGCGGCGGACTCTTTCAACGCCGGGTCGAGGGCGGCATGGGTCACTGGGGTCGTCCGATCAGTTCGGGTCGAGGGGGGTGGTCGACGCGGCGCCGCCGGGACCGATGACGATCTTTTCGATGCGCGCTTCCGCGTCGCGGAGTTTGGCCTCGCAATGGGCCTTCAGCGCGGTGCCGCGTTCGTAGATGGCGATCGAGTCTTCAAGGTCGACCTGGCCCTTTTCGAGCCGCTGCACGATGTCTTCCAACTGCTTCAGCGCCTGCTCGAACGTCAGAGCGGCGACGTCGGCGGTGTTCTTGTCGTCTTTTGCCATGCTCGGCGGCCAGCCTTATTCTTGGAAGGCGGGATATACTGTGTCGTAGGGCCAAGGTCATCCATTTTCGCTCTAGCCCTGGGAGCGCGGGCGTCCCGCCCGCTCTTGCGGACTCTCCACGCGCCGCAGCCGCGGAGTCGCCCAAAGAGCGGGCGGGACGCCCGCGCTCCCAGGACTAGCGCTTTTTCGGTTAGGCTGCGTTTTACGATCAAAGAAGAAGGCCAATGACCCAGGACAAAGACCTCTTCCACTTCAACGGCGCGGACGGTACGCGCATTGCGGCCTATCGTTGGCCGGCCCAAGGGCCGGTGCGGGCGGTGCTGCAGATTTCGCATGGCATGGGGGAGCATGCGTTGCGTTATTTGGAACCTCTGCAACCTCTGCTCGCGAGCGGGATTGCGGTTTACGCGAACGATCATCGCGGGCATGGGCTCACCGCCACGAAAGAGACGCTGGGCGAGTTCGGGCCGGGCGGGTTTGCCGCCGTCGTCGACGACATGGCGGTGCTGAGCCGGCTCATTCGTAACGAGCATCCGGGTGTGCCGCTGATCTTGCTCGGGCACTCGATGGGGTCGTTTGCGACGCAGATTTATTTGCTCGCGCACAGCACGCTGATCGATGGCGTGGTGTTGTCGGGCTCGGCGGCGCTGGACCTTTTGCCGCCGCCCGATCCGAAGGGCGGGGGCCTTGAGTCCTTCAACGCGTCGTTCGAGCCGGCGCGCACGCCGTTCGACTGGCTGAGCCGTGATCCGGCCGAGGTCGACAAATACGTGTTCGATCCGTTGTGCGGGTTCACGGTGTCGGAGGACTCGATGGTTTCGGTCTTCAGCGCGGCGGCGCCGATGTTCGAGCCCTTAGCGCTTCAACGCATTCGCACCACCCTGCCGATGTATGTGTTGGCGGGCGACAAAGACCCGCTGAACAACGGGCTCACGCTGTTGAAGCCGCTCGTCGAGCGCTACCGCGAAGCGGGTGTGCGGGATATCACGACGGACTATTACAAGGACGGGCGGCACGAGATGTTGAACGAGACCAATCGGGCCGAAGTCGTCGCCAATTTGGCCAAGTGGATCGACCGTATTGTCACCAAAGCCGACAAGACGTGAGGCGCGCGGGCATGCCATAGTCCGGCCCTCGCAAGGAGGTTCTCATGGCCAACGACAGTTCGTCGCGCGCACCCCTGCCCACCGGGCTTCAACTTACAGAACTTGATTCCAACTTCCGCGCCGATCCGCATGCGGTGTTGAGCCGATTGCGCGATGAGGCGCCGGTGATGCGGGACAATTTGTTCGGCGCGTTTTTTCTCACGCGATATGACGACATCCGCGGCGTGCTGACGGATCGGACGCTGTTGCGCGACGGATCGAAGGCGGAGGCGGCGGCGACGTTCACGCATCGCTTGCGTCAGCCGTTGCCGGGCATGCCGGATGAGGGGCCCACGAGCGTTATTCTTTTCCTCGACGATCCGGATCATGCGCGCGTGCGCACGCCGTTGATGAAGGCGCTTTACGCGCGGGTCAGCAAAGCGCGGGCGCCGGTCGAGACGATCATCGACGACGTGCTCGACAAGCTGGACGGGCGCGACACGTTCGATGTCATCGACGAGATCGCCGAGCCGGTGCCGATCCTGGTGATTGCGAAGTTGCTGGGCGTCGATGAGCATCGCGTCGATGACTTCCGGTATTGGAGCCAAGGGTTGATCTTGAACTTCCATCCCATGCGAACGGAAGAGCAGACGAAGTACATGGTCGACTCGATCTTGGCGCTGCGCGGGTTCTTCGAGGAAGCGATCGCGGAGCGGCGCGTGAGCCCGCGCGACGATCTGATCTCCGACATCATCGCGGCGCAGGAGCGCGGGACGGAGTTGTCGGATCGCGATATTCGCGACAATTGCATTGCGTTTCTCGTCGGCGGCAATTTGACGACCACGGATTTGATCGGCAACGGCGTGCTGACCTTGCTGCAGCATCCGGAGCAGTTGAAACTGTTGAAGGCCAATCCGGCGTTGATCAGCAAGGCGGTGGAAGAGGTTCTGCGCTATGCGCCGCCGGTGGGGCAGACGGCGCGGATTCTCGATCGCGACATGAGCGTCGGCGGTTGTCCGATGAAGAAATCGCAGGTGCTGGTCACCTCGCTGCCCGCCGCGAACCGCGATCCGGCGACGTATGGCGAGCCGAACCGCTTCGACATCACGCGCGAGCCGGTGCCGCATATGTCGTTCGGCGGCGGGGCGCATATCTGCATCGGCGCGCCGCTGGCGCGGTTGGAGGCACAGGTGGCGCTGCTCAAACTTTTCGAGCGGTTTCCGAACCTGAAGCTCGCGGAAGCAGCGCCGGCATGGAAGACGACGCCGTTCTTCCACGGCGTCGAGCGGTTGCGCGTCGAGGTTTAGCAATGGCGGCGACGGGCGAAGATGAGGGACAGGTTTCACAGCCGTCAGCACCGCAGTCAACGCCATGGGTTCAAATTCTCGTCGGCGCCGTCATCGGCGGTGTCGCCGTGTGGATGATCGTGCTGAGCCAGGCCGGCGTCGCGCCCTCGTCAATGCTTTCTGGCGTGGCGGCGACGTATCAAGCGGCGCGCGACGCGGTGTTGACGCCGATCGCTGCGGCGTTGGGGGTCGTGTTGTCGCCGGGTTATCGCGATGCGCTCGCCCTTCTCGCCGTCTTGTTCGCCGCAATCGTGCGCACGTCGTTGCGC
This sequence comes from Alphaproteobacteria bacterium, assembly GCA_034440355.1. GTDB lineage: Bacteria > Pseudomonadota > Alphaproteobacteria > Micropepsales > Micropepsaceae > SZUA-430. Next base: position 30,442 of record JAWXBY010000030.1, read on the forward strand.
TACGCCGCATCGTGGTGGATCATCGCCATCGCCGTGGTACTGGCTTCGGCCGGTGCGCTATGGCTGGCCTTCGTTCCGCACCCTTGGGTGCCGACATCAACCGATGTCGCGGAGCGCTGGATCCAACGCGCATTGTATATCACGATCGGCTTCACGATCCTTGCGCCGCTCGCCGGGCTGATCGGACGGATTATGGATCCGACCGCGCAGGGGCTCGACGAGATGACGGCGCCGCCGGCGATGCTGACGCTATGGAATGCCGCCGCGATTGCTGCATTCGCCGCGGCACTGTTCTTCATCAATTGGGCGACGACGTAGAAACGCGGTAGGCCGTCATCGCGCCGGGCAGAAGGTGGGGCACGTAGAGCGTGTCGCCGACGAGAAGGAAGTCGTTGATCAGCTTTTGCTCCTTGCGGCTGTCGATGAGGACGGTCTTGGTGCCGTCGGCGGCGAGCGACCAGAGTTGACCGGGCCATTCGCTGACCAGATAGCGGCCATTGCCCAAGGGGGCGATGCCGTCGCCGTCGCCGAAGCCGTCGGCGAGTTGGGTGAGCGCCTTCGTCTTCCAGTCCATCGCGATCAGCAGGCCCTGCATCGTGAGGATGACCAGGCGGTCGGGTTCGACGAGCATGCCGTTCACGGCGCGGAGTTTCGGGTCTTCGATCAGCACCTTCATTGCCCCGCCGTCGAGGACGTAGAGGCGCTGCGTCGCCGAGTCAGAAACCAAGATGCGGCCGTCGGGCGCCAGTGCCGTATCGTTCAGGAATTTCGCGCCGGGGGCGTCGTACGTCGCGACCATCTTGCCGGTTTTCGTGTCGATCTCGACGAGGCGCGTGATGTCGGCGGCGAAGAGGCGCGCGCCTTTCAACGTTAGGCCCTTCGGCGCGTTGAGGCCCGTCGCCCACTTCTCTTCCAGGGTTTTTCCGGCGGTCGATACGCGCGCGATGTAGCCGTTGCCGTCGACTGCGTCGGGTTCGCCGTTGATGTTGGAGACATAGAGAAAGGAGCCGTCGGCCGCGAGCGCGGCGCTCTCCGGCGCGGCAAGCCCGGTGAGGGTCCATACGGGTTCGAGCGCGATTTTGTCGCCAGCGAGGGCGGTTGCCGCGAACGATGCCGATAGTACGCCTGCCAAGATCCAGCGCATTTTTCCGCCCTTCCCTTTTTGCTCTTTGGCGGGGGAGTGTGTCGCGCGCCGTCTCGTGCCACAACGAGCCAGAGACGAGCCAAGTGTTCAACACCGCGTGAGGGCGGCGCTTATGACGTTCGTATGGCGACTTCTGCTGCTGGCATTGTTGTGCGTCGCGCAAGCACGGGCCGAGAGCGCGCTCGTTCTGCACGGCGGCGCGGTTTATACGGTCGACCCGGCCCGGCCGTGGGCAAGCGCCGTCGTGGTTCGCGATGGACGGATCGTTTTTGTCGGTGACGATGCGGGCGCCTTCGTGGCGGCCGGGTCTGATGCGCGAACGATCGCGCTCAATGGGCGGATGGTGCTGCCGGGATTTCAGGACTCGCATATTCACCCGATGTCCGGCGGCATGCGGCTCACCAGATGTCAGCTTGGCGAGGCCGGGACCGTGGAAGCTGTGTACGCGGCGGTTCGCGCATGTGCTTCGGCGCATCCTGAGCGGCCCTGGTTGCTGGGCGCCGGATGGTCGCCGCAGATGTTCGGCGGCGCGGGCCCTAGCCGTGCGAAGCTTGATGAGCTTGTGCCCGACCGGCCTGCATTCCTGACGACGCCGGACGGCTATACGGGTTGGGTGAATTCGCGGGCGTTGGCGATTGCCGGCCTCGCGGCGAAGAGCGGCGTCGTCGACGGCGAGGCGGCCCAGCGCGTGCGTGCGCAGATTCCCAGGCCCAGCGAGGCGGAGTATCGCGACGCTCTCAGACTGTCGACGGCGATGGCGAACCGCTTCGGCGTCACGTCGCTGGTCGACGCCAATGCGAGTGCTGCGATTGTCGACGCTTACGCGGCGGCGGATCGTGCCGGCGAGCTGACGGTGCGCGTCGTCGCGGCGCAGCGCGTCGATCCGGCCATCGGGCCTGCGCAGGTCGACGAGATGGTCGCACGCCGTGACGCCGCGCGCGGGCGACGCTTTCGCGCAGATGCGGCGAAGATATTTCTCGACGGTGAGATCGATCGACGAACGGCGGCGATGATCGAGCCCTACGCGGGCGCGCCGGCGGATCGCGGCGACTTGCTGATCGAGGCGCGGACGTTGAACGCGGTCGTGCGGCGTCTCGAGGCCGAAGGGTTTCTCATTCACATGCATGCGATGGGCGACCGTGCGGTGCGGGTGGGTCTCGATGCGATCGAGCTTGGCGCCCAAGCCAACGGTGCGCGGGACCGGCGCCATCAGTTGGCGCATATCGGCGTCGTCGACCCTCGCGACATTCGGCGGTTCGGGGCGCTCGGCGCCGCGGCGAATTTTCAGCCGCTGTTCTTTGATCCCAGCGACCCCGCCACGCCGGCCGCGATTGCCGTGCTCGGACCCAAGCGCGCGCGCTTGCTTTATCCGATGGCGAGCGTTGCTGCCGGCGGCGGGCGGTTGCTTGCGAGCAGCGACTGGCCGGCACCGTCGATGAGCCCGTTCGATGCGATCCAAGTCGCCATGACGCGCCAGCCCGTCGACGGCAGCAAGCCCGCGCCCCAGCCGCAGGAGCGCGTGGACCTCGCCGCCATGCTCGCCGCGTACACGATCAACGGCGCGTGGGCCGCGCGCGAGGACGCGATCACCGGGTCGATCGAGGTGGGTAAGCTTGCGGACTTGATTGTGGTCGACCGGAATCTGTTCGAGACCCCCGTTGGCGAGATTCACAAGGCGCGCGTACTGTTGACGCTGCTTGACGGCGCGCCGGTCTATCGCGATCCGGACTTTGCGTGGCGCTAATGCTTGCGCGTCGGCAGCGGCGCTTTGCGGAAGTATGGGACTTTGCCGGGGTTGGGTACCGCGGTGACCGTCGGCAGGTTTGCGAGGTCGGCGTTGGTCTTCGCAGCGCTCGCCATGTCGCGCGCTTGTTCGTTCGAGATGACGAAGTAGGGTTCGTTCGCGTTGTCGAGCGTTAGGTATTGGCCGAGATATGTCACCTTGCCGCTCTCGACGGTGAAGGGGATCGAATAGACGAAGAGCGGCGTGTAGTCCTTCTTCGGCCCCTTCACGTCGAAACTGTAGAATTCGTATTGGCCTGGGCTTAAGCGTGCGACGGCGACTGACGGCATAGGCGCGCTCAGTGTTCCGGTGCTGTTGCCGTCCTGGCCGCGATAGGCGAGCGCGACGCTCTCGTAGGTCGAGCCGGGTGGCTTTGCGATGGAGGCGACCACGAAGCCCGCGTCGGCGCCCACATACATTTGCGCGCCCGTCTCACACGCCGCGAGCGCGAAGGCTGCGATCAACGCTGCAACGATTTTGGCCGTTCTGAACACGCGCGCGTCTCCCCTGTGCTGGCGTTGCATAGCACAGGGGCGCGCGGATGGAAGCTGCTAGCCGCCGAAGGCGACGGATGCGGTGAGGACGAGGCCCGCGTCGCACACATCGGGGCAGGCGTCGATGTCGGTGTCGACGTAGCGGACGTCGAAGGTGAAACGGTCGATGCCGGCGCTGACGCCCAGATCCCAGAACACGTAGTCGTCCGTGTCGTCGATCGATTGATGGCCGAGATGGCCCGACGCTTCGACGCCTTTGTTGAAGACCCACCAGGCGGGCGCGATCGGCAGCGTCGCGCCCCCGGTGATGGCGAACGCGTCGCCCTGGCCGCCGGAATAGTCGGGGCTGTAGGCGAGTTCGCCCGACAGCGCGAAGTCGCCGAAGTCGTGCGTCAAGCCCGCGATCAGTTCGACGTAGTCGGCGTCGTCGACGAAGGGCGGCGGGTCGGAATCGGGGTACCAATAGTAGACGACTTTCACCGTGCCTTCGGTCGCCTCGGAAAACGCGTGGCGGTAGCCGGCGGTCAGGTCGACCTCGAGCGAGGCGTCGGGATCGCCGAAGGGCGAAAAGTCGATGGTCGACGCCCAGGCGTTGGCGAAGAACCCCGACGGGTCGTCGTATTGCACGGAGGCCTGTATCGCGGGGTCGTTGTCGCTTTGGCTGATGCCGCGGAAGCGATAGTCGCTTGTCACGGTGAAGTTGAACGACCAAGGGCTTTCGCCGCCGCCCACCGCTTCGTCCGCCGACGCCTGGACCGCGAAGCCCGCCATCATCACCGCGCCGAGAAAGGCGCCCGACCAGAATCCTGCACGCATACCGACACCCGCAACTTGTTGCACCCACGCGCGACCTTCGTGAACGGATCGCGACGTGCGGTCATGAAGCGCTTTGGCTCGCACGTGCAGCAAGGGCGCAGAAGTTGTTTTGGATGAAGAAATCGCAATGCAACTGCGAATTGGCGCGCGATCACTTTGCGCGCCAGGCTTAGCGTCGCCGCTATGATCCGTACAAAGACGACTATCCGTCCGGCTGACGATGCGCACGGGATCGAACGGCGCGATCAGACCTAGCCGATCGCGCCGCTTCTGCGGAACCTACGAATCCAGGATCGGGGCGAAGCCGCCAAAGATCATGCGTTGGCCGTCGAAGGGCATCTTCATGTCCTTCATGCGCGGGTCTTCCATCATCTGCTTCATGCCTTTGTCGCGGACCTCTTTCGAAGGCCATTCGATCCAGCTGAAGACGACCTGTTCGTTGGCCTCTGCCTTCACGGCGCGTTGGAAGTCGGTGACTTTGCCTGCGGGCACGTCATCGCCCCAGGCTTCGACCATGCGCGTTGCGCCGAATTCCTTGAACATCGGCAATGATTTTTTCGCGTGGTCGAGATAGGCCTGCTTGTTCGCTTTTGGAACCGCAACTACGAAACCGTCGATATATGACATCGTCGCTCCTTTCGGGGTGGGGTCTTCTTTTGCGCGGAAACACGCCCGCGCAATGCGCGGGTGGTGTGACAAGAACTAACGGCGGGCGAGCCGGTTCCTGTCAGCAGTGGGAACGCCTAGCCGGTATCGCAGGGCCTGCTAAGCTTAGCGGTGAGGCTATGTTCCGCACAAAGACAACTATTCGTCTTGCGAGAAATGGAAGCGCAGGCCGACGCTCAAGGTTCGGTTGCTAATGCTGTCGAATTCGATGGCCACCGCTTGACCGATTTGGACCGTCGGGTCGACCACGTCCATGTAGCGGTAGGCGAGCGTGAGGTCGGTGCTGGGTCCGACAGCGTAGCTTAGTCCCACGAGAGCTTGATAGGCGACGTTGACGTCGGTGTCGCTTGAGAAGCCGTCGATGATGAGCTTCGTGTGGGCGATACCCAATCCTGCGCCGAGCGTCAGGTCGAAATCTTTCGACAGTTCGAAGTCGTAGAGGACGTTGGCCATGAGCGATATGTCCGTCACCTGCGCCAGGTCGGATGACGCGTCGTTGTGACGAAAGCCGAGTTCGGCTTCCAGGCGCCAGCCGGGCGAGAACGCGTTGCCGACCGAGGCCATGACGGCCCAGCCGAGATCGGCCTCAAACGTTCCCGTTGCCGGTGAGCCGAGGAACGTGCCGCTCACGTCCTCCTCGCCAATGCCATTGAGGCCCGCCTCGGCTGCGACGTACCAGCCGCCGGCATTCGCCGCGCCCGCCATGGCGAGCGACGTGGCCGCGCCCAACAACAGAACCCTGATCTTCACGATTGACCCCTTCCAGCCCGCCCGCGTGCGTGGCGGGCGAGTCGTGCAAGTGGTCAAATTACCTAGAAAGATACGGCAATGGATATTGCTCCAAAGGCACAGTCTATAAGTTGAGTCGCAGTGCCGAGACGGCGGACTTGCGTGTCGCGGGCGTTGTTCCGCCGGGGTATCATTGCTAAGCGGGCTATTTTCCCGAGTGTGGGCAGGCGTGACGATGGACCGACATGATTTGATGACACTACTGGAAAGGCGTTTTCGGTCGGTCACGAGCACGAGCGATCCCGCCAACAATGTCACGCGATTGGCAATCACCAACAACGGGCACGTGACCATCGACGCCACGGTCGAGGCGTTCGAAAAACTGGATGCCGCCGGCCTTGAAGAGGTCTTGCAAGGACTCGAAAAAGTTCTAGCGTGCGAGCCCTAACCTTGAGATGAGGAACGCACATGGCTGCACGTGGCGTCCACTTCGCGCTGTCTGAGGAAGAGGTCGCGGCGCTGCGTGCGGTCGAGGACGACGCGCGGATCGATCATTTGCACGAGGCGATCGAGACGCCGTTCTTCGAAAAGGCGAGGCACTATCTCGCCGAGAGCGACAAGGCGTGGGATGCGATGCATCGTGCGCTGACCGACGGCGGACTGGCGTGGGACGGCGGCACGTATCCGCTGAACCACGCGGTCATGGGCGGCGAGCAACTCTATGGCAATGACGACTACATCATCAGTTTGAAGACGCCCGAGCAGGTGCGCGAGATTTCGGCGGCGCTCGACCGGTTTACGAAAGGCGAGTTTCGCAAGCGGTATGACGCCATCGATCCCACGGACTACGATGGCGAGATGGGCGACGAGGATTTCGAGTATACGTGGGAATCGCTCGAGGACGTGCGCGCGCTCTACCGCCGTGCTGCGGCGGACGGGCGGTCCGTGCTGTTCACCGTCGACCTATAGCGTCAGGGCAGCGGCGGCGGCGTGCCGGTCCACGGCGTTTTCGTGAAGCGGCCTTCGATCGCCGTCATGTCTTGGATGGTGCCCGGCCAGTGGGCGTGGATGGCGCGGGCGACGTCGTCGGTCGACGGGCCATCGAGCTGCGCGACGTTGCAGCGGACACCGGGGATGCCGAACATCGTGTGCAAGCCGCGCAACGCATTGCGCAGCGCGCCGGTATAGCCGTCGTAGCTGCGCAGTGAGAAGGCGATCTCGTCCATCGTCGGGCTTGGCTTGTAATACGCTTTGCCCCAGGCGACGCCGCGCTGCACGCCGCGCACGACGGCGACGTCGGTGATCTCAGACCACGGCACCGTGCGCGAGGAGAAGCGCGCGTAGCGCACACCCTCGGGACCGATCGTTAAAACGGGGTGCGTGCTGCGCGCGTAGTACAACGACTGCACGCCGAGGCCCGCGGCGAAGATCGCCATCAGGGCGCCGAACCAATGGGCGAAGCTGAAGAGGCCGAAGAGCATCGCCATCGCGAAAACGATGGCGGCCGTCTTTTCCAACCGCGCTTTGCTATAGCGCCAGCTCAGCACCGGAGTGGTCATTGGCGTTTCCTAGCACGTTTTTGCGGTAAGCTCTCGCCATCAAGCCAATGGAGCACCGCCGATGAAAGCCTATCGCTTCGACGATTTTGCGAGCCTTGACGATTTGCGTCTGCGTGACGAGGCGGAGCCGCGGCCGCAGCGGAGCGAGGTGCTGATCCGCGTGCATGCGGTGTCGTTGAACTATCGCGACATCGCGATGGTGAGGGGGCGGTATCCGCGCGCCGTCAAGAAGGGGTTGATCCCGGCGAGCGACGGCGCGGGCGAGGTGATCGCCGTCGGCGAGGGCGTCGAGGCGTTCAAGGTTGGCGACCGCGTGATCTCGACGTTTCATCCGCGCTGGTTCGCAGGGCCGCTGCACGCGACGATGGCGCACGAAACCTACGGCGATCAGCAGGACGGGTGGCTCACCGAGCGCAAGGTGGTTTCGCAAGAAGCGGTGGTGAAGTTCTCCGACGCGCTGTCGTATGAGGAGGCGGCGACGCTGCCGTGCGCGGGGCTCACGGCCTGGACGGCGTTGACCGGTGCTCAGCCCATTCGCGCGGGACACAGTGTGCTTGTGCAGGGCACGGGCGGCGTTTCCATCTTTGCGTTGCAGTTGGCGCGGGCGGTTGGGGCGCGCGTCATCGCCACCACGTCGAGCGACGCCAAGGCGCAGCGACTGTTGGCGATGGGTGCGAGCGACGTCGTGAACTATCGCGAGACGGCCGAGTGGGGCAAGCAGGTGCGCGCGCTGTCCGGCGGGCGCGGGGTCGACCGGGTCGTCGAGGTCGGCGGGCCCGGCACGATCAATCAGTCGCTGCGGGCGGTCGCACCGGGTGGGGAGATCGCGTCGATCGGATTCTTGTCGGACGACAATCCGGGGATCGATTTCTTCGCGCTGAAGCTCTCGAGCGCGTCCTTCCGCAACATCACGGTCGGCGACCGTGCGGGCTTGCTGGAGCTGGTGCGCGTCGTGGACGGCGCGGGCGTGAGGCCCATCGTCGACCGCGTGTTCCCGTTCGCCGAGGCGCGCGCGGCGTTTGCTTATCTGCAAACCGGCGCGCATTTCGGGAAGGTCGCCATTCGCGTCGCCTAACGGGGGAATGCAACCTTTTTGGAACCCGGCGCGTTGGGTGGGTATCGGCTGTCCGCATTCCTTGGCTAGCGGCCGACTGAGAGTTATTTGCGCTCCCGCCCAGGCGTTGGAGTGGATTTGACTCAACTCGATCAAAAGACGGTTCGGAATCGGATTCTCGCGGCGTTGCCCGCGAACGAATTCGCGGCCGTCGTCAAACATCTCACGCCCGTCACCATGGATCTTGGACAATCGCTGCACCGCGCGGGCGAGATGATCGAGGTCGTCTATTTCGTCGAGAGCGGGTTCATTTCCGCTTTGACCGTTCTCTCGGACGGCGCGCCGCTGGAGATCGGGTTGATCGGGCCCGAGGGGCTCGCCGGTGTGTCGGTCGCACTCGGCGCGACGACGTCGTTCTGCGAGACCATGTGTCAAACCGGGGGTGCGGCTTATCGACTGTCGCCGGCGGCATTGCTGGGCGTCGTGGCGGAAGCGCCGCGCCTGCGCGATTTGCTGCTGCGGTATGCGCATGCGTTTCATATTCAAGTCGCCCAGACCGCCGCGTGCAACGCGCATCATGAGTTGGGACAGCGGCTCGCGCGCTGGCTGCTGGCGGCGCATGATCGAAGCGGCGTCGCGGAGTTGTCGCTGACGCAGGATTTGATCGCCGTCATGCTGGGCGTGCGCCGCTCGACGGTCAGCATCGCGGCCAGCACGCTGCAGAAGGCGGGGGTCATTCGTTACGCGCACGGGCGCATTACCATCTTGAACCGCACCGGGCTCGAAGACGCGGCTTGCGAGTGCTATGAGACCGTGACTAGCGAATATCGCAGGCTGTTCGGCGAGTACCGCCCGGCGCTGATTCCCTCATTTTAGCCGTTTTCCGCAAAACGTCTTAACGCGCGGGTCACCACACCAATGCGCGATGGCGTACCGCCTTCGCCTGTCCGACGTGCTTGACTTTGGACGGGCTGGAAGAACGGAGACTTGCGTGAACCAATCACCCGAAGCATCCAACGTGCTCGCCTTCGAGCGCGCGAAGCCGTCGGACGTCCGCGTTCTCATCGTCGAGGACGAGATGCTCATTGCGCTCGGCCTTATCGACATGGTGGAAGCGCTCGGCGCGTCCCCGGTGGCCGCGTCGCGCCTCGCCAAGGCGCTGGCTCTTGTGGCCGACGAAACGTTCGATGCGGCCATCGTGGACATGAACTTGGCGAGTGAGCCGCCGACGCGATTTTGGATGCGCTCAGCGCGTGCAACATCCCGTTCGTCATCACCACCGGGTATGGCACGGAAGCCATCGCCGAGAAGTATCGGAGCGCGCCGCGACTCGCCAAGCCTTACATGCCGGAGCATGTCGAGGCGGCGTTGCTCAGCGTACTTGCGCGTTCGAAGCTATGCGCTCAAGCGCGTTGACGGCGTCCCCCGCCGCCTTTCGGCGACGGGGTTCGTGACAACTGCGCTTACTCAGCGACCGTAGCTAGTGGGTCGCCAGTCGTTGCGCCTGCCGTCGCGCCAACCGCGGCGATTGCGATCGCGGTCGCGGTAACGGCTCATGTGATAGTAAGACTGACGGCGGTTTTGCTGATACCAGCGACGCTCGTCGTCGTTGCGCCAGCGGTGCCAGCGGCGACCGTTGTCGTAGTAGCCGTCGGAATAAGCAAGCACGACGTTGCCGAGCGAAATGGCGAAGTCTACGTCGCCGCCGCCGCGCCAGTCAGCGCGTCTGCCGTCGCGCCAATCGCGGCGGAAGTTGTCGCGATCGTCGTAGCGGCCCATCTGGAAGTAGGTCGGGCCGCGGTTCTGGCGGTACCAGTCGCGCTCTGCGTCGTTGCGCCAATCGTGCCAGCGGCGGCCGTTGTCGTAGTAGCCGTCTTCGTAGGCGAACACGACGTCGCCCAGCACGATGGAGAAGTCTGCCCGGCCGTCGTTGCGCCAGTCACCGCGGCGGCCTTCACGCCAATCGCGGCGGAAGTCGTCGCGGTCGTCGTCGCGGTTCATGCGGTAGTAGGTGTCGCGGTTGTTCTGTTCATACCAGGCGCGTTCGTCGTCGTCGCGCCATTGGTGCCAACGGCGGTCGCTGTCGTAATAGCCGTCGTCGTAGCCGAACGCCGCGCCGCCAAACGTGACGGTGACGCCTATGTTGTCGCCTCTGTCACGTGCGAGCGCAGGCGCCGACACGGCGACCGTGCCGACCGCGCACAAGGCGCTGGCGGCAAGGAGGCTCAATGTGAATTTATTCATTTTGGGGGAGTTTCCTTTGGTTACGTCCCTGTGGAACACGACCTGGCCCCGGTTCGTTGCGTGACGAACACGTCAGCCCACGGAATAACGCCGACAATTGACTCTATTCGTCGCCAATGGGCGGCGGCACACGAAGACGTGTGCGCGGCGCTGGGAACTGTTCATGCAACCCCGGCCGCCTTCAGCGCCTGCGTCTGGCGCGCTGCGAGCGCGTCAGCGTCGAAGGCGGCGGTTAGGTCCTCGTACATCCGGTGCCAATTGAGTTTGGCGTCGAGGTGGATGAGGGCGGCGCCGACGCCGATGAGCGCGCGGGCGACGAAGACGAACTCGCGCGGCGGGCGGACCGCGCCGCCTTCGCGGAAGCGCTGCTTCATCGCCCAGATCTGCTCCACGCCGCCGGTGAGCGAGGTTGCGTCGCCGAGCGGGCGGACGCGATCCTCCAGCGTCGCGGCGAAGGCGAGCTTTGCCCACACGTTCATCTTGTCGACGAAGTCGGCGGTCACATCGGTGAAGCCCCAGGCCGTGTAGGCCTTCGCGGCCAGGGCGTCGTCGTTGCGCGACAGGGCGCGGTGGAGATCGACGAGCCCTTGCACCACGCGCGCCGGGAAGATGCGCACGCAGCCGAAGTCCAAGAGGTTGATCCCGCCGTCGGCGCGGACGGTGTAGTTGCCGAAGTGGGCGTCGCCGTGCACGACGCCGAACTGGAAGAGCGGCACGAACCACGCGCGGTAGAGTGTTTTGGCGATGGCGTCCCGTTCCGCCTGCGGGCGCGCGAGCGCGTCGCGGAAGGGCGCGCCGTCGAGCCAGGTCATGGTGAGAAGCCTGCCCGTCGACAACGCCGCCATCGGCTCTGGCACCGCGATGCGGTCGTCGCCTTGGAACATGTGGCCGAACAGGCGCATGTGCGCAGCCTCGCGCACATAGTCGAGTTCTTCGCGGATGCGCTCTTCCACTTCGACGGAGATGTCGCGCGTGTCGAACTTGCGCTCGGCCA
>JAWXBY010000031.1:0-34234 GCA_034440355.1 Alphaproteobacteria bacterium
GAACACGTCGAGGTCGCCCACGTCGCCGACGGCGCATCGTTCGACCTCGCCGACGGCCGCCGTGTGAGATTGGCCGCCGTCCTGCCGCCGCGCGGCGGCGAACCGCTCACCGACGAAGCGCGCGCCCGACTCACGACGGTCGTCGCTGGGAAGACCGTCGGCCTCGCGTTCGACGACCGCACGATCGACCGCCATGGCGCCCTGGTCGCACACGTGTTCGCGGGCGATGAATGGGTGCAGCAATCCATGGTGACGGCGGGTCTGGCGCGCGTGCGCACCTTCGCCGACACCGCCAGATGCGCCGCGCCTCTACTCGCGGACGAAGCGACGGCGCGCGCAGCCAAGCGCGGCGTTTGGGCGTTGCCCCATTACCGCGTCCGCAAGGTCGATGAACTCGATGCCGACATCGGCACGTTCCAAATCGTGGAAGGAAAGGTCGCGTCCGTTGCCGCGTCGCGGGGCAGGGTGTTCGTCAACTTCGGCGCCGACTACCGCACGGACTTCACGATCGCGATCTCGGCGCGCGACCGCAGACACCTCAGTAAAGACGGCGTCGATCCCGCGACGTGGACCGGAAAACAAATTCGGGTCCGTGGATGGCTTTCACGCCTCAACGGACCCGAAGTCGAACTCACGCACGCGGCGCAAATTCAAATCGTTGAATAAGGCTAGGCTGCAGCGACCAAGCCGGCTTCGACCGGATCGCCCACTTCTTCGAGCAACGCGTTCTTAAGCTTGGCGAGAGCATTCGCCTCGATCTGCCGCACGCGCTCCTTCGAGATGCCGAGCTGTTGGCCCAGCGTCTCAAGCGTCACCGAGTCGTCCGTCATCTGCCGCGCGCGAATGATCGTCTGCTCGCGCGCCGTCAGCTTGTCCATCGCGTGCTTGATCCACGTCGACCGCTTCGCGGAGTCGTGGGTCTGCATCACGTTCTCATCGGGACGCGGCGCATCGTCCGGCAAAAGATCCTGCCACTCGGACGACTCGCTTGGGTCGCCCGGCGTCGCGTTCAGCGAGCGGTCGCCGCCCGTCAGGCGCGCGTCCATCTCTTCCACGTCGGCGACGCCCACGTGCAAGGCTTCCGCGATCTTCAAAGCCGCTTCCCGCGACAGATCCTTCGACGGATTGCCTTCGATCTTTGCCTTCACCCGGCGCAGGTTGAAGAACAGCGCCTTCTGCGACGCCGTCGACGTCAACCGCACGATCGACCAGTTGCGCAGGATGTAATCCTGGATCGCAGCCCTGATCCACCACGAGGCATAGGTCGCAAAGCGCACTTTGCGCTCCGGCTCAAATCGCTGCGCAGCCTGCATCAAGCCAACGACGCCCTCTTGCATGAGATCGCCCATCGGCAAGCCGTAATTCTTGAAACGCGCGGCCAGCGCCACGACCAAGCGAAAATACGCGGTCGTCAGCTCGTGCAGTGCCTTGTGGTCCTGCTTGTCGCGCCAAGCGGTCGCGAGTTTCTGTTCGTGTTCGGCCTCCAACAAGTCGGTCGACATGGTCTTCTTGATGAACTGCCGGTTCGCTTTCACCGCGAACGAGGTGTCGAAAATCCCCATTTTTGGTTCTCCAATATTTTCCTACGTACCTAGTTGGGTATTCTTATAACGCCGTTCAACCCTTTTTGGATCGATTCTAAAGTACGGCCAAAACACGGAAAAAGGGTCCAGGGGGCTGAAACCCTGGACCCTCACAAAGTCGTGACGGTGGCGTGGGTTAAGCTGCCCGCTGCAGTGCCGTTTCGAGACGCTTCACAGCTGCGTCCTCGTCGATCCGCTCGACGGCCGCAACCTCGCGCGCCATCCGGCCAAGCGCCGCCTCATAGAGCTGACGCTCCGAGTACGACTGTTCCGGCTGGCCGCTTGCGCGGTGAAGGTCGCGAACCACCTCGGCGATCGAAATCAGGTCGCCCGAGTTGATCTTTGCTTCGTATTCCTGAGCCCGGCGGCTCCACATCGTGCGCTTGATGCGTGCTCGGCCGCGCAGCGTCTGCAGCGCGGTGGCGACCACATCCGGCGACGACAGGCGGCGCATGCCGACCGACGAGGCCTTCGCGACCGGAACGCGCAACGTCATCTTGTCCTTGTCGAAGTTGATGACAAAGAGTTCCATCTTGATGCCGGCCACTTCCTGCTCGACGACCGAGACGATCCGGCCCACGCCGTGCGCGGGATAGACGACCCAATCATTCGTCCGGAAGTCCGGCTTCTTGACGACCTTCACCACCGGCTTCACGGCCATGGGCGGAACAACCGCAGGCTTCGCCGCCGTCGCGGCAACGAGCTTCGGTTCCAGTTTGGCGACCGGCTTCACGTCGGCCTTCGGGACGACCTTGATGTCGGGCTTCGGCACGGCTTTGAGCTCGGGCTTCTTCGCCTCAAGCTTGTGACTGGCCTTCACTTCAACTTTAGCGGTAGCTTTCAAAGGTTGCACCTTCGCCGTCGCCTTTATAGGCTTCGCGGCAGCAGCAGTTTTGGTCGCGGGCTTCTTCGTGGTCATCCGATCTCTATCTTTCTCGCTCGACTTGCGGTCAGTCATAGGCATTGGGCAACACTGCTATGCTCCCCAACGCGCGGGCGGGCCGGGCGTTGCTGGGTCACGTACTCCGCCGATTTGGAAACGATCCGTTGCGAAATATTCGTACGGCGTCCGCGGAGGCTAGGCTGGTCCCCACGTGCTTCTTTTGATCGCAAGTTTTCTCTGTCGCTGAATCCAAGTGTCGAAAATGTAACACGAAAAGTGGGAAAAATAAAGGCACGGCTTGGCGTTAACCAATATTTCGTCCTTGCAACACGCGTGAGATTGCAAAGGATTTTGGCCGAAAACAGCCAATCCGAAAATCACGTACAAATGGAAGTTATTAACGTACTCAACCGTGAAATGGGGATAACTAGCTGCCCGACCCCGGCTTGGGGCTGAAGAACTTTTCGAACTTGTCCGGTACGGATTCGAATTCCTTCGAGTCCGCGGGCGGCTCGCCCTTCACCGTGATGTTCGGCCACTTGCCGGCAAATTCCTTGTTCAGCGACAGCCACTTCTCGATGCCGGGCTCGGTATCCGGTTTGATGGCGTCGACCGGGCACTCCGGCTCGCACACGCCGCAGTCGATGCACTCGTCGGGGTGGATGACGAGCATGTTCTCGCCCTCATAGAAGCAGTCGACCGGGCAAACCTCGACGCAGTCCATCAACTTACATTTGATGCAGCTCTCATTGACGATGTAGGTCATGGCGCGGTCTTGCGAGAACGTCCTTCGTGAGCGGAAGAGTGGTCGAGAAACCGGTACCACTTCGCATCTGCCGCAACAACCCTTTGGCCAGTGCGAGAACGCGTCTCAATCGTCGCGTTCACCACGTGTGAAGGTCGACATATCGCGCCGCTCTTTCTTGGTCGGACGCCTGGCGCCCTTCTCGCGCGGGGCAGGGGCTTCCTCTTCGGGCGGCAAGGCCTCACGCGGCGGGGTCAGATCTTCGTAGAGTAAACGCGCTTCCGGCGCGGGCCCTCGCCGCTCGCCACCCGCGAGCACCTTGATCACGCGCACATGCGGCCCGGCAGGGAAGGTCAACACATCGCCAAGCTTGACGATCGCACTCGGCTTTTCACAACGCTCGCCGTTGATACGCACGCGGCCGCCCGAGACCATCGTCGCGGCGAGCGTGCGGCTTTTGAAGAAGCGCGCGAACCAGAGAAATTTATCGACCCGCTGCAAACCTACTTCCGGAACTTAAGCGCCGCGAGCGCCGCGAACGGCGAGTCCGGATCGACGACGAACGGCTTCTCCGGCCGCCGTGGAGGACGCGGCTTGTTATCGCCCTCGCCGCCCTTGCGGTGATCCTTACGCTTATGCTCGTGCCGCGGCTGCTGCTGAGCCTCGGCAGGCTTCACGGCAACGACCTCGGTGGCCGGCGCACCATAAGGTGCAGCGGTAATCGCAGACGCCCGCTTCGACCGCTGATGCTGCTGCGGCTGATGCTGAGGCCGCGGCTTCGACGGCCGGCGTTCCTCACGCCGCTGCCGCGTCTGCCATTGCACCACCTCGGCCCCAGCCTCGTTCGTCGTCTTCCGCTCGCGGAAGCCCAACGAGCGCAGCACTTGCGTCAAATCCTCTTCGCCGCAGCCCAGCACCGACATCATGTCGGGCGTCACCACGAACGCCTCGGGCATCTGCCCGCTCTGCCCCTTGCCGCGAATGATCTCGCCAAGCCGCTCGAGCATATCGATGCGCACCGCGCGCGGCCCGCAAACGCGGAAACCCGCCGCCTCATAGAACCCGGCTCCAATCGTCGTGTCGGTAGGCGAGGATGTAAGCCCCGCCGCCGGCGGCGGCGGAATATCGGTCAGCCCCTGATGCACGGCCCACAGCAGCGCCTTCAACTTCGCCGCCGCAGGCTTTACCAGCGCCGGCAGGAAAATCGAAAACGCCCCGAAACGAACGCCAAGCCGGCGCAACGGCGCGCGGTCTGCCTGCTGGATCGCACGCAACTCGCGCGTCACCGCTTGCCGCGAAACCGACCCAAGATTTTCATAAAGCTGGAACGCCAACCCGCGCGCGACGCCCTGCAGCGGCGAGGCGAACAACGGCACATCCGCCGCCGGCACTTCTTCAGCGGCAATTACAGCACTCGTCTCCGGCACGTCGGCGGCATCGGCTTGTTCGGCGGCGTCAGACGCTTCTTCTGAAGTCGCCTCTTCGGTGGCCGTCGGCTCTTCGGTCGTCGACGCCTCAGCTTCCGTGGTTGGTGCGGTGGTGGCTTCAACCGGGGCAGGTGCTGCAACAGGCGCAACGGCTTCCGCCTTCGGCAATTCCTTGTTCAACTCCACCTGCACCGCGAGCAACGGCGCTAGCGTCTTCACGATATGATGCGTGACCCATTCCTCAAGCCGGTCGCTCGCCCGCTCACGCGCCGCGGTCGACAGCAAATCGTCCGCCAGAAGTTCGACGCGCGGATGCAGCGCATCGTGCCCCTTCTTCAGCTGCGCAACGATCCCGCCGTTCCACCACAAGCGCCCGTGTTCCGAGAGCGTGATCGCCGCCTCAGGCGCATTGGTCAGCGCATGCGCCCGCGAAGCGATCTCGCCGGCTAAGCCCTTAAGCGCCGCCGCACGCAACGCGCGTCCATGGATGCCCACCGCGCGCGGATCGGCGACGAACGAGAACCCCTGCAGACGTCCAACGTATTCGTTCTCGACCAGCACTTCGCCTTCGTCGTTGATCGTCGCCGCGAACTCTTCGTCGTCGCGCAACGCGCGCATCAAGACGCTCGTGCGCCGGTCGACGAAACGCTGCGTCAGCTTCTCGTGCAGCGCATCCGACAACCGGTCTTCGACCGCCCGCGTCCGCTCCTGCCACGCCGCCGCATCACTGAGCCATTCCGAACGGTTCGCGACATACGTCCACGTGCGGATATGCGCGATGCGCTGCGAGATCGCATCGATATCGCCTTCGACATTGTCCAGCCGCGACACGTGCCCGTTCATCCAATCGTCGGGCAGCACGCCTTCATGGCTCATCAAATGCTCGAAGATATTGCCGATCAGCCGCGCATGTTCCTCGACCGCAATCTTGCGGAAGTCGGGGATCTGGCACACCTGCCAGAGCTGCTTCACGCCGGCAGGCCCTTGCGCTTTCGCCTGCACGTTCTCTTCGGCGCTCAGAATGCGCAGCACCAGCTGATCGTCGGCCGCTCGCGCGCGCGACAAACCGCGCGTCGGCGGCAACGCGTCGAGACTGCGATCGAGCGCGGCGATCGTCGAGAAGTCGAGCTCCGGATTGCGCCACTGTGCGACGCGCACCGGGTCAAAGCGATGGTTCTCGATCGCCTCGACCGTTTCTTGATCCAGCGGCTCCGCATCGGCGGTGACGCCAAAGGTACCGTCGTTCATATGCCGTCCGGCGCGGCCTGCGATCTGCGCCAGCTCGTTCGCGCGCAAAGGCCTGCGCACCGCGCCGTCGAACTTCTCCGTCGCCGCGAACGCGACATGGTCGATGTCCATATTGAGACCCATGCCGATCGCATCGGTCGCAACCAGAAAGTCGACGTCGCCCGATTGATAGAGCGCGACCTGCGCGTTGCGCGTACGCGGAGACAACGCCCCCATCACGACCGCCGCGCCACCGCGCTGACGCCGCACAAGCTCGGCGATCGAATAAACCGCATCCGACGAAAACGCGACGATCGCCGACCGTCGCGGCAAGCGTGTGAGCTTGCGCGCGCCCGTGTAAGCGATATCCGAAAACCGCGGCCGGCCGATGAACTGGACGCCCGGCACCAGTTTCTGGATCAACGGCCGCATCGTGTCGGAGCCGAGGAAGATCGTCTCCGACCGTCCGCGCGCATGCAGCAGCCGATCGGTGAAAACATGTCCACGCTCGGGATCCGCCGCGAGCTGAATCTCGTCGATCGCCAAGAACTCCGCACCGATATCGACCGGCATGGACTCGACGGTCGCCACCCAATGCGTCGGCGCTTTGGGCACGATCTTCTCTTCGCCCGTGATCAGCGCGACGGCGTGCGCGCCTTTCGCGGCGACCACCTTCTCGTAGACCTCGCGCGCGAGCAGACGCAGCGGCAGGCCGATCATCCCGCTCTGGTGCGCCAACATACGTTCGATGGCGTAGTGCGTTTTGCCCGTATTCGTCGGGCCGAGAACGGCGGTGACCCGGCCGTAGGGAGTTGTCATTGATATGGTTTCCGAGAGAGCGGCCAAACCTCTTGCCTGCGGCCCGACGCGTTTGCAAGCACCGCGGCGCGCTGTCCCCAGGGGGCTGTGGAAATCCTGTGCTGGATTTGGACCACAAACGGAACGGACCATGTCCGAATCACTGACTCGAACACCTTCGGTTTTTGTTCACGCACAATCTGTAGCGGTGTCATATGGTTAGGTGCATATGCTGAGGGCGAATATTAGTTCTGTCGCCAATCTGTTACATGTCTGTCGCACAACTAATCCGTGTACGGAGCGATATGCTGGCGCGAAGGATTCGCATACGCGAAAACTCCGTGCCCGGAATGAAATGATCCGCACCCGGACAATCAGTTGACGGAAAATCAGCCCCTGTGGAAAACCTGGGGAGCCGACCGAAACAGAGTTAGAACAAATAAGGTTCAAAGGATCGACGAGCCCAAAGTTCTATTTCGTTCACCCCCTAGCCCTTGGGCTGCGACAGTGTTCCCAACGCAAGCAGACGCAAGGTCCCTGGCGCCGGACTCAAACGTTTGACCCCTTGCGGCCTTTGGCCGAATACTCCGCGCCGATCCCGCAATTGCGAACACCCCGGACCAACCCATGAGTGAGTTCCCCAAGGCGTCTCTGACGGACTGGCAAAAGGCGGCTGCCGCCGACCTGAAGGGGAAACCCGCTGATTCATTGACCTGGGCGACCCCGGAAGGGATCCCGGTCAAACCGCTCTATACCGCCGCCGACCTCGAAAAGCTCGAGGTTCAGAATTCGATGCCGGGCCTCGCCCCCTACACCCGCGGTGTCCGCGCCACGATGTACGCGGGCCGCCCCTGGACCATCCGCCAATACGCCGGCTTCTCGACCGCCGAGGATTCGAACGCCTTCTACCGCAAGAACCTAGCGGCCGGCCAAATGGGTCTTTCCATCGCCTTCGACCTCGCGACCCACCGCGGCTACGACAGCGACCACCCGCGCGTGGTCGGAGATGTCGGCAAAGCCGGTGTTGCGATCGACAGCGTCGAGGACATGAAGATTCTTTTCGACGGCATCCCGCTCGAAAAGATGTCGGTGTCGATGACCATGAACGGCGCCGTCATTCCGATCATGGCGAACTACATCGTCGCCGCGGAAGAGCAGGGCGTCAGCGTTGGCC
Organism: Alphaproteobacteria bacterium; assembly: GCA_034440355.1. Classification (GTDB taxonomy): domain Bacteria; phylum Pseudomonadota; class Alphaproteobacteria; order Micropepsales; family Micropepsaceae; genus SZUA-430. The sequence goes on from JAWXBY010000031.1 coordinate 7,838, forward strand.
AACTCTCAGGCACGATTCAAAACGACATCCTCAAAGAATTCATGGTGCGCAACACCTACATCTATCCGCCCGAACCATCGATGCGCATCATCGCCGACATCATCGCCTACACCGCCGAGAAGATGCCGAAGTTCAATTCGATCTCGATCTCCGGCTATCACATGCAGGAAGCCGGCGCGACGGCGGTGCAGGAACTCGCCTTCACGCTCGCCGACGGCATCGCTTATGTGAAGGCCGCGAAGTCGAAAGGCCTCGACATCGACGACTTTGCGCCGCGCCTGTCGTTCTTCTTCGCCATCGGCATGAACTTCTTCATGGAGATCGCAAAACTCCGCGCCGCCCGCATGATGTGGGCGAAGATCATGAAGGACCTCGGCGCGAAGAAATCAGAGTCGCTGATGCTCCGCACGCATTGCCAAACCTCCGGCGTCTCGCTCACCGAACAAGACCCGTACAACAACGTCGTACGCACCGCGTACGAGGCGATGGCGGCGGTCCTCGGCGGCACGCAATCGCTACACACGAACTCGTTCGACGAAGCGATCGCGCTGCCGACGGAATTCTCCGCTCGCATCGCCCGCAACACGCAGCTCATCCTGCAAAACGAAACCAAGATCACCCACGTCGTCGATCCGCTCGGCGGCTCGTACTACGTCGAGTCCCTGACGCACGCGCTGGCCAGCCACGCGCAAACCCTGATCGACGAAGTCGAAGCGATGGGCGGCATGACGAAAGCCGTCGCCACCGGCTGGCCGAAACTGCAGATCGAAGAAGCCGCCGCCCGCCGCCAGGCCGCCGTCGACCGCGGCCAGGAAGTCATCGTCGGCGTCAACAAATTCCGCCTTGAAACCGAAGCCGACCTCGACGTCCGCGACATCGACAACGACAAAGTCCGCGCCCAACAAGTCTCGCGACTGCAACGCATCAAAGGCACGCGCGATCAAAAGAACCTCGATGCAGCGCTCGCCGCCCTCACCGAAGGCGCACGCGGCGACGCGAACCTTTTGGCGCTCGCCGTCGAGGCCGCGCGAGCCCGCGCGACGGTCGGCGAAATCTCCGACGCGATGGAAAAGGTTTTCAAACGTCACCAGGCCGAAACAAGATCGATCAGCGGCGTCTACGGCGCGGCTTATGAAGGCGACGCCGGCTTCGCCAAAATCCGCGACGAAGTCGAAGCCTTCGCCAAAGACGAAGGCCGCCGCCCGCGCATGCTCGTCGCCAAGATGGGGCAAGACGGCCACGACCGCGGCGCCAAAGTCATCGCCACCGCCTTCGCCGACCTAGGCTTCGACGTCGACGTCGGCCCGCTCTTCCAAACGCCGGCCGAGGTCGCCAAAGACGCGATCGACAGCGACGTCCACGTCATCGGCATCTCAAGCCAAGCCGCAGGCCACAAGACCCTCATCCCCGAACTCAGCGCCGAACTAAAAAAACAAGGCGCCGAAGACATCCTGGTGGTGGTGGGCGGCGTCATCCCCGCCCAAGACTACGACATGCTGAAAAAGGCCGGCGCCGCCGCCATCTTCGGCCCCGGCACCAACATCCCCAAAGCCGCCAGCGAAGTCCTAAAACTAATCCGCGCCCGCGCGAAACAAGTCGCGTAACTCAGCCGCGAAACCGCCGCCGCATCAGCAGTTGATGCAGCGGCTGCCGTGTCCAGCCGGCTTCGGCGAACGCGCGCGCCGGGCCGATCGCGCGCTGGATCTGCGGCGCGCGCAGCGTGTGCGCCGGATAGCGATGCCGCCACGCCGCCACCAAACGCAGAGCATCGCGTTGCTCGCTATCGCGATCGATCAAGCTTTGGACGGTAAGCGTCGCCCCATCGACGACCTGAAACACCAACTGCGCCGAACCCAAGCGCCACGCGCGCAACGGAACAACGGCCGCGCGGATCGCCTCGCCACCGGTCTGCCAAGGCAAATACGCGTTCTGTTCGCAATCGAGCGCGCACGCCCATGCCGCGGCATCTTCGTTCGAAACCTCGGTTACGTCGGCGTCTTGGGCGAAGCCTTCCGACGGCGCGGCGATGTAGCCCGGCATCTCGTCGACCGCCTCGAACCGGCGCGAGCGATAAAGCCGCACGGCGCGTTCGTTCTGCGCGAACGCCTCAAGCTCGATCCAACGATCGCCTCGCGCCTCGCTCGCGGCAATCGCCTGGTCCAGCAATTGCGCCGCCGCACCGCTCCCCCGTTCGGTCGGTCGCGCACCCATGACGGCGATGCGAGTGCGTTGGAAAGGCCGCGGCGTGATCGTCGCGAAGGCGACGACAATGTCGCCGCGGCACGCAACCGAACTCATCGCGATCTCGATGCCCTGCCGCCGCACGAACGCGCGCCATCCGTCCGCGTCCAATATCGGAAACGTCAGCAGGTAATCTGAAAAGGCCGCGTTGAAAGCGTCGCACAACGCTGCGGCAGGCACAGTCGCCGCGTTCACGATGGCGAATGGCGTCCCGTCGCTCACGCTATTTCGAAATTTCGACCGTCATCGAGTTCGTCTTAGCGCGAATGATGATCTGCCGCGTCGTCGCCAAATCGAGATCGAGCGTCACGCGCGTCTGAATCGGCGTCAGCACCTGCGCAGACACTTCCGGCCGGCAAGCGACGAAGTCGACGTTGACCGTCCCGTTGGCGCCGGACCCGGTCACCACGAGCGTGGGCTTCGACCACCCGGCGCTCTCAGCGACGCCAAACGCGTCGATCAAGACGGCGCCTGGCTCGGCCGAAATGCGCGCCGAGTCGATCTGATAGAGAACCTGCCGGTCGCAAGCGGCAATCTTCACCGGCGCTGCGGCCGCCGTCACCGCCCCGATCGCGCCCGCTGCAAGCAGAACCGCAAAACCTGATCTAATCACGAGCACCCCTCCACGTATTGCACCTGCGGTTCGACGCCCGCGCGGTAACTCAGAACCTTCGCACCATCCGTCTCGAACACCAACTGCACCTTCCCGTCGCCGCCTTTGACGACGAGATAGTGGCCTTCGGGTCCCGTGTACTTGTGCGGCTGCACCTCGACGCGACCCTTGTAGAGCTCGAGCACTTGCGGCTCGCCGTCGCCGATCTTCGCGCCGGTGTCGGTGGTTTGGTCCGATCCGGGCTGAACGTCCAAGCGCACGACAACGCCGTCGGCCGTCATGAACGCGATGTTCGGCAACGCGCCATCCGCCTTGTAATAGCGGCACGCCTCTTCCTCGCCGGCGCCTTCGACGAACGGCACGAGCTTGTGGCCAAGCGCCGCCTCGGCCTCCGCGATCTTCATCCCGAATCGCATCTTGCCGAACCCATCGCCCGTCACCGCGGGTGGCCCGCTTTGGGAACCGCACGCCGCCAAACCGGCGATGCACAGCGCGGCGAGGGAGAAATTCCTGAGGAATACCGTCATTCGCTGAGTTATCCACACTGACCGGAGTCACAAGAACACGAGATATAGCGCAAAAGTAAGGCGGCGGCTGCCGGGCCCCGGGTAGAATCCGAATCGGTAGGAGATTCGCAAAATGGATTGGATTTCGCTCCTCGTGGCATTTGCCGCGGCGCTCGCACTGCTGATCGGCGTCGTTCACTTCGTGATCTGGCTCACCGATGTCGTCGGCGCAAAGGGCTTCCTCGGCAAAGACATCGGCGAACGCCTCGCCCGCATCGCCGAGGTGGCGGAGCGGACCGAGCGCGCGGTGCGCGATGAACATCAGACCATGCGCAAGGAATCCGACGAACGCGGCCGTTCGCTGCGCAAGGAAGTCGGCGACGGCATCCTGCAATTCGGATCGTCCGTACAGACGCAGCTGTCCGACGGCCGCATGGCGGTCGACAAGCGCATGGAAGAATCCGCCCGCACCCAAACCGAATTCGCCAACGCGTTGCGCGACGAAGTGCGCAAAACGATCGCAAGCTTCGGCGAAGGCCTGAAGACCGACGTCAAGACGCTGACCGACGCCAACGCGTCCAGCCAGGAAATGCTGCGCCAAGTCGTGACCGAACGCCTCGACAAGATGCGTATGGACAACGAGGTCAAACTCGAAGCGATGCGCGCCACCGTCGAAGAAAAATTGCAAGGCACGCTGGAAAAGCGCCTCGGGGAATCCTTCACCATGGTCTCCGAACGTCTGGAGATGGTGCATAAGGGCCTCGGCGAAATGCAGTCGCTCGCCATCGGCGTCGGCGATCTGAAGCGCGTGATGTCGAATGTGAAGGACCGTGGCGGCTGGGCCGAAGTCCAACTCGGCGCGATGCTCGAACAAGTCCTCGCGCGCGACCAATACGTCACCAACGCGAAGGTCGAAATCGGTGCGACCGAGATGGTCGAATACGCCGTGCGCATGCCGGGCCAAGGCGAAGGCGTCGACGTGCTGCTCCCCATCGACGCCAAATTCCCGAAGGAAACCTACGAGCGTCTGATGATGGCGTGGGAAGCGGGCGACGGCGAAACCATGCGCACGGCCGCCGACGAACTCGCCGGCGTCATCGAAGGCGAGGCCAAGCGCATCTCGACCAAATACATCCGCCCGCCGTCCACGACCGACTTTGCGGTCATGTACGTGCCGACCGAAGGCCTCTTCGCCGAAGCCATGCGCGCGCCCGGCCTCGCGCAGCGCATTCAGCAACGCTACCGCGTCACCATCGCCGGCCCATCCACGCTGCACGCGCTGCTCAACAGCCTGCAGATGGGCTTCCGCACGCTCGCCATCCAAAAGCGCTCCAGCGAAGTCTGGCGCGTGCTCGGCGAAGCGAAAGCCGAATTCCAGCGCTACGCCGAAGTGTGGGACAAGCTCGACAAGCAACTCCAGACCGCGCAGAAGACCATCCAAGACGTCGGCATCCGCACCCGGGCCGTGGAGCGCAAACTGCGGCAAGTCGAAGTGAGCGACCTCCCCGCAGGCGCCCAAGTCCACCTGGAACTCGCCTCACCCGTCGACGACAGCGACAGCGAGCCCGTTCAACTCCCTGTGCGCCGCCTTCAATAAGCCGCAACCGGCGCCGCATGATCCGCCGGTCCTCTGAGCGCGAGGGCCGGGCAGGGGGCAAACATGCGCGCAATTCTCATCGTTTTGGCGTCTCTCGCGTCGATCGCTGCCGCGCACGCCGCCGCACTGGAAGGCCACTGGGCGGGCACGTGGACCAAGGCCGGTGATGCGCTGAACGTCACGGTCGAGTTCTCAAAAGCGAACAGCCGTTACGCCGGCTCGTTCGATTCCGACGGGTTGCAGGTCGCCGGAATTCCTTTCGCGGGCGTCGCGATGACGGGCAACGCCGTGCGCTTCACTCTCAAAGGCGATCGGACCACCACAACGTTTGACGGCTCGCTGAGCAACGACACAATCGCCGGTACGTTCAAGGACGGCGACGTACCGGGCACGTTCAAGCTCATGCGCGCGACAACGCCGCCGCAGGTAGAAACGCGGGAGGTGACCTTCGCGAACGGCGACGTCACGCTTGCTGGGGAACTCGTACTGCCCGCAACACCCGGCCGCTATCCGGCGCTCATGTTCCTGCATGGCTCAGGCGCGGAAGGGCGTTGGGCAAACCGCTACCTCGCGCGCAAGTTCGCCACGCGCGGCTTCGTCGCGTTGATCTACGACAAGCGCGGCGTTGGTGCATCCAAGGGCGATTGGCAAAGCTCGGGCTTTGAGGAATTGGCTGAGGATGCGGTCGCCGGCATTCGTTTCCTCGCAAGCCACAAAGCAGTACTGCCCGAACGCATCGGCATCTATGGCCACAGCCAAGGCGGCACGATCTCGCCGCTCGTTGCTGTGCGCGCCCGCGGCGCAGCATTCTTGATCGCCTCGGCCGCGAGCGGCCTCGACCCGGCTGAAACCGAAACTTACAGCATCGAGAATTCGATCGGCGTCGCGACTCTGCCTGTGACCGAGCGGGCAGACGCGAGACTTTTCGTGGCAGCGATCGTCGATGTCGCCTATCGCGGCGCTCTGTATTCGACGCTCGAAGATGTCGTGGAGCGCTTCAGGGGTCGCTCCTGGTTCTTCGAACCGCCGCCGCGCGGACACAGCTATTGGTCGATTTCGCGCCGAATCAGACTCTACCGCCCGCTTGAATTCTGGGAGCAAGTGCGTGCGCCTGTATTTCTCGTGTTCGGAGCGCATGACGAACGCGTGCCGCCGCAGCGCAGCGCGGACGCGATCCTTGCGGCACTCAACAGCACCGGTAACAAACGCGTGACGCTAAGAATCTATCCGAATGCCGAGCATGCCTTTCGCATCGTCCCACAAGACCCGCCGGGCGGTTGGTCAAAGCGCGTGCCTGACTACGCCGACACGCTGGCCACCTGGGCACAGTCGAAGCACTAAGAGGCAGACGCACAGTCGATCGGCGCGGGCTTGTCCTGCTGTGACGCGCGCAACGACACGCCCTTGACCGCATCGATGGTCGCCTTCAGCCGTTGCGCCTGCCGCGCATTAAACGCAAACCACGGCGCCTTGTTCAGCAGGTAGTCGCAAGCCGGCTGGTTCAACACCCAGTTCATCGGCGCCGCCTCGCCCTGAGATGGATCGGGTTTGGGCAGCGCGATGTGGATCATCCGCACGCGCGGATCGCCCTCTTCGCTGGTCTGCGCACGGCAAAAATCGCGGCGCAAAATGTTGAGCGCGTCGCGCCCATGCGCCGTCCGCGTCGCGGCAAGACCAAAGATCGGCGCCATCGATTGCGGCACGATCGATTGATCCTGCGGCTTCAACGTCGCGCCGGCTTGAAGAGCCTCGACGCACTTCTCGGCCGGTTGCGGATCGTCGCAACGGATCGTCACCTGCGCGCCGTCGTCGGCGATGTCCTCAAGCATGCGCCGGCAGCGCCCGTCATTCGCACGCGGCGGCTGGTCCGCGTCGAGGTCGTTGCTGATCACGACCACGATCGGCACGACGTTCAGCGACGGATCTTCCGCGTTCAAATCCTCGATCGCACGCCCCAACTCCCACACCGTGCGCGCGCCATAATTCTCGAAATAGCCGCCGTCGATGATCTGATAGGACGCGCCCATCGGCCCCGCGCTGACGAACCGCCCGGCCGGCGAGATGAACGGAAACCGCGCCGAGTTGGTCACCGCCGTCGCAAGCCGCACGTCGCGCGAGGCCAGCCGCACGAAGTCCCCGCTGTCGGGGAACAGCGGATTCTCCTGCGACCAACGGATCGTCGACGTGATCATCCGCTTGCCGGACTTCAGGTCGGTGCCGTTCAGCATCAGATGCGGCAACAGGTCGACGGGCGCGCGACTGTCGCTCTGCGGCGAAAAGCGAAGCCCTAAGAACCCCTGCGGCACATGGCGGGGCAGGGCAAAGCCGCGGTTCTTGGCCCACATCGTCTCGAACGTACGCTCAAGCGCAGCATTCCGATCGGGAATGCCCGCCCAGGTCCAAAGCGGCCCGACCATGCTGCCGAACATGTCGTTGAGGAAGTACGTGGCGATCGTCGACGACAGCAAATCCTTGGTCGCGAACTTGGCCATCGCCGCGCGCGTATCCGGATCTTCCCAGTCCAGCACGCCGTCCTCACGCCCGCGCGCGCGCAACATCCGCACATAAGTCGCCGCACCCAGACTGCCGCCCGACACGCCGCTCACCGCAAACAAATGCCGCCCGAAATCGCCGTTGGTTTTATTGTCGAGCATGCGCATCGCGCCGAGCATCCACACCGCAGCACGGCTCGCGCCGCCCTCCGCCGCCAGCAGCACGACCGGCAGACGATCCGACCCAGGCGACGCACGCCGTCGCGCCTCGACCCAATCGCGCAGCGCGGTCTTGAGATCCGGCCGGCAAATCCCGCGCGCCGCGCCCGCCGCCCGGCAATCCTCCTCACCGCGCGGCTCGACGATAGGCGTCTGCGTCAGGCGCACGACATGCTTGTCCACAACAAGCGGCGGCAACAAAAACCAAACGCCGAGCGCGATCGTGCCCAACGCATTGCTCATACGCTTCACGCGCTGCGACTCGCCCGGCATCAGGTGCAAAGGCGCGGCCCGGTTCACGCACCAACGCACGAGATAGATGAACCGCTCGACCAGCCCGCGCACGATCGCCAGCGCAATGACCAACGGCCCGACGGCAAATGCGAGCGCCCCGATCGCAGTGGTCGGCGCATCGAACTGCGAAACAAAGTCGGGCGCCGCGCCGATGCAGATCAAAGCGGCCAGGCTGCAAGCCAGCGACAAAACCGCGAACGGCCAACCGAACGGAGCATCGGCGATGATCCGCGTCGCCCGATAGCGCGACATCCAATCCGGCGCGTCGAAGGCGTTCATCCACCGGAACTCGGTGCGATAAACGACGAACATGAACAACAGCCCCACGAGCCCGAAGCTCAAGAGCTCCGCGCCCAAAAGGCCGGTGAAGAAATGCCCGCTCTCGATCGCGAACAAAATGGGCAGCACCGTCATCGCACCGGCGAACAGCAAGGCCATGCGCGGCGCCCACTCGTTCGACCACGCGATGTGATCTTCGCGCGCCATGTGTCCGTACCGCGGGCGCTCATCTTCGTCGTCGTTGAGCCGGACGGAGCGCGCGGCCTTCTTGCGCCTCAGCCGCGCTTTATCGGTCTCCCCATGACTGCGCTGCGCCGTCAGCGCCGCGCGGGTCCAAAACCACGCTGACAAGCCCAAGGTCATCGCAGCCAGCGCAAAGAAGAACGGTCGCGCGGAAACCTTCAACTGCCAGATCGGAGTCTCCATGCCCGCGAACATGTCCGGCATCTGCGGCGGCAGCCACACGGCGAAGAACGCCACGAACGGCACGGCGACCCCGATGGGCTCCTCGACCCAGCGATAGAGAAGCTGCTCCGTCCTCTTGAGGGCGCGTGAAAAGGACATGAATTTCCGTGGGCCAACCCGAGGCTCAAGGGCGCGTCAGCGCGCCTGAGCGAATCACTCATGCGTATCCCGCGCATTGTCTGGGGCCGCAGGGGCGCTGCCCATACCCGGAACCGGGTTTCAACAGGCTATGTGACGCCGCCCACGAGGCTCGGAGGGGTGTTGAGATCGCCCGCCCCAATCCTCACTTCTCTTTTCTCGTTTCTCCGTTAAACACGCCGGAACCGCTTGAGGGGACACACATGGACTATCTGGTGCAGCTGGCCGCGGACCCCGCGGCATGGGTGGCTTTGGTCACGCTGATCGCGATGGAAATCGTGCTCGGCATCGACAACCTGATCTTCATCTCGATCCTGACCAACAAGCTGCCCGAGGCCGACCGCGAACGCGCCCGCCGCATCGGCATCGGCCTCGCCCTAGTCATGCGCCTGGCATTGCTGGGCACGATCGCCTTCATCGTCCAGCTGACGGAACCTATCTTCAACGCCTTCGGTCACGGCTTCTCCTGGCGCGACCTGATCCTCATCGCCGGCGGCCTGTTCCTGGTCTGGAAGGCGACGAAGGAAATCCATCACAGCGTCGACCCCGACCCGCACGACGACATTTTTGACACCAAGAAAGTCGCGCTCAACTTCTCGGCCGCGATTACGCAGATTCTCATCCTCGATCTCGTCTTCTCGATCGACAGCATCATCACCGCCGTCGGTATGACCGAACACATCCCGATCATGTTCATCGCCGTCATCGTGACGGTCGCGGTCATGCTCCTCGCGGCAACGCCGATGGCGAATTTCATCAACGCGAACCCCACGGTCGTGATGCTGGCCTTAGGCTTCCTGCTGATGATCGGCATGACGCTGATCGCCGACGGCTTCGGTGTCCACGTGCCAAAGGGCTATATCTACGCCGCGATGGCCTTCTCAGCCGGCGTCGAGGTGTTGAACATGTTCGCCCGCCGGCGCGCCAAGCGCCGCGCCGAAGCGAGGGCAAAAGCGAAATAAGTCCTCACGCCTTCAACTGCTGAAGCAGCGCCAAAACATCAGCGGGTCGATCGGACATCAAGAGATCGACCCGCTCGCTATAGCGCGGCAAGTCGTTCCCCCGCGCCAGCTTCGCCGCAATCGCTTCGCGCGGCGCCTCGCCGAGCGCGAGCAGCCCGTCGATGTCGTAGGTAAGAAGCTGCCCACCCTGCGTCACGATCAGAATGCTTCGCCAGTCCGGCGCGATGGCTGATTGCTGGAACGAGCGATCGTCGTCAAAACCCAGCGGAGCCTCAAGGTCGAACAATAACGCCCCCCGGCGCAGGTCGATGACCTGCGGACCGCTTACCGTCTCGACGAACAAAAGCCGATCCGACGGATCGCAAACCATCGAGCGCGTCGAACTGGTGAACTTGGTGATCCGCTCGCGCCGGTCGTCCGCATGCACGCGCCAAAGGACTTCCTGCGAGACGGCATAGAAATGACGTCCTTGAGGCGGCATCGCGAAGGCGTCGATCTTGCCGCTGAACGGCGTCATCCAAACAGGCTCGCGCCGCGCATCATCGGTCCACGCCATGAAATGGCCTTGCACGTCGCCGATCAGCAGCAACCCGCGCTCTCTGTGGTAGCCGAGCGCGCTAACCCAACCCGGCATCTCGCTGCGCGCCACGATGCTTCCCAATCGCGAGATCAACTCGACGTACCCGTCTTTGCCATAGTCGCCGCCGCCCACCGCCACGACATCGGTGACCGGCGAGTACGCCGCGGTCTCGGGCCGCGCACGGTGCTGCACCGTCCACGATGGGCCACCCTCGCGCAGCGCGACCGCCTCCGATGCCTTCGGCAGGCGAGCAACCGCCAGACCGCCGTCTTCGAAAACCCGAACGCCCATCGCGACACCGGAGAAGCGTTTCTCCATAAGCAGCCTCTCACCGGCGTCGTCGAACACCTGAAGCGTTCGTCCGCCGCGCAGAACCACCAGTCGGCCGTCGCTAAGAAACTGCGCGCGCGAGAACCGCTCCACATGGCTCGTAACCGTCGCCGAGAGTGGATGCGGGCACAGGCGTCGCACCGGCCAAACCTGTAGCAAGCCGCCCGGCAGTGACGACCATAGGCGCTGCCCGTCGCTCGACAGCCCGGCCGAATCGAACCCCAACACGCTCCAACCTGTCGTCGTCGGATTGAGCTTGTTCGAAACGCGCATCAACTCTTCGCCGGTCTGCAGAGACCACAAGCGCGCCGTGCAATCGGTCCCGACCGTCAACACCGTTTGCATGTCGGGCCCGAACGTGGCCTCGACGATCAGCGCCTCGTCGATATGATCAAAGCGGTGTAGCTCCGCACCGCTCGTCGTGTCCCAGACGCGCGCCGTCCCGTCGTTCGACGCCGTCAACAGCATGGCGCCGTCGTTGCTAAGCGCGATCGCGCAGAGGTCGTCGCCCGTCGCCGTCGCCTTTCCGCCATGACGCACGCGAACGGGCGGCCCGCTCTGCCCGGCGACAAAGACCTCCGCGTCCAGCCGCTCGGCGAGGCAGATCCTCGATCCGTCCTTGCTGAAACACGCAAAGCGAACGTCGTCGTCCAACGGATACTGCTCGCCCTCATCGACTCCGAAGGATTCGGCGACCCAATTGCCCTCCGGCGGAATGACGACCGCCAACCCGCGGCCCGTTGCCGCGCAATAGGCCACGTCGACCACTTCGCCGCCGAACGCACGCACACATTCGACTTTGTCGCCATCGAGTGCGAACCGCATGACAGACCGGTCGACGGCAATAAGAAACGCGCGTTCTTCTTCAACGAACCGAATGGTGTCGACCCGGCCACCCAAGTTCGCGCGTGCTTCAACCGCACCGCTCGCAACGTTCAGCCGCACGATGTCGCCGAATACGCCGACGGCAACCACGAAGCCGTCGATAATCGCGAATTTGCGAACGCGAAAATCGAACGTGGTCGACCACAGATCCGTCGCCGCGGCCAGATCGACGAACCTCACGGCGCCGCCCACCTCTTGGCAAACGGCGAAGCGGCAGTCCGCCGACACGCCGAAGACCGCATGATCGCCGTCCGGATCGTAGGCCGCGGACGCCGACCGGTCGCCGACAGCGGCAATCGGCAACTGCATCAAACAGCGCGCGCCTTCGGTCCAAAGCTGCGGCACGACGCTCAACTCCGGATCCTGCGCCAGCACCATCGCGGTCGCGAGAAGCCTCAGCGCACGATCCGGCTCACGGTCGCGGATGGCGTTGATGATCGGCGTGACGAACGCGCGCCCGGTGATTGAGCGCAAGTGATCGCGATCCTTACGCTCCCGCTCGCGGCTCTGCGAAAGATAGGCGAGCAACACGTCGGGCAACGCCGCGGCGCTTGTCGGCCGTCCGGCCGCCCAAGTCTCGGCCGCCACAACTTCTTCGCCGCGCAACAATCGCCCCGGCGCGCGGAGCGCTCTGTCCCAGCGAATGGCGCGTCCGATCCAAACGGTACGCTCGCGTTCCCAAGCAATGTCGCGCTCGATCGCGACCCGCAGCCCTTCGATGGTCTCAGGACCAGGTGTGGGATCGGCGGTGGTATGGTGCCACGCGACCCAATTGCGATCGGCAATCTCGGGCGGGCACGCGTGCGCATCGATGCTTTGCCACACGATTGGGACCAGCTTCTTGCCGTAAGCGATCGTCCGTTCGACTTCCCAGCCGCACACGTCGGAGTGGATCGAATGCGGCGAGATGACAAAGACGACCGCATCCGAATCGAGGATCAGATCTTCAAGCCGCCGCCGCCAAACCTCGGCCGCCGCAATGTCCTTGCGATCGACGACAACCTCATAGCCCTGCGCCTGCAGTGCAGGGACGAGCGCATCCACTGCTTGGGAGTCCTTGCGCGAGTAGGAAACGAACACCCGCGTGCGCGCCGGCGATTGCGAATTTGGCACGCCCTCCATGTCGCAAACGCCCCCTGCCTCTCTCGTGAGGTCATGGTAAGCCGACGGCCCGGGTATGCCTAGCTCGTGCGCTCGCTCGGCGTCAGGGTTATGTCGATGCGCTTGCCGCCGCGCAGCAGCGAGACGTTCACCGGCCTGCCGATCCGCTCGCCGTTGAGCCGGCGCAGGAGTTCGTCAACGCCTTCGATCGGCTGTCCGTCCAGCGCAACAAGTATATCGCGTGACAGCAGGCCGGCCTTATCCGCCGGACTAGCGGGCTCGATCGCGTTGATCATCGCTCCCGACGCGCCGGTGCCGGCCGCAAGCTGTAGCCGCCGCGGAATGGAAATGGTCTGCGCCGCGACGCCGACAAACGCCCGCCGTACACGCCCGTGCTGAATGAGTTCGCTCAAGACGAAGCTCGCGGTATTGCTGGCGACCGCAAAGCAAATGCCCTGCGCGCCCATGATGACCGCCGTGTTGATGCCCACGACCTCGCCGCGCGAGTTGACGAGCGGTCCGCCCGAGTTGCCGGGATTGAGCGCGGCGTCCGTCTGAATGACGTCGTCGATCAAACGGCCCGATTGCGAGCGCAACGAACGTCCAAGCGCCGAAATGACACCCGCCGTCACCGTCGATTCAAACCCAAGCGGATTGCCGATTGCGACGACAAGATGACCTGGCTTCAACGTCTTCGAATTGCCGAGCGCCGCATAAGGCAGCTTCACGGGCGTGCTGGCGTGCAGCAACGCAAGGTCGGTATGCGGATCGTCGCCGATCACCCGCGCCTCGAACGTCTGCTGCTCGGGTGTGGTCAGCCGCGCCGCCGTCGCCCCCTGCACGACGTGACTATTCGTCAGCACGAACCCATCCGACGAAATGATGACGCCCGACCCCGTGCCGCCGCGGCCGCTCTTGCCCAACGACTCGACGCGCACGACCGCGGGACCGACCATCTCCGCGACGCCCGAAACCGCCTGTGAATAAGCGTCCAGCAAGGGAGCATCATCGCTGCGCTCTTTGTCGTTGCGGTTGTCGCGCAGCGGCGTCACATCGCCGGATTGAGGCCGCGGCGCGGCGGACAGGAACGAAAGTTTGTTGTGGAGAGTGCTCATGATCGGAAAGATTTGTGCCTCGCCGGAAAATTTCAAGCGCGCCAAGTCCCCCTTGAAACCAAGGTCATTCGCTGCGCGCGTCACATACCGGCATGATGCCTGTCGACAGCGGCAACGCAATTCTTATTGTGCCGCCTCTCAACGCATGGAGAACGACCATGTCACTAAGGATCAATTCCGAAGCGCCGAACTTCACGGCTGAGACCACGGAAGGCAAAATCGACTTCCACAATTGGATCGGCGACAGCTGGGCCATCCTCTTTTCGCACCCGAAAGACTTCACGCCCGTCTGCACGACCGAACTCGGCTACATGGCGCGCCTGAAGCCCGATTTCCAAAAGCGCAACACCAAGGTGATCGGCCTCTCGATCGACCCCGTCGCCGACCATCACAAATGGGCGCACGACATCGAAGAGACGCAAGGTAAGGCCGTGAACTACCCGATGATCGGCGATACCGATCTAAAGGTGGCCAAGCTCTATGACATGCTGCCTGAAGGCGCCGGCGAGTCGAGCCAAGGCCGCACCGCCGTCGACAACGCGACCGTCCGCTCCGTCTTCGTCATCGGCCCCGACAAGAAGGTGAAGGCCATGCTCACCTACCCGATGAGCACCGGCCGCAACTTCGACGAAGTCCTCCGCCTTCTCGACTCCTGCCAGCTGACCGCGAAGCACACAGTCGCGACGCCGGTAAACTGGAAACCAGGCGAAGACGTCATCATCCCGCCTTCGGTGAACGACGAACAAGCCAAGCAGAAATATCCAGGCGGCTGGAAAACCCTAAAACCCTACCTGCGCATCATCCCGCAGCCGAAGTAGCAAAAAGGGCCCCGAACCGGGGCCCTTTTTCTATCTCGATCATCCGGAGATCACTCCGACTTTTGCACGCCGTCCACGGTGACCTTGCGCGCGTGCGCCAGCGCGACGCCGTAGGGCGTGTCGGTCATGATCTTCACCGGCACCATGAACTTCTTCACCGGGCCGCCCGCCGAGCTTTCCATCGGCGCGAGCCACGTCGTGATGACGGGAATGGACTTGCCCTTGTTCAGGTTCGGCTTGAAGCCTGCGAGCTGCTTGTAGATGACAGTGCACTTCACCGCCGGGCCCGAATAACCGCCGTCGGTTTTCACCTTATCTTGGCCCACATAATTCAATTCGATGTCATAGCGGCGGCGTCCGTCGAACACGCGAACCGTCTCGCCGCACGGCTTGGCGGCCGATTGCGAAATGCCCGACAGCGCGAACACGAGTCCCGACAGCGGATCGAGTGTCCCGCGCTTCTGCTCTTCCGTGACCGGAAAGCGTTCGGTGTTGTACGGCGGGTCCGAGAACAGTTGGATGCCGGCCGACGAGTACGTCAGCCCGACCTTCTGGTTCGTCTTCTCGTTGTTCGTGTTCGAATCATACTTCTGCGGCACCAGTCCGTTACCGCCGACGGCGCCGACCGTCGTCGCATCGATGATGGCCTCATAGAACGAGTTCACCACACCGGCCGTCTTCAAGCGCGACACCGCGGAATACGAATTGCCCGCGAAGCTCGACTTGATGCCGATATTCCCCAGATTGAATCCGCCCAGATAAACCTGCCAGACAAGCTGCACGGTGCTGGCGGGGCCGGAGCCTTGCACGACAGGCTCGGTCGGGGGCGCGGGCGCGTCCACAGCCTGCGCCGCGAAGGGAACAACAGAAAGACTCGTCGCCAAGAACAAGCGCTTCAGCATAGACGATCAAACCTCGTGAGTGGGTCGGGTCGAAGGGCCGTGGGTGTTTCGGAAGGGCCCACTTGTATCATCGACCACGATGGTTGAATTGTGGCGGAAATCTCGTGGCCTCTTCAAGCTGCATTCGTCACCAACCAAATGAACGCTAATTCATCCCTGGACCCAAAAACCAAGGAATTGTTGGCCGCGGTGCTGGCGGGTGACCGGCGCGCGTTAGCCAAGGCAATAACTCTGGTTGAATCGAGCCACGCCAAGGATGAGGCGGCGGCGTCGGCGCTGGTTCAGTTTGCACTGCCGCATACCGGCCGCGCGTTGCGCATCGGCCTGTCGGGCGCGCCGGGCGTCGGCAAGTCGACGTTCATCGAAGCCTTCGGGACATGGTTGACGGGGCAGGGCAAGCGCGTCGCGGTTCTCGCCGTCGATCCGTCGTCGCGTCGCTCCGGTGGTTCGATCCTGGGTGACAAGACGCGCATGGTGAAACTCACGCAGGAGCCCAACGCCTTCATCCGCCCATCGCCCGCCGGCGCAACATTGGGCGGCGTCGCGCGCCGCACGCGCGAAACGATGCTCCTCGTCGAAACAGCAGGCTTCGACGTCGTGCTCGTCGAAACCGTCGGCGTCGGTCAATCGGAAACGGCGGTCGCCGACATGGTCGATATGTTCATTGTTCTCGTCTCACCGGGCGGCGGCGATGAACTGCAAGGCATCAAACGCGGCATCATGGAATTGGCCGACCTCGTCGTGGTCACCAAAGCCGACGGCGATCTGATGCAGGCCGCAACGCGCGCCGCCGCTGAGTACAGAGCCGCGCTCCATCTCATGCGCCCGAAATTCGACAACTGGTCCGCCGATGTGCGCATGGTCTCAAGCACCGAAGGCAAGGGGATCGACCAGGTCTGGGCCGACATCCAAACCTTCCGGGAGCGCCTGCAATCCACAGGCGCGTGGGACCGCCAGCGCCGCGACCAAAGCGTCGCCTGGCTCTGGGGGGAACTGCGCGAGGGCCTTCTGGCGCTCCTAACGGAAAACAAGGACGCCCGGGCCGAACTCGCCCGTTTCGAGGCCCTGATCGCCAAGGGCGAGGCCGCCCCACCGGCTGCAGCCCGAGCCATATTGGCGCGCTGGCGCGGCAAAACTTGACGGAAATCCGCCCCTCAACTATAGGTCCGCCCTCCCGCGTGGACCCTGTGCCGCGCGGGTTCTCATTTCATCGGAATCGACGGGACTTCAGACCATGGCGCGGCGTTGCGAATTGACCGGTAAGGGCGTGTTGAGCGGACACAATGTCAGCCACGCGAACAACAAGACAAAGCGCAAGTTCCGCCCGAACCTGGCCGAGGTGTCCCTGATCTCCGACAAGCTCGACCGCACGGTGAAGCTGCGGATTTCGAAGCACGCGCTGCGCTCGATCGACCACAACGGCGGCCTCGACAATTTCATCGTCAAGCAAGACGACGAGAAGTTGTCCGAACGCGCCCTTCGCCTTAAGCGCGAAATTCGCAAGGTGATCAAGGCCGCACAGGCAACGACAGCAGCGGCGGCGTAACGCCCGCCACTTGCATCGCAGGCTTAATCTCAGCACCCTCCAATCGTCCCCGCGATTTGCGCCGCGAACCCCTCGCGCGCGCGTGAAGTGTTGATCGATTGATGCTGACCGGAAACGCCAGCCGCGTTGCGGCCCAAGGTGGAACGATCGTCTCGCACGCGCCCGTGCGCGCGCACTGGACGGTGCGCTTCGCACGCGACGTTGCGATCTTGAGCGGTCCGGCGATCGCCGTCGTGGTGACGCTCGCCATCGCGTGGGAAATGCGCGGCACGCCGCTTACCATGTTCGACGGCGTCTTGAGCCCGCGGGGCGTCCCCGAACTCTATCCGTCGAATTGGCTGACGCTGGGCCACGCGATCGTACCGGTGATCTTCCTTATCGCGAACCTCGTGAACCGCCGTTACGGCGACAACTATGCGATCGCGCACGTCCTCGCGTCCTGGGGCCTCGTCGCGCTGATGACCATCGCGACGATCCTTCAACTCGACACGCGCCTACCTCTGCTGGGCGGCGACGGCCCCGGTCTGCGCGTCGCCGCCGCCTTCTTCGGCGCGATGATCTTAGGTCAACTCGCGGGCTCGTTCGTCTTCGACCGCACACGCGGCGTCATCTGGTGGCAAGCCCCGCTCTACAGCGCCCTCACCAGCTCCTTCACGGCGATGTTCCTGTTCTACCCGCTAGCCTATCTCGGCACCGACTGGCTGTGGCTGAACCACATGTCTGTAGACGCCGGCGTCAAAGCCGCGATGTCGTTCGCGTTGCTCGCCCCATACTACCTACTCCGCCCAATCGTACGTCCCAGCGGCGGTCTGGGCGGCTTCTAGTCCTTCAACTCGAACATCATGAGCAGCGTCTGCTGCAGCGGCGCGTTAAAATTGTCGTCCGAGGCGATGTACACCAGCGTCTCGCCGTTCGCGCCCTTACGCACCGACAGCGCTTCCATGTTGTCGATCATAAAGTTCATGCCGGCGTCGGCGACAACCTCGCCACCCATCACCTCGCCCGCGGCGAACGTCGGCGCTGAAATGCGCCGCATCTCGAATCCGACCCCGCCGAACGTGCTGAAGCGCCGCTCCAGCATCAGCAGGTCGCCGTTCGCCAAGTGCCGAACGTCTGTTACGTCGAACGGCGTCCGCCGCTTCAGCAACACCGGCAACGGATCGGCGCCCGTGCTCAACACCCAGCCGCGAATATTGCCCGCGCTGTCGTGAAACGACTCCGTCATCGCCAACAATCTGCCGTCGTTGAGCAGCGCAATGCCTTCGAGCCCACCATTCAGCGGCGCCCCGGCAAGCTCCGCCGGCGTCGCGACCACGGACGGACTGCCAAGCATGCCCTTGCTGGCATACGGGTAGCGCCAAATCCGGTGCTTGCCCTCGAAGCTCACATACACGTCGCCATCGAGCTCCCCGGCCAAACCCTCCGCATCGCCCAGCTTGCCTTTCAGAATCGAACCGTCCGGCGCGATCAGCGGCCCGATCTCGCCGCCGCGCACGCCGGTCAATCGATCGTCGCGATACTCCAGTTCGCCCGTCAGCCAATGGCTCGCATCCGTGATCGCCAAAAAGCGCGATCCGTCGTTCGACACGATCAAACCGGAGATGCCACCGAAATCCGCATCGGTCGATGTCAGGCGCAACGTGCCCCGATGCACCAGCTTGCCGACCGTGCTCTTCGCATCCTCACCCGTACTGAACGCCACATTTTGCGCATCGATGGTCAACGGACGCGGTGCCCCGTCATCGGCGCGCACGTCAAGCCCAAGGAAACAAACCGCGAGCGCAGCCAAGAACAGGCGCACCGCAGATTCGCTCATCGCGCAGCCGCCGGCGCAGCCGTGCGCGCCGGACGCTTCACCCGCTGGCGGGCACCACGCGCAGACTTCTCGTCGTCTTCATCGAAGAGTTCGGCAAGCTTGTCCGTCATCGCGCCGCCCAGTTGCTCCGCATCGACGATCGTCACCGCGCGTTTGTAGTAGCGCGTCACGTCATGCCCAATCCCGATGGCGATGATCTCGACCGGCGAGCGCGTCTCGATCGACTCGATCACATCGCGCAAATGCCGCTCCAGATAATTGCCCGCATTCACCGACAGCGTGGAATCGTCGACCGGCGCGCCGTCCGAAATCACCATCAGAATGCGCCGCTTCTCCTGCCGCGCGATCAGACGATTATGCGCCCACATCAACGCCTCGCCGTCGATGTTCTCTTTCAGCAAGCCCTCGCGCATCATCAAACCAAGATTGCGCCGTGCGCGACGCCACGGCGAATCCGCTGACTTGTAGATGATGTGCCGCAGATCATTGAGCCGCCCCGGCGCCGGCGGCTTGTTCTCGCCCAGCCACTTGTCGCGCGACTGCCCGCCCTTCCAGGCCTTCGTCGTGAAGCCCAAAATCTCGACCTTCACGTTACAGCGCTCCAACGTGCGCGCCAGAATATCCGCACACATCGCCGCCACCATGATCGGCCGACCGCGCATCGACCCCGAATTGTCGAGCAGCAAGGTCACGACCGTGTCGCGGAAATTCATATCCTTCTCGGCTTTGTACGAGAGCGGATGCATCGGATCGATCACGACGCGCGACAACCGCGCCGCATCCAAAATCCCTTCCTCAAGATCGAATTCCCAAGTCCGGTTCTGCTTCGCCATCAACCGCCGCTGCAGCCGGTTCGCCAAGCGCGAGACAACGCCCTGCAAAGCCTGCAGCTGCTGATCGAGATAAGCGCGCAGGCGCGTCAGTTCCTCGGTATCGCAAAGCTCTTCGGCCGTGATGATCTCGTCGAACTGCCCGGTGAACACTTTGTACGTCGGCTCGTTGCGCCCCGACATCGGCTGATCCGGCCGCCAAGGCTGCTTGCCGTCGGCGGTGTCATCGGCCTCTGACCGGCTCGCACGCTCTTCGGTGTCGACCTCGACCGCCTGCTGCTCCCCGTCCTCACCGTCGGTCTCCGACATCTCGGCTTCTTCGGCCGACGACCCCTGAGGCTCCGAACTCTCGCCCGCATCCGAATCCGCGTTGTCCGATTGCTCCTGCGTCGCCTCGTCCTGAGACTCGTCGTCCGACCCATCCGGATCGTCGCCAAGCTCATCGCCAAGCCCGAGATCCGTCAGGATCCGCCGCGTCATCTTCGCGAACGCCGCCTGGTCCTTGATGTTGTCGAACAGCTTCTCAAGATCGCCGCCAGCCTTCTCTTCGATATGCGCGCGCCAAGCCTCCACGACCGCCTTGCCCGCCTTAGGGATAGGCCGCCCCGTCAATCGCTCGCGCACGACAAGCCCGACAGCCTCCGCCAGCGGCGCCTCACTACGATCGCGCGCCTGCGCATAACCCTTCGCCTTGAGACGCGCCTCAAGTGCTGCTTCGACGTTATTGGCCACGCCCTTCATCGCGTTCGCGCCGATCGATTCGACGCGCGCCTGCTCGGCCGCCTCAAAGATCGACCGCGCCGACGACCCTGGCGGCGCATAAATCGAATGCGTCTTGTCGTCATGAAACGCGAGCTTCAACGCAAACGCGTCGGCAGCGCCGCGCGTCTGCGCAACGTCGCCCTTCGATAAATCGCGGCCGGGCAGGGGAAGGCGCGCTTTCAGACCTTTGAGCTGCGGCGGCTCCGTCCCGAATGCAATCTCAAGCTCCGGCTCAGCCCCCATCGCCCGCATGGTGTTCGCCACCGCACGCTTGAAAGGCTCAACCGGGCTGTCGGGTTTCGTGGCCACGGCCTTAGGCCACCATCACCTTCGCCGCCGACTCCGGCAATTCCTCGCCGAACGCGCGTTGATAGAACTCGGCCACCGTCGCGCGTTCCAACTCATCGCACTTGTTCAGGAACGTGACGCGGAAGCCGAAGCCGACGTCGTGGAAGATCTCCGCGTTCTCGGCCCAGGTTAGCACGGTGCGCGGGCTCATGACGGTCGAGATATCGCCGTTCATGAACGCGTTGCGCGTGAGGTCGGCGACGCGAACCATCGCCGCGACCTTCTTCTTGCCCTCGGCCGTGTTGTAGTGCGGGGCCTTCGACAGAATGATGTCGACCTCTTTGTCGTGCGGCAGGTAGTTGAGCGTCGTCACGATGTTCCAGCGGTCCATCTGACCTTGGTTGATCTGCTGCGTGCCATGATAGAGGCCCGTCGTATCGCCAAGCCCGATCGTATTCGTGGTCGAGAACAGACGGAACGAAGGATGCGCGCGGATCACGCGGTTCTGATCCAGCAACGTCAGCTTGCCCGACTGCTCCAGAATACGCTGGATCACGAACATCACGTCCGGCCGCCCGGCGTCATACTCGTCGAACACCAACGCCACCGGATGCTGCAAGGCCCACGGCAGAATCCCTTCGCGGAACTCCGTCACCTGCTTGCCCTCGCGCACGACGATCGCGTCCTTGCCGACGAGATCGATACGGCTGATATGACTGTCGAGGTTGATGCGGATGCAAGGCCAGTTAAGCCGCGCCGCCACCTGCTCGATATGCGTCGATTTCCCGGTGCCGTGATAGCCCTGGATCATGACGCGCCGGTTGTGCGTAAAGCCGGCGAGGATGGCCAGCGTCGTCTCGCGGTCGAAACGGTACGCAGGATCGAGATCCGGCACATACTCGTTCGGCTTCGAGAAGGCGGGCACCTTCATCGTGATGTCGACACCGAATGTCTTCTTGGCGTCGACCGTGGTGTCGGGCTGGCTGTCGGCCGCCAGTCCGTTTGGCGTGGTGGTCATTGCTCAGGCTTTCATTTGGGTAATGCGTTCGCGAGTCCTCATACCGCCCTTTACAGGCGGCGAGAAAGCGGTTCGTTCAAATCATTTCAGGAAAAGCCGGAAGAGCGCAATTGCCCGTAGGCTTTGATGACTTGCCGGAATCGCTCCTCGGCGCCGCGGTCCCCGCCGTTGGCGTCAGGGTGGAAGCGCTTAACCAATTCCTTAAAGCGCGCCTTCACGTCCTGCAAGGTTGCCTCCGGCTCAAGATTCAGCGTTTCGAGGCTGGCGAGCTGCATCCTTGAAAGCCGGCGCGTGGACGTGCCGTTACGGTTTGTCGCATCCGCCACCGTGGGCGTCGGCTGCGCGCGTGGCCCATCGTCGAAGATGACGAAGGGGTCGACAAAGGCGCCCCGGAAGTAGAAATCGGCCTTCGGGTCCTTCAGCCGGTCGTGCATCTTCCAGGTCGGCCGAAGGCCGGTCAGCGTCGCACGCTGATAGGCTTCGATCTGGTCCGGCAGCATGCCGCGGAAAAAGTCCCACGCTTGGTTGTACTCGCGCACATGGTCGAGGCAGAACCAGTAATACTCGTTCAGCGTCGCGCGGCTTTTCGGTGCGCGGTGATCGCCCGAACCCTCGCAGCCCGGCTTGTCGCATAGGCGCGTCGGTTTCTGCACCGGCTGGCGCTTCACGCGCAGGTCCTGTGCCCACTTCGACGAGTGTCTTGTGCTCTCACCCATGGCTGCATGAGTATGGGAATGAGCGGTTAAGAAGACAAGAAAACCTCTCGCTTGACATCGCGCGACCAACCCCTCACGACCGTCTTGAAATGACGATTGCAGAAACCATAAGGACGAAGCTCGAAGCCGCTTTTGCGCCGAAGCACCTCGACGTGAAAGACGAGTCGTCCCTCCATCACGGCCACAGCGGCGCGCATGCCGATGGAGAAACTCACTTTCGTGTGACGATCGTGTCACCCATGTTCGACGGCCTAACCCGCATCGACCGCCACCGCCGCGTCCATGAACTACTCGACACGGAACTCAAAGGCCGCGTCCACGCCCTAGCCCTGACACTCCTGACACCGGACGAGGCCTCACGGCGTATGTGAGGCGACAGCCGCATCCGGCGGGGTCACGCGCAGCGCCATGATCTGGTTCTTCTGCCGGCGCAAGACTTCGAACTTGAAGCCGTGGAAGGCGAAGATCTGCGCGACATCCGGAATGGCCTGCGCCTCGTGAATGACGAGCCCCGCGATTGTCGTCGCTTCCTCGTCCGGCAAGTTCCAATTCATCGCGCGGTTCAATTCGCGGATCGAAACCCAGCCATCGACGTTGATCGTGCCGTCCACTTGCGGCCGCACGCCCGACACAGGCACGTCATGCTCGTCCCGGATTTCGCCGACGATCTCTTCCAGAATGTCCTCGAGCGTAATCAGCCCTTGCAGCGCGCCATACTCGTCGACGACGATGGCGAAGTGATTGCGCCGCTGCAAAAACGCACGCAGCTGATCGGCAAGCAGCGTCGTGTCCGGAATGAACCAAGGCTTCGCCGCCAACGACAGCACGTTGACCGCCTTGATGTTCCCGCCAGCCCGCGCCAGCGCCCGCAGCACGTCCTTCGCATGCAACACGCCCACGATATTGTCCTGATCGCCCTTATAGACGGGCAGGCGCGTATGCGGCTGCGACAGCACCCGGTCCAGCATCTCTTCCGGCGGCAAATCCCCGTCGATCAGCACCATGCTCTTGCGGTGGATCATGATGTCGGCGACCTGCAAATCCTTCAGGTCCAAAATGCCGCCCAGCATGTTGCGGTCCGACGTCTGCACCGCGCCTTGGATGTGGTGCAGGTCGATCGCCCCGCGCAGCTCCTCGTGCGCGACCTCTTCGCGATCCTCGACGAGACCCTGCGACTTCACCCCCATCGCGGCCAAGATCATCGCGACAATCCACGCGACGACGTTCACGACCGGGGAGAACAAGGTCACCGCAACCCGCACCGCACGCCCCAACCGCAACGCCGTACGGTCGGCATTCGCGATCGCATAGGTCTTGGGCAACACTTCGCAGAAGATGAGGACGAGCACCGTGGTGATCACGGTCGCTGCAGCCACGCCCGCGGTCCCGAACAAAGTCAAAAGCACGCTGGTCACTAAGGCCGACGAGGCGATGTTGACGAACGTGTTCCCGAACAACATCGAACCAACCATCTGCTCGCGATGCGAAAGCAGCCAGTTCACGTGCTTCGCGGCCTCGCCTTCGCCCTCTTTCTCAAGCTGATGCATGCGCGCGCGTGACGCCGCCGTCATGGCCGTCTCGGAGCCCGCAAAGAAGGCCGAGAACATCATGAGGACGAGCGTGACGCCGATCGAAAAAATCAGGTCCGATCCTGAAAGCTCGTGCGCTGGGATCAGAGATTCTTCCATGGGCTTTCAACTTCTCTTGGGTGATGAGCCTTGTGCGAGCGCGGTGTGCAGCAGCGTTCTGACGGCGCCTTCGTCGACGTCGCGCGCGACGAACGCACGCCCCACGCCGCGCGCCAAGACGAACACCAGCTTGCCGCCGGACGCCTTCTTGTCCTGCCGCATGATCTCGATGAGATCGTCTTCCGATGCGCCAAGCTCGGGCAAGTCGGCGAACGACGCCGGCAATCCGGCCTGCGCGAACCAGGTCCGTACACGCGTCGCGTCTTCGGCGGGCGACAAACCCAATTGCGCCGACAAATCGAAAGCCAGGCAGCACCCGGCGGCAACCGCCTCGCCGTGCAGAACTTTGCCCGAATACCCCGCGCAAGCCTCGATCGCATGGGCAAACGTGTGTCCGAGATTGAGCAGCGCTCGCTGACCGGCCTCGCGCTCATCCGCTTCGACCACGCGCGCCTTCATCCGGCACGAGGTCACGATCGCCTTCGTCCGCTCCGCACCTGACGCGCTCAAGATCGCATGCGAGTTGTCCGCGACCCACACCGCGAACGCCGCATCGCCGATCAGTCCGTACTTTAGAATCTCGGCATAGCCCGCGCGCAACTCCCGCACAGGCAACGTGTCCAGCACGGCGGTATCCGCCAGCACCAGAGACGGCTGATGAAACAGCCCGACCAAATTCTTGCCCTGCGGCACGTCGATCGCCGTCTTGCCGCCGACGGACGAGTCCACCTGCGCCAGCAACGTCGTCGGCACCTGCACGTAATCGAGCCCGCGCTTCAGAATCCCCGCCGCAAACCCCGCAAGGTCGCCGATCACGCCGCCGCCCAGCGCCACGACCAGATCGCCGCGCTCGATATTCGCGTCCAGCATCTGCCCGGTCAGTTGTTCGAGAACGCCAAAGCTCTTGCTCGCCTCACCCGGCGGCAGGATCGCAGCCTCATGCGCAATGCCGGCGGCATCGAGCGACTTGGTCAGCGTCCCAAGATGTCGCTTCGCCACATTGTCGTCGCTGACGATGAACACCCGCCGCGCGCCTTTCAGCGCGGCAATCTCCCGTCCCGCATCGGCAAGTACGCCCGCGCCGACCACGATGTCGTACGCGCGACCCGCAAGGTCGACACGTAGTCGCTCGACGCTCATGAGGCGGCCTTCACCCCAAGCGCGTTGAGCTGCGACAGAATCTGCTGCACGACGGTGTCATGCGGGCCGCCGTTTGAATCCACCGTGATGTCGGCCTCGGCATAAACCGGATAGCGCTCGGCCATCAGCCGCTCCATTGTCCCGCGTGGATCTTCGTTCTTGAGCAGCGGCCGGGTAGGGCGCTTCGTCACCCGCTCCATCAGCAAATCGATATTCGCCCGCAGCCAGACCGAAAGCCCCTGGTTCTTGATCAGCACCCGCGTGGTCGGATCCATAAAAGCCCCGCCGCCCGTCGCCAGCACATGGCGCGGCCCGGCCAGCAGGCGCGCGATGACCTTGCGTTCCCCGTCGCGGAAGGCGGGCTCCCCGTACCGCTCGAAGAAGTCGGATATCGAACACCCCGCCGCGGTCTCGATTTCCTGATCCGCGTCGTGGAAGGGCAGGCGCAGGACGCTGGCGAGCCTACGGCCCACCGTACTTTTCCCGGCACCCATTAAACCGACCAGAACAATCGACCGCTCAGCCATTGGCGATCCACAGTCTGGGGTTTCCGTCCGCTCGTGCACCTGCATATTGTCTATCCATCGGAATCAGCATGTACATGACTTGGCAGGTTGCTGCCAGTCGAACGGCCCGTCCCGGACCGGCCCAGAGAGGGACAACAAGTGCGTCGCAGGCGGCAATACCGCGATTTTGAACGCCCCGGCGGCTTGGTTCAGCTGGGGCGGCTGTTCGTCGCCGCCGTGATTCTTCTGGCGCTGGGCGCCGGTGGACTGGCTTATTATGCCTCGACCCTGACGCCTGAGCGTCACAAGGTGGAGAAGGTTCTGCCCGATGACCGGTTCCCGCGTTAACGCCTTCCTCTGCGCCGTCCTTTTTTCCACCACTCCTTTCTTGAGCCTCGCCGCCGACCCGGAAAGTTCCGGCCCCGCCACCGCACCGCCGCGCGGTCTCGCGCCGGCGCCGGGCACTCCAACCGTCGAAGAGCCCGCGACACCCGCTGAACCCGGCGCACCCGTCGAAGAAACGCTGCCCGACAAATTCGGCGCCCCCCAA
>JAWXBY010000032.1:0-8159 GCA_034440355.1 Alphaproteobacteria bacterium
AAGCAGCAGGTCGAAGACGGCGTCGCCGCGTTCAAGGCGATCTCGGGTTCGAAGAGCCTGCATGAAGCTTGGGAATTGCAGAGCGACTTCGCGAAGTCGGCGCTTGACGCCTACGTCGCGCAGGCCACGAAGGTCAACGACTTGGTCATGGACGCGGCCAAGCAAGCTGCTGAACCGCTGAGCCAGCGTTTCACGGCGTTTGCCGAAGCGGCGAAGGAAGTTCGCCCGGCCGTCGTCAACCCGTTCATGCGCGCCGCGGCTGAATAAGCCCGCTTCGAGCATTACGGTTGTTCCGGAGAGCCCGGAGGCGTTTCGCCTCCGGGCTCTTTTCGTTTCAAATGGCCACTTATCGCCGACGAGGATATCGCATGCCGACGCACAGCCGTATCGACTTCGCAACCTTGAAAAGGCCGAGGTCCCCGAACACATACTTGCTGGCGCCGGACGGGCTTTGCCGCGTGGCGAAGACGGATGGCGCGGCGCCGGTGTTTGGCGTGACGGCGGCGAAGTTGCGCACGGAGTTCTTAAGTATCGTTGCCGAGCCGCGGGTCTCTCATACGCTGGCGGATGAGACAGGATTGTACGACGACTTTGTCGTCCGGTCGGCGTTGCTCGGGTTTCCGGATCTTGTTTCGGTCAAATTCCTGGACGTGGGCAAGGGGCAATCAACGCTCGCGCTCTATGCGCGCGCCGTTTACGGGCGGTGGGACATGGGTGTCAACCGGACGCGGACACAGGCGTGGCTTAGGCGCCTTGGCGCAACGGTTAAGTCTGTCAAGCCCTGAAAAAGCGCGCCAGTAGCGCTTTTCATTCGGCGGGCGCAATATATGTAATGTTACCCTGAGCAACCGACAGCTGAATGGATTCACGCGCACTGCATGACGAACAAGAACGGCGATCGCGACGGGCAAGGGGGCGGGCCGCCGACCGGCATCGTTACAAAAACGCGGCCGAAGACGAAGAAGCCAAGCCTGTACAAGGTTTTGATGCTGAACGACGACTACACCCCGATGGAGTTCGTCGTCCACGTGTTGGAACGGTTCTTCAACAAAGGGCGGTCGGACGCGGAGCACATCATGCTTCAGGTGCATCGCCAGGGCGTCGGGATCTGTGGCGTTTTCACGTACGAAGTGGCGGAAACCAAGGTCGCACAAGTGATCGACTTTGCGCGCCGCCACCAGCACCCGTTGCAGTGCACTCTTGAGAAGGAATGATACACTGCCGCCCAAGGTTCGGTTGGCGGCGAGGTCGATGAAAGGCGAGAGTTAAGTGGCGAGTTTTTCGAAATCCCTGCAGAACACACTTCACCGCGCCATGGCGCTGGCGAACGAGCGCCATCACGAATACGCCACCCTCGAACATCTGCTGCTGGCGCTGATCGACGATCAGGATGCGGCTGCGGTCATGCGGGCGTGCAATGTCGACCTCGATGCGCTGCGGCGCGTGCTTTCCACTTACATCGACGCGGACTTGGCGACGCTGGTCGTCGACGACGGCGAAGATGCGAAACCGACGGCAGGATTCCAACGCGTGGTGCAGCGCGCGGTCATTCACGTTCAGTCGTCGGGCCGCGAAGAGGTGACGGGCGCGAATATACTGGTCGCGATCTTTGCCGAGCGCGAAAGCCACGCGGCGTACTTCCTCAGTGAACAGAATATGTCGCGCTATGACGCGGTGAGTTACATCAGTCACGGCATCGCGAAGCGGCCCGGGGCGACGGAGTCGAAGCCTGTGCGCGGAGCGGACGAAGAGGAAGAGGGCGCGGATAAGACCGCGAAGCAGGGCACCGAGGCGCTCGAGGCCTATTGCGTCAATCTCAACAACAAGTCGCGTGTCGGCAAGATCGATCCGTTGATCGGGCGCGAGCCTGAAGTCGAGCGCACGATTCAGATTTTGTGCCGGCGGCAGAAGAACAATCCGCTTCTGGTCGGCGATCCGGGCGTGGGCAAAACGGCGATCGCCGAAGGCCTCGCGCGCAAGATCGTCAACGGCGAAGTGCCTGAGGTATTGAAGGACTGCACGATCTTCGCGCTCGACATGGGTGCGCTGATCGCGGGCACGCGGTACCGCGGCGATTTCGAAGAGCGGTTAAAGAACGTCGTCAAGGAACTGGAGCAATTCAAAGGCGCCATTCTGTTCATCGATGAGATCCACACAGTGATCGGCGCGGGCGCGACGAGTGGTGGGGCGATGGACGCCTCGAACCTGCTGAAGCCGGCGTTGCAGTCGGGGACGCTGCGTTGCCTTGGCTCGACGACGTATAAGGAATTCCGTCAGCATTTCGAGAAGGACCGTGCGCTGGCGCGGCGGTTCCAGAAGATCGATGTGGGTGAGCCTTCGATCCCGGATGCGATCAAGATTTTGAAGGGGCTGAAGCCTTACTTCGAGACCTATCACAAGGTGCGTTACACCGGCGATGCGGTGAAGGCCGCGGTCGAGCTGTCGGCGAAGTACATCAACGACCGCAAGCTGCCCGATAAGGCGATCGACGTGATCGACGAGACGGGCGCGTCGCAGATGCTGTTGCCGGAAGGCAAGCGCAAGAAGGTGATCGGCGTCAAAGAGATTGAAGACGTCATCGCGAAGATGGCGCGCATTCCTTCGAAGACGGTGTCGAAGAACGACTCCGAGACGCTGCGCGATCTCGAGATGAACATGAAGCACGTCGTGTTCGGTCAAGACGGCGCCATCAAGCAACTCTCGGCGGCGATCAAGATGGCGCGCGCGGGCTTGCGCGATCCGGAGAAGCCGATCGGCTGCTATCTGTTCTCAGGCCCCACGGGCGTCGGCAAGACGGAAGTCGCGCGGCAGCTGGCCAAGATCATGGGCGTCGAGATCTTGCGCTTCGACATGTCGGAATACATGGAACGCCATTCGGTCAGCCGCTTGATCGGTGCACCGCCGGGATATGTCGGCTTCGATCAGGGTGGGTTGCTCACCGACGGCGTCGATCAGCATCCGCATTGCGTGCTGCTGCTCGACGAAATCGAGAAGGCGCATCCGGATCTCTTCAACATCCTGTTGCAGGTCATGGATCACGGGAAGCTGACCGACCACAACGGCAAGAAAATCGACTTCCGCAACGTCGTTCTCATCATGACGACGAATGCGGGCGCGTCGGATGCCGCCAAGGAATCGATCGGCTTTGGCCGCGGTCGCCGCGAAGGTGAAGATACCGAGGCGATCAAGAAGCTGTTCACGCCGGAGTTCCGCAACCGTCTGGACGCGGTCATCGGCTTTGCCACGTTGTCGCCGGCGATCGTCGAGCGCGTGGTCGAGAAGTTCGTGCTTCAACTCGAAGCGCAGCTGTCGGACCGCAACGTGACGTTCGAACTGTCGACCGAAGCGACGCGGTGGTTGGCCGAGCACGGGTATGACGAGGCGTTCGGCGCGCGGCCGCTGGCGCGCGTCATTCAGGATGAGATCAAGAAGCCGCTGGCGGACGAGATCCTGTTCGGCAAGTTGGCGCGCGGGGGAACCGTGCGAGTGATGCTGAAACCGGACAAAACGGGCCTCGACTTCGAGATCATCGAAGCGCCGCATTTGCCGGCCAAGGTGAAGGTCAAAGGCGACGAGTCCGACGGCGACGAAGAGACCGAGCCCAACGAGCCCGAACTGGTGAAATGAAGCGTCTGATCCTCGTTCTGTTTTCTTTGGTGTGCCTGGCCGGCGTGGCGCAGGCGCAACCGAAGGAAGAAGACGTCACCATCCGCGGAAACTTCCCGCAGCTGCTGGCGCGGGGCGAGACCGTCGTTGAGATGGCGAACCGGATGGCGGTGAAGCTCGTCAGCCTCGACCGCTTGATCGCGCCACCGTGCGGGATGCCGCGCATCTTCCAATTTGCAGGCGCGGACTACGTCGACATCAATGACGCGTCGCGGCGTGTCGATCCGGGGCAGCCCGGCGTCTGGCGCATTCAGGTGCAGGGCAAAGGCTGCTGGACGCCGCGCTTGCACAACGTGTTTCTGTTCCCACGCGGCGCGTCACCGGCTGAGCTGCGGGTCAGCGTGCCGGGCAGTTCGTCGGCAGGTGTGAAGCATCAGCAGGATACGACGCGCATGGTGCTGCGGGAGGCGAACAGTTTGGCCGCGCGGTCGAATTGCGATGAGCGCGCGTATCTCGTCGAGGCGTCGGTGACGAAGTCGCGACGGCCCGGTCAATCGTGGACGGAGTCGTGGTCGGCCTCGGCGTGCGATCTCGTGCGCAAGTTCTCGGTCACCTTCACGCCGGAAGACGGGAAGATGCGGATCATGATTATTCCGGCTTAGGTTACTTTACGGCCGCCGCTATTTTGGCGCCGAGCGCTTTCAGCTTTTCGAAATCGGCTTTCGCGGCGGCGTGGATCTTCAGATCGATGCCGTGATAGCGCGGCAGAATGTGAAAGTGGATGTGGAAGACCGTCTGACCCGCGGCGGGGCCGTTGAGTTGCGCCAGCAGGATGCCGGGGGCTTTTGTCACTTCTTGGACGGCGGCGGCGACTTTCTTTGTCGTCTTGATCATCGCGGCGGCGCCTTCGGGGCTTAGGTCGAAGATCGACTCCGCGCCTTCCTTCGGGATCACCAGCGTGTGGCCTTCGACCTGGGGCATGATGTCCATGAAGGCCAGCGTGTGGTCGTCTTCGTAGACTTTGAAGCACGGGGCTTCGCCGCGGATGATTTTGGCGAAGATGTTGCTGGGGTCGTAGGCCACGGTTGTCTCCTTCAGAGCGTGTCGGTTTTTCTGAACGGCGCGTGTTCGGTCAAGGCTTGGATATCTTCGTCGACGGCGCGGCGCTCTTCCTTGAGGTAGCGCGCCACGGCGTCACGTAGACCTTTGTGCGAGATCCAGTGCAGCGAGTTCGTGCGGGCGGGCAGGTAGCCGCGGGCGAGTTTGTGCGCGCCCTGGGCGCCGGCTTCGACGACCTTTAGGCGTTTGGTGATCGCGAATTCGATCGCCTGGTAATAGCAGAGTTCGAAATGCAGGAACGGGTGGTGCTCGATGGCGCCCCAGTTGCGGCCGTATAGCGTGTCGCCACCGATGAAGTTGAGCGCGCCGGCGATGTAGCGGCCGTTGCGCTTGGCCATCACCAGCAGGATCTGGTCGGGCATGCTTTGGCCGACGAGGCTGAAGAATTTGCGCGTGAGGTAGGGCGTGCCCCATTTGCGCGAGCCGGTGTCCATGTAGAAGGCGAAGAACGCGTCCCAGTGCAGTTCCTTGATATCGCTGCCGGTGACCCATTCGATGTCGATGCCGTTCGCCACCGCTTGCGTGCGTTCGCGGCGCAGGTTCTTGCGCTTGATCGACGACAGAGCGGCGAGGAAGGCGGCGAAGTCGGTGTAATCTTCGTTGTGCCAATGGAACTGCTGATCGTGGCGCTGCAAGAAGCCGTGCGCGGCCAGCGTGGTCGCTTCCGTTTCGGTTGGGAAGGTGATGTGGAGCGAGGAGACTTCCAGGCGCTTCGCGAACGCCATCATCGCTTGCGCGAGTGCTTCGCGCGCGACGGCGTTGCCGCCGGTCAGGAGGCGGGGGCCGGTGACGGGCGTGAACGGAACTGCCACTTGAAGTTTTGGATAATACTCGCCGCCGGCGCGTTCGAAGGCTTGGGCCCAGGCGTGGTCGAAGACGTATTCGCCGTAGGAGTGGTTCTTCACGTACATCGGCGCGGCGCCGATGATCGTGCCTTTGTTTTCGACGATGATGTGCGCGGGTTGCCAACCGGTCTCCGCGTCCACCGAGCCGCTTTCTTCCAGCGCGGCGAGGAAAGCGTGGCTGACGAAAGGATTCGCCGGTTGGCCTGGTGGGTTGGCGAGCGCGTCCCATACGTCGGGCGCGACTTCGTTCATGCCGTCGATCAGGCGGGCGGCCGGCGAGATGGTCATCGCGGCGCCCTCACGTCTCACGCGATCTCGAAGATCGCTTCGACTTCGACGGCGACGTTGCGCGGCAGCGAGCCCGCGCCGACGGCGGCGCGCGCGTGCTTGCCGGCGTCGCCGAAGACTTGGCCGAAGAGGTCGGATGCGCCGTTGACGACTTCCGGATGTTGAGCGAAGCCGGGGATCGCGTTGACGAAGCCCGTGACTTTCACGCAGCGCTTCACGCGGTCGAGATCGCCGCCGCACGCTTCGCGCAGCTGTGCGATGACATTGAGCGCGCACATGCGTGCGGCTGCTTGTCCTTGTTCGGTGGTGAAGTCCTTGCCGACGACGCCGACATATTCAAGGCCGTTCGGTCCCATGGTCACTTGGCCCGAGATGAAGACGA
The DNA here is from genome assembly GCA_034440355.1 of Alphaproteobacteria bacterium. Taxonomy (GTDB): domain Bacteria; phylum Pseudomonadota; class Alphaproteobacteria; order Micropepsales; family Micropepsaceae; genus SZUA-430. The sequence continues at coordinate 6,241 of JAWXBY010000032.1, forward strand.
GGTTGCCCGTGATCGCGAACGGCACGTAGTTCGCCACCGGTGCGAGCGCTTTCGGCAGCGTGATGTCCAGTTCCTTGAGGCGTGCGTCGACGCGTCCGGTCATGTTTTCCGTCCCTTTGCGAAAGGCGATCTGCCGTGCGAGAACCTTGAAACTCGCAAATCGGCCGCCTTCGCGCAACGACTGATAGACATTGGGTCCCATGACAAAACGTCTTGACGCCGACGACCGTTGTCCCGTGCGCGACGGGCTGTTTATGCCGGCCGAATGGGAGCCGCACGCGCGGACCTGGATGATGTGGCCGTGCCGCCCGGAACCGTGGGGCTCGGCCGAGGGCTTGCTGCGCGCACGGCTGGGTTATGCAGCGGTGGCGCGTGCGATTTCGGGCTTTGAGAAAGTGACGATGGCGGTGAAGCCGCGTGACATGGACGAAGCGCGACTGATGATGGGGCGCGGGATCGAGATACTGGAGATCGAGATCGACGATTCCTGGGCGCGCGATATCGGGCCGATCTTTGTGACCGACGGGCGTGAAGGTGTCGCCGGTGTGCATTGGCGCTTCAATGCGTGGGGCAACAAATACACCGGCTTCGACAACGACGCGGCTTTTGGGCGGACCGTTGTCGAGGCGCTCGACATGCGGTGCTATGAGGGGCCGATGGTACTTGAAGGCGGGGCGATCGCGGTCGACGGGGAAGGCACGTTGATGACGACGGAGCAGGTCTTGCTCAATTCCAATCGCAATCCGAATTTGGATCGTCAGCAAATCGAGGAGCGGCTCGCGCTCTATTTCGGCGTGACGAAAGTGATTTGGCTGGGTGAGGGGCTGGAGGACGACGAGACCGACGGGCACGTCGACAACATCGCGTGCTTTGCGGGGCCAGGACGCGTGATGGTCTATGCGCCGTCGGCAAACGAAGGGCTCAACACGCGGGTGATGCGCGACAACATCGCGCGGCTGCGTGCGGCCCGTGATGCGCGTGGCCGGTCGCTGGAGATCATCGAGGTGCCGCAGCCCGCGCCGCGAGAGCGGCACGATGGCCGCCGGCTCGATATGAGCTATATCAATTTCTACTATGCCAACTATGGAATCGTGATGCCGTCGTTCGACGATCCGATGGATGCGGTGGCGCTTGACGCGATGACGAAGGCATTTCCTGACAAGCGTATCGTGCAGGTGCCGTCGCTCGATATCGTCGAAGGCGGCGGCGGTATCCACTGCATCACGCAACAACAGCCTGTCGGGCGCGCGTTGCGGCATGAAGGATTCGATCGATGAGACAGGTGACGTTGGCGGCGACTCAGATGGCGTGCGGGCCGGATCCGGCGACGAATGTCGCGAATGCCAAGCGTCTTGTACGCGAGGCGAAGGCGAAAGGCGCGCATGTCGTTTTGATCCAGGAATTGTTCGAGACGCCTTATTTCTGCAAGGACCAGGCGGCGAAGCATTTTGCGTTGGCGTCGGCGTTTGAAGGTAATGCGCTGATCCAAGAGTTTTCGGCGCTGGCGCGCGAGCTTGATATTGTGCTGCCGGTCAGTTTTTTTGAGCGGGCGAACAATGCGCATTTCAATTCGCTGGCGATGATCGATGCCGACGGATCGGTGCTGGGGCTCTATCGCAAGTCGCACATTCCCGATGGGCCTGGGTATCAGGAGAAGTTTTATTTCAATCCCGGGGACACGGGGTTCAAGGTCTGGCGCACGAAGTACGGCGTTGTCGGCGCGGCGATTTGTTGGGATCAGTGGTTTCCGGAGAGCGCGCGGGCGATGGCGCTGATGGGGGCGGAAATCCTGTGTTACCCGACGGCGATCGGGAGTGAGCCGCCGCCGGCGGCGCCCGTCGATTCGTCTGCGCATTGGCGGCGGGTGATGCAGGGGCATGCGGGGGCGAACTATGTGCCGCTGATCGCTTCGAACCGGA
>JAWXBY010000033.1:0-128280 GCA_034440355.1 Alphaproteobacteria bacterium
CGCGTCGCGACGCGGATCATCAACGAAGTGAAGGGAATAAACCGGGTGGTCTACGATGTGACCTCAAAGCCGCCGGGGACGATTGAGTGGGAGTGAGGCTCGCGATGGGGACGAATCAGATGAATCTGGACATCCGCATCCCCTCCGCCCGTGCCGGTTTCGCCCAAGGCAAGCAGGAAGCGACCCGCCTAGGAAATACGGGGACATGACACATGACTAAAAGCAAATTGCTACGAATGGACAATATCGGTATCGTGGTGGAATCTCTCGATGATGCCATCTCCTTTTTCACCGAGCTTGGCCTGACGTTTGAGGGGCGAGGCATGATTGAAGGCGAATGGGCCGGACGCGTCACTGGACTGGGTCATCAGCGCGTCGAGGTCGCCATGATGGTCACTCCCGACGGACACAGCCGCCTTGAGCTCTCGCGTTTTCTCGCCCCTTCTGTCGTCGCCGATCACCGGAACGCCCCGGTGAACGCCCTCGGCTACCTGCGCGCTATGTTTGCTGTGAGCGACCTCGACGAAACACTCACCAGGCTCCGCAAGCACGGTGCGCAGCTCGTCGGCGAAGTGGTTCGGTACGAGAACGCGTATCGGCTCTGCTACATCCGCGGCCCCGAAGGACTTCTCATCGGACTGGCAGAACCACTCGGTAGCAATCGGTAACGGCTAGCGTCACTGGGTGGAAGAATTGGGGTTCTAACCGTCGCGAACGGGCGCTATCTCGTCGTTGCGCCCTTCGATTCCCTTTGCGGTAGTGCGATCTCCAAGCGTCCCTAGGGCCTGTCGGCTTCTTATCCGTCGCGCGGAACGGATCTTCGGATTGCGCGTTTGCGGGCGTGTGGTCGTCCCATGAGGATATGTCATGCGTGCGTTTTCTGTTTCGTGTGATGGGAAACTTGCAATTACAGCGAGCGAGACCTCGTCCAAGAATGATTTCGACTATTTGGTAGGTCACTGGAACATCAGAAATCGCACATTGAAAGAACCGCTGGCCGGCAACGACGAATGGGCGGAATTTGATGCGACCCAGGAATTGCGACCGATATTGCTGGGTCTGGGCAACGTCGATATTTTCCATACGGAATTTGACGGAAAGCCTTTCGAAGGCCTCACCGTGCGCTTGTTCGATCCGCAGACGCGTCTGTGGACGATCTACTGGGCAGACAGCAACGCTATGAAACTCGACGGCGGAAAAGTAGGTTCCTTCGACGGCGATATGGGTGACTTCTTCGGCCGTGAAGTTGTCGGCGGCAAAGACGTTATCGTGAAATTCCACTGGGATAAGCGTAACCCGAAAGCCCCGATTTACAGCCGCGCGTTCTCCGCCGATACAGGCCGAACATGGGAGTGGAATTGGTACTCGAACTTTTCACGACCGTGATCGACTGAGTTCGGCCCAGCAGCAAGTTGTGCCGGGAAGCGCAGGTTCCGAACATGACAAAGCAAATCTTATTCGTTCAAGGTGGAGGCGCGGGGGCTCATGATGAATGGGACAACAAGCTGGTCGACAGCCTCGAACGGGAACTTGGCCGCGGTTATGAAATTCGCTACCCGCGTATGCCGAACGAGGCGGATCCGAACTACGCCGCGTGGAAGGCTGCTCTTTTGAAAGAGATCGCCGCCCTCGACGACGGCGCAATACTGATCGGCCATTCGATCGGCGGTACGATTTTGATCAACGCTCTCGCCGACGCGCCGCCCAAACGCAAACCAATTGGCATCTTCCTTGTTGCAGCGCCATTTGTCGGCGACGGTGGTTGGCCGAGTGACGACATGAAGCCGAAGCCGGACCTTGGCGCGCGTCTGCCTGCGAAAACGCCGATCTATCTCTATCACGGCGGGAGCGACGACACCGCGCCGCCCGAACATATCGACCTCTATGAGAAAGCGATTCAAGGCGCGATGGTGCGCCGGCTCCCCGGCCGCGATCACCAACTCGACAACGACCTCGCCGAGGTCGCTGCGGACATTCGCGCGCTGACCTGAGTCATGAAAACTCTCGCCGATAATCCAGCGGCGTGGAACTAGTGGACGAGCGCCGCGTTACGAGGCGTGCCATGGACGGCTTGTCGACCTTTCGAGCGCAAAGAGTACCGGCCGGAGATGCGGAGATTTTCGCGCTGATCGGCGGGAATGGTCCGCCTTTGCTCCTACTGCACGGTTTTCCACAAACCCACATCTGTTGGTCTCGTTTGGCGCCGCAATTGGCCGAACGGTTCACGGTCGTGCTTGCAGATCTGACCGGATATGGAGCGAGCACAGGCCCGAAGCCGGAGGAGGATGGGACCAATTACTCCAAACGCGCGGTGGCCGAACATATGGTCGAGCTGATGGCAACGCTCGGCCATGATCGGTTCTCAATTGCCGGTCACGATCGCGGTGCCCGCGTGGCGTATCGACTTGCGCTCGATCGTCCTGAGTGCGTCCTGCGTCTTGCGGCCTTGTCGATTTTGCCGACATTCGCGATGTGGCGAAAGCTCGGCGACGTCGAGAAGGCCATCGAGACTTACCACTGGTTCCTGCTCGCGCAGAAGCATCCGATACCCCACGATCTGCTGTTGGGTGCGCCGGCAAAGTTGGTGAGGAACACGATCAGATCATGGACGAAGTCTCAAACGCTGGATGCTTTCCCATCCGATGAACTTGCAGCTTATGAGAGCGCTTTTGCGAAGCCTGAGGTCGTCAATGCCGTGTGTGCCGAATATCGCGCAGGATGGACAACCGACCGCATGCATGACGAGGCCGATGTGGCTGCCAAGCGCAAAATTAGGTGCCCGCTGCTGTTGCTGTGGGGGCTTAGTGAATATTCCGAGGATGAGATGCGTGCGACGTGGTGCGAGATTGCCGACGACATCACGGCAAATGGCCTCGACTGCGGTCACTTTGTTGTCGAGGAAGCGCCGGAACGCTCACTTGCCAAGCTGATCACCTTTTTCTCTTGAGGGTGAGTCCGAGAGCGCGGCGAACGAGGTATCGAAGCTAGGGGGGGGGCCCTTGGTCTGCATCTCCGGAATTCGAGAGAATCTCATCCACGACGCGTTCGAGCGGCGCGGTGGCGTCGATGATGATGCCGCCCTTCGGGGTATCTTCTTTCGTTGCATGCAATCGCACGATCAGCTCCCGTTCGCTCGGCCGTCCGCCAAATTCGTCTTTAGGTCTTGCGGCAAGGCGCCGGTTCAAGGTGTCGAGATCGATCTCGAGAACGAAAACCCTGTCGAACAAATCGATAAAGCGGGCGAAGTTGCGGGAGCCGCCGCAGAAGAAGGTGATCGCGTTGCGGTGATCGGCGATCACGGATTTGACTTTGCCCACATCCCAAATGTGATGCTCGTGCCCCCAGGTGACGCCGTCCGCCGCGCTCTCGTGGGCGGGCCCATCCACAGGTTCGCCCGTCTTTGGATCGCCTTGATAAGCCAACTCTCGGTCACCGTTGATGGCGTGATAGCCGCGCCGCCGCAGTTCGTGGCAGACGGCCGTCTTGCCGGTGCCGGAAACGCCTTCGATCAGATAGTTTCTGATGCCCATTTCCGCTCTCGTTGATCCGTCAACGCACGCGGCGGAGGCTTTGGTTGAGTTCTTGCGGGTTTAGCGGTTCGCCTCGGCGGGCTTTGTAGGCAAGGTGGTTCTCTAGGACGCGCATCACGTAGTTGCGGGTTTCGTCGAAGGGGATGGCTTCGATCCAGTCGATGACGTCGACTTTGGCGTCGTCGCGGAGGTCGCCGTGCGTGGTGGTCCAGGCGAGGACGCGCGCTTTGCCTGCGTTGTAGCCGGCGATGGTCAGAACCCAGGAGCCGCCTAGCGCGTCGAGCAGGTCCTTCACGTGATAGCAGCCGATCGCCAGATTGATTTCAGGTTTGTGTAGGTCGTCCGCGCCGGCATAGGGGAGGGCGTTACGCCGTGCCACCTCCTGCGCGGTCGAGGGTAGGAGTTGAAGGAGGCCGCGGGCGTTCGCGCTGCTGACGGCGGCGGGATCGAACTCGCTCTCCTGCCGGATGAGCGCGAGGATGAGGGCGGGCGGAACGCCGGCCGTCGTGCAGGCTGGCGGCAAGTCGATCAGGGGATAGAGTTGGTCCGGCCGCGACAGGCCCAGCGTTTGCGCTTTCTTGGCGCTGCGCACGGCACCGTAGTTGTTGCCGAGCCGCGAGAGGCGTGCGCTTAGCGTGGTGGCGCAGGCCGCAGACTGGCAAACATCGATGGCGGCATTGGCAAAGACATTGGCGCGGCGGTTGTCGGCGATGCGGAGCAACACGGCTACGGCTTGGATGAGTTGTTCGATGTCTTCGCCGGCTGCGGTGGCTGATGGATTGGGCGTGCGGCTTGCCGGCGGCGGCGCGTCCTTCAGCATCTCTAGCGCGAGCCGCCCGTAGAACGCGGTCGGCGCCGCGGCGGCGTCTGCGAGCGCTTGGCGCGCCTTCGCCTCTTCGTCGAGCGCCTTGAGCGCGAGTGCTTTCCAATAGTCGGCGCGGGCGTGCGTGATCGGCGACTTCGCCGCCGCCTCCAGGTTCTGGAAATGGGTCAGGGCCTTTTTCGGCTCGTCCAAATTGCGTAGCGCGATCCAGCCGGACAAGAACTCAGCGTCGAGATACGCGACGACATTGTTGTTGGCGGAAAGATGCGTGCGGGACGCTAGCTTGTAGGCGGTGTCGTGTTCGCCGGCGTCGCGTGCGTCACGTGCCTGGAGATTGTGTTCGAGCCACCAGGCTTGCGAATACGATTGCGGGAGCGCACCGGTGTTGTCGGCTTTCATCAGCAGCGCCCACGCCTCTTCCGTCTTGCCGGCCTTTCGCTGCTGCACCGCCTGGTCATAGATGAGGCTCGCGGCCCATGCGGGCGATGGCGCTTCGTCGAGGACGTCGTCGAGATCGATCGCGTTGCCCGACTGGAGTTTGACCCTTGCGTCCACCGCGACCTGCGCCTTTGCCGACAGCAGCGGCAGAAGTTCGCGGGCGCCCGAGACACTCCGATTCCACAGTGCGTCGTCGGCGCGCGCGAGGTGGTCGGCTTCGGGCAGCGTCATTTGCGTGCCGCTTGTCCAGTCCTGGTAATCGGCGAGGGTCAGCGTGCGCGCCAGCCAGCAACGTCTGATGCCGGAAAGCGCGTCCGGTTTCTGTTCGTGCGCAAACTGAAATTTCGCCCAGGCCAGGCAGCCGGCACTGGTGCGCGGCGGGCGCGCCTTGAACCAAGCGGGCCCTTTCGTGTCGACCAGCGCATTGGTGAGCAGCGCCTCCTCGCCGCGCTGAACGATCTGAAAGCGTCCCGGCCAATTGGCGTGCGCGCCTAAGAACGCATCGATCTCATCGAAGGTCGCGCCAGAATCCTGCGACGACACATAGCGCCATTGCACGAGGTCGCGCACGACCGCCGGCTGCTTTTCCGAGAGCGTTTTCGCACCCGACCAATCCTTTGCATCCTGCGCCGCGAAAGCTTTGGTGAGAGCTTCAAGTGCCTTCGCGTTTGGTTCTATTTCGGCGGCCCGGGTGGGGGCCGGGAGTAGCGAGGCGCTGATTGCGAGCAGCAGAGTGGCGACGCGCGCTGCGGCCCTAGCGCGGAGCTTCGGCTTGCTATTGTTCAGATGGGTCGTGCTCATCGTGCTGGACTGTCCAGGGAACTGCGCTTGAGGTCCAAGGATGGACTGTGGATGGGCGACGGGCAAGCAGGGGCGCGCGTGTGGTCTAGCGGCCCCCGAGGCGGGTTTTGAGAAGGTCGAACAGCCACTCGAGGCCTGCGTCCATCATCGCGGCCTTCGGCATGACGGCGCGGGCTTGGAAGGGGCGCATCGGCAGGGGGGCTTGCGTGGCGACGACGCCGAAGCGTTTGCCGTGGCGGGCGACGAAGGCTTTCGACAATGTCGTGATCAAGTCGGTCTCGGCGACGAGCGCGCAGGCCAGCATGAAGTTCGGCACCGTTACGGCGACCCGCCGCGTGCGGCCCATGCTTGCCAGGGTGTCGTCGATGAACGTGTGCGGGTCGCCCGTGGGCGAAATCACCACATGGGGAATTTCGCAGAAGCGATCCAAAGACGGATCGCGGACGAAGGGATGTTTCGCGCGCGTCGCGATGACGAAGTCGCCTTCGAGGAGCACATGGTCGACAAACCGCTTCGGTATGTCCCTCAGCAATACGATCGCGATGTCGACGGTGCGCGCATCCAGTTCGGCGACGGCCTGTTCGTGCAGCAGCTGGCGCACGTTGACGTCGATGCGCGGCGCCACGCGGCGGATCTCCGCCAGCAGCGGCGACAGAAAGATCGCGGCCATGGAGTCGGGCATACCGATGGTGAAACGGCGCGCGGACGAACGTGGATCGAAAGGCTGCGCTGTCGCTATGACGCGCCGCGCACGCGCCAGAATGTCGGCGACCGGTTCGGCCAGCGTTAGTGCCCGCTCGGTCGGGACGACGCCCTTCGGCGTTTTGAGAAACAGCGGGTCGTTGAGAAGCTGACGCAAGCGCTTCAGGCCGTGACTGACCGCAGAGGACGTCAAGCTCAGCTGTTTGGCCGCCCGGCCGACATGCCGTTCGTGCAGCACCACCTCGAAAAGGTGCAGCAGATTCAGGTCGGCGCGGGAGAGATTATTTTCATTCATCATATAAGTGAAATCATATCATTTGATTCACCACGTCGTCCACCGCACCTGTCCCCGCAACGGACGGCGGGCGGTCGCGCTCCGCCGGGCCGGTGAGACCTCGAAACCCAGGAGAACCAACATGAGTGTGAAATATCTTTTGCTTGTCGTCGGCGCCTTGTTCTTGGCCGGCGGCGTGGCGCAGGCCGACCCGACGCTCAAGTCAAAGCTGTCGTTGAGCATGGAACAGGCCAAGCAGGTCGACGACATCCAGAAGAAGTACCGCAAGCCCTTCGCCGCCAAGCGCCAGGAGTTCAACAAGGAGATGCGCGTGCTGCGCCGGGCTAAAATCGCCAACGACAGCGCCGGCGTCGCGCGCCAGGAAAAGATCACGACGAAGCTGCGCGAAGAACTGCGCGTCATGCGCAAGCAGGAAAACGAGGAAATTCGCGCCGTGCTGACGCCCGCGCAACGCGAAAAATTCGAACAGGTGCTCGCTGAGCGCAGAGGGATGCACGGCAACGACAGCGACGACCTGGAGCTTTAACGCGCGTCCGGCGTCACGCGGCGTCAGCCGGCCCCTATCTTCACCTCCCCCTCTCCCTTTCGATTTCGGAAGGGCGAGGGGGCATGTTGAGGTTGCGGGGGCGGCGGACACAGTGGCGGGACACGGATAACGATAACGCGACAGGCGCTTTAAGCTGGCGTGGGCACGTCTTCCACGTCAGCCGCGAGTGGCCAATTCGCGCCGGTCGCCGTCACTCGGCTGTGCCCGCGGTCGTTTCGGCCTTTCGGCGATCCAGCGCCTCGCGGCAGTGTGCGTGATCGGTTCGACTGAGGCGGTATTTCCCATAGAAGATGATCGCGATAGCGGCGCCCATTGCAGCAAGTGGGCCGGCTACAAGTCCGAGCCGGAAAAGCACGTCTTGGGAGACCTTTCCGGGGACGGCACCGAAGGGAAAGCGAACAAAGGTGTCCAGCGCAACGCCCGCGATCAGATGCGAAACCGAGTTGGCGGCCTTCGCGAAGAACAGGCGCGCCGAATAAAACATGCCTTCTTGCCTTCGACCCGACTCAAGCTCGTGTTGATCCGAAACGTCGGCGAGCATCGACATCACGCAGACGTTGAGCGCGCCGAGGCAGAAGGCGCCGGCCGCTCCGTGAACAAGGAGGATGGGCAACAAGAGCGCGTCGCCATTTGCCGGCATCAGTCCGAGCATGCGGCCCAAGACCGTCAACGGTATCAGGACGGCGCAAACCGTGATGCTGGTCACGCACACCAGGCGCTTTTCCGACTGGGCAATGAGAAACGGCGTGCTCAAGGCGCCGAGGACGAACCCGCAAGCGTGGGCGATGCCGAACCAGCGAAGTTCGTCGGGTACGAGTTCCCAATAGAAGGTGCCCATGAACGTGCCGACGGTTTCGCCCACACCGATGGTCAACGACAGGAAGAAGAAGCCGACGAGCAGGGATAGATAGTGACGATTGCTGAGCGCGCTCGTTATGTCGCTGAACATTCCGCCAACCGAAAAACGCTTCGTGCCGGGCGGCGCTTTCGACAGGTGAGGCAACTCCTTCAGTGTTCCGATGGCGCAGATATAAACGCCGATCACGATCGCCGCTGCCGCGAAGAGCATCAGCGGCCCGTACGACGCGGGATCCAGATGACCCGGAACGACCGCGCCGTCGGATAGGCGCACGCGCTCGCCGGCAAAAAAGAACGAGTAGGCGACGTAGCCGACCGACGCGCCGAAGAAGAAGCCGAACACCGCGTTGTAGCTGAAAATCGCGGAGCGCTCGTCGTAGTCGTCCGAAAGTTCCGCGCCCAGTGCCAAGTGAGGGACCGAGTAGAACGTCAGGAAAATGCGGCCGATCACGGTCCACGCAGCCATCCAGAGAAACAGCGGTAGCTGGTCCGGTGTCTGCGCGCCGGCGGGGATGACCAGCATGAAGTCGGGCGGCTGGAAGAGAAAATAGAGTGACGCGCCCAGCGGGATCGGTGCGATCAGCAGAAACGGATGGCGGCGGCCGAGGCGCGAGCGCCAACGATCGGAGAGCGAGCCTACGATCGGGTCACTGACCGCGTCGGCGAATATGGCGATCATGGTCGCAAGACCGACGAGGCTGTTCGAAAGCCCGATCGCTTGATTGTAGTAGATCGCGCTGAAGGTGATGAACAAGCCGAGATACATGGACTCGGCGAGCTGGCCGAAACCGAACGCAAGTTTCACCGGGAGCGAAATTCGTCGCCCAGCCATCGTTGTTCCCCGGCGCCTCACGATTGCGGAGGTGCGTTTGCCATCCCGTTTTCGACCATACCATGTATTCTAAATGCTGCAAGTGTCCTGCCTGGTTCTCTTGCGCAAGCATACCGGTCGGTCTAAGAAGATCGGACGGGCTGAACAGAAGGAAAAATCGGCATGGCCACTCATGACATCGTCATTCGCGGCGGATTGGTCGTCGACGGAACCGGCGCGAAGCCGTTCGAAGGCGATGTGGCGATCACAGGCGAGAAGATTGCGGCGATGGGGCGGATCGACGGCAATGGCCGGCGCGAAATCGATGCGAAAGGCTGCGTCGTGTCCCCGGGATTCGTCGACCTTCATACGCACCTCGACGCGCAGATCGGCTGGGATCCCGACCTGACGCCGGTGAGTTGGCATGGCGTGACAACCGTCCTTATGGGGAATTGCGGCGTCACGTTCGCGCCGTGCAAAGCGGAAGACCGGGGCTTGCTTGCCGGCATGATGGAAGCCGTCGAAGACATTCCGCGCGACGCGATCATGAACGGATTGCCGTGGGACTGGGAAACGTATGGCGATTATCTGAGTTCAATCGAGCGTCTGAATCCGCGGCTCAACGTTGCCGGCATGATCGGACATTGCGCCTTGCGCTTCTATGTCATGGGCGAACGCGCGGTTGAAGAGAACGCGACCGAGCAAGAGAAGCAGCAAATGGCCGACTTGGTCGGCCGTTCCATCGATGACGGCGCGGTCGGTTTTTCGACCAATCGCTTTGAACCGCACAAACTGCCCGACGGACGCAGCATTCCCGGCACCTTCGCCGAGCCCGATGAGCTGATGCGCATTGCCAAAGCCGTCGGTGCGCGCGGCGGGGTCATGCAGTCCGTCGGCGCGAGCCTCGATCTGATGTGCGACCTCGCCGCCAACAGCGGCGCGCGCATGCTGTTCAGCGCGGGCGTCGGTGCCGACGCGAACGCCGGCCGTTACGGCACTGAGCTTCTGAAGAACGCGTGCAAGGATGGCATCGATCTCACCGGAATCTCGCAGCCACGCGGGTCAGGGTTCATTTTCGGCCTTCAGTCGAACCTGCCGGCAAAAGGCTCAAGCTGGTTGAAGCTTCAAAAGCTCGACCTTGCCGGCCGTCTCAAGGCGATCAGCGATCCGGCCACGCGCGCCACCTTGGTCGACGATGCGAAGAAAAACGGCACGGGTTGGCTCAAGATGGAAACGTCGTACTGGATGGGCGACGGCGAAGTGCCGGATTATCTCTACAACAAGAGCCTCCAGGACTGGGCGACGGAAGCCGGTGAGCATTGGTCGGAAGCTTTCTTCCGTGTGTCGCTGCAGAGCGAGGGGCGGGCGCTCTTCAACTATCGAATGTACAATTTGGATTTGGACTCGCTGGCCGACTTGTTCAGCGGACCACGCTTCCTGCCCAGTCTTGGCGATGCGGGCGCGCACGTGTCGCAGATCATGGACGCCGGCTGGGCGACCTTCGTGCTGTCCTACTGGGTGCGCGAGCGCGGGCTCTACACGATCGAGGAAGGCATCCGCCGCATCACATCCGCGCCGGCACGCGTCATCGGGTTGACCGATCGGGGCATTCTCGCGCCGGGCATGTGCGCCGACGTCAACGTTTTCGATCCGGACCAAGTGACAGAACTCGCGCCGGTTTTGGTTCACGATTTTCCGGGTGGCGCGCCGCGCTTCATCCAGCGCGCGCGGGGCTACAAGGCAACACTTGTGAACGGCCGTATGAGCACCGAAGATGGCGAAAGTGTCGGGGACCGTTCGGGCCGGGTCTTGCGCAAGTCCCGAGCGGCGTCAAACCGGCCATGACGGTGTAAGCATCGGTGATGGTCAGGTCGTCTCAGAAACTCGCGACGCCGAAATACGAGTTGCAGCGCGCGGCAATTCTCGATGGAGCGGCGCGGGTCTTCAACAGCAAGGGTGTGAAGGGAACGACGCTTGCCGATATCGCCGCCAGCGTGGGTCTCATCAAGACGAGCGTTACCTACTATTTCAAGCGCAAGGAAGATCTTGCCGCCGCATGCTTTGCGCGAACGATCGATGCGTATAATCGTCTGATCGACGACGCACTGGCGTCGACAGACGCGCCGCGGCAACGCGTCGCGCTGTTCTTGGCCAACTACTTTCACCTCTATCGCACGATCGCTACCGGCGAGCGCCCCGACCTGCTGTTGTTCGGCGATCTTCGCGCAATGACCGAACCCCATGTGGGCCCTGTTTTCAGCGCGTACACAGATATGTTTCGCAATGTGCGGCGCTTGCTGCAGACGCCCGAGCAAACCGGCGCCGACCGGCAAGGTCTGAACGCCCGCGCGCATTTTCTGCTTTCGCAGGTTCTCTGGACGACGGGCTGGATTCAGCGCTACGAGCCGAGCGATTTCGATCGTGTCGCCAAGCGCATGGCCGACATTCTGGTCGACGGCATTCTTGTGCCGGACCGCCGATGGTCCGCACCGCCGACGTTGGCTGGACTGGCCCGTCCTTCGGACGCGCAGGAAGCATTCCTTCAGGCGGCGACGGACCTGATCAACGAGCAAGGCTACCATGGCGCGTCCGTCGAGAAGATTTCGGCGAAGCTCAACCTGACGAAAGGCTCATTCTATCATCACTACGACGCGAAGGACGAACTCGTCGTTGCGTGTTTCGAGCGCACCTTCGCCATTGTGCGTGAGGCCATCGAAGAAACGCGGAGCGCGCCGGACAACTTCGAGCGCATCAATCGCACGGGCGCGCAGTTGATCGGCTTTCAGATGGGCGGAAGAGGTCCCTTGCTGCGGACCGCGGCGCTGGCCGCCTTGCCGGAGGCGTTGCGCGAGCAAATGAAGACGCGATTCCGATTTCTTGCCGACAAGGTGGCCGATCTCGTCAGCGACGGTATTGCTGAGAACGTCTTTCGGCCGATCGATCCCTTCATCGCATCGCAGGTGTTCACGGCGATGATCAATTCGGCTCAAGAACTCCGGCGCTGGGTCCCGGGCACAAGTGAAAATGCGGTACTCGGGCTCTATTTGGCTGCGTTTTTCGACGGCATCGCCGGGACTGCTGCCGAGACCACGAAGCCCTTCCGCCAGTTCACCCGCGCTCGATGAGATAGGGGTTATCGCGCCGTGTTCTCATTGACGGCGGCAGCATCGAGTGGTGGCGCGCCGAGGCCTGTGTCTGGCGCGTCTTCCACTTCGCGCGCGGGTAGTCCCATTCGGGCTGTTCGCCAGCCGCCCCAGCGGTAGTAGGCGAGTGCTAGGGAGGCTGAGACTGCCATGCTGACCGGGAAGCTCCACCAGATGGCATCTTGGCCCCAGGAGGGTTCGAGCAGTGTCGCGAAGCCGATGCGTACGGCGAAGAGCGAGATCAGTAGGATGACCAGCGGCGGTGTGACCGCGCCAGTTGACCGGACCACGCCGAAGAGCACGAATGTCATGCCGAACAAAATGAAGCTCCAGCCGGCGATGTTGTTGATGTGTTCGGCTATTGCGATTGTGTTCGGCCGGCCGGGCAGGAATAGCTCGACGACGAACGGATCGAGCAGATAGAGCAGCACGACCAAGGTGCCTGTCATCAATACGTTGATGAGAACGCCGGCGTAGGCGCTTTGCTCGACGCGGTCCCATTGGTTGGCGCCGACGTTCTGGGCCGCCATCGCCGACGCCGCCGCGCCGATCGCCATCGCCGGCATTTGGACGTAGGTCCAAAGTTGCACCGCCACGGCATAAGCGGCGGCTGTTTCGGCGCCGTAGGCGTTGATCATCGACATCATGACGAGCGCCGAGGATGAGATCACCAACATTTGCGCGCCCATCGGCAGGCCCTTGACGACGATGGTGCGCATGAGCGCCACGTCGGGCTTCAAGTAATGGAGTTCGCCGCGCGTGAGGCGCAGATCGGCTTTGCGCCAATAGAGGTAGCCTAGCAGCGCCGCCATGCCGATCGCCTGCGACAACAGCATGGACGTCGCTGAGCCGGCGATGCCCATGCGCGGGAAGGGTCCTAGGCCGCTGATCAGAATCGGGTTGAGGGCGACGTCCAGAAGCGTCGCCAGCGTCATGAACCAAAACGGCGTCTTCGCGTCACCTGCACCGCGCTGCACCATCACCAGGAACGCGAAGAAGCACATGAACGGCATCGAGAGGAAGACGACGCGCAGGTAGTCTTCCGCCAATGGCCGCGCTTCTTCCGGCGTGCCCATCCAGAGCAGCAAGCGCTCCGACGCGGCGAAGCCGCCGATCGCCAGCGCCAGCGACACACCCGCGAAGAAGGTCGCCGTCGTGCCGACAACTTTCTTCGCATGCGGTAGGTCCTTCGCCCCGAGCGCTTGTCCCACCATGATCGTGGCCGCCATACCCACGCCGAACATCGTGCCCAACAGAAGCAGGAGGATGAGGGTGGCGTTCGCGGTCGCCGTCAGTGCTTCCGCGCCGAGCAAGCGGCCCACCCAGATCGCATTGATCGAGCCGTTGAGCGACTGCAACACGCTTGAGCCCAGCACCGGCAGTGAAAACAATAGAAGCGTGCGGGAAATCGGTCCCTGCGTGAGGTCCGTGCGCGCATGCGGCTTAGGCGGAGCGGGAGCGGCTGGTTCCGGCATGCACTTAGTCCTGGAGCGTAACGCGCGCCCCCCGGGTAACGGGATTGGGTTGAGCGGCGCGCTTCTTAGAGGAATTGTGCGTCCACGTTTAGTCTTGTTGTTCCGTGCTGCTGCACCCATCTCAATGGTGGCCGGGCAGGTGTGCGCGTTCGGTTCCGTCGCGCAATGGCCTTATCAACTTAGAATAATTCTAATCTAGTTGACGGCGCTCGGGCCCGGCTCTAAGGTTCGCGCCAGTGACGCCGACGCGTCTTCGCGCGCTGACGCGTACGCGATGAAAATACGAGCGGAGCCAAAACATGACGGACGGAAACAAGTGTCCCGTACCGCACTCACGCGGCAGGATGAATAGTGACTGGTGGCCCAATCAGTTGAATATCGGCGTGCTTCACCAGAATACGCCCGATGCCGATCCGATGGGTAAGGGTTTCGACTACGCGAAAGAGTTCGACAGTCTCGATCTCGATGCGGTGGTCAAAGATCTGCATGCTTTGATGACCGACAGCCAAGAGTGGTGGCCGGCCGACTATGGCCACTATGGCCCGTTTTTTATCCGCATGGCGTGGCATAGTGCGGGGACCTATCGCACGGCCGACGGGCGCGGCGGCGGCGGGCGCGGTCAGCAGCGGTTTGCGCCGCTCAACTCGTGGCCGGACAACGGCAACCTCGACAAGGCGCGCCGGCTGTTGTGGCCGATCAAACAGAAATACGGCCGCAAAATTTCGTGGGCCGATTTGATGATCCTGACAGGGAACGTCGCGCTGGAGTCGATGGGATTCAAAACCTATGGCTTCGGCGGCGGGCGCGAGGATACGTGGGAGCCTGAGGCGCACGTGAATTGGGGCGCCGAAGACACGTGGCTGGGCGATGCGCGCTATAGTGGCGACCGCGAGTTGGCGTCGCCGTTCGGCGCGGTGCAGATGGGTCTCATCTACGTCAATCCGGAAGGACCGAACGGCAAGCCCGACCCGGCGGCCGCGGCGCACGATATCCGCGAGACCTTCGCACGCATGGCGATGAACGACGAGGAAACGGTTGCGCTCATCGCCGGCGGTCACACGTTCGGCAAGACGCACGGCGCGGCGCCGACGAGCCATGTCGGCCGCGAGCCGGAAGGCGCCGATATCGAGAGCCAAGGCCTCGGATGGGCCAACGCGTTCGAAAGCGGCATGGCCGGCCATACCATCACAAGCGGGCTTGAGGGCGCTTGGAAACCGCATCCCACCAAATGGGACAACGGCTATTTCGACACGCTGTTCGGTTACGAATGGGAGTTGAGCAAGAGCCCGGCCGGCGCGCATCAATGGAAACCGAAGGGCGGTGCGGGTGCGGGCACCGTGGAAGACGCGCATGATCCGAAGAAGAAGCACGCGCCGATGATGGCGACGACCGATCTGTCGTTGCGCGTGGACCCGGCTTACGAGAAGATCTCGCGCCGGTTCCATAAGAACCCGCAGGAGTTCGCGGCAGTGTTTGCGAAGGCTTGGTACAAGCTCACGCACCGCGACATGGGTCCGCTCTCGCTCTACCGCGGCAAGCTCGTGCCGAAAGAACCGTTGATCTGGCAGGACCCGATCCCGGCGGTGAACCATCCGCTGGTCGACGAGAAGGACATCGCCGATCTGAAGGCGAAGATTCTCGCGTCCGGTTTGTCGGTGTCGCAGCTTGCTTCGGCGGCGTGGGCGTCGGCGTCGACGTTCCGCGGTTCGGACAAGCGCGGCGGCGCCAACGGCGCGCGCCTTCGCCTCGCGCCGCAGAAGGATTGGGCGGTGAACAACCCGCCTGAGTTGGCGAAGGTGTTGGCGAAGCTCGAGGACATCCAGAAGGCGTTCAACGCGTCGGCAGGCGGCGGCAAGAAAGTGTCGCTGGCGGATCTGATCGTGCTCGGCGGCGTTGCCGCCGTCGAGAAAGCGGCGAAGGCGGCTGGCGTCGACGTGAAGGCGCCCTTCACGCCGGGTCGCATGGACGCGTCGCAGGAACAGACCGAAGTGGAGTCGTTTGCCTATCTCGAACCGCGCGCGGACGGCTTCCGCAACTATCTGACGCGGCGCAATCCGATGTCTGAGGAAGAAGCGCTGGTCGATCGCGCGCAACTGCTGACGCTGTCGGCGCCGGAGATGACGGTGCTTGTCGGGGGCTTGCGCGTGCTCAACGTCGGTACGCCCAAGCATGGCGTGCTCACGAAGAAGCCCGAGACGTTGACGAACGACTATTTCGTCAACCTGCTCGACATGGGCGTGAAGTGGAAGGCGGTTGCAGGGTCCGACGGCGTGTTCGAAGGCCGCGACCGCAGGAGCGACCAGGTGAAATGGACCGGCACGCGCGCCGACCTCGTCTTCGGCTCGCATTCCCAGCTGCGTGCCCTCGCTGAGGTGTATGCGAGCAACGACGCGAAGGAGAAGTTCGTGAAGGACTTCGTCGCCGCATGGACCAAGGTGATGAATCTGGACCGCTTCGACCTCGGCACGACGACGAAGAAGGCGGCATAGGCGCGACGCAGCGTTCGATCAGGGGCCGCTCCGAAAGGGGTGGCCCTATTTCTTCTCGCGGTCGTAATAGTCGACCGTGTTTTCGGCGCGGAAGAGTTTTCTGATGCCCGGTTCGCCGGGCTTGCCGGTGACGATGAGAACTTTCTGTGAGTCAGGGTATTCGCAAGCCTCGACGTCGACGAGCGTGGAGATCGCCAAGTAGCGCATCGGGACCATGCCGGTGTTGATGATTTGATGTGCGACTTCCGGCCCGCCGGTGGGGCAAGCGATGACGTCGTGTTTGCGGATCGGGTAACGCTTGTCGCCGAAGCGAAGTTCGCCTTCGCCCTCCAGGATGAAGAACATTTCTTCCTCGCCGTGGTGATTATGGAAGGGGCATTGCACCTTGCCCGGCGGTAGGACCGTTAGGTTGTAGCCGAGGTCCTTCGCGCCGATGTGCGCGCCGATCGAAGCGCGGCTGGAGGTGTAGATGCCGTTCTCCTCGACGTCGTCGAACTCGACCTCGTCGAGGTTTATGATGGGTTTTGTCATGATGTTCTCCACTAGCTTCGTGCGATGCCTACCGTGCGAATTCTGCGCCGTCATGCAAGCCCGGGCATCGCTTCCTACTTTCGTGGGTGTGCGCTAAGGTCTGTCGATGTCTCTCCCGCTGCTGCCGCCGCAGCCCACCGATACAGCCTGGCCGACGCAGGACTGGCCGCACGGCTCGTTGCAGCACGTCGACCGTGCGGCGTTCAATGCCCTCGTTGCGGAGGCTTTCGCGGAGAAGAAGACGCCGACGCTGGGCGAGACGCATGCGCTGCTGATCGTGCAGGGCGGGCGGATCACGTTTGAGCGGTACGGCGATGGCTTTGACGCGTCGAGTACGCATCACTCGTGGTCGAAGGCCAAGAGCATCACACAGGCGCTGATCGGTTTGCTGGTGAAGGACGGCAAGCTCGATGTTTCGGCGCCCGCAGATGTGCCCGCGTGGGCGAACGATGCGCGTTCGGCGATTACGCTCGATCAGCTGTTGCGAATGTCGAGCGGGCTGAAGTTCATCGAAGATTATGCACCCGGCGGCGGGCCTTCGGACGTCATCGCGATGCTGTTCGGCGACGGCAAGGACGATGTTGCGGCCTATGCGGCGGCGCAACCGCTTGAGCATGCGCCGGGGACACATTGGTCCTATGCGAGCGGTACGACCAACATCGTCAGCCGCATTGCGGCGCGGGCACTCGATGCGTATGGGTCCGACTTCAAGCGCTTTATGGTGACGCGGTTGTTTGAGCCGCTCGGCATTCGGTCGGCCATTCCACGGTTCGACAATGCCGGGACGTTCATCGGCTCAAGCTATTGTTTTATGACGGCGCGCGATTTTGCGCGCTTTGGGTTGCTCTATCTGCGCGGCGGCGTGTGGGACGGGCGGCGGCTGCTTCCCGAAGGTTGGGTCGACTATGCGCGCACGCCGACCTTTCAGCAGCCGGGAGCGGGAGACAATCGGTACGGCGCGCATTGGTGGCTGGATCTGGGCGGGCCGGGATCCTTCTCCGCCAACGGCTATGACGGTCAGTTCACGGTCGTCGCGCCCGATCGCGATCTCATCATCGTGCGCCACGGGGTCACGGGACTTGAGATCAAAGAGAACCTGAAAGCCTGGATGTGCAAGCTTGCGAAGTGCTTCAGCTAGCCAGCGCGTGACGCGGCCGCTTGCATGAAGGCGTGGGTGAAGTCCTGCGGTTTAATGCCGTTGGTGTTGGTGATGACGATCGTCGCGAGCTTGCGGCTTGGCAAGAGGCGCACGTCGTTGTTGATACCCGGGTCGCTGCCGCCGTGGCCCCATGAGAGCGCGTCGGCGACCTTTTGATCGGCGTACCAGGTGAGGCCTTGGTGGCGGCCATTCGGGGTCGTCAGCTGTACCGTCAGCATTTCGGCGACGGTTTGGGGTTTCAAGATGCGTCCGCCCTCAAATGCGCCACCGCCGAGATAGGCGCGCAGATAGCGCGTGAGGCCGTTCAGGCTGCTGCGGAGGAAGCCGTCAGGGAAGTTCGGGTGGTTGTAGGGACAGTTTGGCTGATAGCCGTCGTCGAGTTTCTGGTCGAAGGTCGGACCGCCCTCGCGGATGACGCCTTGCGATAGACCGCCCCAGGTCGGTCCGCGCGGCTTTCCGCCTTCAACCCAGGTGTAGGGCGTCAGGTGGCGTTTCACATCGACCTGGCGCAGATACCAGTTCGTCTCCGTCATCTTGAGCGGTTCGAAGATCGTTCGACGGCAGTAGTCGGCGAACGTTTCGCCGGAGACGCGTTCGACCACATAGGCGATCACGCCGAAGGCGAGGTTGCAGTAGTCCCATTTTTCACCGGGTTTCCACGGGTGGAAGTTCTCGGCGGCGTCGTAGAACTCAGCGCCCGGCGTATAATATGCCTTGAGCCACTCGGCGAGACTGAGCGGCGGGTCGCCGCACGCGTAGAGCTTTGCATAGGAAATGCCGTCGCGCAGAGATGCTGTGTGTGTCAGGAGCTTGCGCAGCGTGATGACGATATCGGGGTATTTCGGATTGCGGATCGGGAAGGGTAGGTAGACGCCGACGTCGGCGTCGAGATCGACGCGGCCTGCCTCTTTCAGCTGCATCAAGGCGGTCGTCGTGAACGTCTTCGAGATGGAGCCGATGTTGAGCAACGCGTCCAAACTCATGGGCACTTTGCGCTCGATATCGGCAAAGCCGTAGGTATGGGACCACGCGATGTCGCCGTCACGGATGATGCAGGCGGCGACGCCTGGAATGTGGCGCGCCGCGGCTTCCTTGGCGATGAACGCTTCGAGTTCTGGAAACGCGGCGGCGCGTGCGTTGGACGCCAAAGTCATTGCGAGCGCTCCGGCGCCGATCAGGAATTGTCTTCGTTGCATGATTGTCCCGGCCCCCAGCCACGTCACCCCTTAAGTCTGGGACTCCGCGCGCTTGCGACGTTCAACCGCGAAACTTTCTAGACCAGATACGGCCTCCGCGCCCATCAGCGCTGCGCAGAGCGCATCGGCCTCGGCCTCCATTTGGTCGCCGAGGGTTTGCAGGTGCGACGTGCGGATCAGCCGCTTAGCCTGACCAAATGCGTTTGTGGCGCCGTTCGACAGGCGGGCGACGAGCGCGTCGACGTGCGGTTCGAACTCTTGTTCGGTCAGGACGTCGTTGACGAGGCCCCAGTCGCGGGCTTCGGCGGCACTGACGGCGCGGTTGCTGAGCGCCAGTTCGAGCGTGCGCTTCAAGCCGATGATGCGCGGCAGGAACCAGGTCGACGAGCCGTCAGGCGTGAGGCCGACTTTGGTGTAGGCCATGATGAAGCGTGCACTGTCGATCGCCACCGTCAGGTCGCAGGCGCAAGCGAGCGCGAGGCCTGCTCCTGCCGCCGTGCCGTTGACCGCGGCCACGACCGGCGCGCGGAGCGTCGCGATGAGGTTCAGCGCTTCGTGCAAGTACGACAGCAGTTGGCGGACATAGGCGGGCGCCGCGTCACCTTGATCGCGGATGGCGACCAAGTCGCCGCCGGTGCAAAACAAACGGCCGCGGCCGCGGATGACGATCGCCCGCACGTCGCTGTCGCGTTCGCACGATTGCAGCGCGCGCATCAGCGCGCGGGCCAGTTCGAGATTGATGGCGTTGCCGCTCTCGGGCCGGTCTAGCGTGATTGTGGCCGCGCCTTTGGCTTTGACCAAGACGACGCCGTCGCCGATCTCCTGCGCTGGTTGAATGTTGCGGCTCGGTATTTTCGTCATCGTGTGTCCGCGTCCATCTCATTGCCGAATCGCCTAAAGCGATCGACCGATGATCTCTTTCATGATTTCGTTGCTGCCGCCGTAGATTTTCGTGATGCGGCTGTCGAGCCACATGCGCGCAATCGGGTAGTCGAGGATGTAGCCGTAGCCGCCGTGGAGCTGAACGCAGTCGTCGACGATGGCGCATTGCTGTTCGGTGGCCCACCACTTGAGCGCCGCCGCCGTCTGTGGGTCGAGGCGGCCCTCCATGAAGTCGCGGATGCAGCGTTCGAGAAAGACGCGCAACACCGCGGCCTCACTCTTGGCTTCCGCTAGGCGAAAGCGCGTGTTCTGAAAGTCGAGCACCGCCTTGCCGAATGCTTTGCGCTCGCGCACGTAGGCGGTCGTGAGCTCGATCGCGCGGTCGATGAACCCGATCGCGCCGACCGCTGTCATCAGGCGCTCTTCGACCAGGCGGTCCATCAGCTGCGGGAAGCCGCGACCTTCGCCGCCGAGAAGCGACGTGGCGGGCACGCGGACGTCGTCGAAGAAGAGCTCGGCTGTGTCCGATGCCTTTTGCCCGAGCTTGTCCAGCATGCGCCCGCGCGTGAAGCCTTTGGCGTTCGCGGTCTCGAAGAGGAAGAGGCTGATGCCGCGTCCGCCCGCCGATGCATCCGTCTTGACCGCAAGGACGATGAGGTCGGCGCAGTGGCCGTTGGTGATGAACGTCTTCTGACCCCGAATGATGTAGTCGTCGCCGTCGCGGCGCGCGGTGGTCGTGATGCCTTGCAGGTCGCTGCCGGCGGCGGGTTCGGACATGCCGATTGCGCCGATGCATTCGCCCGCCGCCATGCGCGGCAGGAAGTGCGCCTTCTGCGCGGCGTTGGCGTAGTGCAAGAGATAGGGTGAGACGACGTCGTTGTGCAGCGACAGCACCGGCGAGATCACGCCGGCGCGTGCCTGTTCTTCCAGCAGGATCACGCTGTAGAGCATGTCCGCGTCGGCGCCGCCGAGTTCCGACGGTGCGCGGGCACACAAGAAGCCAAGTTCGCCCGCACGGCGCCAGATCGCGCGCGGCGCGATTCCGGCCTCGGACCATGCTTCCTGCTGTGGCGCGCATTCTTCTGCGAAGAAGCGGCGGGCCTGATCGCGGAAGATCTGATGTTCCGCCGAGAAGGTGATCGATGAGGGAAAGGAAAGCCCGGTCATAGCGTGCGCCCGATCAGGTCTTTCATGATTTCGTTCGTGCCGCCCGCGATGCGGCCCAGGCGTCCGTCGGCATAGCGGCGCGCGATCGGGTATTCGTTCATATAGCCATAGCCGCCGAAGAGCTGCAGGCATTCGTCCAACACTTCGCACTGCTTCTCGGTCGTCCACCACTTCACGATGGCGCCGTGCGTGGCGTCGAACTTGCCGTCGATGAAGGCGTCGATCGAGTGTTCGAGCAGCGTGCGGCCGAGCATCGCCTTGGTCTTGCACTCGGCCAGCTTGAAGCGCGTGTTCTGAAAGTCAGCCAGACGTTGGCCGAAGGCGCGACGTTCCTTCACATAGGCCGCGGTTTCTTTCACCGCTTCTTCCATATTGGCCACCGCCGACATCGCCATGATCAGGCGTTCTTCCGCCAGGCGTGTAACGAGTTGGTAGAAGCCGCGGCCTTCGACGCCGCCGAGCAGATTCTCCGGTGGGATCGCCACGTCGTCGAAGAACAGTTCGGACGAGTCCTGCGCTTTGCAGCCGATCTTCTTCAAATTGCGTCCGCGGTGGAACCCTTGCGCGCCCTCGGTTTCGAGCAGGAAGAGGCTCATGCCCTTCGCGCCCGCGTCGGGGTCGGTCTTGGCGGCGACAACGATCAGGTCGGCGACTTGACCGTTCGAGATGAAGACCTTCTGGCCCTTGAGGCGATAGACATTGCCGTCGCGGCGCGCGGTCGTTTTGATCGCCTGCAAGTCGCTGCCGGCACTAGGCTCTGTCATGGCGATGGCGGCGACGAGTTCGCCCTTGGCCATGCGAGGCAGATAGCGCTGCTTTTGGTCTTCCGTGCCGTAGAGTTCGATGTAGGGCGCGATGATGTCGCTGTGCAGATAGAAGGCGAGTTCGTTGAAGCAGATGCGCGTCTGCTCCTCCATGATGACGAGGCAGTGATAAAGGTTTCCGCCGCCACCGCCGTAGTCCGGGTTCATCTTTGTACAGAGGAACCCGGCGTCGCCCATCTTGCGCCAGACCTCGCGCGAGACCTTGCCGTCTTTCTGCCAGGCCTCGCGATGGGGCAGGCACTCGCGTTCCAGGAACCGCCGGACGTTGTGGCGGAATATCTCATGCTCCTCAGTGTAGTGGGGTGAGCGGATCATGGCCCCTTCAGTGGAAGCGTGTCGGGTAAGAGTGAATCAGTTCGGGAGTATAGGTCGGTCCTGACTCGCGCCAATTGCCCATCACATGCTTTCCGCAGAACTTCGCAAAGCGCGGCGGGTTGGCGGCGAGGATTTCCGGCGTCACGTCCTCACGCAGCGGATGGCGCGGCCAGATGTATGGACGCGAGTAGATGCAACCGATCGAAAGGCGGAGGCCTGTATTCCTGCGACGGAACGCGCCGTGCCAGGTGTTGCCATGCCAGAAGATGATGGATCCAGCGGGCGCTTCAACCGGGATCGCCAACGCATCGCCTTCGCCCGGCAGCGGATGACGGCACATCAAGTGACTGCCCGGCACCCACGCCAGTGAGCCGTTGTCCTTCGAATAGTCGGTCAGCGCCCATGTAAGGTTCGCGAACTCCGCGAATGAGTGGAACGGCCCCGGCAGATGCTGGTTGTCGCTGTGCAGCGGCAGAACAAGATCGGATCCGGGAATGAGTTCGTCGTGCGGGCCTTTGCAGAGGGCCGAGTTCGCGTGAACGATCGAGCTTTCGCCGAGCGTGTAGTCGAGGAGCGCGGTCGCCACCGGTTGGCAGAGCATCTCCTGAAACACCGGGTCGTGGAGTATAAGGTAGTGGTAGTCGCCGAGGATCTGGTTCTTGTGCGACAGGCCCGTTTCGAGGTCGGGCGCGCGGCCGTCGTGCTTTTCGATGAACTGCAGCGTGGCTTCCTTCAGGCGCTTGATGAAGCCGGGGGGCGAGGCCTTCTCCGGCGGGATCACTGTCAAGCCGAACGTCTCAAGCTCAGTGATGTAGTGTTCGAGTTCGTGTTTGCGGATGTTTTCCCAGATGCGCTTCATCGCGTCGTCGCGCGCGGCGGGCGTCGGCGGCAACTTGGCGCCCGGCGTCGCCGCCCGCTTCGCCAAATAGTCTGATGCCTTTCCCATGTGAGTTTCTCCAGAGTCGCGAGGGGGGTGTTGCTCATCATACGCTTACAGACGCGTCCGGGGAGCGTTGATGCGCTCCCCGGATGAATTCAGTTGAGGTTATTCCCTCATCAGAAGTGGAACCTCATCTCAAGCCCGTAGGAACGACCGAAGTTGATGCTGCGGGTTTCATAGAGGCCCAGCACGCTCACGCCGCCGCCCAGCACGGTGTTGTCGCCCAGGTTGCGACCGAACGCATAGACGCCCCAACCACCGTCGGCTTCCTCGATGCCGATGCGGGCGTTGAAGATCGCATAGGCTTTGACCTTCAGAGCCTCAAGGTTGTTCGGATCCGTGTACTGGCTGGAGCGGTAGTCCATATCGCCCGACAGGTAGAAGTTCGTGCCGGTGATCATGTCGAACGGCGTGACGTAGTTGGCGCCCAGGCTCGACGACCACTTGCTGGCGCCGGCCAGGCGGTTGCCGTCGAAGTTGATGCCGACGCCGCCGCCGTTCGGGAAGCTTTCGTAGGTCGCATCCAGGTAGCCAACATTGCCCCACATCGTGAGGTTATCGGTCGGATACCAATAGAGTTCGAGTTCGGCGCCCTGCGATGTTGCGCTCGCCGCGTTGCTGACGCGGAAGGAGGTGCCGGTGTTCACCTGCTCCTGCTTGTTGATGAAGTCGTAGTAGAAGACCGCCATGTTCGTGGTCACGGTGCTGTCGAACCACGAGGCCTTGAAGCCGACTTCGTACGCATCCAGCGTCTCAGGCTTGAAGCTGAGATCCGGCGTGATGCCCGGTCCGACGGGGAAAGGCAGCGGCGGCGAGATCACGTCCGACTGGAAGCCGCCGGCCTTATAGCCGTGCGAGTATTTGATGTATCCGACGCGCTCGTTCGTGAAGGCGTAAGACAGGCTGACGTCGCCCGAAACTGCGTCGTCCGAGTAGGTGTTATTGAAGCCGTTCGGATAGATGTTCGTGAAGGGGAACGAAAAGGCGTTGACGAGGCCAAACACGACCTGCGTGGGGCCTTGCTTGTAGAACAAGTCCTTCTCTTCGTCGGTATAGCGCAAGCCCGCCTGCAGCCAGAGTTGGTCGGTGAACTTCAACTTGCCGCTGCCGAAGACGGACCAGCTGCTCGAGTCGATCTTGCTGATGGTCTCAGCCTTTTCCGAAAAGCCGACCGGAAGGCCGGGTTGCGGAAAGCCCTGACCGACGTGGATGTGGTAGAGGTTGTCGTCCGTTTCGTCGTCGAAGTAAGCGCCCACGATCCAGGTGAACATGCCTTCGTCGGGCGACGTGATGCGCACTTCCTGGCTGAAGCGGTCGATGCCTTCGGCGCGGCCCGTGTCGAAGCCGTCCGTCGGTCCGCCGTCATTGTCTTGGTTCTGGTCAGAGTCCTGTTTGCGCCAAGCCGAGACTGACGTGAATAGGTAGCCGTCCCAATCGTATTCGGCCTTGATCGACGTGCCCTTGACCTCGCGATACAGGAACCCGTCCGTGTTGTGGTTGACGACGCGGTCGTACGGATTCTGCGGCGGCACGGTGTTGAGCGGCGGGAACGGCAGCGTTGCCGTCTTGACGGTCTCAAGCGTGTTGCCGTCTTCGTCCTGCTTGAAATAGTCGCCGCGCAATTCGATGGTGAAGTTCTCGGACGGATTGAAAACGGCCATAAAGCGGCCGCCGTAGTTGTTGAGCTCGTTCACGTCCTTGCCGAGGGTCGTGTTGAAAATGTAGCCGTCGCGCTGGCGCATGAAGCCGGTCGCGCGCACGAGAAGCACGTCTTCGACGATCGGACCGGAAATCGTGCCGCGCGCCTGGAACAGATTCTCGTTGCCGATTGAGACGTCGCCCAAGAACTCATAGTCGTTCGTCGGGCGCTTGGTCGTGATGTTCATGATGCCGGCGATCGTGTTCTTGCCGTAGAGCGTGCCTTGCGGTCCGCGCAGGACTTCGATGCGTTCCACGTCGGCGACGCCGGTGTCGAACGAGCGGTCGCGGGCCATGAACACGTCGTCGACGTTGACGCCCATGGCAGGCGCGAAGCCCGAGCCCGACGTGCCCGAGGTGATGCCGCGAATGGTGAAGGAGGCCGAGTAGCTGCCGCCGGCGTTGACGTTCGGCATCTTTTCGCCGAGTTCGGTCACGTTGTACGTCGACTTGTTCTTGAGGTCGGTGCTCGTGGTCACCGAGACGGAGGCCGGGACGTCGACCAGACGTTCCTTACGCTTGTTCGCGGTGACGACGACGCGTTCGACGCGCTCATCGCCGGTTGCGGTCGTATCGGCGTCATCTGCGGGCGCAGGCGCCGTTGCCGGCGCTGGCGTTGTCGCTTGCGCGACCTTTGTGACTTCCGTCTTCGTCGCTTCGCTCGTGGCGACCTCAACGGGTTTCGCTTTCGCCTTCGGCGCGTCGGCCGCAAGCGTCACACCCGCCGTCAGCGCAAACGCCGACGTCGACACCAGTAGTCCCATCGCAAACCGATTAGCCATACGCGCACCACCCATCTCAAACGCAAACTTTTTCATTGTCGTGTCCCCTCCTGCCGGGCGCGTTGACTGCGCACTCCTGGCCCCACGACGATGACACCCTTGCGATCCCAATCCGCCATCGCCGCGCTGCAATTCCGGCAGCTGTCGACCTGCCGCCACACCCCGCCAAAATTGGCGGTTTGTGGACCTCAGGGGAGGACCTCGAACTTCTCCTGATTAGCCACAATCTCCGCTCGCGTGCGCCAGGCGGGACGCATTCGCTTTTCGGAATAGAGCCGCAGCTGGTCGCCGTCGTGCGGGGAGGTGGGGTCGCTGGCGTTGCCGTAGGCGAGAAGGACCTGGGCTTTGGCGGTCTTGGCGAATTCCACCATGATGACGAAGGAGTCACCTTGGAAGGCGCGGAATTTCCCGTCGGGTTCCGGCTGATACTCGGTCACGCGGAAGATGCCGTACTTGCCGGTAGCGCCGTTCGCCGGAAGGTCGATGCCCTTCCAGCGCAGCCGGTAGACGTCGCCGAAGGGCACATCGAGCGCGCCATAGCGCGTCTCGATATCGGCCGCGACGGTGTCCAATAACGCCGCGGCGGCCGCCGGATCGGCCAAGCCGTCCGGCGTCGCGCGCGGCCGCTCGGGCGACCAGGCTTGGAGATAGGTGGGACTCTCCAAGAACTTGTCGGCCCAAGCGAAGAACAAGACCGCGCCGCGGCTCGCGCCGTCGGCGGTGCGGTCCCAGGTTTCGAGAGTATCGGCGGCGCGTTTCGCGCGTTCCGAGCCATGCGTGCGCGCGGCGGCGAGGAGGTCGTCGAGAATGCGATCGGCCAGTTCCGACCGCGTCGAATGCTTCGCGGCGGACAGGCTTTCGAGATCGAATTTTTCGGCTTCGATCATTTTTGTCGAGCGCTGTGCGCGGAACGACATGCTGCGCGGTGACATCCATGCAGGGAATTGATCGGGCGTGAACGTTGCGGGTTCAGTCACCGACCATGGTGGGTCGTTGGCGTTCTGCAGCCAGCCCGCCGGCGGATCGAGTGTCTGCGGCAGCTTTGAAATTGGCAGCGTCTTGGTCCACAGCGTGTCGGACGTGTCGCCAGGAATAATGCCGGACCAGAACGCGTAGTCGCCTTTCGGGCGCGCCGGGATGCGGCCGCCGGCGAGGTAGAAGATGTGGCCGGCCGCGTCTGCGTAGATGAGATTCGATTTCGGGATCTGCAGGCGGCTCACCGCCTTGCGCCATGTGGCGTAGTCCTTGGCGCGCGTCATGTCCCAGGACTGTTCGAACTGCATCGGCTGATCGATGCCGGCGAGGCGTACGGCGAGGGCTTTGCCCTTGGCTTCCGCCATCACCGGTCCGTGCACGGACCAACGTACTTTCAGCGGCATTTTGCTGAGGCTGCCGTCCTTGGCCCGCACGAGGATAGTTTCGTCGGTCTCCTCGAATTTGCGCACGCGGCCGTCGAAGCGATAGCCGCCATCCGCCAGCGTCAAGGAATAGACGTCGACGTCGTCGAGCGTGTTGACGGTTCCGGTGAATCCCAAGTGATCGTTGAAGCCGCCGCCTGCCAGCGGGTTTCCGACCTGTAAGACGCCGTAGAAATTCAGGCTGGGCGATTTCAGGTCGACCTCGAAGCAGCGGAAGAGGCCACCGAAGACCGCCTCGCCCCATGGAATGTGCGGGTTCATCACCAGCATTGCATTGCCGTTCTTCGTGCGGCTGGGCGCCAACGCCCACGCATTCGACCCGCGGCTGAATGTGGCGGCGGTTTGCGCCATCGCCTGCAATGCGAAGGGCAGCACGCCCGAGCGTTGCTGATGCGTGAAGAGGTCGATCGTCGCGATCGGCAGGACGCGCGCGAGTTCGGCGTCGAGTTTTTCGGGATGAGCTTTCGCGAAGGCGTTCACGCCGTCCACGAAGGCGTCGAGCTTGCGGCGGAAGGCGGGCTTTTGCATCGCCAGCGCTTTGGCCGCGCGCTGTGGGATGCGCAGCATGCGGACTTGGGTATCGGAGGGCAACCAGGTCTCGCCCCAGTATTCGGCGGCGCGTCCGCGGGCCTGGCCGTACAAGCGGAGCATCACGTTGGCGTGGTTGTGCATGGACGCCCAGCCGAGCGCATAGAACAGGTCCTCGTCGGTCTTGGCGAAGATGTGGGGTACGCCCCATGTGTCCCAGATAATTTCCGCGCGGGATGGCGCGTCGGTCTTCTGCGGTTCGGCATATGCGGACCCACTGAGGGCCGCAAACGCGAGCAGCGCGACAAACAACCGGACGATCATGAAATTCCCCGCAGCATCCCGCTTGGGGAGACACCGGGTGTGCGGGAAGCCGCTATCCGCGCTTGAGCCTGAACAGTGGGACGGCGGCCATCGCGATCGCCAGTATGATCGCGAGCCAGCCCACCCAATCGCCGAACTGCACTGCCAATGTGTCGCCCGTCCCTAAGGGCACATCGGCGATCAGTGTCTTGGCGGGCAGGGTGCGTCCTTCGGCGATCGCTTTGGCTTGTGCCATGTCGATGTCGTTGACGTTGCGGGCCAGGATGCGGCCGTGCGGGTCGATGATCGCGGTGTCGAAGAGGCTGTCGGCTTTGGCCAGGGACAGGCGGTTCTCGATCGCGCGGAAGACGAGATGCGTGTAGTGCGTCGTCGCGATCGCCGGTACGTCGTTCGACGGTACGGCGATGAAGACGGCGCCGCGGCGCGCCATCTCGCGCGCGGTGTCGGTGAAATCGAGGTCGTAGCAGATGATCGTCGCGATGCGGCCCAATGCGGTCTGGTAGACTTTGTACTCGCCGCCCGTGTCGCTGTGGTCGCCGGCGAAGCGGCCGGGGTGATCCTTGCCGTACGGGCCGTAGGTCTCGCCGGTCGGTGCGAAGACCACCGCTTCGTTGCGGCGCAGGCCGTTGTCCTCATTGACGCGATAGCCGACGGCGAGATAGGCGCCGGTTTCCGCGGCCAGCGCCTTCAGCATGTCGGTGCGTTCGCGCAAGGGATCGAATTTGAGACCGGCCTCGCGCCAGACGACGATCTTCGCGCCTTGCGCGCCGAGTTCGCGGGTGGCGGTGATGGTGCGCTGAAGTTCTTCTTCGGCGTCGAGCGGCGCGTTCGACTGGACGGTGCCGACGCGCAACGTACCTGGCTGCGGCGTGAACAGTGCGAGCGAGAGCGCGGTCCATGCGATGGCGGCGACGGCGACGCCGCCGAGTACCGTGATCGCGCGGGACATCGGGAGCGCTGGAACGCGCTCAGGCGGCCACGTGCGATCGAGTGCGGCGATCACGGTGGTCGCGAGTGCGAAATTGATGACGAGAATGAGCAGTTCCGCGCCGAAGATGCCGAAGACCGACAGCGGCTGAAGCAGCCAGGCCTGTTCGTAGAGCGCGTAGGCAACGTTGCCCCAGGTGCCTGCGAGGACGTCGACGCCGCTGAGTGCGCGGGCGGCGTCGATAGCGGTCCACGCCAGCGGAAAGGAGAGCCACAGCCAACGGTAACCCGTGGCCGCGTGAAAGTTGCGGCCGGGCCAGCAGAGTGCGGCGATAAACAGCGCGACGTAGAGGGGCCAGAGCTGGATGTACCAGGCAACATTGCCGTCGGCTAAGCCTGCCGAAAGCTGGCCTGCGAAGTAGGCGCCGATCGTGACTCCGGGCGCGAGCGGCGACCAGTTGAGCGGCAGCAGGCGATGCTGCGCGATCGCCATCGGGATGAAGGCAACGAAGATCAGCGGCCAGATTTCGTAGCGTGGGAAGGCGAGGGTGGCGATGCCGCCGCTGGACGCCGCAACGGCGAGGCCGATCGCGATGCGCGCGGCCAAGGGAAGACGCTTAGCCGAAGGCGTGACGCGTGCGCTGACGCTTTCGGCATGAGCCATTGTGTCCCCCCGAAGTCTATTCGCCGGCGACTTTCGCCTTTGGCGCGCGGAACGGTTCGTCGCCGGCGGCGTAGTTCTTTCTGACGCCGGCGTGGATGCCTTCGGCGTAGACCGGTACGCCGCTGACCTCCATCCAATGGGCGTGGCCCATGTGATGCAGCGCGAATGCGGTTTGGAAGGCGGAGTGGCGGCCTTGCGCATCTTGCGCGGCGTTGACGGCCATCTTCGCCATCTTGACCGCGAAGGTCGGCTGGCGCGCGATTGTGCGGGCCATCTCAAGCGTCGCTTCTTCGAGTTGATCGCGCGGCACGACCTTGTTGACCATGCCCAGTTGGCGCGCTTCTTCGGCGTGGATCGGCGCGCCCGTCATCAGCATTTCCTTGGCCTTGCGTGCGCCCATCTCCCACGGATGGGCGAACCATTCGACGCCGGCGATGCCCATGGCGACGGTGACTTCCTGGAACTGCGCATCGTCGCTGGCGATGATAATGTCGCACGGCCAGCAGAGGAGCAGGCCGCCTGATACGCACTTGCCGTGCACGGCTGCGATCGTCGCCTTCGGCAAATTGCGCCAACGTTCGGAGAGGCCGGTGTAGAGTTCTTCCTCACGCGACATGCGGCCTTCGGCGCCCGGACGGTGATGCTGGTTCGAGTTGCCGATTGGCGTGTAGCGGTCCTGCGTTTCGTGATGATTGCGCTCGCGCACGTCGTGGCCGGCGGAGAAATGTTTGCCCTTGGCCGCGACGATGATGACTTTCACGTCGTCTTCGCGCGCGCCGCGGTCGAGCGCGGCGCTGAGTTCGTAGAGGAACTGCGTGTCCTGCGCATTCGCCGCTTCCGGCCGGTTGAGCCAGATCCGCGCGATGCCGGGTTCGGGCTTTTCATACAGGATGGGCGACGTCATGAGCGTGTTCCTTTAGGCGGTGATTTCCGCGAGGTCGTTGTGCATGCCGTAGAAGGCCGGCGGCACTTTAGCGCGATCTCCCTGGCGTTTCAGCTTCCCCGTGCGTTCGCCTTCGGCGGTCAGCCTCTCGTAGTCCTTCATCGTCGCGGGTTCGATTTTGAGCCGCGCCAACGCCAGAATGAAGTCGTAGTCGCAGGTCGACTTAATGTCGGCTTCCGCGATCTCGCCGTCGGCGAAGTGCAGCCTGCCGTCCGCGATCCTGCAATGCCAGGCGATGACGCCATTGCCGTTTTTGTCGAGGTGCTTGGGCACACCGGTGAAGACCTCGCAGATCGAGAGCTTCACGTCGGGACCGGCCTTCGCCATGTAGCGCAGGATTGCAGCCTTGAGCGCGTCCAGCCATTCCTCGCTTGCGAATTCAATCTTCTTCGTCATGTCGAATTCCTTAGCCATATTGCGATTGATAGGCGGGGCGGACGAGCATCATCTTCATGAGATCGGGTCCTTGCGAGCCATAGCCCTGCCACGCCATGCGGCCGATCTGCTTCGCGAAGTCGGGGCCGAAGCGCTGAACGATGCTTTCGTCCAGGTCCGCGTAGCTTTCCGGCGGGTTGTAGTAGTTGCGGCAGAAGCCGACGACGACGTGCGCGCGCAACTTGTCGTCCGTCTTCGGATAGGAGCCGTGCCACATGTTGCCGTGGAAGATGAGCAAAGAGCCGGGCTTGGCGTCCGCGGCCACGTAGAGATCGTCATCGCCGGTGCCGCCCATGAATTTCGGCTGATCGACGTCGGTCGGGTGGCGGCAGAAGCGGTGGCTGCCGGGAACGAAGCAGAGCGAGCCCTTCTCCTTCGTGTAGTCAGTCAGAATCCAGCTGATGTTGCAGACGCTGCCATACGCGGGCAGGGGTGACGGCACGCCGACGGAATCCGTGTGCACATGCGTCGAGCGGGCAGGGCCCTCCTTCACGAAGGCGACCATGCTCAACAACCGCATGGTGTTGCCCATCATGTACTTGCCCATCGCCTGCACGACGGGGTTCATCATCGCCTCGCCGTAGATAGGATCCTTTTCCAGCAGATGGAACAGCTGGCGGCCATAGGCCGGACGGTTCTCGTGCTTGTTGAGGCCGACGGCGGCGCGATCTTCCTTGTCGGCGACCTCCATCGTCTTATCGAGCAGGCGCTTGGCGAAGTCTTTGGGTGCGCCGGTTTTTTCCGGTTCGATCACCGTGAAGCCGAAGGCTTCGTACTCCGCGATGTTGCTCTCAAGTCCAAGCTCGCGCAGCTTGTTGTAGGTCTCGCCCATGCCGGCGACGGATTTCCAGTTTCCGATTTCCATGTGGTTTTCCTCCCGGCTGCGCGTGCGGCGGCCGCTTCACTGTCTAAGACACAAGCCTTGCGCCGATCCTCCACGTCTTATTTTTGACGGGCTAGGGAGCGCATCACGAATTCGACTTGGCGTTCGGCAAGCTCATCGATGCTGACCTCGCCGTCGCTGTGGTACCAGTAGGGAATCCAATTCATCTGACCGAAGATGAAGCTGGCCGTTGTTTTGGGATCGCAGGGCATGATCGAGCCGTCGGCGATCCCACGCGTGATGATGTCACGCAGCATGTTGTCGATCTCTTTGCGGCCCTTGCGCACGACATCGCGGTTCTGCGGCTCGAGCGCGATCGTTCCAGTTAGGACCAAGCAGGTGCCGAAGTCGCTCACCACCATGCGGACGTAACGTTCGATGAACTCTTTGAGCTGCGCGACGCCGTTCACGCCGGCCGGCAGCGGCTTGTCGGTTATCTGTCCGATGCCCAGTCGGTGGCATTCGAACAGGATCTCATCCTTGTTTTTGAAGTAGTGGTAGATCGTAGGCTTGGCGATGTGCAGCTCTTCGGCGATGTCGGCCAGCGTGGTCTTGTAGAACCCCCGCTCGTTGAAGGTGCGGGCCGCCGTCTCGATCACGACCTGGCGTTTGAGCTGAAACTGCTCGCTTCGGTCCTGGATATCCAAGCTCCAAGCACGCTTTTGCATACGGCCGTTTCCCTTGCGCACAACGGTTTCCGTGCCGCCGACAGGGGCGGTGGCAGAGCGGCTTCTATGGGCGTGTAGCGGATCTTCGTCCATGGGCTCTTGACAGTTGCACGACGATTGCCGACCATTGGGTCGAATGTTCGACTTGCGGGTCAGCTTATCACCGCCAGGTTGCCATTCGCAACAAGAGATGTGTTCGACGTGCAGTACGGTGAACGCATCGAAAGCTCCTGAAAACAAGGAGCTAATGGGGAACGTTGGGATGTGGCTTGAAGTTGGGCCGTTAGACCAAACGCACACCGGCTGGACGCCGGCCCTTGCTGTTGCCGACGTATCGTTTGATCCCAATTCTGTGGACAGCGATCTGAAGCCACGGCTCGAAAACGCGGCGTCCCTTCAACAGCTTTTCCGCCGTGACCTTCGCGTGTTGCTGACCTTGGTGCGCCGTGTCGTGCGCCGGCCGAGCGATGCAGAAGACATCGTGCAAGACGCGTTCTTGCGGGTGTGGCGCGCCATGGAGCTTGGCCTCGTGCGCTCGCCGCGCGCGGTGCTGTTCAAGACTGCGCATAATCTTGCGCTCAATCATTTGCGGAACCCGCGCAACCACGTGGCTGATCCGGCGAGCGGAGCCGCCGAGCCGATGCATGAGGCGCCGACGGCGGAAGAGCAGATGATCGTCGATGAAGATCTGGACGCCTGCCGTCAGGCGTTCGCGCAGCTGCCTCTACGCTGCCGCGAGGCGTTGACGCTTCGTGTCGTCGACGAATTGTCGTACAAGGAGATGTCCGAACGGCTCGGCCTTTCGGTCAGCACGATCGAGAAGCACTACATCCGCGGGCGCAGACTGTGTCGCGATATGCTTCACGAGGAGCGCGGGCCGTCCGTTCGTCACAAGCCGCAGACCCGCGTGATGCTGGCCGCCGAATAGAATTCGACCGACGTCGAGGAGACCCCTCATGACCTATGTTCCCGAGATTCGCACGCTCGCCGATGCGCCGCGCTTTCATGCGAAAACGCGGCCGAACGACATTGCCCTGATGTATGAGGGCCGCGAGACCAATTATCGCGATTGGGACAAGCGCGTCACGCAAGTCGCCAACGGTCTTCGCGCGTTCGGCGTGAAACCCAAGTCGCGCATCGCATTCCTGGACAAGAACTCGGACATCTATTTCGACGTGCTGTTCGGCGCTGCGAAGGCGGGGGCGTGTCTCGTGTCGGTCAACTGGCGCCTGGCGCCGCCGGAGATCGCCTACATCCTCAACGATTGCGACGCGGAGATTCTGTTCGCCGGCAAGAGCCACATGGGTCTCGTCAAACAGATTCTGCCGCAAGCGAAAAAGGTTCGGCAGGTCGTGGTGATCGACGGCACCGAAGACGATTGGCCCGACTTCGCCGCATGGCAGGCCAAGCAGTCGACGGTGGATCCGATGATCGAAGTCTCGCCCTCCGACGTGATCATTCAGATGTATACGAGCGGCACGACGGGCCATCCCAAAGGCGTGCAGCTGTCGCACTTCGCGCTTTATGCGCATGACAAGTATCGCGCTGAGCATCCGGAGGAATTCGATCCGGGGATGTTGTGGAACGACTGGGGCCCGAAGGACGTCAGCCTCGTCACGATGCCGGTCTTTCATATCAGCGGCACGGGTTGGGGCATCGTCGGGCTTTACAACGGCGCGCGCTCGATCGTGCTGTCGCAGTACGATCCCGGTGAAGTGCTGTCCATCATCGAGAAATACGGCGTCACCAAACTCGTGTTGGTGCCGACCGCGATTCATCAGTTGTTGCTGCACCCGAAGTGCAAGGACACGGATTTCTCGTCGATCGAGTCGTTGCTGTACGGCGCCTCGCCGATCCCGCTTGAGCTTCTTCGCCAAGCTATCGAGACGTTCAAATGCGGCTTCGTTCAGCTCTACGGCATGACCGAGACCGCCGGTGCCGTGACCTATCTCCCCGCCGCCGACCATGACCTGAAAGGCACGCCGCGCATGCGTTCTGCCGGCAAACCGGTCCCCGGCGTGAGACTCTCCATTCGCGATGGCGATGGCAACGTGTTGCCGACGGGCGAGGTCGGCGAGATCTGGCTTCACTCTGCCACGCGCATGAACGGCTATTGGAATTTGGCTGATGCGACGGAGAAGACGATCACGTCCGACGGGTGGGTGAAGTCCGGTGATGCCGGCTATCTCGACGCCGACGGTTATGTCTACGTACACGACCGCGTGAAGGACATGATCGTGTCGGGCGGCGAAAACATCTATCCGGCCGAAGTTGAGAGCGCGATCTTCGGGCATCCCGATGTCGCCGACGTTGCGGTGATCGGCGTGCCCGACAAGATGTGGGGCGAAGCGGTGCGGGCGGTCGTGGTGGCGAAGTCGGGGCATGCGAAGAA
The DNA here is from genome assembly GCA_034440355.1 of Alphaproteobacteria bacterium. Taxonomy (GTDB): domain Bacteria; phylum Pseudomonadota; class Alphaproteobacteria; order Micropepsales; family Micropepsaceae; genus SZUA-430. The sequence goes on from JAWXBY010000033.1 coordinate 34,589, forward strand.
TGCGCAGAGCATCCTGGATTTCGCGCGCGAGCGGATCGCCGGGTACAAGGTGCCGAAGTCCGTGGACTTTGTCACCGAGTTGCCGCGCAACGCGTCCGGCAAGATATTGAAGCGCGAGCTGCGCAAGCCTTATTGGGAAGGCCGCGAACGTCAGGTCAATTGAGGCCAGGAAGCCGGCGGTCCCAGGAAGTCTGCGCTTCACGCCTTACCGGCTAGCCGCTGCGCCGCAGCGACGATGTTGTCGTCTGCGCGGCGCATCACGCGGCGTAGGTCGCGTGACTGGAAGCGCCAACCGGTCTTCGTCTTGACGAACGTGTCTTTGTACTCGCCGAGGGTCGTGGCCATTTCCATGGGGCGTGCGCCGTGCGCGTCGGGTGGGGCGGCGCTGTTGAAGGCCATGAGGTAGCACAGGCCTTCGGCGTGGGTGTCGTCGATCGCATCGACGACGGTGTTCGTCATGACGTGGCGGTAGGTGAGGCCGAGCGCGCGCATTTGTTTGATGCCGGCCGCGATCGCTTCGTGGCCCTTGAACGGCGGTTGTTCGGGCACTTTGATCCAGGCGTCTTCGGCGAAGAGGGCGGCGAATTTTTCCTCGTCGAGTTGGTCGGCGTAGATGGCGTAGAGCTTCTGCAGCTTCTCGCACGCGTGCTCGATCGTCATTTGCTGCTCGGGGGTCATCGCCGCCTCGTGTTCGTCAATGAGCAGTTTGCTCCGTCGTGGTTTCGTTCGGCAATGCTTTCAGCACGCGCTCCACGAAATCGTCCATCTTCCAGCTCGGGAATTCGCTCAAGCCCACGCGCACCACGACCGTGTCGCGCGAGGGCACGATGAACACGTGCTGACCTTGGTGGCCGTTCATCGCATAGGTGTCGGGCGGCAAGGCCGGATAGCGGTGGACGTTGGGGTTCAGGCCGGTGTTCAGCCAGAACTGCGCGCCGTACGCGCGGTCGTCCGGCGCGTGCGCCGTCGGCGTGCGCGTGTAGGCGACCCAGCCTTCGGGCAGGATGCGTTCGCCGTTCCAGACGCCGTCGCGCAGATAGAGCAGGCCGAAACGGGCGTAGTCGCGGACACTGGCGAAGACGTAGCTGCCGCCCACGAAGTTGCCCATCGCATCGGGCTCGATCACCGTGTTGCGCATGCCGAGTTTGTCGAACAACGCGCGCCGCGGGAACGCGAAGGAGTCAGCCAGCGTTGCGCCTGCCGCTTGGGTGACGATGCGGCCCAGGATGTTCGATGTGCCCGTCGAGTAGCTCCAGCGTTCGCCGGGCTTTGCCACCAGGGGCTTTGCGGCGGAGAAGCCGGCAAGGTCGCCGCCGACGAACTGGAATGTCGTGTCGGATTTGATCTTCTTGTAGTTCTCCTCGAACTCCAGGCCGCTCGACATGTGCAGCAGGTGCTCAAGGGTGATCGCTGCGCGCGGGTCGCCCTTGCCGTGCCACTCGTCGATGGGGGCGGGATCTTCGATCTTGAGCTTGCCTTGGCCGACGAGGATGCCGACGAGCGCGCTGGTGAAACTCTTGGCGACCGAGTTCGACAGATGCGCCATCGATTTGTCGAAGCCCGGCGCGTAACGCTCGGCAACGATGCGCCCGCGGTAGACGACCAGCGCGCCGCGCGTGCGGCGGGGTTCGTCCGGGTTCGGCTCGGCGAAGGCGAAGTCCATCGCCTCGTTTAGAGCCGCGGCATCGATGTCCGCCGGAAGGTTGTCGGTGAGAGTTGCCTCGCCCTCGGGCCACTGTGCGGTCTCGTCCGGCGGCGGCAGAGCCGACGGGACGCCGCTGCCTTGTGCGCGGAGTTCTTCGACGGTCTTGCCGTCGGCAACGGTGCAGCCGATGCCTTCGCGCCAAATCGCCGTTCGTGGGACCAAACCGTACAGTGCGCCGGTTACGGTCTTGTCGGCCATGTCGACGTCGGTGGTGCCGATACCGATGTACGTGCCGGGTGCCGTTCTGCGCGTGAAATCTTCGGCACGCACGTGTTCGGGCGTGCGTCCGCCGACGAAGACATTCGAGCACATCATCTTCGCCGTGCCGCCGGTGAACACCGCGATTTGCGAACCGACTTCGAAATACTGATACGCGAACGCGCCGGCGGCCACGATCATGGCGAGGACGGCGAGAGCGATGATGCCGAGGCGACGCATCATGAATTCGGTCCGATCGCTTTCAGAACGTCCTCGACCAGGATGGAGACATCCCAGTTGTCGAACTCGGTCAGCCCCAAGCGCACCACGACAACGTCGCGCGAGGGAATGCCGATGACGTTCTGGCCCTGGAAGCCGGACAGGATGAAGGCGTCGGCCGGCACATTCGGCCAGCGGTGCTGAGTCGTATCGTTCCCGGTGTTGAGCCAGAACTGTGCGCCGTAGGGTTTCTTGGGTGAGGCCGTGGGCGTCGGGGTGAGCGTGTACTTCACCCAACCCTCCGGCAGCACGCGGACGCCGTTCCACATGCCGTCGCGCATGTAGAGCAACCCGAAGCGCGCATAGTCGCGCGCGGTTGCGTAGACGAAGCTGCCGCCCTGCAGGCTGCCCGCGGCGTCGACCTCCATCGTCATCGAGCGCGCGCCGAGCGGTTCGAAGAGCAGGCGACGCGGCGCGGCGAAGCCGTCACTCATGTTAGTCCCCGCGGCCTCACGCGCGATGCGGCCGAGAATGTTCGAGGTGCCGGTCGAATAGTTGAACTTGGTGCCGGGCGGCGCCTCAAGCGGGAGCGCAGCCGTGTAGGACGCGAAGTCGCCGGTCGTGTACTGCCGGTTCGTGTCCGAGTATGGCGTGTCGTAGCGCTCGTCGAACTTCAGGCCGCTGTCCATACGCAACAGGTTGTTGAGCGTGATCGCGTGGCGCGGATCTTTCGGGTCGGCCCACTCGCGTACGGGCGCCGGTTCGTCGAGTTTCAGCTTGCCTTCGCCGATCTGGATGCCGACGACGGCGCTCAAGATGCTCTTGGCCATCGACTGCGAGATCAGCGCGGTGTCCTTGGTGAAGCCCGGCGCATAGCGTTCGGCGATGATGCGGCCCTGGTAGATCACGACGACCTCGCGCGACTTGCGCGGCTTTGCAGGATCGGGTTCGGAGAACGCTTTGTCGAGTGCGGCGGTGAGCAGTGCTGCGTCGACGTTAGGCGGCAATTGGCTTTCGATCGTCGCGTCGCCTTCGGGCCAAGGGAGGGCCGGGTCCGGCGGCGACAATGTGGTCTCAACGCCTTCGCCTTGCGCGCGAACCTCCGCTTCTGTTTTGCCGACGAGCGCGGTGCAGCCTACGCCTTTGCGGTAGATGGCCTTGCCCGAAACGAGGCCGCCGAGGCCCGATGACGTCACCGATTTCTCGGCGTGGTCGACCTTGAGGGTCGCCAGCTCCATGTATTTCCCTTGTGGGGAGAGGCGCACGAAATCCTGCTGCCAGACGTCTTTCTCATCCCGGCCGGCGACGAAAACGCCGCTGCACATCAGTTTCGCCGTCATCGTGGTGAAGGCGCGGGCCTGCCCGGGGATGTCCATATAGATAGCGTAGGCGCCGATCGCCGCCACCGCGAGCACCAGCAAAATTCCGATCGTCCGAAGCGCAATTCTGACCATTTTGTCCCCAAAACGCCGCCCTGGAGGTTGTTGGCGGCGTACCCCGTGTGTTGACACGGCGTGAGCCTCTTTCCGCCACGCGCCGCGGTTGTCCACTTCGCGACCCTCGAGCGGCGGCCGGGTCGCGGAACGTAGCCATAATGCGGCCCGTTCCCCTTGAGTGCGTTCGTTGCGGGGGTCGAACACCCCGCCGACGCGAATTGCGGCGGTCGCTTGTTGGGATAAAGTCCCGGCCTTCTTGCTTCGGGGGGCGGCGATGACGCGGCGTTGGACTTGGTTGGCGGTTTCGGCGGTGTTGATTGCGGCAGCGTCGGTTGCCTCGGCTGCGGACAAGGTCGACATGGCCGCGCGCGTGTTGCCGCCGCCGGCTCAAGCTGGCGGGGCTGTGAAGCCGTTCGTGAAAGAGCCCGCGGGCAAAGTGGCGCTCGTCCATGTTCGGGTGATCGACGGCACGGGCGGGCCCGCGTTCGCGGATCGCACGGTGCTGATCGATGGTGTGAAGATCGCAGGTGTGCAGGCGGGTGGGGATGCTTTGCCTGCCGGATATCGCGCGATCGAGGCACGGGGTTTGAGCGTGCTACCGGGCATCGTGGGCATGCATGATCATCAGTACTACATCGCGCGGCCCAATCTGGATGCGTCGGGGCATTCGGACAGTCCGTTGATGGTGCCGCAGATGACGTTCAGTTCGCCGCGGCTTTATCTGGCGAACGGTGTGACGACGTTGCGCACGACAGGCAGCGTCGAGACCTACACCGATCTCAACATGAAGCGTGCGATTGATGCGGGGACACTGCCCGGGCCGCATATGGATGTGACGGGGCCATATCTCGAAGGGCCGAACAGTCCGTTCATCCAGATGCACTCGTTGACGAGCGCCGATGACGCGACGCAGACCGTGAACTTTTGGGCGGATCGGGGTGTCACGTCGTTCAAGGCCTATATGAACATCACGCGCGATCAGCTGAAGGCGGCGATCGAGGCAGCTCATGCGCGCGGGCTGAAGATCACGGGGCATTTGTGTTCGGTGACGTATCCGGAAGCGGCAGCGCTGGGCATCGACAATCTGGAGCACGGGTTCGTCGTCAACACGCAGAATGATCCGGGCAAGGTGGCCGACGTGTGTCCATCGACGTCCGGCGATCCGACGATCACGGGGATGGATCCGGCGAGCGCCGATGCGAAGGCGTTGATTGCGACGCTGGTCAAGCATCGCGTGGCGGTGACGTCGACGCTGCCGGTGTTCGAGAGCTGGTCGCCGGCGTATCGCAAACTGCCGCCCAAGCAACTCGAATTGCTCAGCCCCGGGGCGCGGACTGATTATCTGCACATCTATGCGCTCAGCCAGAAGCGCAAACCTGAGGTGGCGGCGGCGCGGGCCAAGGTTTGGAAGAACGCGCTCGGGCTTGAACGCGCGTTCGTTGTGGCGGGCGGGTTGTTGATCGCGGGGCCTGATCCGACGGGCGGCGGGCAGGTGCTGCCGGGGTTCGGAAATCTGCGCGGTATCGAATTGCTGGTCGATGCCGGATTCTCGCCGGTCGAGGCGATCCGGATCGCGACGCTGAACGGTGCGACGTATCTTGGCCTGGCCGATCATGTCGGGTCGATTGCGGCGGGCAAGAATGCCGATCTGCTGCTGGTCAAAGGCGATCCGTCGAACAATATCACCGCGATCGAAAATGTGGTGACGGTGTTCAAGGATGGCGTCGGTTATGATTCCGCGGCGTTGCTTGCGTCGGTAAAAGGACGCTACGGGCAATACTAGAGAGGTTTCCGGCCGATAGGCCGGTTGGTGTGTGCGTGCCGGCTCCGATTGGGCGCGGCGTCGATTGTTTCTACGGGTATTCCGCCGCAGCTAGTCTTTGAGCGAGGAGACCTGTCGCGCGCGATGGATCGATGTCGGCGATCAGGATGTTCTCTTCGCCGGTTGTGTGCATGGCGCGGACGTTGCCGTCGGGGTCGATGACGGCTGTGCCGGCGATGCTGTTGGGGATCGCGTAGTTCACGGTCGCGAAGTAGATCGTGTTTTCGGCGGCGCGGCAGGTGGCGGCCTTTTCGTGGATCGTGCCGTTTGCGCTTGCCCATTCGTTTTGTTTGCGTGGCGAGTCTGCCGCCGGCGAATATTGCGGATGAAACACGATATGAGCGCCGCGTCTTGCTGCCCAGCGCACGGTTTCGGGATAGCGCCAGCCTTCGTGACAGATCGCAACGCCGAAGCGTATACCGTCGATGTCGAACACGTGGCGGCCGGCGCCGGGTAGGTAGGTGCCTTCTTCGGAAGGGTCGATCTGCACCTTGTCCTGGTGGCCGAGCAGGCGACCGTCCGGCGCGATGACCAACGCGGACGCGAGGAGGCCGGTTGGCGATGTTCGCTCGACGCCGACGATGGCTCCCACGCCGGTCTCTGAGGCGGTCTCGCGCAACGTTCTCTCGGCGCGTGCGAGGAAGGCGGCGTCCGGCGGCGCGACGTCGAACTCAACGCCTCGCAGGCCAGGCAGATAGTTTTCCGACGTGCAGAGCAGCTTGGCGCCTTGGCGGGCGGCGGTTTCAAGCGCGCTCCGCACGGCGCGAAGGGCTTCGTCGGGATCGCGCCGGTATTTCAGTGTCGCAAGGGCGATGCGCATCGCGTCTTCCGCGTGGTTTGCGCTTGCTTAGCCGGAGGGCGCCAGCATTGTCACGGTGACGTGGCAGCGCAGAACGAAGCCCAACGACTCGTAGAGCGAGACGGCTGCTGTGTTGCTGGCGAAGACGTGGAGCATTGGGGTCTCGCCGCGCTTCTGGATTTGTGTGGCGACCGTGCGTGACAGCAGACCGGCGTAGCCGCGGCCGCGGACATCCGGGTGGGTGCAGACGCCGCTGACCTCGGTGAACCCGGTGAGTTTCATGCGCTCGCCGGCCATCGCGACGAGTTTGCCGTTTTCTTTGATGCCCCAGAAGCCGCCCAGTTGATGTGTGCGGGCTTTGAACGGCCCTGGCTTTGTCAGCGTCGCCAGCTCTAGCATTTCACGGGCGTCGGCTTCGGTTAGGCGTTCGACGCGATGGTCGGGTTCGAGCGGAGCCAGATTCTGCGCCACCATCTGAACGCCAAGCGCGGTCATCTCAGCGGTCGTGTTTGGCGGCAGGGGGCTTTCGCCGACTTGAAGGAGCACGACGTTCCCGTGTTCGGCGACGAGATTGGAGAGCGCTTGCAGGCTCTCAGGGCTGTCGTCGCGCGCGGCGGCGAGGGGGCCGATGTCCGGCGCGAAACGCAACGCGCGAGCACTGCCCACAGCGAGGTGCGATAGGCGCGTGGAGAGCGCATGCCAGATCGGGCGGTCGAGAGAGTGGGTCGTCATGGCGCGTCTCTTCGTGGCGCGGTTGGCTGCGGCAATCGAGAGGGATTGCGCCAAGAAATGCAAGAGGCGCCCGGGCTAGTTGTTGTATTGCGCCGCAAGGCTTTCGAGGTCGGGTGCGGCGGCGATGTCGCGCATAAGGTCGACGACGCCTTGTAGCGACGGTCCGGGGCGCGCGCCCATGGCGATGCGCAGATACGGTTCGCCCATGCCCTCGTCCGGGATCACGGCTTCGAAGCGGTGGAAGCGGAAGCCGAAGCTGCCGCCGTGGTCGAATTGGATGCCGCGGCGGTCGGCCTCGCGCGTGAGGATGGATTCGAGTTGACGGTAGTCGTCGGCGTTTGCGTTTGGCAACCTTGCGATGCTGTATGGCGATTGGGCCCAGGCGCAATCGGGCCGCGCGAATTGCGGGTGCAGGATTTGCGCGAACAGGCGGTTGCTCTTGGCCATCGCGTGCGCCAACAGGGCGTTGTTGTCGAACACCGCGCGGCTGTGGGCGCGTAGGTGCGGCATGCTCAAGAACCAGGGCACTTCGAGCGTCGATATTTCGTCGAGCGTCAGGCCGAGGCCTAGCACTGTGCGCAAGTGTCTGAGCGCCGCGCCGATGTCGGGTAAGAGCGCCGCGCGCGTGGCAATGTGGGTGTAGACCGACAGGATGCCGACGTTGACGAGTTCTAAGCCGGCCTGATCGAGCTTCAGGCCGGAGCGGATGTTGATCACGACGGGGGTGGCTTCGCCTGCAAGCGGTTCGAGTAGGCGGTTCAACGGGAAGGTTGGGCCGGTCAGCGTCGTGTCCAAGATTATGAGCGATGGGTCGGCCGCGAACATGTTCGGCCAGGCGCGATGGAAGGCGGCGAGGTCGAAGACGTTGACCGCTTCGTCAAAGAAGACCGGTTCGATCAGGATGGTGCGTGAAGGACGGTCGTGGGCCTTCTGCGCGTTGCCGACGGTTTTGCTGCGGCTCCAGTCGAGGGTTCGCCCGCAGACGGCGTTGAGCGCGTGCTGTGTTTCAAAATAATTGCCGGCGAACAGGAGGTGCGGGGAGTCGCGGTCCCAGAAGCCTGTCGAGTTCGCCCAATGCAAGACAGCGGCGAGGGCGCCTTGCGCGCTAGAGAATAGCACGTGGTCGGCGGACCACCCCGGCGGAACGCGCGTGGTGGCGGCGCAGCGCGCCTCGAGCCGGCGTGGTTCGATCGAGCGCTCGTAGCCGTAGACGATTGGCGCGCCGGACGGCGTCGAAACTGAAGCGGTTCGCACGGGCGACTTGATTTGCGAGTCGGCTGACTCGTGTGCGAAGCGCAACCAGCGTCGGCGCAGATCCCATGCCAACGATGCGAGCGCTGCTTCGGGCGTGAAGGTCGTGCATGCGGAGTCGTTCAGCTCGCGCACCGCGGTGAGCCACACACGGATCGACGGCCCGATTGCCGGGAAGTTGGATTCGAGCGTTTCACCCAGCTCTTGCAGCGCCAAGCGTTCGACTTCGCATCCGGGGTCTAAGAACTGTCGGAGGTGGCGCCGTGCCCTTGCCGCTCTCATATGTGCAGTCCGCGCGCTTTCTCACGCACGCAAAGCGCGCGTCGTATCCTTAAGAGGCAGCCGAGTTCTCCGCCGTAGGCAAAACGCGGCGCGGGGCCGCGGGTTCCCAGTTGCGGTGCGGAACCGTTCTCGCTTTGTCGCGTTAGTCCAGCGTGTTGATGCGATACGAGAGGATTCCGGCGATGCGTTACATTTTGCTTTGGCTGATCGGTGTTCCCCTTCCGATTCTTCTGCTGATCTTTCTGTTCTTTAGGTGAATCCGGTCCTTTGGCGCGCGTCGCGCGGGGGCCTTTTTTTGTGTGCGCGAGCACGGAAATAGGAGTGAATCATGGCTTCGCCTTTTCGGACTTTTTTAGACGGCGACGGCGTCACCACCGGGGAAGTGCACTGGGGTGCCGTTATCGCCGGTGTGATCGTTGCGCTGACGGGTCAGGTGTTGCTGACGCTGTTGGGCGCCGGGCTCGGCGCGACGTTCGACGCCACGCGCGGCGACGTGTTGAGCGGCGAGACCGTTGCCTGGGGTGCTTATGCTTGGTGGGCCGTCACAGGTATTGCCTGCGCGTTCGCCGGTGGTTGGACTGCCGGTTGGGTCGCGGGTTCCTACCCGTCGGTCGATCGCATCGAGGGTAGCTTCCAAGGGTTCTTGACGTGGGGCGTCTCGATTTTGGTCGTTGGCCTTTTGGTGCTGGGTTTGGCAAGCGGATCGGTGTTTGCGGCGCGCGTGGGCGGTCCGTTGGTGTCCGATTCAGCGGTCGTGGTTGCCGGGCAGACCTTATCGCCGGCCGAGCAAGACACGGCGCGTGATGCGGCGGCTCAAGCGGCGTTGTGGAGCTTCTTCGCGCTCATCATCGGTGCGGCGGGTTCTATCGGCGGGGGCTATCTGGGCGTTTCGCATGCGAAGCGCATGATCGCAGCCGGCAACAAGAAGCCCGGAACGGCGCGCAAGGGCGCCATGGCGACGGCGTAGGCCGCCGGCCTTTAACTAGTCGAGTAAGCGACCTCGGTGGGGCTCAAGCGTTTGAACTTGAGATCCACCGTGGTCGCGCCGACCCTCAAGCACGACACCGTCAACTGATCGACGCCTGCAGGGAGGTGTGGCCGTTCGACTTCGATCGTGCCGCGTGCGCCGTCGATCGTGATCCCTAAGCATGTTTGCAGCAGCAAGAACACGGCGCTGGCCGACCAGGCCTGCGGCAGGCACGCGACGGGGTAGGCGACGGGGGACTCGCCACGCGAGCGGGGGAAGCCGCAATAGAGTTCGGGCATGCGCATATCGAAGCGTGTCGCGGCCTCGAACAAGCTGTTCAGAATCTGCACCGGTCCGTCGCGTTCGCCGTAGCGGCCCATGCCTGCGGCGCACAAGGCCGTGTCGTGCGGCCAGACGGAGCCGTTGTGGTAGGACATCGGGTTGAAGCGCTGCTCGGTGTTGGCGAGCGTGCGGATGCCCCAGCCGGAGTTGAACGGTGCGGACAGCAGCGTGTCGATAACACTGCGTACGCGTTCCGCGCGGGCGACGCCGGTGAAGAGGACGTGGCCTGCGTTCGATGCGCGCACGCGGCAGAGTTGGCCGGCGCCGTCGATGGCGAGGCCGTAGAACGCGTGCTCATCCATCCAGAAGCGTTCGTCGATGTCGCGCATGAGGCGGGCGGCGGCGCTTTCCCAGCGGGCGGTGTTTGCGCCGTCGCTGCGTGCTTTCGCCAATTGCGCCATGCCGCGAAAGGCGGCGCAGGCGTAGGCTTGCACCTCCACCACGGCGATTGGCCCCGCCGGCATGCGGCCGTTGGCGTGGAAGATGGAGTCGGCCGAGTCCTTCCAGGCTTGGTTGGTGAGGCCGGTCGGCGAATTGTTCGGGTAGTCGAGAAGGCCGTCGCCGTTCGTGTCGCCGTACTCTTCCATCCATGCCGTTGCCGAGAGAAGCGCGGGCCAGATTTCATCGATCAGGCTTTGATCATTGGTGCGATGCGCGTAGGCCGCCGCGAGCATGATGAAGAGCGGTGTGGTGTCGACGCCCCCGTAGTACTGGCGGTAGGGGACTTCGTTGAGCAGGGCCATCTCACCCTTGCGCGTCTCGTGCATGATTTTACCGGGCGTCGCCGCGCGGAAGGTTGACGTCTCATGCGCTTGGTTCGCAGCGAGAAATCTGAGCACGCCGCAGGCCAGCGATGGATCAAGCCACAGCATTTGCAGCGCGGTGATAATCGAGTCGCGGCCGAAGGGTGTCGAGAACCACGGGATGCCGGCGTAGGGGAACGGGCCGGTCGGCAGCGCCGTCGTCAGCAGCGTGACGTCGGCGCGCGATTTGTCGATCCAATCGTTGAAGAGGCGCGAGGATGTGCTGAGCGCGGCGCCGTGCCGCTCGCGCGTGCGCGTGTCGCGGTGAGCGGCGGCCACCGCCTTGCGGAAGCGCGCACGATCAGGCACTTCGCCGGTGTCGGGTCCCAGCCGGGCGAATATCTCATGGCTTCCGCGGGACGGCAGGGTCAACTGATACTCGGCGCGCGTGGTGGTGAAGCGCGACGGTACCTCTGAAAAATGGATATGCATCGCGCGCGCAATGTCGTCGAGGCCGTCGTACTTTGTCGTGACCGCTTGGTCGGACAAGGTCGGCGTGTGAATGCGGCCGCGGTGCACACGTGCGAGACCGCGGACTTCGAACATGTCGACGAAGTCGGAGGCGAACTCGAACTCGATGGGCAGCACGACGTGATGGGCGCCGTAGTTCGACAGACGGATGTTCTCGAACAGGCAGTCGCGCCAGAGGAATTGCGTGCGATGCAGATGAATGACGCCCTCAGGGGTTCCTTGGCCACCGATCACGGGCAACGGGCGGTTGGTGAGATGGGCCGAGAACAACACGTTGTCCTGTGCGATCGCCGAGCTCAGCAACGTCGGCGGCAAGCCGCCGATCGTCAGACGCCAGCGTGAGAGGACGCGCGTGTCGTTGGTGAACAAGCCGTCGGCGTTGCCGGTGATGTCGCCTAATGCGTCGACGACCATGTAGGTGTCGCCGTGCTTGAGCGAATAGTGGCGGCCGACACTGCGCGGGCCGCCGACGCCGGCGGTGTCGACGAGTTGGGCCGGTTCGACCTTGCCGTTGGTTTGTTGCATTCCTACGCCGTCTTGAGGGCTGCTCTCGGCTCGTGCGTTTGGTGAAGCAAGCGATCGTACAGGTGGAGGTAGCTGCGCGCCATTACCTCAGCGGAAAACCTTCGTTCGAAGACGTGACGTATTTTTGCACGACTGAGCGTGCGGGCGTCAGCGACCGCAGCGACGGCTTCGTCGATTGAGTTGACGAGAATGCCGGTGACGCCATCGTCGATGACCTCACGGACCGAGCCGCAGGGCCAGGCGATCACCGGTGTGCCGCACGCCATCGCCTCGATCATCACGAGGCCGAAGGGTTCGGGCCAATCGATGGGGAACAATACCGCCATTGCGCCGGAGAGAAACTCAGGCTTTTGCTGGTCGGAGATTTCGCCGACGAATTCGACCGGAGCGTCTTTCATGAGCGGCGCGATTTGGTCACGGAAATAGGCCTCATCGACGCCGTCGACCTTGGCGGCGATGCGCAGTTTGATGCCGGTTCGTTTTGCGATTTCGATCGCGCGGTCTGGGCGCTTCTCGGGCGAAATGCGTCCGAGGAATGCGAGGTAGTCGCGCGGCTTGTCGGTGCGCGCCGCAGGAGCCAGCAGATCGCTGGGCAAGCCGTGGTGCACGGTTGCGGCCCAATTCGCGTTGGGCAAAGCTTTGCGCTGATTGTGTGAGATCGACACCAGCGGGAATTCGGGCCAGCGATCGTAGACGCCGCTCAAGTCCTTGAGGTCGAGCCGGCCGTGCAAGGTTGTGACCGTGCGGTTCGCCATACGTTCGAACATGGGGAAGTGCAGCAGATCCACGTGGAAGTGGAGAATGTCGAAATCGTCGGCGCGTTTTGCAACTTCGTGCAGCATCGAGAGGTGTGACGCCACGTCGGACTTCAGTGGCGCAGGATCCAGTCGTATCGACTGATCGCGGACGGGTATCAACTTCGCCTTCGTGACGGCGTCCGCTGCCGCGAACAAGCTAACGTCGTGACCGAGATCGACCAGCGCGTCCGTGACCCACGAGACGACACGCTCCGTGCCGCCATAGAGCCGCGGCGGAACGGCTTCGTAGAGCGGTGCGATTTGAGCAATCTTCATGATTTTTGGCCGTGTGAGAACCAGGGATACAACGCGGGCGCAGCGATGCAGGTTCCGAACGACAAGGCGCATGGGTAGTTAAGTCCGCTATGGCTGCGCGGGCGTGGTGTAACGGCTCAAAATAGCCTCGCTTACGCGCTTGCGGCTTTCGTGGGCGGCGATCGCGCCGTTGCGTTCGACGGTGGCGACTTCGTCGGCAAGCTCGTCGTTCTTGATGACTGTGCGCATCCATTGCGAATAGTCGCCGGCGCGCAAGTGATGGTCCCAGGTTGCGTCGTCGACGCCTGCGCCGATCTGCACGAACAGCATCAGGTTTTGTGCACGGAGATTGAGCGCGCCCTTCGGGCCTTTGAAGTAGAAGCTGCGATCGGGCCCGAGTTCGCCTTCCGCGTATTTGCGGCTGTGACGTTTGCGGGCCTGGCGCGGCTTTATCGGTTTTATCGCTTGTGGCCGGGCGGCTTCGTCGCAGCGCCAAAACAGGACTTCGTCGTCTTTAGGCTTGGTGACCGGTGGCGTGGCGATGCCGAGCGCTGCGCAGCACGCGGCGATGACTTGTTCAGCGCCGTCGCCCAGGGCCACGACAGCTTCCAAGGTCTTTAACGCTTGGATCTGCACGGATTCCGGATGCACAGTGATAAGGACGGTCGCTGGCAGATCGCTGGGTGAGGTTTGTTCGAGACCGCCGTGTTCGGACGGCAGGACATGATGCGCTTCGTCGACGATGAGCCAGTGGGGACGACCGGACTTCAGGCGCAACGCGCCGATCTTGCCGAGCAGTTTGGCGAAGAACGCGGGCCTGTCCGCAGCTGCGACCGCCAGCGCGCAGACGACGACATTGACGTCGGGGCGGCGCAGGAGTTCGAAGACTTCGTTCTCCGTCGGGGCGGTTTTTGCGTTGCCGACGCATACCGCGCCGTCGAGATCCAGATAGTCGCCTTCCGGATCAAGGACGCAGAATTGTTGGCCCTTCTCAACCATGCGCTCGGTGAGTGCGGTGGCGATCGTGGATTTGCCGATGCCGGATTTGCCGGCTATCAGCACGCTGTCCGTGGGGGTTAAGCAGACGTTCGCGCCTTTGCCGGTGACGCCGATGGCGATGCCATGGCGGGCGAGGGGGACGATGGCGGCGTCTTTGGCGGCTAGCAGGGACATTAGTTCGACGACGCCCGCACCGCGTTCGCCTTGAGTGACGAAGTCGGCGGTTTCCTTCAGCATCGGCAATGCGTTGGCGACGGCGACCGCGCAACCGCAGGCGCGCAGAAAGGCGTGATCGTTCTCCGCGTCGCCGACGGCCACGATGTTGTGAGGCGATAGTTCGAGTTCGGCGAGCGCCGCGGCCAGGCCCGACGCCTTGTTCACACCGGCGGGCAGCACCATGACGGCGCCTTTGTTGAATATGATCTGAAGTTCGAGACCCATATCGCGGATTGTGTTGAGGACCACGCCTTCGTTCGGCTCCCACGTGGCGACGATCGAATGGCCGACCGAGAGAGGCGTAACGTTATTGGCCCTAAGCGCTTCGACGAATTGCGGCGGCGGCGCCGGTGCGATGGCATGAATCTCTTCGTTCGCGGGATCGTAGATGACCGCGCCGTTTTCGGCGACGACGCGATCGAAGATGCTGAGTTCGGTGAACACCTTTTTTAGATCTTCAAGTTCGCGGCCGGTGACCAGAATCAGCTTGCGGCCGGTGCGCTTGAACTGGCGCATCGCTTCGATCGTCTCCTCGGCGACGATTCCGAACTCTGCGATCGTGCCGTCATAGTCGGTGGCGAGAGCGATGAAGAACAATTGGCGTTCCTTGTGGGGGGGCGGGCTCAGGCGACGGCGCCGCACTGGGCAGGTTCGTCATCAACGCGAGGGATCGGCGCGAGTTCCATGATTCAATCGCTGCGATTGGAACCTGCGGATGGTGTGTCCGTACGGTTGTTTTGCGGTTGTGCAAGTCGGTCAACCTGTGAAGAAATTCCTCCCAGCCTGGAACTCCTCGGTTCCGTCGAGCGTTCTAACCGCCGTCGATGAAACCGCTTGAGGGTCATGTGCCATGACGAACACCACCGATCTCCGTATGGACTCACTCGTTCATGGGACGCCGAGTGCTGGTGCACCGATTCTCGTGAAGCGAGGGTTTGCGGCGATGGACCGCGGTCGCCAGCGCGACATCGCCTCCAAGGGCGGATCTAGCGTGCCGGTCAGCAAGCGCAGCTTTTCGCGTGATCACGAACTGGCGGTGCGGGCCGGCCGCAAGGGCGGTCTGGCGCGTATGCGTGCCGCTCAGGCGAGCCGCGACGGCGACAACGCTTCCACTCAGTAAGGCGTTCAGGCGCCGGGCTCGTACCAGAGCACGATGTTGCCGTTCTTGAACGTCCGAGTTTTCGTCAGCTTCAGATTTAGTTTGCCTTCGATGCCGGAAAAGAGCGTCTTGCCGCCGCCGAGCGCGATTGGGTGGACGACGATCTGAGCGGTGTCGATCAGGCTTGCGTCGGCGAGTTGGGCGACGATGCTGCCGCTGCCAAGCGTGACGAGGTCGGGACCGGGCGTGTTCTTCAGCTTGCGAATTTCCGTGGCGAGGTCGCCTTTGATGACGTGCGTATTCTGCCACGTCGCGTGGCTTAGCGTCCGCGAGACCACGTATTTCTGCATCTCGTTCATGCTCTTGGCGACAGTGGGCATCATTTGCGCGGCGGCCGGCGTGGGCCAGAAGCCTGCCATCATCTCGTAGGTGACGCGGCCGAAGAGCAGGGCGCCGTCGCCGCTGGCGTTGGCGGCGGTGAAGTCGTTCCATTCTTTGTCATCGGGCGATTGATGCGCCCAGCTCATGTCGCTTCTCGCGTCGGCGAAGAAGCCGTTGAGCGTGACATTCATGAAGATGTTGAGTTTGCGCATGGTTAGGCCTCCGCAACGAGGGTGGGACCGGCGTTGCAGCGTGCGGATCGATCCGTCGAGCTGTCAAGCGTGCGGCCAGCCAATGTGATCGATACGGGCGGTTGATCTGGGCGGCGGGGCATGTTCTGTGCGACGCCATGGATGGTTTGACCGACAAACAAGTTGCCGCGTTCGTTCGCGACGGTGTTGTCAGGATTGACGGCGCCTTTCCGCGTTTGGCGGCCGACGTCTGTCGCGCGGTGCTTTGGCGGGATACGGGGGCCAACCCTTCCGATTCTTCGACGTGGACTAAGGCTGTCGTTCGGTTGGGCAATTACTACGACCCGACGTTCGTCGGCACGGCCAACACGCCGGTACTGCATGCGGCGTTCGATCGGCTTGTCGGGCGCGGGCGCTGGGTGCCGCCGGCGAGTGTGGGTACGTTCCCCGTTCGATTTCCGTCGCCGGAGGATCCCGGCGATGCCGGATGGCATATCGATGCCAGCTTTCCCCCGCCGGGTGGCGACGCGCAGGACTATATGTCTTGGCGCGTGAACGTGAACTCGAGGGGGCGGGCATTGTTGCTGCTGCTGCTGTTTTCGGATGTCGGTCCGGACGATGCGCCGACGCGGATTCGGTTGGGCTCCCATCGCGATGTGGCGCGTAGACTTGCCGGTGTCGGCGAGTCCGGCCTGAACGTCCTTGATTTGCAGGATGTGTACACAGCGACGGAAGGGCTGCCGGAGGTGTTCGCGACCGGTGACGCGGGGACGGCATATCTATGCCATCCGTTTCTGGTTCACGCGGCGCAGCCGCATCGCGGGACGCGCCCGCGATTTATGGCGCAACCGCCGTTGTTTCCGGCGCAGCCGCTGAGTTTGGCGCGTGAGGCCGGCGACCACTCTCCCGTCGAACGGGCGATCAGATTGGCTTTGGACATGGAGCGGGCGTGATGGCGAAGCAGGTTACGATCTATGGCATCAAGAATTGCGACACGATGAAGAAAGCGCGCGCTTGGTTGGACGAGCACGGCGTCGCTTATTCGTTTCATGACTATAAGAGCGCGGGGATCGAGCGCGACGTGCTGGAAGGCTGGGTGAAGGAGGCGGGGTGGGAAATTGTGCTGAACCGCGCCGGCACGACGTTTCGCTCGTTGCCCGACGACAAGAAGGACGGGCTGAACGAGAAGAAGGCTGTCGCGTTGATGCTTGCGCAGCCTTCAATGATCAAACGGCCGGTGTTGATTGCGGGTAAGAAGTTGCTCGTCGGGTTCAAGCCCGAGCAATATCGGGCGCTGTTCGGCTGACGCTAGCGCAGGTGTTCCCATAGCTTGCGTTCTTCGGCGA
Source organism: Alphaproteobacteria bacterium (assembly GCA_034440355.1). GTDB lineage: Bacteria > Pseudomonadota > Alphaproteobacteria > Micropepsales > Micropepsaceae > SZUA-430. The sequence goes on from JAWXBY010000033.1 coordinate 51,425, forward strand.
TGCGTTCGTGTTCTTCGCCGTTGAAATCGCTCCGCGCGACGACGCCGATAACGGTGCCTGCCCGGGTCAGCGGCACGTGATGGATGCCGCAATCCCACATCAGGCGCAGCGCTTCGATCGTCGTGCGCTCGGGTGCGATGGTGACGAGGTCGGTCGTCATCACGTCTTGCAGACGCAGATCGGCGGGCTGTCCGGCGGCGGCAATAACGGCGACGGCGTCACTGGCGGTGAAGATGCCGACCAGTGCGCTGTTTTCGTCCGTGACAAGGACGCAGCCGGTTTGGCGATCGCGCATCTTTTCACACGCGGTTTTTACGGTCGCGTCGAAGGGCATGGTCAGTGTGTCTTGATTTTCGACAAGTTCGATGAGTTTGCGCGCCATTTTGGAACCTCTTGGGTTACGCGCCCCGCGCCCGCGTTCCTACTGCCTAGGTGAACGCGTCAAACGCGAAGAGGTTCTGCACTAAATCGATTTTGCGCCCAGCGTTTTGCGCCAATGAGCGGTGCGCTCCTTCAGCAGCGTGTCGCGATCGAACGATGGTTCTTCGTCCGTCATGCGTTCCAGGACGTCGAACGTGACGTTTTCGGCGCCGTGGTCGTTCCAGGCTTTCTGCAGGTCCTTGTGCTCGCAGCTGCCCAGGCGCAGCGCGAACCAGAGGCGGTTCTGGATCGCTTGGAGATTGGGCGATTGACCGACCCACGCCTCGGCTGAGGCCGCGCAGCGCACGGCGAAGATTCCGATCGGGATCTTGCGTTCTTTGTAGGCCGCGAGGGCCGCTTTCTTGTTGGCGCTTTTCATAGCGTGAGCTCGTCTTCGACCTGGGTTGGATAGCAGGCGAGCGCAGATATGGCAATATTACCCGGATAATAATTGACACTGGTATCGTGGCCCGGGTAAAAATTTGTATGAGCGATCAATTGTCCAAGCCTTGCACAGCATTCGAGGGGAGCCGCCGGTTGGCGGCAGGGCCCTTGATCGAGGTCGTGTTGGCGGTGAAGGCGGCGTCGGACGAGGCGGAGGCGCCGATCTTTGTCTTCGACGATGCGACCGGGCGCGCGATGGATTTCGATTTGCGAGGTTCGGTGGCGGATGTCGGCGCGCGGTTGACGCGGCCTTCGCCTGCGAGGCGTGCGGCGCCGGAAGAACCGGCCGGTGAAACGCGCGGGCGGGGGCGGCCGAAGTTGGGCGTCGTCGGGCGCGAGGTGACGTTGCTGCCGCGGCATTGGGAATGGCTTGCGACGCAGCCGGGCGGCGCGTCGGTCGCGCTACGCAAGTTGGTGGATGAGGCGCGGCGGACCGGCGGCGCGAAGCAGAAGGCACGCGAGGCGCAGGAGCGCGCCTATCAGTTCATGTCCGCGATGGCCGGCAACTTGCCGGGGTTTGAAGAGGCGGCGCGGGCTTTGTTTGCGAACGATCGCGCACGGTTCGATGTGCAGGTCGCGAGTTGGCCTGAGGATGTGCGGGCGTATGCGATCAGGCTTGCGTTTGAGGGGACACCATGAGGCGCAGTTGCAAATCGTTCGCAGAACCATGTTTGAAAACTGCCGCCTTCGCGCATTGACGGGGCGCTGAGGCTCCTTACATATCGCGGCGTTCGGGGAGTAGTTGTCCGCGCATCTCACGCGGAGCCTCGCGTCAACATACTTGGCCTTTGGGCCATGGCGCAGGCGGCGGGACGGAATGTTCCGGATTGGCGAGACCGACACAGAGACCTTCGGCTTTGGGCCGACGAGGGTCGATGTGTCGTCGTTCACGCCGCGCCCCTGGACTGCCTCTCATGTTCGACGCGTTTGGGACGTCCGCTCTCGTGGTTGCGATTGCGGAGATCGGCGACAAGACCCAGCTGCTCGCGATCGTGCTCGCCGCGAAGTATCGCAGGCCTGTTCCCATCATCTTCGGCATTTTAGCAGCGACGCTTGCGAACCACGCGTTGGCGGCGGGGGCGGGGTATTACGTCGCCGCGTGGTTGACGGGGCCGGCGTTCCGGATCGCGGTCGGCGTGGCGTTCATAGTGATGGCGGGGTGGGCGCTCATTCCGGACAAGGCCGATGATGACGCCGCATCGCGCACATATGACGGCGTGTTTCTGACGACGTTGATCGCATTCTTCTTTGTTGAGATCGGGGACAAGACGCAGATTGCGACGTCGTTGCTTGCCGCGCGCTATCATGACGTCGTCGCGGTCGCGATCGGCACGACTCTGGGGATGATGATCGCGAATGTCCCGGTCGTGTTTTTCGGCGAGGCGATCACCAAGATCGTACCGCTTCACATCGTGAGGATTGCTGCCGCGGCGTTGTTTGGGGTGATCGGCGTTTGGGTGATCGTCGCCGCTGCCGGGTTTATCTGAAGAGGACTCGCCAGAAGACCGGTGGGCCAAAGAGCTTGGCCGGCGGTTCGACCATGTTCTGCACGCGCAGCAATGTCCGTGAGACGTAGACGCTGCGTGTCGCCGTCTTTTGCATGCGCTGCGTGTACCAGAGCAGAAAGCGGATCAGCCAGTTCTGCGCCTTCGGATTGTTGCGGCGGGCTTCGAGATCCGGGAGGCCCCAGGCGAGATCGACGATGGGTTTGACGCCGGCGTAATAGGTTTTCGCGAAACCGGCTGTGTGCGGATCGCTTTTCGTGAGGCACTCGGCGAGCCATTCGGCTTCGAGGGCCGCGACCGTCATGCCTTGGCCGAAGACGGGGTTGAAGCTGGCGACGGCGTCGCCGATGGCGACGATGCCTTCGGGGAGGCGTTTGAGCATGTGATAGTCGCGGCGAACGCTGGCCGAGAAGCGCGAGTGCGCAATCGGCGTGATCGCGCGCAACGGCTTCACGGCGTCGTAGGCGTCGGGCACGGGAAGGGCGTGCAGATAGGCGAGAAATTCCTCCTGCGTCCTCGGCATTGGCATGATGGCGTTTGCGCCGAGCGAGACGAGGACGCGATTTTTTTCCACGGGGAAGATCAAGACGCCGAGCTTGTCTTCGAACTTTGCCACTTGATGGAGACGCGGTCGCGGTGCGCCGGGTTCGGGCTCGTAGAGGCAAGACGAATAGCACGACGCCAACGGCGACGTTACGTGCGGCGGGCCTTCGAGGCCCATCTGTTTCATCCAGTCGGCGAGGTTGCTGGCGCGGCCGCGTGCGTCGACGATGAAGTCGGCGGCGAGGCCTCGCGCGCCGCTTGCGTCGCGGATGGTGACGCCGGTGGCGCGGTCGGGCGAGCCGGTGATGGCCGCCACCTCCGTTTCTTCCAGTACGGTCACTTTGTTAAGCGCGCGGGCGCGGCGCGCGAGCGTCGACTCGAAGAACGGGCGCGTCATCGCGAAGACGCGGTCTGAGTCTTCGAAGCGTTTGCGCCAGCCCAGCACGTAGACGCGAACGTCCTCGATGCCGGCGAGCGTTGCGCCGCCGTTGACGAGTTCATCCGAGATGCCGGGGAACAGGGCTTCGACGATGTTTCGTCCGCGCGAGAGGAGCGCATGCGCGTGCGCGCCTTGGGGTGCGTTCTTGCGCGGCGTGAGTTCGTTCGCGAGCTTATCTCTCTCGACGATGGTGACGCGGTCGAAGTGATCGGTAAGGACGCGTGCGGCGAGGAGGCCCGCGATACTGCCGCCTAAGACGATGGCGTGGCCTTTGGATTCGCTCACGGTGGTCCCCCGCGTTTGCGGGCCGAGGGATACGCCCGGCGGGTGGCAAAGTCACTCGCCGTGGCGGCGGCTGCGGCTATATTGTCAGCCGCCATGTCTCAGATCGTTCTTGCCGTAGGGGCGGCGCTGCTCGCCTATTTCGCGCTTCGGGTCGTGCAGATCAAACGGCCGTCGATGCCGTTCCTGATCGCCTATCCCGTGTTCGTGGTTATTCTCGTCGGCGGCGGGCTTGTGACGTTCATGGCGCTCGCTTATGTGGCGGCGGCGTTCGGCTACAGCAGCGAGGATCCTGTGGCGTTGGCCGGCATTCTCGGCGGGACGGGGTTTTGTCTTCTGTTTCTGTGGTGGGCGGCGCGGCGTGCGATCGGCTGAGCCCTACAGCTATCGGCGTGATCCAACGGTACCGGCGTTTGCCGATGACCAGGCGATCGTGATCTTCGATGGGATGTGCGTGATGTGCTCGCGGTTCGCGCAGATCATTTTGCGGCGCGACCGCGACGGCGCGTTTCGTTTGCTGGCGGCGCAATCGGAATTGGGATCGGCGCTCTATCGTCACTACGGGCTTGATCCCGTGCAGTACGAAACGAACATCCTGATCGAAGATGGACGGGCGTGGTTCAAGTCGGAAGCCTCGATCCGAATCCTCGCGCGGTTGGGATTCCCGTGGTCGCTGGCCGTCGTGGGGCGCGTGTTGCCATTGTCGTTGCGCGATCGTCTGTATGAGATCGTGGCGCGCAATCGGCTGCGATGGTTTGGCGTTCGCTCGCAGTGTTTTGTACCGCGCGCGGAGGACGCCGACAGATTCTTGTGATGTCTCGAAACGAAAAAGGCCGCCCGAAGGCGGCCCGAATTTGAAGATGTGGAGGAACGCTTAGTTCAGCAGGAAGTCGAAGCGCAGCGTGACGCTTTGATTTTCTTCCTGTTCCGGAAGCGTGCTCTGCTGCAGGAAGTTCGCATCGACCGCTTCGGAATAGCGATACTCAAGACCCAGCGCCATCGACGGCGTGAAGGACCACGTCAGACCGGCGACGCCCTGATACGCGAAGTTGCCGTTGGGCATCATCGAGTCGGAGAGCGGGTCTTCCGTCAGATTGAACTTGCCGAAGCCGCCGCCGACGTAGCTGCCGAGCGACCAGTCGGTCGTGAACACGTAGTAGCCATTGGCCGTGATCGAATCGACCGGCTCGCTCATGTCGAGCGGGATCGAAAGACCGGCTGCGATCGGCGACAAGCCGCTTTCCGCGCCGAGACCTTGATGAATGCCGACGAAGAAGCCATCGCGGCTTTGCGGTTCCTGCGCTTTCGCGTTCAGGCCGAGTTCCCCGTAGACGGCGTTGATGATGCGGTCGGCGGTCGACGTCTCACCCGCGTGCGCCGGCGTCGACGCTGCAAGAGCGCCTGCCGTCACCGCTATGATGGTCATCGCACGCTTCACTGTGCCAACCCCCGCTTCACCGAACCTTGCAAGGTGAATCACTAAGTGACCGACCTGACGAGGCTTTCCGACACCCTTAGTATGGGGCTATCGTCGTTAATCGCAATTCTCGGCGGGAAAGATTGTCGAACCCTTGCAGCAAAGACACATGCCCTTTGGCTGTTGCAAAACGGGCACAGCCGAGGGTAGTGCCAACCCCTGGGCACACGCCCGGCAGGGTTGAATTTCGAGGCGCTGAATCCAGGTATTCCGCCAATCGTCGCCGATGGTCACTCAGCTGTAAGTGGTGGTGTCGGCGGGTCCGCGTCAAGCGATTTTGGACGACTTCAACCCTCATTTCCGGTGGTGCGACAGCGCCGCTTGCACCATCCGCGCGAGCCTGATCGGTCGCTGACGATAACCCTCTTGCGGGCCGGACCGGATTTAGAGGGATCGGAGGCGGTAGTGATTCGGAGCGGTGATTCTCGTGCGCCCACACCACCCACCCTGTCATCCCGGACAAGCGAGCGTAGCGAGCGCGATCCGGGACCCAGGAGACCGGGTTGAGATTCACCGCCCGGTCTCCTGGGTCCCGGGTCTGCGGAGCAGCACTTCGTGCTGCACCGCGCCCGGGATGACAAGCATGAGGGCGGTCCCCGCATCGCCGCATGACAAGGCGGTAAGGTCGCAACTGATTGCGGGGGCTGGGTAAGATGGCTAATGTCCGCGCTCATTTTTCCGGCTGCGGCAAGTTCCTGCGCCTCCTCGTCAAAGGCATTGCGTGAGCGACATTTTCCAAGAAGTGCAGGAGGAGTATCGCCGCGAGCAGATGGCGAAGCTCTGGAAGACCTACAGCGTTCCGATCATCGCCGCCGTAACCGTCGTGATTCTGGCCGTTGCCGGGTATCAGGCTTGGTCCTATTGGCACGCGCAGCAACTTGAAGCATCGTCGCGCGAGTTCGAGAAAATCGCGGAGCTGATTGCTTCGGATCCCACGAAGAAGAAAGAGGCCGCCGACCGTTTCGCGAAATTCGCGCCGACGGCGACGAGCGGTTATGCCATGGCGGCAAAGTTCCAAGAGGCCGGCCTGCGGGCCGAGCTGTCGGACATCAAGGGGGCCATGACCCTCTACGACGAGATTGCCGGGAGTACGAGTGATCCGCTGTTTCGCGATTATGCGCAGCTGCGCGCAGCGATCTTGGTGCTGGAAACCGAGTCGCTTGAGAACGTGAAGAAGCGTTTGGAGCCGATCACTAAAGGCACGAGCCCGTGGCGTGTGATGGCGCTTGAGATGCTGGCCTATGCGTCATGGCGCGGCGGCAAGAAGGACGAGGCGTTGAAGCTCTACTCCGAGGTGAGTGAGATTCCGAACGCACCGAACGGCAGCCAGCGCCGCGCAAAAGAGATGACCACACTTATCAATGCCGGATTGAAACTCACGGATCTGAAGGCCATGCCCGGCCTGTCGATCCCCGGATCGGAATCGCTGCTGTTGCAGCCGCCCGATCCTTCGACGATGCAGCCGCTGTTGCCTGACCCGACGGCGGAGGAGCCCGGCTTGCTGGGACCCGCAACGCCTGAACAGCCTTCGCCAACGCCCCCAACGCCCTAAGCGAACGAGATCGCCCCATGACTTTCCGCCTCAAACCGAAAACGCTGGCGGCCGTGAGCCTGTTGCTCGCGACCTCCGTTTCGCTCGGCGCCTGCGAGACGTTCGAACAATTCCTGTCGCCGCCGAACAAGGCCAACATCCGCGGCGAGCGCGTGTCGGTGCTGCCGACGGCGCGGACGGTGGAAGCCGATCCGAAGCTGGCCAACGAGGCGGTGAAGCTGCCCAAGCCGACGGTCAACGCCGAATGGCCGCAGCCGGGTGGGTATGCGGACAACGTGATGCACCACTTGGCAGCCGGCGGCGAGTTGCAACAGCAGTGGAGCGTTAGCGTCGGTCAAGGTTCGAGCACGTCGTCGCGGTTGACGGCCTCACCCGTTGTCGCGGCGGGTAAGGTGTTTGTGTTGGACAGTGAAGTTGAGGTTTCGGCCTATGACTCCAAGTCGGGCGACCGGCTGTGGCAATCGAACCTGACGCCGGAAGACGAAGATTCCGAAGACGGCTTCGGCGGCGGCGTTGCATTCGACAACGGCAAGGTGTTCGTGTCGACCGGCTTCGGCTTTGTCGCGGCGCTCGACGCCAACACGGGCAAGGAAATTTGGCGGCGGGCGACGACGGTGCCGTTCCGTGCAGCGCCTGTGGTGAACGGCGGACGCGTGTTCGTCGCGACGCAGGAAAACCAGCTGATGGCGCTGGCCGAAGACGACGGGCGTGTACTGTGGGATCATCGCGGGATCGCTGAATCGGCCGGCATTTTGGGTTCGAACAGCGTTGCCGTATCGGGCGATCTGGTCGTTGTTCCGTATACGTCGGGCGAGCTCTTCGGATTGAACGTGCGTAACGGGCGTTCGCTGTGGAGCGATACGCTGGCGCGGACGGGCGGGCTGACGCCGCTGTCGACCTTGGCCGATATTTCGGGACGTCCGGTGATCGACCGTGGGCTCGTGTTCGCGAACAGCCATGCGGGCCGTATCGTCGCTATCGATATTCGTACGGGTGAGCGGGCGTGGACGATCGACGTCGGCGGGACGCAGCGGCCGTGGGTGGTGGGCGACTATGTCTATGTCATCACCGACGATGCCAAGGTGATGTGCGTGCGCCGCGCCGACGGACGGGTGCGCTGGATCACCCAGCTTGACGCCTATCGCGACGCCGAGACACGGCAGGGCACGATTTCGTGGTCGGGCCCGGTGCTGGTGTCGGACCGTTTGATTGCGCTGTCGTCGGAAGGTTTTGCGGTTTCGATTTCGCCCTATACCGGTGAGGTCTTGGGCCGCGTCGACATTCCGGACAAGGCGTTCATCGCGCCGGTGGTTGCGGACGGCATCGTCTATCTCTTGACGGATGACGGGCGGTTGACGGCGCTGAAGTAAAGCGCCGCCTTCCGAAACATGCGCCGATGGCCTTCACCCTTGCTATTGCCGGCCGCCCCAATGTGGGGAAATCGACGCTCTTCAACCGGCTGACCGGGAAACACGCGGCGATCGTCGACGACACGCCGGGTGTGACGCGCGACTGGCGCGAAGGCGAAGGTGGCATTCTCGATTTGAATTTTCGCGTGCTGGATACAGCGGGCTTGGACGACGCGAAGGCTGACGGTCTTTCCGAGCGCATCCAGAAGCAGACGCGCGCAGCGATTGACCAAGCGGATGCACTGCTGTTCCTCGTCGACGGGCGTGACGGCGTCACGGGGTTCGACCACGAGATCGCCAATCTGCTGCGGCGCGCGAACAAGCCCGTCATCCTTGCTGTCAACAAATGCGACACGCGCGAGGCGGTGCACACGATCTCGGAAGCCTCGCGTCTGGGATTCGGCGAACCCGTCGAGTTGTCGGCGGCGCATGGGCGGGGGATCGACGAGCTTTATCATGCGCTGAACGCGATCGCGCCGGCGGATGCGCATGACGTCGAAGAAGACGACGAGAGCGAAGACGAGGCGGCGGTCGAGAAGCGGCCACTGACCATCGCGATCACGGGCCGGCCGAATGCCGGCAAGTCGACGTTGCTCAACCGCTTGCTGGGTCAAGAGCGTTCGATCACCGGGCCTGAAGCCGGGATCACCCGCGATGCGGTTGCGGCGGAGTGGGCATGGGAAGACCGGCGGATCAAGCTGATCGACACCGCCGGGTTGCGGCGCAAGTCGCGGGTCGATGAAGGGCTTGAGAAGCTGTCGGTCGAAAATGCGATCGACGAGATCAAGATGGCGGAGGTCGTGATCCTGGTCATCGATGCGGCCGTGCCGTTCGAGACTCAGGATTTGCAGATCGCAGATCTCGTCGAGCGCGAAGGGCGGGCGATGATCGTTGCCGTCAACAAGTGGGATCTGGTCGAGGACAAGGCGCAGCTTCTGAAGACACTGAAAGCGCGCGTCGACGAATTGCTGCCGCAGTGGAAGGGCGTGCCGATCGTCGCGATCTCGGCGCTGGCCGGGGAGGGCGTCGACCGGCTGATGCCCGCGATCGTGAAGCAGCACGACATCTGGAACAGGCGCGTCTCGACGCACAAGCTGAACGATTGGCTGGAGATGATGCTGGAACGGCATTCGCCGCCCGCGCCCAAAGGCCGGCGCATCAAGATCCGCTACATCACACAGGCGCGCACGCGGCCACCGACGTTTGCCATTTCGTCGAGCCAGGCCGGTGAGTTGCCGGGCGACTATGCGCGCTATCTCATCAACGGCCTGCGCGAGACGTTCGGCTTCATGGGGGTGCCGATTCGTATGAAGGTGAAGACGGGCGCCAACCCGTTCGACAAGGATCGCAAGCGGTAGGGAGCTGTCGATGGTTGCGCGCGTTGCGATGATTGTTGTTGCCGGGACGCTGGTGCTTTCCGCGGCGCCGGCATCGGCAGACATCCCACCTCCCGACCCGCGACACCGAGAGGTGCCCATCCCTATGCCCGCACCCGCGCCGACGCCCGCGCCGCGGCCCGAACCACCGAAACCCGCGCCGCAGAAGGACACTTCAGGCCCGATCGCTGCGGTCGGGTTCTTCGCGCTGTTTGCGCTGCTGCTGTTGTGGCTCGCGCGCCCGTCGCGTGAGCGGTCGGCGTAACACGACGACCGTCGCCGGGACGTTTACCGTATGGCACCGCATAAGTCGGACAAGAGACGTTGCAAGACGGGATCAGGCCCGGGCGTTTTTGCGGAGAATGTGTCCTTTGGCATCATTGTTCGTCTTGCAATGATGCCGGGGTCAACGGCTATTCTTCTTCAATCGGGATCCAGGGGCCATTGTCATGTCGATTGATATGCGTGTGATTAAAGCGGGTTTGGCCGCTTCGTTGTTGTTGACCGTGCCGGCGATGGCGGATGTGCCGCCGCCACCGGTCGACCAAAAAGCCGCCACGGACACCGCGGAGCCCTCGGAAACGGTCGCGCCCGCCGAGGCTGATGCGCCCGTGGCCGTTGTTCCGCCTGAGGCCGTCGATGCACTGCTCGCAGCCGATCCGCGCGAGGCGATCGCCAAATCACTGGTGCAGCGCGACGGTACGATCGACCTGCAAGGCGGCCAGGCGCGCGTCACGATCGCTGAGGGTTTTGCGTTTCTGGATCCGGCCGACACGAAAAAGCTGCTGACGGATTTGTGGGGCAATCCGCCCGACGCGTCCGAAGGCGTTCTGGGCGCCATCGTGCCGCGCGACGTCAGCGTGCTTTCCGACGGCAGCTGGGTTGCGATCATCACGTATGTGAACGAGGGACATGTGTCGGACGACGATGCCTCTTCGATCAACTACGACGATCTGCTGAAGCAGATGCAAGAGGAGACGACGGCTGCTAACGATGAGCGCGTGACGGCGGGATATGAGCCGATCTCTCTCGTCGGCTGGGCGCAGAAGCCGTCCTATGACGGGGCGTCGCACAAGCTGCATTGGGCCAAGCATCTGCAGTTCGGCACGTCGTCGAACACGCTCAACTATTCGATCCGCGCTTTGGGGCGGACCGGCGTTCTTGAGCTCAACGTCGTGGGCGACATGAAGCAGCTTCCCGATATCAACGCGCAGGTGCCGAAGATGCTGACGATGGTGTCGTTCAGCGAAGGCAATCGCTATGCCGATTTCAAGGAAGGCGATCAGACGGCGGCTTACGGCGTCGCGGCGCTGATTGCGGGCGGCGCGGCGGCGAAGGCCGGATTGTTCAAAGGGCTCATCGCACTGCTGCTCGCATCGTGGAAGTTCATTGCGATCGGCGCCGTGGCCGTGGGCGGGATGATCTGGCGGATGTTCAGTAACCGCAAAGAGCCGTCGGCCTAGCGCTTATTGAACGCCACGATCTCGCCGTTGCGTGTCTCCGTCGGCAGGCCGAGGGCGACGATTTGTGGGGCGACGTCTTCCGGGGTCGGCAGGGTCATCGGATCTTCGCCGGGGAAGGCTTTGGCGCGCATGCCGGTTCGGACGGGGCCAGGACTGAAGAGGTTCGCGCGGACCTTTGTCGTCGCGCACTCCGCCGCGTAGGTCTTGATGAGGACGTCGAGGGCGGCTTTCGTGGCGCTGTAGACGCCCCAATAGGCGCGGATGTTTGTCGCGGCGCCTGAGGTGACGAAGATGGCGCGGCCGGCGTCGCTGGCCTTTAGCAGCGGGTCGAGGAATTGGATGAAGCGCAGGTTGGCGTTGACGTTGACGTCGACGGCTTCGACCCAGTCTTTCGGGTTGATGTTCGTGACCGGTGTGAGCGGGCCGCCGAGGACGCCGGCGTTACCGATCAGGATGTCGAGTTTCTTCCAGCGTTCGGCGATGGCGCCGGCGAGGCGCGGGAAGGCTGGACCGTCTTTCAGATCCATCGGTACCAGCGTCGTCGTGCCGCCGGCTTTGACGATCTGATTGTCGAGTTCTTCGAGCGCGCCGGTCGTGCGCGCGATGGCGATGACGTGTGCGCCTTCGCGCGCCAGTTCGAGGGCGACGGCGCGTCCGATGCCGCGCGACGCGCCGCTGACGAGCGCGACGCGATTGGCGAGGCGCTGCGTCATACGGCGAGCAGCGAAAGCTGGCCGCCGTCGGTTTCGCTGTCGCGGTCGGTGAGGGCCGTGGGGTAGTCGCCGGTGAAGCAGGCGTCGCAGTAGCGTGTGGCTTTGGCGTCGCGGCGGGCGTGACGGAGGGCGCGATAGAGGCCGTTGATCGAGATGAAGTGGAGCGAGTCCGCTTCGATGAAGCGGCACATTTCGGCGACGGTGTAGTTCGCGGCGAGGAGGTTTTTCTTTTCCGGCGTGTCGACGCCGTAGAAGCAGCTGTCGGTCGTGGGCGGGCTGGCGATGCGCATGTGGACTTCGGCGGCGCCGGCGTCGCGCACCATTTTGATGATCTTCTTCGAGGTCGTGCCGCGGACGATGGAGTCGTCAATCAGCACCACGCGCTTGCCCTTGAGGCGCGCGCGGTTGGCGTTGTGTTTGAGGCGGACGCCGAGATGGCGGATGTGGTCGCTGGGTTCGATGAACGTGCGGCCGACGTAGTGGTTGCGGATGATGCCGAGTTCGAAGGGGATGTTCGACGCTTCGGCAAAACCGATCGCGCCGGGGACGCCGGAGTCGGGAACGGGCACGACCATGTCGGCTTCGACCGGCGCTTCGCGCGCGAGTTCGGCGCCGATGTTCTTGCGCACTTCGTAGACGCCTTGGCCTTCGATCATGCTGTCGGGTCGGGCGAAGTAAACGTATTCGAAGATGCAGAAGCGCGGGCGTTGCGGCGGGAACGGCTTATAGGATTGCAGGCCTTCGTCGGAGATCACGACGATTTCGCCGGGTTCGACTTCGCGCACGAACTCGGCGTCGATGATGTCGAGGGCGCAGGTTTCAGAGGCGAACACATAGGCGCCGTCGACCTTGCCGATCACCAGCGGGCGGACGCCGAGCGGATCGCGCACGCCGATGAGTTTCTTGCGGGTGAGGGCGACGAGAGAGTAGGCGCCTTCGACTTGCTTCAACGCATCGACGAGGCGATCGACGATTTGGCCGGCGCGCGATGTGGCGACGAGGTGGACGATGCACTCCGTGTCCGAGGTCGAATAGAAGATCGAGCCGTTGCGGACCAAACGTTGGCGCAGCGCGTAGGCATTGGTTAGGTTGCCGTTGTGGGCGATGGCGATGCCGCCGTTGGCGACGTCGGCGAAGAAGGGCTGGATGTTGCGATTGAGCGAGCCGCCGGTGGTCGAGTATCTGACGTGGCCAATGCCGGTCGGGCCTCTTAACTTGTCGATCGGGCCGCCGACGGAGAACTGATCGCCGACCAGGCCTTCGCGGCGCTCCATGTAGAATTTGCTGTCGTCGCAGGTGACGATGCCGGAGGCCTCTTGTCCGCGATGTTGAAGCGCGTGGAGGCCTAAGGCGACGAAGGCGGCTGCGTCGGGTTTGCCCCAAATGCCAAAGATTCCGCACTCCTCGTGGAGCTTGTCGTCCGCGAAGGGGTTGGTCGAGATCTCTTGGTCCATTCTATGGTTTCGATGCGGAGCGTACGAGCTGGTCTAACGCGCGGCGATCGCCTGCGTCATAGGCCTTACCGTTGTCCCCACCGCCCTCTTTGTTGTCGGTGTCCGTTTTTTCGACCGGCTTTTTTTGTGCCGTTGTTGCGCCTTTTGCGGCGGGCTTAGGCTTGTCGCTTTCCTGGACGGGCTGTTCTTCTTCGACGGCGTCTGCGTCCGTCTTTTTCTTCTTTGCGCCGAACGACAGAATGACGTCGGCCGTTCCCTTGACGACAGGAAGAAGCCGCGCCTCACGCACCCATTCGGGTTGCTTGGCGCTCGGCGCGAGGGATGAATACACGATGTAGCCCAGACCTACGACCAACAATCCGCGCGCGAGACCGAAGACGAAGCCGAGTGAGCGATCGAGGGGGCCGGCGCGCGAGCCGCGCACCAGCTCTGTCAGGCGGAAGCTGACGAAGGAGGCAGGGATCAGCAGCAGGAAGAACACGCCGATGAGGGCCAAGATGTCGGCCAGCATTTCGGGCTGCAGCAGCGAGCGCGCGAAGGGTTTGGCGGCCGGCCAGACGAACACGGCGGCGAGTGCGGCTACGAACCAGGCGCTGACCGTCAGCGTTTCTTTCATGAAACCGCGATAGGCCGCTATCAGGCCGGAGATCAACAAAATCCCCAGCACAACGAAGTCGACGATCGTCAGCGGGATCTCCATGGGCGCCTGGTGAGCTGTACCATAGGTGTCGATCTTTTGGGTTAATGAAGCGTTTGCAATTGGGCAATCAGTGCGGCGACGGACGGTATCGGCGTGAGTTCTAGTCCCTTCGGTCCCAAAACACCCGGCGGCACAAACGCGCGCTTGAAACCCAATTTCTGAGCTTCCTTCAAGCGGGCATCGGTTTGGCCGACCGCGCGGATCGTCCCCGACAAGCCGATCTCGCCGAAGAAGACGCAGTCGTGCGGGATGACCTTGCCCAGATGCGACGACATCAGTGCGCTTGCCGCTGCCAAATCCGCCGCAGGTTCACCGATGCGAAGGCCGCCCGCGACGTTGAGGTAGACGTCTTGCGCCGAAATTCCAGCGCCGGCGCGTGCGTCCAAAACGGCCAGCACCATGGCGAGCCTGGCGGAATCCCAGCCGACGACCGCGCGGCGCGGGGCGCCGTAGCTGGCTTGCGCCACGAGGGCCTGGATTTCCACGAGGAGGGGCCGCGTTCCTTCGACGCCCGCGAACACGGCGGCGCCTGAGGCGCGCGTTTCTTTGGGGCCGAGAAAGAGGGCTGACGGATTCGCCACTTCGGTGAGGCCGCTTTCCTGCATTTCGAAGACGCCGATTTCGTCGGTGGGTCCGAAGCGATTCTTCACCGCGCGTAAAATGCGGAAATTGTGGCCGCGTTCGCCTTCGAAATAGAGCACGGCGTCGACCATGTGCTCGACCACTCGGGGACCGGCGATTTGGCCGTCCTTCGTCACGTGGCCGATGAGGAGGAGGGCGGTACCGCGGCGCTTAGCGAAGCGGATGAGTTCTTGGCTGCAGGCGCGGACTTGGCTGACGGTGCCGGGAGCGGCTTCGATGGAGTCGGCCCAAACGGTTTGGATCGAGTCGACGACCAGGGCGGCGGGCGGGGTGCCGCTTTCGAGCGTGGTCAGAATGTCGCGCAGGCTGGTTTCGGCGGCGAGCTGAACCGGTGAGTCTTCCAGCCCCAAGCGTTTGGCGCGCAGGCGGGTTTGGTCGATGCCCTCTTCGCCGGAGATATACACAACCGGTCTGCCGGTTTTGGCGAGCGCTGTCAGCGCCTGAAGCAGCAGGGTCGATTTGCCGATGCCGGGGTCGCCGCCGACGAGGAGCGCGGAGCCCGCGACCAGGCCGCCGCCGCAGACGCGGTCGAACTCGGCGATGCCGGTTAGAAGGCGCGGCGGGGCAGGGGACGTCCCTTTGACCGTCTCCAACGCGATGACGCGGCCGCCGCGGGCGGAGACCTTCGAGCCGGGGATTGCGGCCGCGTCAGCCTCTTCTGCCAACGAATTCCACGTGCCGCAGGATTCGCAGCGCCCGTTCCACTTCGGAAACGCAGCGCCGCAGGACTGACAGACATATCGGATCGCGGGGCGGGCCATGGCGGCGGAACATAGGGGGATCAAACGATTCGGACAACGTCACGCAGCCAGGGGAATTCGCGCCTCGATGGCTGTAAGGGGCGGTTGTTGTATGGTCGCCACCGGATTCTCGGGGGATGAAATGAAAACAACGAATTGGCGGTTTGTGATTGTGGGCGGGGTGATGATCGGGCTTGCGATCGGGTTTTTCGTCGTCATGGGGGCGATGGCGTCGCAGTCGACGGATCCGGCGGCGTTGATGTCGACGGTCGGCACGGTTTCCGGCGTCGTGGCGGCGCTTGGGATTACGCTCGGCGTGCTGGGCTTTATGGGGAAGAAATTCTAGGCCGGCGCGCGCTCGAGTTTCGCTTCGGGGATCAGGTTGCGCATACGGTTGGCGAAGCTCGCCAGGCAGACCTCTTTTGGCGAGAGCGGGCCGCTGGTGTAGCTCGACGACGTCATGCCGGCTTGGACGCCTTCGATGAGGCTGGTGTCTTCGGCGTTCACCTGGCGGTTGATGCGCCAATTGAGATAGCGCGCGGCTTTGAGTTCGCGGGTCGTGTGCGGGTGGATGTAGGCGATTTCGCGGATCAGCGTTTCCGTCGGTGAGACGGGAATGAACTGCATGAAGTCGACTTGGTCCGGGTAGATGTCGAACGCAACGTTGGGCCAGAGTTTGTAGTAGACCCAGGTGCGGCGCAGGTTTGCGGGCACGTGCGTAAGGCTGCCCAGCAAGCTTTGGTACGCGCGTTCGGACCAGTTCTCCGACGTGTTCTGCTGGAGTTCACCGGACATTTTGTCGACCCAAGTTTGGGCTTCGATCTTGTAGGTCGAGCCGAAGAGGCGGCTTAAGCCCGGGTGAGCGACGTTGATGTGCATGCCGTCGGAGTAGTTGTCGGCGATGTTTTTCCAGTTCACCGTTCGCGGGCGCAGCGTGACGCGGCCGTTCGGGACCAGGCTTTCGAGCGCGTAGGGTTTTAGTTCGTCCGTGTACGGCGCCATCATTTCGGCGATCGACGGCAGGCCTTTCTCGAAGCGGACGAAGATGAAGCCTTGGAAGATTTCCTGCTCAACGGGGTGCAGGCCGTGTTTCGATTTGTCGAGCGCCTCGAAGCCTTGCCATTTTGGAATGCCGGCGAGAGCGCCTTCGAGTGTGTAGCTCCAGGCGTGATAGGGGCACACGAGGCGGTGGCCGCAGGAGCCGCGCGATTGCGGCGCGAGCTTTGCGGCGCGGTGGCGGCAGACGTTGTGGAAACTTCTCAGTTCGCCGTCCTGGCCGCGCAAGGTGACGACGCGGTCGCCCAGTACGTCGAGCGTGACGTAGTCGCCGGGGTTCGGCGCGTCGGAGATGTGGCCCATGATATGCCACGTCTGGCGGAACACCTTTTCGCGTTCCAACTCGAAGAATTTCGGGTCGGTGTAGAGCCAACCGGGAAGACTTGTCGCGCTCAAAGATGCGGCTCCGGTCAGCGTTTGTCGGTGAGCGTGGCGATGCCGAAGCCTGCGCCGCCGCCGCCCAGCAGGCCTGCCACCATGATGAAGTAGCGCACGATCGTGTCGGACTCGAAGGCGTAGTTGAAGGCGACGTACGCCGCGACGGCCATGCCGGCGAAAGCGCCGATGACGGCGAAGCGGTGGGCGCGCGGGCGTTCGCTCCATTTCGGTGCTGCCATTATACTCCCCCTGGCGGCGGTCGGCCGGTGGGGTGCATCATAGACCGGCCTTCGCGGGCGCCGAAAGGGCCATGCGTGGCCCAATGCGAGCGGTAGCCGGTATCGTCTTCGCTCGTTCCTCCTAAAATTCGGCGACGGCGCCCTTGCCGCGGTTTCTTGAACCCCTCGTCCGCGGTGCAGGACATGAGTGCTTGCGAGCGAAAAGTGCGCAGGAGTCATCGTCAGCGATGCGTAGCGTGTCGGCGCGTGGGTCCGCGATGTCGCCAAGAGCGGCGCATATGTCTTGGTGGATGCGCTCGGCGGCGGCGCCGGCGCGAGCGGGGTCCGTGGTCGCGAGCAGCAAGAAGAAGCCGTCGGCGGTCCAGACGACGCGGTCGCGCTTGCGCACCACGCGATAGAGGCGGCGTTCGAGATTGAGGCGCGCGCGGTGGACATCCGGCGCGGGCAGGCCTGCGGGCAGCATTAGTTTCAAATCGAAGAAAAACGATATCGCGTCGTCGTGTTTGCCTTCGGCCAGGTCCTCGAAGCGGCGATGAAAGTCGGCGGGCTCCAGCGTCGAATGCTTAATTTGCGCTTCTCGCATGGGATATCCCTTGTTTGAGATTTGCGACAAAGGCGATCATTACGCAGCGGGCTCTAATGGTGTGCGAACGGCTGAGGGAGTTTTTGATTCAACGTTGAACTTAATTTTCGGGAACGCAGAGAGCCGCGCTCCAGCATGCGTCGGCCGTTGACGTTTTTGTCAAATAGCGCGCGTTACGTGACGTTCGGGCGCGACAGACGCCGAAATTGGCACAGCATCGACGGACCTTTGTGGAACCTGACCGAAGGCTGGTCGTTGTGTGTGGAGCAACGCGCTGGGAGCCCATGCATAGCCGGCCGAAACTGCATTTCAGCCTTCACTTCGAGCGCGATTTCGAGGCGCTTTCCGCGATTGAGAAACTCGTCGACCGCAACGCCTATGAAGTGTTGGGGTATTTCGAGCCCGGCGCGTGGGAGCGGTTGACGCGCGCCGGCGTCGATACCGTCAAGCGCTGGGTCGACACTCAGGTGTCGCGCGCTGATGGGGTGATCGTATTGGTCGGTGCGCAGACGTTTTCGCGGCCGATGGTGCGCTATGAGATTGCGCGTGCGGCGGCCCTGAAGCGAGGGTTGTTCGGTCTTTCGCTTGACGGAAAGGCCACCAAGAACCGCAATCAGTTCGAGTATGTGACCTTTCCGGCGGGCGTCACGCGTCACACCTATCCCGTGTTCGATCCGCCGGACGATCAGCATGCGACGGTCATGAACGCGCGCATCGCGGAGGCGTTGCGCGTGGCTGGGCGGGCTTAGGCCTTCATGCGCAGCTGACCCATATAATCGCGTTTGCCGAGCGGTACGCCTTTCGTGCGCAGGATGTCGTAGGCGGTCGTGGCGTGGAAATGGACGTTCGGCAACGAAAACGACAACACGAAGTTTGCTGCGGTGAAAGGCAGTTTGAAGTCGCGCATCTGGAAGGTGATGTCGCTGTCTTGGTAAGCGTTGACGTCGGCGGGCGTCATCTTCGCCAGCGTATCCCGCGTGTCGGAGACGAGTTTTTGCAGGGCCGCATAGTCGTGCGATGGCGATCCCGACGGCGGTGCGAAGGCGCCGTTCTTGATGCCTTCGATTGTGCCCAGCGAATGATGGCAGACCGACTGAACCTGGAAGCGGAAGGGAAGCATGTCGGCGAAGAGGCGCGTTTCGACGATCTCGTTCGGGTCGATGTTGTTCGCGGTGAAGTGCTTGTGTGCGCGGTCCATGAAATGCGTGACGCCGCCCAGTGTTTGCAGGTAGCTCGCCACGCTTAGGTCGTAAAGTGATGTCGCCATCGGCTTGTCCTCGTTCGGTTCGATGCGGGGTGAAGGGGATAGGTCCGGCGCGCTCTGGTCAAGGGTGTCGCTCTGACGCTAGGGTTTGCGATGGCTGCGGGTGTTGGCTGGGTGCGCCGAGCGCCCGGCGTGATCGATCGGATCGAGGCGTGCTTTTCGGGGACGGCGTATGCGCCGCATCGCCACGATACGTATGCGATCGGGGTGACGCTGAAGGGCGTTCAGAGTTTCGACTATCGCGGGACGACGCGGCATTCGCGGCCGGGGCAGATGGTCATTCTGCATCCCGATGAGATTCACGACGGACGCGCGGGCGATGACGGCGCGTTTCAGTATCGTACGGCTTATCTTGCGCCTGCCGACATTCAAGGCGTGTTGGGTGGACGTGCGCTGCCGTTCGTTGCCGGCGGTGTTTCCAGTGACCCCCGGCTTTACCGCGCGGTGTGCGCGTTGCTGGACGACTATGAGCGGCCGCTGACGGCGCATCAGTATCAGGACACCCTGTTCGATCTGGCGACGGCGCTTGAGGATGTTTCCGGTGGTGGCAAGACGATCGGGCGCGTCAACCGGCGGGCTGCGATGCAGGCGCGGGACTTTATCGACGCGCGCATCGAGAGCGACGTCTCGCTTGACGAACTAGAGCGCGTGACGCGGCATGACCGGTGGCAGTTGTCGCGCGATTTTCGCGCGCTATTCGGCACCAGTCCTTACCGGTATTTGCTGCTGCGCCGGCTCGATAGCGCGCGCGCCATGATGCTGGGCGGGCAGTCGATTGCCGACGCGGCTACGGCTTGCGGCTTTGCCGATCAGAGTCATTTCGGGCGGTCGTTCAAGAAGACCTTCGGATTGACGCCCAATGCATGGTTGAGGGCCATCCGGCGCTCGCACGATCGTTCTAGACCCGCGTGATGCCGGCGGCCTTAAGTAGGCCGCATGAACACATCGCTCCTCAAGCCCGTTGCACTCTATTCGGCGGACCACGCGAAGGGCTGGATTCCCTGGGGTGCGCTCGCGCCGTTCCTGTGCCTTGTGCTTGTTGTTGCGCCGTCGCTCGGCGCAGAGAATCTGCTCGAATATCTTGGATTGCTGGATGCAAAGGGCGACGCCGTTGGGTTCAACGGTCTCGTTGCATTGCTGCTGTTTCCGTTTTCGATGATGGCGCTTGCCGTCGTGGTTTGGGTTTTGCTCGTCGAGCGGCGGTCGCTCGCCACGGCCGGGCTTGTCGGCCGCTGGGGCGCGGCGAAGTTCGTGTTGGGTCACGCGATCGGGCTGATCACGATCTGCGCTGTGGTCGGGGCGATTTGGTTGGCGGGCGGGCTTGAAGCGGGCGAGCCGTGGAAGGCCGCTCAGTCACCGGATGCGCTGATGCGTATCGGTATTCTGCTCGTGTGTTTCGCTGTGCAGTCGAGCGCCGAGGAATTTGTCTTTCGCGGCTGGCTGCTGTCGGCGATTGCGCGCAAGTTCAATGTCGCGCTCGCCGTCGTGCTGTCGTCGATGGTGTTCTCGCTGTTGCACTATGGGCCGGGGCAACCATGGCTTGTCACGCTGGGCACGTTTTTGTTTGGCCTGTTCGCGTGCGCCTGGGCGCTGAAGGCCGGCAGCATTTGGGGCGTGATGGGTTGGCACGCCGGGTGGAATTGGCTGTTGGCGACCGGGTTCGAGTTGCCGGTGACGGGTCTCGATGCCGACGTGCCGGCGCTGCTCGTCCATCTGACCGCCATTGGTCCGCGCGAGCTGACGGGCGGCGCGCAGGGGCCGGAGGGAAGCCTGTTCTGCTTGCTCTTCTTTGCCGGCG
Organism: Alphaproteobacteria bacterium; assembly: GCA_034440355.1. GTDB lineage: Bacteria > Pseudomonadota > Alphaproteobacteria > Micropepsales > Micropepsaceae > SZUA-430. The sequence goes on from JAWXBY010000033.1 coordinate 71,902, forward strand.
CGATCGGGTGGCTGATGTGGCGGTCCAGGGGACACCCTGATGCGTCGAGTGCGACGGCTTAGGGTCCGGCGATTTTGCGCAGCTTCGCCTTTGCGACGACGTCCGGGGCCATCAGGCGGGCGTTGACGGCCATGCGGTCGTGAGTCTTGTCGGCCGGCGCCCAGTGCGTGGTGCAGCCGCAGGTCTTGCAGGTGTGGAATTCGATCATCTTGTCGCCCCACATGTAGATCTGCGTCGCGCCCTCCGCGGGGATGAGGCGCACGTCCTTGGGCGAATAATATGCCCACAGCGTACCCTTCTTGCGGCAGATGGAGCAGGCGCACTCGGTCACCGTGTCGGGCGCGGTGGCGATTTCCATGCGTAGCGCGCCGCAGTGGCAAGAGGCTTCGATCATCGTGCGTCGCTCTTATTGCCGGTCGTATTTGGGAATATCGGTCAGGTCGGCGGACCAGGGCAGGGCGGAGCTGCACCACATCCGGCGGCGCGGCGTGCCGAGGGCTGCGCGTTGGCTGATGACGCCGAGGCGGAGCGAGTAGTGCGGTGGGTTTTCGGGGGCGGCGGCGTAGATGGGGGTGCCGCAGTCGGGGCAGAAGGCGTGGGCGCGCTTCGCGCCGCTGTCGGCGGTCTTGATGTAGATCTTCGGTTCGCCCTTCAAGACGAATGTTTCGGCGCGGGCGTGGATGGTGGGGCGGTAGGCGCTGCCGGTCAGCTTCTGGCAGTCGGTGCAGTGGCAGATGATAACCTTGCCCGGCTCGACTTCCGCCTCGTAAGCGATCTTCCGCAGTGGCAGCTGCCGTCGATTTTCATGGTGTCCCTTTCAGCTGCTCCATTGCGCGCGGTTGGCGTCGATGAATTGCATGAACGCCGTCCAGTAGGGGCGCCAATCCTGCGTGGCGTTGCAGGTGCGGACCACGGCGCGGAAGTTGTTGATGTCTGTCGATTCGACTTCGATCGTGACGCCGTAGGGGCTCGTCTCAAGGAGCAGCACGACCCAGCCTCTTTTGTCGGTGGCGCTGCCGACGCCGAGCGACTTGCCGGCGGCGTAGGTGCGGACGGCCGCAAGGAAATCTTCGCGCTTTGAAGCGACGACGCGAATGGCGGTGGTGTCGAGTTCGGTTTCGTCCTTGGGGCCGCGGCATTTTTCGTCGGGCTGCGCGAACGCCGGTGGCGCAAGCGGGGCGAGCATGGCGAGCGCGATCAGCGCTGCGATAGATCCGCGGTTCAAGTTCATTCGGTGTAGACTTTCGAGCCCTAGTCTCATCGCGGACAGTAAGGCTCGCCAAGCGTCACGGCGCAACGTGGCGGCTTGCCTCCCGGGATGACAAACTTGTGAGGCGCGAGTTAGCGCGCGACTTCCATTTTGATGGGGCCTTCGGCGCGGCCGTGGATGAACTGGTCGACGTACGGATTGCCGGAGTTGTCGATGTCTTCCTTGCGGCCGGTCCAGATGATCTTGCCCTTGTAGATCATCGCTATTTTGTCGGCGATTTTGCGGGCGCTGGCCATGTCGTGGGTGATCGAGAGCGTAGTCACGCCCATGTCTTTCACCGTCGCCACGATCAGGTCGTTGATGACGTCGGCCATGATCGGATCTAGGCCGGTGGTCGGTTCGTCGAAGAAGATGATTTCGGGTTCGGCGGCGATGGCGCGGGCGAGGCCCACGCGCTTTTGCATGCCGCCCGACAATTCGCTGGGCGAGAGTTCGCCGACTTCCGGGCCGAGGCCCACCTTCGCCAGCTTTTGCAGCGCGATCTTCTTCGCTTCGGCGCGGCCGAGGCCGCGGCCTTGGATGAGAGCGAAGGCGACGTTTTCCCAGACCTTCAACGAGTCGAAGAGAGCGGCGGCTTGGAAGAGCATGCCGAATTTGCTGTTCACCGTTTCGCGCGCGCGGCCGGTGAGGCGCGTGACTTCTTGGCCGTCGACTTTGATCGAGCCTTTGTCGGGTGTGATCAATCCCAAGATGCTCTTGATCGTCACCGATTTGCCGGTACCGGAGCCGCCGATGATGACGAGCGACTCGCCGGGCTGAACGGACAGGTTGATGCCGTCGAGGACGATCTTCGAGCCGAAGCGTTTGTGGACGTCCTTCATCTCGATCTTGGGCGTGATCATCGGCTGCCCTCACCGAAGAAGAGCGAGGTCATGACGTAGTTGGCGGCCAGGATCAGGATCGCGGCGGAGACGACGGCGTTCGTGGTCGCGGCGCCGACGCCTTGTGCGCCACCCTTGGAGTTGTAGCCGTGGTAACAACCCATCAGCGCGATGATGAACCCGAAGACCGCGGCCTTATAGAGGCCCGAGGTGACGTCGCCGAACTTCAGGAAGTCCACGGTATTCTTGAGGTAGACCGCCGAGTTGAAATCCAGCGAGTAGACGCCAACGACCCAGCCGCCCATCACGCCGATGATATCGGCGATGGCGACGAGGATGGGCATTGTCAGCACTGCTGCGACGAGGCGCGGGGCCACGAGGTACTTGAACGGATTGGTCGAAAGAGTGACGAGGGCGTCGATCTGCTCTGTCACGCGCATGGTGCCGAGTTCGGCGGCGATCGCGGCCGACACGCGGCCGGCTACCATCAAGCCCGCCATGACGGGGCCGAGCTCGCGCGTGATGCCGAGGACTACGATCTGCGGGACCAGCGTCTCGGCGCCGATGTCGCTGCCGACGAAGATCTGCAAGGCGAGTGCGCCACCGGTGAAGAAGGCGGTCAAGCCCACAACGGGGAGCGAAAAGTAACCGATGCGCAGCATCTGCTGCCCGATGAGGCGCAGGTAAACCGGCGGCATGAATACGGCCGGCACGGCCTGCGACGCGAACATCGAGATGCGGCCGATCTCGCGCAGGAAGGCGATGACGAAGCGGCCGACGAGGGCAAAGGGATTCATGCGTTCAACGCGCCCCTGTGTAGTGGCGCTCGATCCGGGGGCCGAGGCGCGTGTAGATTTCGTACGGCAACGTGCCGGCGGCGCGCGCCAGATCGTCGACGGTTTGGCTCTCGCCGATGAATTCGACCGCCGTGCCGGGGTTGGTTTCGCGCTCAGGCACCTGGGTGACATCGAGCGTGACGAGGTCCATCGACACGCGCCCGACGATGGGACATTTCACGCCTGCGATCACACCATGTCCCCTGTTCGACAGCGAACGCATCAGGCCGTCGGCATAGCCTATGGCCGCGATGCCCAAACGCCGCGGCCCGCTTGCGGAATAGGTGGCTCCGTAACCGACGGTATCCCCCCTGTCAATCGAACGTACCTGCAGCAGGGGCGCCGTCAATCTTACCGTGCCACGCATCGGGTTTTCGCTCGATTTCCCGGGGTTCCCGCCATAAAGGGCAATGCCGGGCCGCACCAAGTCGAAGGCGAAGGGGGTGCCCAGGAAACAACCCCCCGATGCAGCCAGGCTGAAGCGGGTGTTGGAGAATCGGTTGGTGAGCGCGCGGAAGCGGGCGAGCTGCTCCTCGTTCTTCGCATGCTCCGGGTCGTCGGCGGAGGCGAGGTGGCTCATCACCAGCGACGGCGCCGCCGCGCCTTCGACGAGCGCGAGGTCGGCTTCCGACAGGCCGAGGCGCGACATGCCGGTGTCGAGATGAAGGCCGTGTTCGGTACGCAAGCCCGCCTTCAGCCAATCGATCAGCTGCGGCTTGCTGGAGATGACCGGCGCGATCTTATGTTCGGCGAAGATAGCGCGGTGTGCCGCGTCGTAGCCGTGCAGGACGAAGATCGTGGCGTTCGGGATCGTCGGGCGAAGCGCCGCGCCTTCTTCGACATGCGCGACGAAGAACGTCTTGCAGCCTGCCGCGGACAGCGCGAGCGCGATGGGCCTTGCGCCGAGGCCGTAGCCGTCGGCCTTCACGACGGCCGCGACCTCCGCCGGCTTCACCTGAGCGATGAGGCGGCGGTAGTTCTCGACGATAGCGAGCAGGTCGATGGTCAGCGTGGGGCGCGAGAGAGCGTGCATCAGCCTCGCGGGTAGCACGGAATGTGGGGCCAAACCAAGGCGTTCCCCGCGTTACTCAACCGCCAGGTTGGGCTCGTCGAGGATGTCGCGCAGTTCACGCGTGCGTCGGGCCGTTTCGTCGAGGCGGCAGAAGGCGGCGAGCATCAGGCCCCAGCTGCCGTTCGCGGTGCCGAGAAAGGCGCACTTTGCGTTGCGGTAGGCGAGCCACTGCCGCTGCACGTCCTTAAGCAGCGCGAAACGTATGTCACCAACATAGGCGGGCATGAACGACCATGTCTTGTTCAGCAGCTCGTCCCATGCGGCGGTTTCGTTGTCGGCGCAGGTCGCGTGCGCCGCCTCGCCACCGGCGGAGATCGCGTCGTCGCACGGGCCCTGGATGATGCCGACGCATTTTGCATCGTCGTCCTGTTTGTCGAGGCAGGCCTCGATGTCGCGCGCGGCCTTCGCGATTTGCGATTTGGTGAGCAGCGGATCGGCGATTGCCGCGCTGCAGAGCGCAACGGCGGCGAAAATGAGAGTGATGCGGGTGATCATGGATCGACTCTGGCGTTCATTCGAAGTGTGGCATGGCCGTATGGATCGTGACGACATTTCCTTCGCCCGGCGCGCGCTGATGCTGCGACTCAACCGGTCGATGTGGGGCGGGCCGCAGCTAAGCTTTTATTCCTTTGTGCCGCACCCCCGTCGGCGGAACGCTCGCGGCGTCCGTTCGTTAACGAGCCGGTCTGCAGGATGGGCTCATCGATGCGGTACGCAAGCGATAGGGTGATTACAGGGTTTTCGATCGTCACGTTTGCGGTCGCCACGGCTTTGGCACCCAAAGCGCCGTTTGACAGTGCGACCGTCATCTCGCGTGCTGATTCTGATCAGCGGGTTGTGCTGCAACTCAACCTCGCGCCGGTAGCCCTGGCTTCGCTTCCCGCGCTCGACGAAAGTTCCCTGTTCGGCATCAAGGTCGAGCCTCGCGCCGTCGAGGTGCTGGCGGCCGATGAGGCTCCGCCGGCCGCGACGGCCGTGGCCGAAGCGCCGCGCAAGCGTATCGGATCGCGCCGTGAGCGCCATCTCGCTTCGCGTTCTCGTCATGTTGGTCCGGAAGCGGTGGCCAGCGCGCCGGCGCCGACGAGCAAAGCTGATCCTGCCGTCGCCGACGTCGAGGCGCCGGCTTGGCGTCCGCGCTCGTCCGTCGCGTTGGCGCCGGAAGAAGCTGCGAGCGGACGTGCGGGACTTGGCTTCACGTTGAACGAACGCGCGTCGCTGAGTGTGGGGCCGTTGTCGTCGATGACGCCGAGTTACGCGTCTGATGCCGGACACGGCGATCTGAACGAACGCTGGCGGCTTCGCGACGACGATGACGCCTCGCGCGCGCCGGGCGCGGCCGTCGGCATGACGTTCAAGCTGAACTGACGTGCCTGGCGGAACTACTTCGGGCGATTGATCTGCAGCGTGACCGTGTCTGGGCGCCGCTCCGCGGTCCGGCTTTCGTCGGCGAGATCGTAGAATTTGGTGAAGCGCGGTTCGAAGCGGAGCGTCACCTTGTTCGTCGGACCATGACGATGTTTTTCGACCAAGACGTCGGCCATGAACTCAATGGCGTTGAATTTTTCTTGCCATTTCTGTAGCGCCGCCGGGTCATCGGCTGCGGTCGGCATCTTCGTCTGCATGTAGTAGGCTTCGCGATAGATGAACATCACGACGTCGGCATCCTGCTCGATCGAGCCGGACTCGCGAAGGTCGGCGAGCGTCGGACGCTTGTCGTCGCGGTTGTCGACGCCGCGTGAAAGCTGCGACAGCGCGACGACCGGCACTGCGAGTTCTTTTGCTAGGGTTTTCAGGCCCTTCGAAATCTCGGTCACTTCCTGCACGCGGCTTTCCGCGTTGCGCTTCGATGCCGATCCGGTCAGCAGCTGCAGATAATCCACGACGATCAGGCCGAGGCCGCCGGAGCGGGCCAGCCGCCGCGATCTCGCCGCGACCTGTGCGATCGACAGGCCGCCCGTGTCGTCGATATAGAACGGCAGCCGCTCCAGTTCGGCGCCCGCATGGATCAAAGCGTGCAGATCGCGTTCGTCCAGCTTGCCGCGCCGCATGCTGGAGCTCGATACTTCCGCCTGTTCGGCCAAGATACGCGCCGCCAATTGCTCGGCCGACATTTCGAGCGAGAAGAACGCGACGCGTCCCCCTGATTGCCCCTCGCTGCGCATGTGTTCGCGCGCAGCATGAAACGCCATGTTCGTCGCCAGCGAGGTTTTACCCATTGCGGGGCGCGCGGCGATAATAATGAGGTCGGATTTCTGGAACCCGCCCAAGAGTGAGTCCAGGTCCGCAAACCCTGTCGACACGCCGCTGACTTTGCCGGCCGATTGATAGGCGCGTTCCGCCGCTTCGATGGCGCCGGTGACGGCTGCCTTGAACCCGCGGAAGCCGCCGCCGAAGCGGCCCTTGTCGGCGATGCGGTAGAGATTCTTTTCCGCTTCCTCGACTTGTTCGGCGGGCGAGAGGTCGATTGGCGGATCGTAGGCGACGTTGACGATTTCTTCGCCGACCTTGATCAGATCGCGGCGTTGCGAGAGTTCGAAGATCATGCGTCCGATCTCGGCCGCGTTGATCACCGACGGCGAGAAGCGCGTGAGTTCGGCGAGATAGTCCGCGCCGCCGACGTCCTTCATCGCCGCGTCGAGTGCGAAGTAGGGGCGCAACGTCACGGGTGACGCGAGCTGACCTTTGCGGACGACGCGCGCGATCGCTTCGAACACGCGCTGATGCAGCGGCTCGTGGAAGTGTTCGGCCTCGAGGAAGCCCGCCACGCGTTCGAACGCGTCGTTGTTGACCAGAATAGCGCCGAGCAACGCCTGTTCCGCCTCAACATCGAAGGGCGTGTGGCGGAGCGTTTCTTGAGTCTCAGGCTTGGGCGCGACGGCGAGGTTCATGGGCTTTAGAAACTGCAAAGGGGTGGGCGGTGCAATTAGCGATCGCGCGTTTTGCACAGCTCAAATTTGGCCGAAGCTTGCGCTTTTCGCGCACACGCGTTGTCAAGCGGCGCGGGGTGATTCGCTGGATAAATTTTACGACAGATCGGTTGGTGTGCGGCGATCAAATTTGCGCGCGGAAATTCATGCGGCGGTGCGGTGAAACGTCAGTTTCACCACGAAGGCACGAAGCACCTGAAGGGAGATCGAAGCTGCGGTTCGTCACCCCTCGCCCGCCCTTGGGCGGGAGAGGGGTGTGAGGTGCTGTGTGCCGGGCAACGAAAAAGGCCGCGAATTTCTTCGCGGCCTTGGGTCTTGAGCCGTTCCTGATTTTATTCTTCGTCTTTTTTCTTCTTCTTTTTTGCGGGCTTTTCGTCCGCGGCGTCGGCTTCGGCCTCTTTCGGGGCGGCCGCTTTCTTTTCTCTTTTCGGTTTGGCCTCAGCGGGGGCGGCTTCTTCTTCTGCGCCGTCCTCGTTCAGGCGTCTTGCCGCTTCAGCGTCTTCGAACAACGCTTCGGCGTCGGCGCGGGCTTGTTCGGCTTCCGTCTTGAGCACGTTTTCGCCGCGCGCTTGACGATCGGCCTCTTCAGCCGTGCGCGCGACGTTCAGCGTGATCGCGACGCGCACTTCCGGATGGAGGACCACCTTCACCGGATGCAGACCGAGTTCTTTGATCGCCTTGTCGAGCGTGACCTGGTTGCGGTTGAGCGATACGCCGCCCGCGGTGACCGCGTCGGAGATGTCGCGCGTCGAGACCGAACCGTAGAGAATGCCGGTTTCGCCGGCCTGGCGCAGAACGATGTAGGTCTGGCCTTCGAGCTTTGCGGCGACGCCTTCGGCTTCCTTCTTCAGCGTGAGGTTGCGCGCCTCGAGCTGAGCTTTTTCTTTGTCGAAGCGGGCGATGTTGTCTTTCGTCGCGCGCAACGCCTTTTTGTTCGGCAGCAGGAAGTTGCGAGCGAAGCCGTCCTTCACCTTCACAACTTCGCCCATTTGGCCGAGCTTTTCGACGCGTTCGAGCAGGATTACTTGCATAGTTTTATCTCCCGCTTACGAAACGACGTAGGGCAGCAGCGCGAGGAAACGCGCACGCTTGATGGCCGTCGCCAGCTCGCGCTGCTTCTTGGCGGAGACCGCCGTGATGCGCGAGGGAACGATCTTGCCGCGTTCGGAAATGAAGCGCGACAGGAGCTTGCCGTCCTTGTAATCGATCTTCGGCGCGTTGGCGCCGGAGAAGGGGCACGTCTTGCGCCGGCGGAAGAACGGACGACGTCCGCCTGCACCACCTGCGCCGCCGCCGCCACCGAAGCCGCCGCGGTCACCGCCGCCGCCGAAGCCGCCGCCACGATCTTCACCACCGCTCATGACGCTGCTCCTTCTTCGCTACGCGGTTCGAAACCGCCGCCGCCGAATTCATCTTCGCGGCGACCCCACTTGGCGTCGCGACGTTCCTTGGCCTGCTTGGCCAAGATCCCGGCCGACGGTTCGTTGTCGAGCACTTCGACGCGAACGGTCAGGTAGCGGATGACGTCTTCGTTCAGGCGCAACTGACGTTCCACTTCCGCGACCGGCGCCCACGGCGAGTCGAAGTTCATGTGGACGTAGTGGCCCTTGCGGTTTTTGTTGATCTTGTAGGTCAGCGAACGCAGACCCCACGGTTCGACCTTGGTGACCTTGCCGCCACCCTGTTCGATGATGGTTTGGACTTGCGTGGTCAATTCATCGACCTGCGCCTGCGCCGCATCTTGGCGCGCGATAAACACATGCTCGTAAAACGGCATGGGAGCCTCTCTCTTAGCCACGGCGCCCTCGGCACGGCCCCCTTGGCAGTGCGCGTTGGCGATGGACCAGCAAGGTTGTCGGACGAACTCGTCCCAAGGGCGCTTTTGGGCACCCCACCTCGCGGCCGCGGCCGGTTTCAGAAGGCCGGGACTATACGGATTTGCCGGGCGACCTCAAGGGCCGTCGCCGCCCGGATCTGCGACCTTTTAGGGCCTAACAGCCCAGCCCAGCCAGACCGTTGAGGGGCGCTGTTCGTCATAGCGGGCGCTGGGGGGCAGCGCCTCATGGAAGGCCTGGAGGTCCGGATTGTTGCTGGCGGCCACGGCGCGGTCGGTCGAGGCGATGACGCAAGGGTCGCGCTCCTTCTTGACCGAGTTTACGCCGAGGTTGTTCGACGGGCAGCCGCGTGAGGCGTTGCGGACCATGCGCAGCTGTTGGTTGTCCAGGTCGCGCAGGAACTGTTCCGTCGGCGGGGCGCTGAACGTCGGAGACCCTAGCGGCGGTTGGGCCATGACAGGCGCGGCGAACGCGATCGCGGCTGCGGTGGCAAGCATCAGAATGCGCATGGTTGTTCTTCCTTTTTTCAAGCCCCTGGGCAGGAGACTTCAACGTGTGGAGTCTTCGGCTGGTTCCGGCGCGCTTGCACGCGCGGCGTTGCGCTGTAGTTTCGTTCAGCGGAATCGTCCTTAACGCGTGGAGTTCCATGGCTGCGGCAGAGCTTGAGTTGGCGTGAGCGACGGCGAGCTCGAACTCACCATCTTGATGCCGTGTCTCAATGAGGCCGAGACGCTTGCGCGTTGTGTCGACAAGGCGCGCGGGTTTCTGAAGGCGAGCGGTGTCGTGGGCGAAGTGCTCGTCGCCGACAACGGCAGCAGCGACGGTTCGCAGGCGATTGCAGAGGCGCATGGGGCGCGTGTCGTTGCCGTACCTGATCGCGGCTATGGCGCGGCGTTGATCGGTGGGATCGCGGCGGCGCGCGGACGCTTTGTCATCATGGGCGATGCGGATGACTCTTACGACTTTGCTGCGTTGATGCCGTTCGTCGAGCGGTTGCGCGCAGGCGCCGACGTCGTGATGGGCAATCGCTTCAAGGGTGGGATTGCGCCGGGTGCGATGCCGGCGTTGCACCGCTATCTCGGCAATCCCGGCTTGAGTTTTCTGGGGCGGTTGTTCTTCGGCGTGCGCGCCGGCGATTTTCATTGCGGCCTGCGCGGGTTCGATCGCGACCGCGTCCGCGCGCTCGATCTGCGCACCACGGGGATGGAGTTTGCGAGCGAGATGGTGGTGCGGGCGGCGCTCGCCGGCTATCGCATCGAGGAGGTGCCGACGACGCTGTCGCCTGACGGGCGGTCGCGGCCGCCGCACTTGCGGCCTTGGCGTGACGGGTGGCGGCATTTGCGGTTTCTGCTGATCTATTCGCCGCGCTGGTTGTTTCTTTATCCGGGGCTGGCGATCCTGCTGGCCGGGCTGATCGGGACGGTGGTGCTGTTGCCCGGCGCGGTGAAGGTTGCGGGCGTCGTGTTTGATCTGCACACGTTCATCGTGTCGTGCTTCGCCATTCTGGTCGGTTTGCAGAGCATCACCTTTGCCGTCATCGCGCGGAAGTATGCGGCGCAGCGTGGGCTTGTGCCGCCGTCGGCGAGTTACGGCCAACTGCTGTCGGGTATCACAATGGAGCGGATGCTGATTGCGGCGCTGATCGGCGGCGCGGCGGGTGTCGGCGGGTTGCTCTACTGCTTTTGGGTTTGGGCAGCGGCGGATTTCGGCGAGGCCGGTTATCACGCGCAGTTGCGGACGTTGTCGTTATCGGCGACGGCTGTCGCGGCGGGACTTCAACTCGCGTTTGCGGCTTTCTTGAGCGGCGTCATGGATGTGGGCACGCGCGCACCCAAATAGATTCCGACGACGATGAAGATCAACACGAATGGCGCCGCGGGCGACATGTATTGCACGTTGATCGCCTCCCACGATGTGACGTCGATGGTTGCGATCAGCACGGCGCGCGAGACAACGGCGGTGAAGGCCGACGGCGACGACGACGAGCGCGCAGTTCAGCGGCACGCTGCGATGGAACACGGTCGCCACGGCGAACATCAGCATTGCGAAGGCGAAGGCGTAAGGCACGAGCAGCGCGTAAGTTTGGGCGAGCAGCTTCATGGCGCCGAGTGGTTGCGATGGCGGTTCGTCTTTGGTTGGCGCGATGGAACCGGCCATGTCGCGGAAGGCGGCGAGCTGTTCGGGCGTGCCAACGCTCGGCGCCATGCCGACATCGCCGAAACCGAAGCGCAGCAGAAGCGTGAGGGCGTCAAAACTGCGGCCGGGCAGGCTCGCGATATGCGCGGGCGTAAGCGGCGGCATCATGCCGACGCGTTCCGGGCCGCAGGAGATCTTGCCGGCGTCGCAGGCCGCGTTGATTTCGGCCTCGAGTTTTTCGAAGAAGGCTTGGGATGCGGCGGCGTCGTTCATGTGGCCGGCCTCGCGCGTCGCCTCGCGCAGCGCCCACATGAACCAGCCGCCGCCGAAGCCTGTGGGGCAGGGTGCGAGCGCCAGGGACTCGCAGCCGATCTTGCGCCAATTGTCGCCGCGCTCGCCGTCGAGCGAGGGCTGGAGTTCGCGTGCGGCGGCGCTTGCCTCATACGCGCGGGCAGCCGCGTCGGCGGTGAAGAAGATGCGCGGCGCCGGTGCGTCCTCGCGGATGCGCAGTAGCGCGCCGTAAGCCGACGGCATTGCGCCTTCGCGCGTTTCGTTGGTGATGAAGGTGCCGTAGTGAGCTTGGTTGAGCCACGCTATGCCGCCGGCGAGGGCTGCAAACGGCAGAATGAGCGCTGCGCCTTGCAGCGCGACGGGCACGACGTTGTCGCGCAAGCGCGGGAAGCCGCTGCGCCACCAGGCCGCGCTTGTGCCGACGGCGGGCACGACGGCCAATACGGCGAGGGAGGGGTAGAGCCAAACGCTTTCCTCGCGTGTGAGCCAGTACGCTGCGAACGAGACGCTGAAGCCTGCAAGCGCGACCATACGGGGTAGAGGCGTCAGATCTCGCTTAAGTAACGCGAGCGCCGCGGAGGCGAAGACGGCGAGGCCCAGGCTGGCGTAGAGCGGCTCGCGCGTCACGCGCACGAGGTCGGGGTGCCAGACGATCGGGCTCAGCGCGAGCAAGGCGAAGTGGATCAGCGTCGCCGTGCGAGGCAAACCCAGATGACGCATTGATACGGCGGTGATGCCGGCGACGATGAGTGCAACCGCCTGCTGAGCGACGAGCAGCGGCGCACCGACGGCATGCGTCGCCGCGATGAAGAGCGAGTAGAACGCGCCTTTGACCAGCGTGAAATCGTCATAAGCGCCGAGCCAGTCGCCGTCCGAGATGGTTTGCGCGAGGCGGACGAAGAGTGCGTCGTCGGCGAGCGCGAAGCCCAACGCGCGTGGGGCCAATGTGGCCGTCAGGCCCAGCGCGAGCAGCGCCGCCAACGCGGCAGCGATAAACGCCAGGCGCTGAGCGTTGTCGCGCCACAGTGTGACGAGGGTCCGCATCGAATCGATCCGCCGAACTGACTGCGCGTGTCCTTGCATGGACACGCGCGCTTGTCAGCCTTGCGAGCCGGCTTTTGCAGACGTCACCGTCCGTCTCAGCGGCGGGTAAAGAACAGACCCACAGCCGCGAGCGCTGCGGCCGAGAGAGCGCCGCTGAGGAATGGGTGCGATCTCACCGTCTTGCTCACATAGCCCACGCCGTCGTCGGCCCATTCCGAGACTTGGTCGGCGGCGCCGACGGCATCGCGCCGGAGCGACTTCGCCTTGCGCTGAATCCGGGCCGAGGCCTGATTCATCGTCTTCGTGGCGGTCTTGCGGACACTGTTCAACGTGGTTCCATTGGCGCGCTTTGCGCGCGTTTTTCGTTTCGTTGCCATGACGCGGCTCCTTGAAAATGTACCGGGGATGTAGGAACGCATTCGAGGACGCTGGGTTCCTCCGATCGAGTTCCATGCTCCCGCGCCGAACCCGACAATTGTACGGTCTGGCGAACAACGGCGATCCTTGTCGCCCAGGATGAGTGGCAGTGCGCGACGACGACGTTGAAGAATGGAACGCGCGGATTTGAACGTCATCGAGGCGAGTACGGTGGAGGTGCGATCGGCGGCCTAAGAGAACAGGCGTTTCAATTCGGACTCGGGGACGCCGTAGGTGCTGCCCGCCAACTTCTCAAGAGCTTTGCGATTGACGATCGTGATGATGCCGCGGGCCGCGCGAATGAGACCTTTTCTTTCCAACACGCCCAACGCAACGGTGACGCCCGACCGGCGCACGCCGAGCATGATGCCGAGAAATTCGTGCGTGAGCGGCAGGTCGTTCTTGGCGACGCGATCGTGCGCCATCAGGAGCCAGCGAGCCAGCCGGTCTTCGACCTTGCTGCGTCCGTTGGCGAGCGCGGTTTGCGCCGTTTGCACCATGAACACATAGGCGTATTGCAGCAGGATCTTGTGCAGGCTGGCGCTTTCTTCCATCGCGCTGCGCAGATTGGCGGCGCTGATGCGCAGGCCGTTGCCCGCGAGTTGCATGTATGTTGCGTTCGGCGAGCGGTTCGCGCCCATAATGACGGCAAGGCCGGTCACGCCTTCGCACCCGATCAGGCCAACCTCTATGGCATCGCCGCCGCTGCCGGTTGCGACGATAGACGCAAAGCCGCGCTCAATGAAGTAGACGTAGTCGATGGGTTTGTTCGGCACCTCAAGCGACTTGCGCAGGGGCAAGTCGACGGGCGAAAGGTGCGGCATGAGCAGGTGTAGATCGGCGCGCGACAGGCGCGATAGAATCCGATTGCCGGTGTCGGCTGTGGCGGTCTGCATTTCACTCTTTCCCGTGAGGGCAAGAGCGCTTAGCAGTCTCTCAGCCGTCCGCGCCCTGTAACAGTGGCAGACGATGGAGCATTGTACGCCTCATGGCGGCAATCGCCTAAACATTAGATTTGTACGGTTTTGTACCTAGTTTTTCGTGCATGAACACTGTGCGTGCATTCTCGCAACGTCTCATGATCGGACCATCTCACGGCTTGGCATCTCACCGCACTGTCCCCGAGTCGTCCCGCGGATCCGGCAATTAAGCGCGTTTGGACAAGCTCGCTGCCCCTTAGTAACCGATCGCCGCGCCGTCCTTGCGCATTTCGCTGGCGCCCCAGTACACGCCCGTTTCGGGATCGCGCATGATGGCTTGGTAGCCGCCGAAGCTGCCGTTGCCGGGGGCGAGGTCGTGGCCGCGGCGTTTGAGTTCGTTGCGGACGTCGTCGCCGATACCGGTCTCGAGTTGGAGCTTGCCGACGTCGCCGGAGTTGGTGCGCGTCCAATCTTCGGAGCCTTCGTGGTACCAGCGCGCGGCGTCGCCGGCTTCTTGGATGCCCAAGCCGAAGTCGATCATGTTGACGACGATTTGGACGTGGCCCTGGGGCTGCATGTCGCCGCCCATCACGCCGTATGACATGAAGGGCTTGCCGTCCTTCATCACGAAGGCGGGAATGATCGTTTGGAACGGACGCTTGCCGGGGGCGTAGACGTTGGGGTGACCGGGTTCGAGAGCGAAGAGTTCACCGCGGTCTTGGAACATGAAACCCAGACCGTCGGCGACGAGGCCCGAGCCCATGCCGCGGTAGTTCGACTGAATCAGGGACACCATCATGCCGTCCTTGTCGGCGGTGGTGAGATACGTCGTATCGCCTTGGCGGAACTTGACGTCACCGGGTGCGACTTGCGGGTTGGCGCGCTTCATGTCGATGAGGGCGCGGCGCTTGGCTGCGTAGTCGCCGGAGATCAGTTGTGCCACGGGCATGTCGTAGGTCGCGGGGTCGGCGTAGAATTTCGCCAGGTCTTCGAAGGCGAGGCGTTTGGCTTCGACCATCACGTGGAGGGCGTCGGGCGAATTGCGGCCCATTTTCTTCAGGTCGAAGCCTTCGAGCATTTTCAGGATCTGCAGCGCCGCGACGCCTTGTGTGTTGGGCGGCAGCTCGAAGACGTCGTAGCCGCGGTAGTTCACGCCGACGGGATCGACCCATGTACCGGTGTGAGCGGCAAAGTCTTCGTAACGCAGGTCGCCGCCGATGCGTTTGAAGTAGGCGTCGATCGTCTTCGCGATGGCGCCTTTGTAGTAGGCGTCGCGGCCACCCTTCGCGAGCAGGTCGTAGGTGCGGGCGAGGTCGGGGTTCTTGAAGATTTGGCCGTGGGCGGGCGTCTTGCCGTTGATGAGGTAGGTCGCCTTGGCGTTGGCGATCTCCTCGATGTCTTTCGCCTGGCGTTCGAAGCCGCGGAAGTTGCGCTCCCAGTAATATGCGACGAGTTGCGAGACGGGGTAGCCTTCGCGCGCGTACTGCGTCGCGGGCGCCAGGACTTGATCCATCGGCAGCTTGCCGAAGCGGCCATGGAGCGCAAACCAGCCGTCGACGGCGCCGGGCACTGTGACTGTGAGCGAGCCGTGCGAGGGCAGGGCTTTGCGGTCGCCGAGTTTCTTCTTCAGGTCTTCGAGCGAGCGGCCTTTGGGCGAGCGGCCGGAGCCGTTGTAGCCGTACAGCTTCTTCGTCTTCGGGTCCCAGACGATGGCGAAGAGGTCGCCGCCGACGCCGCAGCCGACGGGCTCCATCAGACCCAGCGCGGCGTTTGCCGCGATGGCGGCGTCGATGGCACTACCGCCCTTCTTCAGGACATCGATGGCGATCTGCGTCGCCAACGGCTGCGCTGTTGCCGCCATGCCGTGCGTGCCGAGTACAGGAGCGCGCGTCGCGAAGCCCTCGCCGGTGTAGCGGTCGCCGCCGCCGGGGGCCGCGGTCGCGGGCTTGTCGTCGGCGAGAGCGGTCGTGGTCATGAGGGCGAGTCCTGCGAGGGCGGTGAGAAGGCGCATGTAGTGTCCCCCGATTGTGTCTAGCGCGGTGTGGTCGATTGCGGCGGGCAGGGGAAGTCGCGCTCCAAGGTCTTCTGCGCGAGCGTTGCGGCGGGGAGGTCGAGGGCGGCCGGGTTGAGCTTGGCGAAATTCACGATGCGGGTCGCCATGTCGCGGTAGGAGAGAAAGTCGGGCATGCGCACGCACGCTTCTTTCGACGTGAAGGGCAGGCCCTTGACCATCGCGTCCGTGCGCGCACGCTCACGCGCGACCAGCGACTGGAAGAAGCCAAGCAGGAAGTTGCGGCACGGGTGCGGCGTGCGGGCGACGTTGTTGTCCTGAGTCTGATCGGCAGCGATGTAGTCGCTACAGGCGGCGACAAGTTCGCGGCCGGTCTTGATGTCGGCGGCGTGGCTGGTCGCCGCAAACAGCAAGAGCGCGGCGCAGGCGATCGCGAAGCGGCGCATGGCGTAAGGTCCTTCCGGTGGCGTCCCCAATATCCGGCGGAGGGTAGGGCGTGATACAGCTTCAGACAACCCGTTTAGAGGACGCAGACGCCATGCTGGACGCCGCCATTCGCCCCCATATCGACAAGCCGCTTGCCGTGGTGGCGAAGCAGGCCGTGGCGTGGGGCGTCAGCGCCAATGCGGCGACGGTGTCGGCGTTCGCGCTGGGGATCGGGGCGGCGGCTTTGGTTGCGGCGCAACTCTATTGGCCGGCGCTGGGGCTGTTGTTGGTCAGCCGGTTCTTGGACGGGCTGGACGGTGCGATCGCGCGGCAGACGCAGCTCACGGATCTCGGCGGGTATTTGGATATTACGCTCGACTTCATCGTCTACGCGTCCGTCGTGTTCGCGTTTGCTTTGGCGGATCCGGTTCGCAATGCGTTGGCGGCTGCGTTCTTGACGACGAGCTTCATGGCGCCCGCCGCCACGTTTCTGGCGTACGCGATCTTCGCGCAGAAGCATGGCATCACGACGGAGATTCGCGGGGCGAAGTCGCTCTATTATCTCGGCGGGTTGACGGAGGGGTTCGAGACGATCCTGACGCTCTGCCTCATGTGCGCGTTTCCGGATTGGTTTGCGGTGATCGCGGTCGTCTACGGCGTCATGTGCTGGATCACCGGCGGTACGCGGATCGCGGTTGCGGTGCAGACATTCGGCGCACGCTTGCCTCGCGAGGAGGGCTGACATGTTCGAACTCACGCCGGCGCAGACGGCCATCGGCGACGCCGTCGGGCGCATTTGCGCGAAGTACGACGACGCCTATTGGCTTGCGCGCGACAACGATCATCGTTTTCCGGACGAGTTCGTGCGCGATATCGCGGCCGGTGGCTTTCTCGGCATTGCGATGCCGGAGAGCGCGGGTGGTTCGGGGCTTGGCGTTACCGAAGCGGCGGTGATGATGCATCGCATCGCTTCGTCCGGCGCGGCGATGACAGGCGTGTCGGCGGTGCACATCAACATTTTCGGGCCGCATCCGATTGCGGTGTTCGGCACCGATGCGCAGAAGGCGCGCATCTTGCCGCCGCTCATCAAAGGCGAGACGCGGTGCTGTTTCGGCGTGACGGAGCCGGACGCGGGCCTCGACACATCGTCGATCAAGACGCGGGCGGAACGGTCCGGCAATCAGTGGGTCGTGAACGGACGCAAGATGTGGACGACCACGGCGCAGACGGCGACGCATATTCTGCTGCTCGCGCGCACGTCGCCCAAGGGCCGGAAGCCGACCGACGGGTTGAGTTTGTTCTACACGGCGCTCGACCGCGCGCATGTGGAGGTGCGCGAGATCGCGAAGATGGGGCGGCATGCGGTCGACACGAACATGCTGTTCATCGATAATTTGCCGGTGCCTGCCGACGACTTGGTCGGTGAGGAGGGCAAGGGGTTCGACTATCTGCTGCATGCGTTCAACCCCGAGCGCATTCTGATTGCGGCGGAGGCGATCGGCGTTGGGCAGGATGCTTTGCGGCGTGCTGCGAAGTATGCGCGCGAGCGCGTCGTGTTCGGGCGGCCGATCGGGCAGAACCAGGCGATCCAGCACCCGCTTGCGCGGTCGTGGGCTGAGCTTCAGGCGGCGTGGCTGATGACGATGAACGCTGCGGCGCTCTACGACGCAGGCAAACCGTGCGGCTTGGAGGCGAACGCCGCGAAATATCTCGCCGCGGAGGCTGCGTTTCGCGCTTGCGAGACGGCGGTGATGACGCATGGCGGGATGGGCTATGCGCGCGAGTTCCATGTCGAGCGGCTGTTCCGCGAAGTGCTGATCGCCCGTATTGCGCCGGTCAGCCGCGAGATGATCTTGAACTTCATTGCAGAGAAGGCACTGGGACTGCCGAAATCCTACTAGCCATTGACCTGTGCGACTGGGCCCCGATACGCTTTTGCGCAAGGTTGTCGTTTGACGTTGCGATGCGGTGGGGCCAGCCCGAGCGCAGCAGACGACCTTCGAACGAGGGTGAACCATGAGAATTTTCGTGCGCGTTGCTGCAGTCGCCTTGGCTGCGGGCTTGATGGGCGGCCCCGCGGCGGCGGCGCCTGAGCCTGGCAAGACTGATCCGCAAGCGAGCGAGCCGACGACGGTGAGGAACCCGGCGCGTGCGCAGTTCTACATCCGTCAGGGCTTGCCCGCCCCCTATCGCGGCAAAGCGAATCCTCTGGCGACGACGGTGCCGGCGGTGATCAAAGGCGCGGATCTCTACAACGCGCGTTGCGCGTCGTGTCATGGGTTGATGGGGTTCGGGAATGGCGTGGCCGGCGGTGCGCTGCGTCCGCGTCCCGCGGATCTTGCGTGGAGCCTTTCGAGTTCGGAGATCAAGGACGACTATCTGTTCTGGACGATCGCCGAAGGCGGTGCGCAATTCGGCTCGAACATGCCGGCGTATAAGAACGGTCTGAAAGACTATCAGGTCTGGGAAATCATCACCTATATGCGTGCGGCGTTCGAAGGGCGTGAAGCGCGCGCGCCCTCCGATGGCACGCGTCAGGCGATGGCGACGGCCGAGCATCGCTGACGCTCGACCCTGATTCGCGGACTAGGCGACCAGCGCCTTGCCCAATCGCGCTCGAATGATTTGTTCGGCTTCGGTGACGATGCGTTCGATCAGGTCTTTGCAGGTGGGGATGTCGTGGATGAGGCCTTGGACCATGCCCGCGGACCAGATGCCGTGGTTGGGGTCGCCGGCTTCGTAGACCACTTTGCCGCGTTGGCCTGAGACCAAGTGAGCGATGTCTTCGATCTTGGCGCCGCCCTTCCGTTCGATGGCGACGACTTCTTGGCTTACGGCGTTCTTCGCGACGCGGGCGGTGTTGTGCAGCGTGCGGAAGATGAGGTCGGTGGCGCGTTCGTCGTTGGCGACCATCTGCTCCTTCACCTTCTGATGGATCGGGCTTTCGACGGTGCACATAAAGCGGGTGCCCATGTTGATGCCTTCGGCGCCCAGCGCGAGGGCAGCGACAAGGCCGCGGGCGTCGCCGAAGCCGCCTGACGCGACCATCGGGATTTTCACCTTGTCGGCGGCGGCGGGGATGAGGATGAGGCCCGGGATG
This sequence comes from Alphaproteobacteria bacterium, assembly GCA_034440355.1. GTDB lineage: Bacteria > Pseudomonadota > Alphaproteobacteria > Micropepsales > Micropepsaceae > SZUA-430. The sequence continues at coordinate 91,008 of JAWXBY010000033.1, forward strand.
TCGTCTTCGCCGGGATGGCCTGCGCATTCAAAGCCGTCGATCGAGATGGCGTCGACGCCCATGCGTTCGGCCGACAACGCGTGGCGGACGGCCGTGCACTTGTGGATGACTTTGATGCCGTGCTGCTTGAAGTGGTCGACGTGTTCTTGTGGTTTGTAGCCGGCGGTTTCGACGATCTTGATGCCCGACTCGATGATCGCTTGGCGGTACTCGGCGTAGGGCGGCGGCTTGAGGGCAGGCAGGATGGTCAAGTTCACGCCGAACGGCTTGTCGGTCAGGTCGCGGCACCGCGCGATTTCCTTCGTGAGTTCGTCCGGCGTCGGCTGCGTGAGCGCGGTGATGAAGCCGAGCGCGCCGGCGTTGGCGACGGCCGAGACCAGTTGCGCGCGGCCAACCCATTGCATGCCGCCTTGGACGATGGGGTGTTTCACCCCAAACATTTCGGTGAAGCGTGTTTTGATCACGGGCGTCTCCCAGTTTTGCGAATGGCTTATGGGAGGAGAGTGGCCCGGCGCGCCGCCGCCTGACAAGCGGGCTTAGCGGCGGCGGGCGATGATCTCGAGCACGATCGGCGTCACCATGCGCGTGCCGCCGTCGGATTCCGCACGGTCAAGGGCGGTCATGGCGTCAGTTGCTTGCGCTGCGGTGAGGAAGCCGTCGGCGACCAGCTTGTCGCGAAAGCCGCGCGCGAAGGCGGTCGGCCAGAGCCAGACGTGGTTGTCGGGCGTCACGACATCGACGATGGGGGTCAGCGAGATGATGTCGAAGCCTGCTTCTTCGAGGAGGCGCGGTAGCGAGAGCGCACTGTCGATGTTGGCGCCAGTCTTGGCGACGCTGTCGATAACGGCGGTGACGAACGTGCTGAACGCGGGCGAATGCGGGGCGAGGCCCCATGAGGCGTAGTTCAGGTATTCGTGGAAGACGGCGACGCCGCCGGGTTTGAGCGCGCGTGCGATGTTGGCGACACCGAGTCCAGGCTTTGTCAGCCACGAGAATACCCAGCGGCACCACGCGGCGTCGGCGATGCTTTCGCCGATCGGCGTTTCGGTTATGTCGCCTTCGATCGTCGTGACATTGCTTGCGGCGGCGTGGCGCAGAACATCGAGGAAGCGTGTGGAGCGTTCGATCGCGATGACGCGACCCTTGGGACCCACGATCTCGGCGAGGTCGAGGCTGGCGTAGCCGGGGCCGCTGCCGACATCGACAACGGTTTGACCTTGCGTCACGCCGGCGCGGCGCCAGGCGTCGTACATGCGCGGACGCCAGACGCGGTGCTGCAACTGCAGCCGTGCGATCTCTGCGTCGTGCGTGCCTAGGACGTAGTTGCGTTCGGTCATGCGTGTCTCCCGTCGAGTCCGTGGCGACTCTAGGAACGGCGCTTGCCGCGTTCCACCCGTTTCCTGACGGCGAAGTCTACGGTCCCTCGACTTTCACGCCCTTAGCGCGGAGCATGGTGATGACGCTGTCTTTGCCGGCGAGATGGGCGGCGCCGACGACGATGACGTGGGTGCGGCCGTCGGCCATCATCTTTTCGATTTGCGGCAGCCACTTGACGTGACGTCCGATCATCATGCGTTCGTTGAGGACGGGGATGTCTTTCGTGCCGTCGTTTAGGATTTTGTCGAGCGCCTTCAGGTTGCCCTTGCGCCAGGCCGTGATCATGTCGTTGAGCATGTCCGGCGCCGTTTCGATCTGGTCGAGACTGACGACGAGGTATTCGATTTCCTGCTCGCGCGTCAGGCCGGCGAAGACGTTGAGTTGATCTTCGATCGTCTCAAGCGTTGCGCGTTCTTTTCCGTTTTCTTTGGTCCAGTTCCACACCTGTTGGTCGACGCCGGAGCTGGGGTCGAAGCCCTTCGAGACGATCCACTGAACGCCGACGGTGATCGCGGCGAGCCATGGACGCAGTGGGTCGAGGGCTGCCGCCTGCAGGCCGATCGATGCGGTGACACGTTCGAGTTTCGCGCGGCGTTCGGGCGCCAGCAGTTGGCGCAGCGTCGTGCCTTGCGGCAGCAGGCCGAGGTTGACGATCAGGTCTTTGGTGGCGGCAGGGTCTTTGGCTTTGTCGAGATCGATTTCGAAGACCACGACCTTCGCTTCATTGAGCGCGGCGTCGAGGGCCGGGGTGCGCCAGTTCACGTCCTTGGGCAGAAGATGCACGGAGCCGAAGAGGTAGACGTCGCCTTGCGGGCCATCGATCTTCCAGATCGCGGGGGCGTCCGGCGTCGTGTCGCGCGCGAATGCCGGCGAGGTTGATTCGGCGACGACGAGGCAGGCGGCGAAGGCTGCGGCAAGCAATACGCGGAAGAACGGAACGCTCGGCATTTCGGGGACCCCATCTTGTGCCGATGGAGATTAGCGGCGGCGTTTGGGCTTATCTATCCCACAAATGCGGGGCCCTGCTTGCGATTGTCACAAGAGTGTTTCGCGGCGGGGCGCAATCCGGTACAAGGCGCGCCTTGTTTCGAGACCGTGTCATGACTGACGTTCAAGAGATTGTCGATCACACGCCCGCGGAAGCTGCCGCGCGGCGGCGCACGTTTGCGATCATCTCACATCCTGACGCGGGTAAGACGACGCTGACCGAGCATTTGCTGTTGATGGGCGGCGCGATCCATTTGGCCGGCGAAGTGAAGGCCAAGCGCGACCGGCGACGCGCGCGGTCGGACTGGATGAAGATCGAGCAGGAGCGCGGCATCTCGGTCACGACCGCGGTGATGACGTTCGAGTATGGCGGGCTGGTGTTCAATTTGCTCGACACGCCGGGCCACGAGGACTTTTCGGAAGACACCTATCGCACGCTGACGGCGGCGGACTCCGCGATCATGGTGATCGACGCGGCGAAAGGCATCGAGGCGCAGACGCGCAAGCTGGTCGAAGTTTGCCGACTTCGCGACATTCCGATCCTGACCTTCATCAACAAGATGGACCGCGAGGCGCGTGATCCGTTTGAGTTGATCGAGGAGATTTCCGATCAGTTGCAGCTGCACGTCTCGCCGATGATGTGGCCGGCGGGATCGGGTTTGAATTTTCGTGGCGTGATGGATTTTGCGACCGACACGTTCCTGCCGTTCGGGCGAGTGGGAGAGGCGGTCGGGCACAATCGGCTCGCCGATGTGTTGAGCGCCGAGGAGCATCAGCGTTTGACGAGCGAGATGGAATTGGCGCGCGGCGGGTATCCGGCGTTCGAGCTGAAGACGTTTCGCGAGGGGCATCAGACGCCGGTCTATTTCGGCGCGGCGTTGAAGAATTTCGGCGTGCGGCAGCTGCTTGAAGGGCTTGGCCGCTATGCGCCGGCTCCGCGCGAGCAGGCCACCGTGCAGCGGGTGGTCAAGCCGTCGGACGACAAGGTTGCGGGCTTCGTGTTCAAGGTTCAGGCGAACATGGATCCGAACCATCGCGACCGCGTGGCGTTCATGCGCGTGTGCTCCGGCCACTTCAAGCGCGGCATGAAGCTGAAGCAATCGGGTTCGGGGAAGATGATCAGCATCCACAACCCGATCCTGTTCTTCGCGCAATCCCGCGCGACGGTCGACGAAGCGTGGCCCGGCGATATTATCGGCATTCCCAATCACGGCGTGCTGCGCGTCGGGGATACGCTGACCGAAGGCGAGGATCTGACCTTTACGGGGATTCCGAACTTCGCGCCTGAAATCGTCCGGCGGGTGCGGCTGGCGGATCCGTTGAAGGCCAAGCATCTGCAGCGCGCGCTGGAGGCGTTGGCCGAAGAGGGTGTGACGCAGGTGTTCCGCGCCAAGATCGGCTCGCAGTGGTTCGTGGGCGTCGTCGGACAGTTGCAGCTCGACGTGCTGGCGAGCCGGATCAAGGCCGAGTATGGGCTTGAGGTGGCGTTCGAGCCGGGGCTGTTCGAGACGGCGCGCTGGGTGGCGAGCGACGATCCGGTCGAGCTGAAACGCTTCCTCGATGCGCATCAGGGCAACATGGCCGACGACGGCGACGGCTCGCCCGTGTTCATGGCGAAGAGCGCGTGGGAATTGCGCTATTCGGCCGAGCGTTGGCCGAAGATCAAATTCACAGCGACGCGCGAGCGCCGTCACTAAGGGCGTCAGCTCGCTCTGGCGATGGCCGGTTGGGCGTCGGCTTCTTTGCGGACGCGCCAGAAGCGCATGACGCGCTGGGCGGCTTCGGGCGTGACCTTGTCGTAGAGTTCAAGGATGTTGTTCGTGCCCTTTTGTCCGTCCTTGTTTCGCTCTTCCAGGAAGAAGGCGATGGCGGCGAAGGTCGAACGGTCGAAGCGCATGGCGCGGCAGACGACGGCGACGCCTTCGGTGTTGCACGCGGTGACGATGCGGCCTGCCGTCTTCACGTCGATTTCGGCGAGCCGCGCGAAGGCGTGGATGAACTCTGTCACCTGCTTGTTGCGTAGCAGTTGGTGGAGCAGCGCTTCGTTGAGCAGTTTGCGGCGCGCCATTTCGGCGACGTAGACCATCGCTTTGCGATCGGCGTCTTTCACCTGGCGGACTTCGCCGGCGAATTCCTTGGCGGCGTCGGCGAAGGCTTTCTCGATGACTTCAGGCGGCAGGCTGTCGAGTTGTTGCGTGATTTTCGTACGCAGTTCCGACGACACGAACGAGAACATGTCCTGCAGCATGTCGGGCGGAACGTCGGCGCGCATGATCAGCGGCGCTTGCAAGGTCTCGCTCGTTTCGCTGCGTTCGACCACGCGGCGGCTGGTGGAGCGCGACAGTTTGGCGGCGGTGTTCGAGACGAGTTTTACGACGACCTGATCGTCGCCGTGTTCGACGATCGCCTCGGAGACAGCTTCCGAGACGGTGTGGCGGCCGGCAATGGCTTCGAGCCTGTCTTGCGCGGAGTGGCGCGCGATGGCGATGAGATCGTCGTCGCGCAGGACGGTGCTTTTCAGCAGCACGTCTTTGGCGACGCTGAACTCTTCGTCCGCCGCGAGGCGTTGGATCAGATTGTGCGGCGCGGAGGGGACGTTGGCGAATTGCTTGGCGAGCTGGCGGCGGACGGCGGCGTCCATGTCGGTTGCGACGCGGCCCAAGATGGCGCCGAAGTGGTCGCGTTCGGTGTCGGAATAATCGGGGGCGGCGTCCAGGAAGACGTCGGTGAGCTTGCGCATGAGTTCGCGGCGCTTGTCGCTCGACGGCTCTTTGGCGAGGTCGATCAGGTCTTGCAGATGAGAGGTTTCTTGCGACATGACCCCGCCGACACCCAGTTTTGTGCCGGGCATGATGTCGTTTCGCGGGTAAATTTTCGGTCAGGAACTATAGCTAACGCGCTTCAATGATCTCGACAAAAGTGTCGGGGTAGAAGCCGTTAAAGGCGGTTCTGAGCGCGCAAGAGTAGGCCCCCAGCTTCTGAAACTCGATCCAGTCGCCGGCACCTATCGTTTCCGGCAGGTCGATCAGATAGTGGAGGACGTCGAGCGTGTCGCAGGTCGGGCCGAATGCTTTGAATGCCGCGAGACGGCCTTTCTTTTCGACGATCTTACCGCCAGGCCCTTCGCTGAAAACGCGCAGCGGATAGCGGACCGGCCAGTTCTGTAATGCGTATTCGTTGAGGCTACCGTAGATGCCGTCGTTGATGAAGACGGTGTAGTCGCGGCGCAGCGACACGCGCGTGATTACGGACAGACCGTCGGCGACGAGGGCTCGGCCGGGCTCGCAGTAGACCGGCGCGCGCTTCGGCAGATTGAGGTCGGCGAGACCTTCGCGGATCGCGTCGAAGAATTCGGTCAGAGGCGGGACGGTAACGTTCAGGTAATAGCCGGGGAAGCCGCCGCCGACATCGAGCGCCTCGAGTTCGACGCGCGCTTGCTGGAGCACTTCGGCGCAGCGGCCGAGAGCGGTTTTGTACGATTGCGGGTGGAGACACTGCGAACCGACGTGGAAGGTGAGCGCGGGTTTCGCGCCGGACTGCACGATTTTTCTGAGCAGCTGTGCGGCGGCTGTCGTGCCGATGCCGAATTTGCTCGACAGCTCTAGGAGTGCGCCGTCGGCGGGAACATACAGGCGCACGAACAGCGTCAGCGCCGCGGCGATCGATTTGTCCGCGTCGCCGCCCGTTTCGCGCAGGATCGTGTTCAGTTCGTCTTCACTGTCCAACGCGAAATTGCGTACGCCGTATTTTTTGTACGCTTCGCCGGCCGCGCCGCGGATGCGCACGGGCGCCATGAAATGCACGCCGGCGTCGGGATAGCGTTCGCGCGCGAGTTTCACTTCGGCAAGCGAGGCGACGTCGAAGTGGCGGATGCCGGCGCCGTGCACGTGATCGACGACGGGAACCGCGTGGTTCGCTTTAACCGCGTACATCGTTTCGCCGGGGAAGCCGTCGTGGAAGGCCTTCGCCGCCGCCTTGAAAGCGGGCGGAAACAACGCGTAAACGGGCAGCGACGGACGCTCTTTGTCGATGAGTTCCGCGACGGACGAGAAGCGCGGCATTTCCTTTGCTGTTCGGGCCGGCGCCGCGTGGGCAGAGATTGACATGCCGTTCTCTCTCGCGCGCCGCATACCCGCGTGTGGTCGTTGAAGAAGGCGCGGGGATAGTGGATCGCGCGCCTTAGGTCAATCAAGCGCCGCGGTGGCGTTTTCCCGTCTTCGCGTGCGGGCCGTGCCGTCATGCATTTGAAACAAATTTGAGCAGGACTGTTCACGCGGTGGTGAGAGTCGGGTTGTAGCGTCCGTCACACGGGGCAGTTGCCGGTTGCTTGCGTTGTGCGGCCGGTAACTTCGCGGGGGCTTAACATTGTGAGGCTCCTGATGCGTCTTGGCGTGACGTTGGCCGGCGTGCTGATCCTCTGCGTGCTGGGTTTGGTGTCGGTGATCCATGGATCGGACGTGCTGCCGAAGGGCAGCGCGACGGTGGTCGGCGTGCTCGTCTTTTGCTCGTGCATCACGGGCATGATGGTCGCGCACATCTACACAGGCTATGAGCGGGCAGAGCGGACGGCCGTCCAGTTGCAGAAGGCAAATGTCGATCTCGAACTGCTTGTCACCGAGCGGACGCAACGGCTGTCCGAGAAGGTCGTCGAACTTGAGAATGCTCGTGCGGAAGCAGTGGAGGCGAACGCGGCCAAGTCGCGATTCCTCGCCAATATGAGCCACGAATTGCGTACGCCGCTAAATGCGATCCTCGGGTTCTCCGAAATGATCCAGCATCAGATTTATGGCCCTGCCGGCGATCCGCGCTATCTCGAATATGCGCGTCACATCCACAACAGCGGTTCGCACCTCTTGTCGCTGATCCGCGAAATTCTCGATCTGTCGAAGATCGAGGCGGGCAAGATGGAGTTGAGTTGCGAGGCGTTCGACATCGATAGTCTCATCGACGAAGCGCGCAAACTCTCGCGCGGCGATGCGAACCACGACCTGACCATTCTCGTCGAAGACGATTTGCCGGCGCTGTTCGCCGACAAGCGGGCGACGTTGCAGATGATGCTGAACCTGTTGTCCAACGCGGTGAAGTTTACGCCGCGCGGCGGGGCCATTGCGGCGACGGCGGTTGCGCGCGCGGACGGCGGCATCACGCTCAGCGTGCGCGACAGCGGCATCGGGATCGCGAAGGCGGACATTCCGAAGGCGCTCGCCGTCTATTCACAAGTCGATTGTGCGGAGGTGCGAAAGCACGACGGCACGGGCCTGGGGCTGCCCATCGTACAAGCCCTGATCAAACTGCACGGCGGCACGCTCGACCTCGACAGTGAGGCCGGTCGAGGGACGAGCGTGTCGCTGCATTTCCCGGCAGAGCGATCGATGCGGCGCGGTGAGGAGGCGGCGATTGCGGCGTGAATTATTCCGCGGCGGCGCACGTGCGGGTGTGGCGCAGGTCGAGGACGTTGCGGATGCAGTCGCTCGCCGGCTGGTAGAAGACCGTTTGTTCGGCAAGCGCGGCGCGGAAGTCTTCCAGACGTGTGCCGGGGCGGACCTCGAAGGCGTCGACGCCGCAGCGGCTCATGAACAGCCACTGATCGCGCAGAACATCGCCGACGGCGCGGATTTCGCCGGTGAAGCCTAGGCGCTGGCGCAGGATGCGCGCGTAGGAATAGCCGCGGCCGTCGCGGAATTTCGGGAACTCGAGTTCGATCAACGCGAAGTGAGTCACATCGGCGCCGAGGGTTTCAGGTGACTGGTCCGAGGCTAAACGAATGCCGAGCGGGGCGTTGCGGGCGGCGAGGGTTTCGCGTTCGGCCTGCCAGCGTTTCAGGGACACGACGATTGCGCCTTCGGGCGGCGTCTCGTCGTCGGCGACGTGCGCGAAGGTGTTTTCGACGAAGGCGTTGTCTTTAATGAGCGGCATAGAGTTTCTCACGGAATGGCTGAATGCCGACGCGGCGATAGGTATCCAAGAAGCGTTCGCCGGATTGGCGCAGGCCGATATAGGTGTCGATGAGTTTTTCGATGGCGTCGGGGACTTCGGCTTCGCCGAAGGCCGGCCCCAAGATTTCGCCGATCGACGTGGTTTCGTCGCCGGAGCCGCCGAGGGTAATTTGGTAGTACTCGACGCCCTTCTTGTCGACGCCCAGGATGCCGATGTTGCCGACGTGGTGGTGGCCGCAGGCGTTGATGCAACCTGAGATTTTCATCTTCAGTTCGCCGATGTCGCGCTGGCGGTCGAGGTCGGCGAAGCGCTTCGAGACGGCCTGCGCGATGTTGATGGAGCGCGCGTTGGCGAGGTCGCAATAGTCGAGGCCCGGGCAGGCGATGATGTCGGTGATGAGGCCGTAGTTCGCGGTGGCGAGGCCGGCCTTGTCGAGTTGCTGCCAGAGGTCGAAGAGGTCGCGCTGGCGCACATGGGCGAGCACCAGGTTCTGTTCGTGGCTGACGCGGATTTCGTCGAAGCTCAGGCGTTCGGCGAGGTTCGCGACCAGGTCCATTTGATCGGCGCTGGCGTCGCCCGGGATGCCGCCGATGGGTTTGAGCGAGATCGTGACGATGGCGTAACCGGACGCCTTGTGTTGGGCGACGTTGATGTCGTGCCAGTCGGCGAAGGCTTTGCTCTGTTTCTTCTGCGCGGCCAGCAGCGCGGTTTCGTCGTGCAGGACGTCGAACGCGGGATCGGCGAAGTAGGTTTTGATCCGATCGATTTCGGCTTGCGGCAACGCGAGCGCGCCTTGGGTTTTGATCTCGGCGAATTCGGCGGCGACTTGGCGGCGCATTTCTTCGGCGCCGATTTGATGCACCAGGATCTTGATGCGCGCTTTGTAGATGTTGTCGCGGCGGCCGTGCTGATTGTAGACGCGCATTGTCGCTTCGAGATAGGCGAGCAGATCGGTCGCGGCGATGTTCTCGCCGATCAGGTGCGCGACGTAGGGCGTGCGGCCTTGGCCGCCGCCGACATAGACGTCGAATTGCAGTGTGTTCGACGCGTCGCGGCGGATGATGATACCGATGTCGTGGACTTTGATCGCGGCGCGGTCTTTCGGCGCGGCCGTGACCGCGATCTTGAACTTGCGCGGTAGGTACGAGAATTCCGGGTGGAACGTCGACCACTGGCGGATGATTTCGGACCAGATGCGCGGGTCGTCGACTTCGTCTGCGGCGGCGCCGGCGAAGTGGTCCGACGTCACGTTGCGGATGCAGTTGCCGCTGGTTTGGATGGCGTGCATCTCGACGGTAGCGAGATCGCCGAGGATATCGGGCACGTCGGCGAGCTTCGGCCAGTTGTACTGAAGATTTTGGCGCGTCGTGAAATGCGCGTAGTCCTTGTCGTACTTGCGCGCGATGTGGGCCAGCATGCGCAACTGACGCGACGACAGCGTGCCGTACGGAATGGCGACGCGCAGCATGTAGGCGTGAAGCTGAAGGTAGAGGCCGTTCATCAGGCGCAGCGGTTTGAACTCGTCTTCGGTGAGTTCGCCTGAGAGGCGGCGCGCGACTTGGCCGCGGAACTGCGTGACGCGTTCGTCCACGATCTTCTGATCGAATTCGTCGTAGCGATACATTAGAGCGCGGCCTGTTTGCCCAGATCGCGGCGGACGGTGGGGCCGGCGGCGCGGATGATCTCGCGCATCTTCACGGGCTTCGTCGCGTCGGCCGGGGTGACGTCGAAGAGGTAGGCGTGGACGATCAGCTGATTGCGCTCGGCCTCAACGCCGACCGTAAGCGCCGCCTCACCCTCAGGTTTTGTTGCGAAGACTTGTGCGCCGGCGATGCGTTCGACCCACGCGCCGTCCGCGGCGAGGTAGACAACCTCACCGTCGTTCAGCCGATTTGCGGTCAAAACCTGGGGCATTCCGCGCGTCCTATCTCCACCTAGGATGGGGAGAGGGACCTATTCTGTCAAGTTTGGACGTGAAATATATTAAATCACAGTTATTATACGTGATATGTTCTAACGCCGATGTAAGTTCCCCTATTTTGGCGGCCTGCCAGAATTGGCTTGGGTTTCCGGGGGGAAGTCATGCGTTTGCTGTTGTTAGTGTTCACGCTGCTTGTCGCGGCGCAAACGGCGCGCGCCGATAGCGTCGTCGAGTTGAAGAGCGGCGGTTTGTCGATCCAGGTCGGCGGTCGAACTCAGGCAAACCTAATCTATCACATCGATTGTTTAGCGCGCGCGATCGGCTGCACGGTCGAGGCCTATGAGCAATTGTGGAAGGGGCAACTTGGCTTTGACGAGGCGGACGCTCAACTCGTGAAGGAATGGGCGTCGTTGCGACGCGCCATTGAGCAGAGCGAGAAAGGCGGCGATCCCACTCTACCGATTAAGGCGAGCGTTCCGATCTTCGGCGCGCGCGAGGACGGCGCGCTGAACAGGCTTCGTTTCGCGGAGTTCGCCGCAGCGGATGCCGGCGCACTCAACGGCGTATGGGCGTCATCGACGCCTGCCGAAACGGCGGCGCGATTTTCAGCGATCGCCGATTATTTTCGGCCGCGGTTCGACGGATGGTGGAACGAGCATGAGAACGAGCTGACGGCGTTCATCCCCGGCCTCGAAGCGGCGATGCGCAAGGGGCGTGCGGGGGAATTGCTGAGCGCCGCTGCGCGGTTCTATCGCGCCGACCTCGGCGATCGTCGCGTGTTTGTTCACTTGTATCTTCAGCCCAAGCGTAAGAGCCCGAATACGCGGGCCCAGCGCATCGGTGCGCACATGACGGTGGAGGTCGTTCCCGGCGAGCGGCCGGCGGACCGCGTCGACGTGATCGTTCACGAGCTTGCGCATCACGTGTTTGCGTGTATGCCGCCCCAGGGCAAGGCGGCGCTGGTGGATGCGATGTTGCGGCCGGGCACAGCGGGTGTGCCAGCTTGGAATCTGTTCGATGAAGTTCAAGCGACCGTCATCGGTAACTTCCTGACGGCGCGCAACGTGCTGACGCCGGAAGAGTTTCAGAAGGTCGTGGATCGGCCCCGGTCGTTCTATGCGGACGAGATGATCGATCTTGGGGCGCGGGCGACGCACGGCTTGTTTGAGCGCGCGTTCGAGAAACGGGCTCGGATGTCGCCGACCTTCGGGGAAGAATTTGTTGCAGCGCTGCGGGTGGGATTAGGCGCGCGGCTGGAAACGCCCGCGCTTCATCTGCGCAGCATGGTTCTGAACATCGACGTCGATGGATCGCCTTGGCCTGCGAAGCTCCGCAGCGTGGTCAATTCGTCGAGCGTGTGGACGATGTCGGAGTTGGGCGGGCCCGAGGTGACGGAGAGGCTCGACCGGTTTCCGGGCCTCAGTGTCGTTGCCTTCGCGAAGCCGGATCAGACTGCGCAGCTGGCGCGCGGTGCGAAATCGTTTGGTGTGTCGGCGGATGGTCTGACGGCGGCATTGGGGCCGTCGCGCGGGATGGTGTTCGTTTCGCAACGCACGGGGCAGGCTTACGCGTTCATCTTTGTCGCGCGCGATGACGCGACGATGGACGGGCTGATCGCGGCTTTTCCATCGTGCCAGCTGAAAGCGGGCGTGTGCGTCCGCTTCGAGTGAGGCGCTATTCCTTGGGACGCGCGCTTTCGTGCCAGCGTTTGAGGAGTTGGCGTTCGAGCAGCGACAGCAAGCCGTAGATCGCGATGCCGATGGCGGAGAGGAGAGCCAGGGCGGCGAAGACTTTTGCGATTTCCAGGCGGTTGCCGGCTTCGATGATCCGCCAGGCGAGGCCGGTCGAGGTGCCGGAACCTGCAGCGAATTCGGCGACGACGGTGCCGATGAGGGCGAGGCCGCCTGCGATCTTCATGCCGGCCAAGAGATACGGGAGCGCCGCGGGGAATTGCAGGCGCATGAGTCGTTGGAGGCGCGTGGCGCGGTAGAGGTCGAAGAGTTCGTGGAGTTGGCGGTCGGCGGAACGTAGGCCCAGCGTCGTGTTCGCGAGGATGGGGAAGAAGGCGACGATGGTCGCGAGGATCAAGACGGCTCGCTCGGCATTGTCGAGGCCGACCCATATCAGGATCAACGGCGCGATGGCGACGATCGGCGTGACCTGAAGCGTGACGGCGTAGGGGAAGAGCGCGCGTTCGATGGTTCGGCTTTGGGCGAAGATGACGGCGAGTGCGACGCCAAGGACGAGCGCGAGGATGAAGGCGGCGATGGTGATGCGCAGCGTCACCCAAGCGGAGTCCATGAGCGATTGCCAATTCGCGATGGCCGCGTCGACGATCGCCGATGGCGGTGGCAGGACGAACGGCGAAACGTCGAGGGCGACCACGGCCCATTCCCAAACGCCGATGACCGCCACGGCGACGAGCGCCGGCAGGGTGTAGGCGAGGATGCGTTCTTGGGTCACAGCGCGCCGCCTTGTTGAAGGGCTGCGCGGACGGCGCGGCAGCGGTCGCCGTAAAGGGGGCTGATGCGGAAGTCGGGATCGCGCGTTGTCGGGTCGCTCATGGGCAGGTCGGCGATGACGTGGCCGGGGCGGGGGCTCATCACCAGGATGCGGGACGAGAGGTAGACGCTTTCGTAGATCGAGTGGGTGACGAAGATGACCGTCAGGTTCTTCTTCGCCCAGAGTTCGCGCAGTTCGTCGTTCAGGCGTTCGCGCGTGAGTTCGTCCAAGGCGGCGAAGGGTTCGTCCATCAGCAGCAGCGACGGCTTCGCGGCGAGCGCGCGGGCCAGGGACACGCGCATCTTCATGCCGCCGGAGAGTTCCCGCGGATAGGATTTGGCGAAGGCTTCGAGGCCGACGAGCGCGAGCGCTTCGGCAACGCGTGTGTCTGCTGTTGCCCTATCTGTATGCGTGAGGTCGAGCGGCAGGCGAACGTTGGCTTCGACGGTGGACCACGGCATGAGGGCGGCGTCTTGGAAGACGAAGCCGAGGGTTGGTGGTTTGGCGCTCCAATTTATCGTGCCAGTGGTCGGTTTTGTCAGGTCGGCGATGAGGCGGAGCGCCGTGCTTTTTCCGCAACCCGACGGGCCGACGATCGAGACGAAATCGCCTTCGTTGACGGTGAAGGTCGTGTCGCGGAGCGCTTCGACGCCGCTCGGGAAGCGCTTCGCGACGTGGTCGAAGGAAAGAAGCAAGGTCAGCGCGGCTTGGTGATTTGCGGGTTGGTGGCGGCGCGGCGCTTGTTCACGAACTGCGTCGTGTAGGCCTTCGTGACGTCGAGTTTGTCGTCGTAGACCTTGTTCGCCTTCATCAGGTCGAAGAACGTGTTCCAGCGTGCGGCCGTCATTGCGCCGATGCCGAGGACCGCCGCGTCCGCGCCTTGGACCATGCCGCGCGTCTTCATCTGCGTGATGGCTTGGGCGATGATGTCGTCGGTCATTTCCGGGTTGTCGCGCTTGATCAGCGCCACGGCGGGCTTGGCGTCGCCGTTCAGGAACGTGTTCCAGCCGTCGATCGAGGCGTCGACGAAGGCTTGCACGATCTTCGGCCGTTCGCGCACGTCTTTGCCGCGCGCTAGGATGAGGTTCGAGTAGCCGGGATAGCCGGCGTCCGCGAGCAGGAAGACCTTCGGTTTGATCTTGCCTTGGGTCTCGATGGTGTAGGGCTCTGACGTCACGTAGCCTTGCTGGATCGCGTTCTTGTCGACCAGGAACGGGGCCATGTTGAAGGTGTATTTGCGGATCTGTTTGTCGTCGAAGCCGTAACGCGCCTTGGCCCAGATCCACCACGTCGAGATCGTGGCGTCGGAAATCATGATGGGTTTGCCCTTCATGTCGGCGAGCGTTTTGATGTCGTCGCGCGGGTGCGTGATCAGCACCTGCGGGTCCTTCTGGAAGATCGCGGCGACGGCCATCGCGTCGCCGCCGGCGGCCACGATGTTCAGCGGCTGGAAGTGGTTCGAGCCCATCGCGAAATCGACGGCGCCTGCCGCGATCAGCTGCGGCGTGTTCACCGCGGGGCCGCCTTGCTTGATCGTGACGTCGAGGCCCGCCTTCTTGTAGAGGCCGTTCGCGACGGCTTGATAGAAGCCGCCGTGTTCGGCCTGCGCCTTCCAATCAGTGACGAAGGTGATCTTGGTCAGCTTCGTGGGTTCGGGCTTCGCGGCGAAGGCCGGGCTTGCGAGCGCGGTCGCTAACGCAAGCAGGGTCGCGCGGCGGCTAAGGCGGGGCATGGGCGGGTTCTCTGTGTAGGCTCCGCCAAGTTTAGCGAACGGGAACCCGCAGGTCTATCAGCGCAACGGTTCGCAACTGGCGGCGCGGCGCATGCGGTCTAGTTCGGGTTCGCGGGCGTCGTCGTTGATGAGGGTGCGGAAGAGGACGACGCCTTTTTGTGACGGTGCGGCGACGATAGTGGTGCCCTCCGGCTGCGGGGGGACGATTTGGCCTTGGCCGACGAGGATGATCGTGGCGGGCTGGCCCTTCGCCTGCGTGTCGTTGAGGACGAAGAAATTGTCCGTGTTGGCGGCGTAGAGGGCGACCGACCAGTACGTGTCGGTCGGCGCGGCAGTCGTGATCTTTAGCGGCTGGCGCGAGACGTCGAACACGCAGGTGGAGTAGAGCAGGTCGGGGCTTGGCTTCACAATGGTGCGCGAGGCTGCTGTCGCGCGGTCGACATGCGAGATCGTGTTGATGCCCTTGCCGCCCATCGCGGACATCGCGCGCGACATGATGAAATCGGGCGCGTTGGCGATGGCCGCCCAGTGGATCACGGCGGCGAGCGCCAGCGTGAAGAGCAACCAACCGGCCCAGCGGATCATGAGCAGGCCTCCTTCACGATCGCAGGCAGAGGTGCGGTTGCCGGATTGTCCTTCACCGACGCGTTCGGGTTGTAGAGGCGCAGCGTGATCTGGAATCCGTCGGGCGACGTTGCGATCCAGTTGTTCGGTTCTTCGGTCGTCGACAGGCGTACGACGAACGCGCCCTCGGCCGTGCGGACGACGCTGGTCTTGCTGATCGAGTAGCGTTTGGTCGGCGTGTCGATCAGGAAGTGATCTTTTCCGTAGACCGTGAAGCTCCACCACCGCGCGTCGGGGTCGCGGCCTTCGATGCGATAGGTGCAAGCGCCGTCCAGCGCTTCGCCGGCGCTGTCCTTGGTCGCGTTGTAGTAGATCGTTTCGTCCTTGTTGAGCGCGAGCAGGCCTGTCAGCGCGATAGACGTGCGGGTGTAGATGTCGGCGCCCGTGCCGCCCGCGGCGAGGTTGCCGGCCCACGGACCGTTCGCGACCACCGTGTCCCCCTGCATCGCGTAGCGCGCGACGACATAGGCGCTGCCCAGGCCCAAAACGGCGGCCAGCACAAGCGAACCCAACAGGCGCAGTAGAAATCTCATCGCGACTCGATTCTCGAAAACCAGCGGCGGCGCGACTTTAGCCGCCGGTCCGTGGCGCTCACCAGTGCGGCTGGGTCACAGGTTAGAATGGCGACGCTTCGTCGGGGTCCGCCTCGGGCTGGCGGTAGGGGCCGTCGGGTTCGGCGGGCTCCGGCGGCGGCGGAGCGGGTGGGGCGCTTAGCGGTACGCCTCGACGGTTGTCCCGCGCGGCTTCCGCGGCCCGCACGGCGTCTTCTTCGGCCGCTTCTTCCGCGGCCGTCATGTCTTCGACGTCGGCGGGATCGGGCTCAGCCTCGACGCGCGGCCCATAGCGCGGTCCCATCGGCGGTGGTGGCGCGGGCAGGGCGGTGTCGCCGCCGAAGAGGCTGTCGAAGAAGTCTTCGATGACGCCGCGGTCGCGGCCCGGTGCGCGGCGGTCTTGCGAATCGTCGTCGCCGCGGTCGACCCATGGGTTGTCTTCACTGCCGGCGTCGGCGGAGTCGGAACTGCCGTAGGTGTCGATGCCGGGCAGGTTGTGAACGGGGATGCCCTTGTGCGCCGCCTGCATGTAGTTCTTCCAGATGCTGGCGGGCAGACTGCCGCCGACGACCTTCTGCATCGACGTGTTGTCGTCGTTGCCCAGCCAGACGCCGGTGACGAAGTCGGCCGAGTAGCCGACGAACCAGGCGTCGCGCCATTCCTGGCTGGTGCCGGTTTTCGCTGCCACCGGACGGCCGCCCATGTCGCCGCGCTGGCCGGTGCCGGTTTGCACGACCTCGTAGAGCATCTGGTTCATCTCTTCGAGCGAACGGCGGCTCATGACCGGGATCGGCGGCGCGGCGCGGTATTGATAGAGAACTGTGCCGTCGGTCGTCTTTACGTCGAGGATCACATACGGGTCGACGCGGTTGCCCTTGTTGGCGAAGGACGCGAAGGCGCGCGTCATTTCGTAGAGCGTGACTTCCGACGTACCGAGCGGGAGGGAGCGGTTCGGCTCGAGCGGCGAGGTGATGCCTAAGCGCTGCGCGACAGCGATGACCTTGCGGCGGCCGACTTCGTCGGCGACGCGCACGGCGACCGTGTTGATCGATTTCGCGAGCGCTTCGCGCAGCGTGATAGGCCCGAGATACGAGTGGTCGTAGTTGTCCGGGGACCAGCCGCGGTTCTCATAGGGGGCGTCGTCGCGGATGTCGTCGGGCGTCAGGCCGTGTTCGAGCGCCGCGAGGTAGACGGACGGTTTGAACGACGAGCCGGGCTGGCGGCGGGCTTGGTAGGAGCGGTTGAAGGTCGAGACGGTGTAGTCGCGACCGCCGACGATGCTGCGGATGGCACCCGACGGCTCCATGGCCACCAGCGCGCCTTGGCCTACAGCGCGGCCCTTACCGTCTTTGTCGAGCACGGCCGTCAGCGTTTTCTGCGCCACCGTTTGCAGGCGCGTGTCGATGGTGGTGCTGACCACCAGATCCTGGTTCGGTCGGATGTCGAGTTTGGTCAGTTGGTCCATCACGAAGTCGGCGAAGTAGTTGGCGCTTTCGGTGCCTTCCTTCAGCACGGGCTTTGCCGGATTGGCTTTCGCCTTCTTCGCTTGTTCTTCGTTGATCTGGCCGTCTTCGAGGAGGAGATCGATCACCATCGCGGCGCGCGTCTGCGCGACCTTGAGGTTCGCTTCCGGAGAGTAGCGCGAGGGCGCGCGCGTCAGGGCGGCGAGCATCGCGGCTTCGGCCAGCGTCGCGTCGCGGACGGATTTGTCGAAGTACTCGCGCGCGGCGGCGTCGACGCCGTAAGCGCCTGAGCCCAAATAGATGCGGTTCAAATAGAGGGTGAGGATCTCGTCCTTCGAGTAGTGGCGTTCGAGCCAGAAGGCGAGGAAGAGTTCTTCGAGCTTGCGCGACCAGGTGCGCTCCGGTTTCAGGAACGTGTTCTTGGCCAGCTGCTGCGTGATGGTCGAGCCGCCTTGGACGACGCCGCCTGCGGTCCAGTTGGCCCACAGCGCGCGCGTCATGCCGCGATAGTCGACGCCGCCGTGCGAATAGAAGCGGCGGTCTTCCAGGATGATGAAGGATGCCGGCAGATAGGGCGGCATCTCGTCGACCTTGACGCGATAGCCGAACGCCGCGCCTCGGGTGGCGAAGGCTTTGCCCGCGGCATCGGTCAGCGTGATCGACGGCGTGCGGTTGAGTTCGCCGAGGCGGTCGGCGGTGATCGGCAGGTCGGGGGCGTAAAGGTAGTATAGTGCGACGAAGCAGGCGGAGAAGAACAGGATGATCCCGCCGAAGCCCGTCGCCAGCCAGAACCACCAGGGGCGGCGCGTACGGTGGGGCGGCTCCTCCCACGCATCGGGCGCCGGGGTCGGATTGATGGTCGGTTCGTCGTTCGAGTCGTCGGATGACATTTCGTGTCCGGTCCAGGGCTGCCCTAGGCCGATCCCCGCGTTAGTTCGGTCATTCTTTCACTGCGCAAAGCGGGGGGCTAGCCTCCATTGTCACTCGCCCTCGCGTTAGGCGAAATTGCGGCGGGGCGTTCGCCCGTGCGTTCTTGCCGCAAAGCCGCCGTTCGCCTGTCGTAAGCGGCGGCAATTAAGGAACTTTCATGCTGGGCGTTTGCTATTACCCGGAGCACTGGCCGGAAACGATGTGGGCGGACGATGCCCGGCGGATGGCTGAGCTGGGCCTTCGCTATGTGCGGATCGGCGAGTTCTCGTGGAGCGTTGTCGAGCCGGAACCGGGGCGATTCGATTGGGGCTGGTTGGATCGCGCCGTAGAAACTTTGGGCGCTGCGGGTCTCAAGATTGTGATGGGGACACCGACGGCAACGCCGCCGAAGTGGCTCGTCGATCGATCCCCCGACATCTTGCCGCACGACGCGCGCGGACGGCCGAGGCGATTCGGTTCGAGGCGTCACTACTGCTTTTCCAGTGAGACGTTTCGCGCCGAGAGCCGGCGCATCACCGAAGCGTTCGCCGTGCGCTATGGGCGGCATGACGCCGTCGCGGGATGGCAGACGGACAACGAGTACGGTTGTCACGACACGGTGCGGTCGTATTCGCCGGCAGCGCTTACGGGGTTTCGCGTGTGGCTCGCGGCGCGGTACGGCGATGTCGCGGCGCTGAACGAAGCGTGGGGCAATCGGTTCTGGAGCATGTCCTATCGTTCGTTCGACGAGATCGACTTGCCGATGCAGGCGGTGACCGAACTCAATCCGATTCATCGGATGGATTTCTTTCGCTTCTCGTCTGAGCAGGTGGCGCGCCTCAATGCGGAGCAGGTCGAGATCATTCGGCGTCATTCGCCGGGGCGGTTCGTCACGCACAACTTCATGGGGGCGTTTCTCGACTTCGATCATTGGAAGGTGGGCGAGGGGATCGATCTTGCGAGCTGGGATTCCTATCCGCTGGGTTTCACCGACAGTTTGCCGACAACGGGCTTCACCGAAGGCGAGCGTCAGCGTTATGCGCAGACGGGGCATCCCGACATCTCGGCGTTTCATCACGATCTCTATCGCGGCGTCGGGCGCGGGCGGTTTTGGGTGATGGAGCAGCAGCCGGGGCCGGTGAACTGGGCGCTGTGGAATCCGTCGCCGTCGCCTGGCGTCGTTCGGCTATGGGCATGGGAAGCGCTGGCGCATGGGGCGGAGGTCGTCAGCTTCTTTCGCTGGCGGCAGGCGCCGTTTGCGCAGGAGCAGATGCATGCGGGGCTGAACCGGCCGGACAACGTGCTCGACGTTGGTGGACATGAGGCTGCTGCGGTGGCGCGCGAGATCGACAGCGATTGGTGGCGTGAGGCGCTGAGTGCGCCCCCGACGCCCGCGAGTGTCGCGGTCGTCTTCGACTACGAAGCGGCTTGGATGCACGAGATCCAACCGCAGGGGCGGGCGTTCAGTTATCTGGCGCTGGTGTTCAATTGGTACACAGCGCTGCGGCGCCTTGGCGTCGATATCGACATCGTGCCACCGGGTGCCGACCTCAAATCGTATCGCGCGGTGTTCGTGCCGAGCTTGCCGCATGTGAGCGAGGCGGCGATGCAAGCGTTCGCTGCGTTCGAGGGCGTTGCCGTTTTCGGCATTCGCACCGGCGCGAAGAGCGAGAGCTTTCAGATTCCGCGTGAGCTGCCGCCGGGTCCGCTGCAGGCACTGTTGCCGATGAAGGTCGCGCGCGTCGAAAGTTTGCGGCCGGGCACGTCACGCGACGTGGTTTGGGGAAATCGAACCTATGCGTGCGGCACGTGGAGCGAGATGATCGAGCCGCGCACGGGATTGGACGTGCTGGCTTCGTCTGCAACCGGCGCGCCTGCGTTGGTGCGCTGCGATCGCCGGTTTTATCTTGCGGTTTGGCCGACGCGTGAGCTGGCGCTTGATGTTGCACAGCACGCGCTTCACCAAGCGGGCGTTGAAACGGCGGTGCTGCCGCCGGATGTGCGCGTGCGGCGGCGCGGACGAATCACTTTCAGTTTCAACTTCGGAACTGATTCGCAGATCGCACTCGCGAACGCGTCAGGTAGGTACGTACTAGGCGCGCAGACGATTGGTGCGCACAACTTCTCCGCATCGATTTCGTGAGCGCCGTTCATCGATTGCTCGCGTCGCGACATTCGAATCAGGGGATGCAATTCACGACGCGGTACAAAAACATTTCAAGAGTTGACCATCACGAATGTCGCGCTCATAACCGATGAAGCAGTGTCAAGCTGCGGTTGGCGTTTCTCATCGCACTGATGTTCGGCAGGCACACTGCCCAACGCGTCCGGAGCGGAAGCCGACAAAAAACGGAGACGGGTAAATGGATTTGTTCGTGGCTGTGGGGGTCTTGTTTGCGATCGGTTATGCGGCCGGTTTCGGCGTTCGGACGGTGAGTGCCCACATGCACGCCATGCGTACGCGCTATCGCCCCATGTCGTCCTTGCGCGACTTTGACTATCGCGAGGACCAGGTATGGACGCGCTGATCATTGCGACGATGATCCTTGGCGCAGGGTTCGTGACCGGCTTTGTGGTCCGAGACCGCGCGGTGCGGAAGCGCCGCCGGTTGGAGCGCAAGAGGCCGACGCTCTAGCGGAAATAAGAGCGGTTGAGCGACGCAGATTAAGTGCGCCATAGTGCGGCGCCATGGATCTCGCTCAACCCCTGCCGTTTCGATTTCAGCTCGCCACGCTTCCGCCGGAAGCTGAGCGATTGCGCCACGACATTCGCGCGTTTCTCGCCGAAGAGATCGCGGCGATCCCGCCCGAGACGAAGGCGCAGTCGTGGAGCGGGTTCAATCCCGACTTCAGCCGCAAACTCGGCGCGAAGGGCTTCATCGGTCTGACGTGGCCGAAGAAGTACGGCGGGCACGAGCGCACGGCGCTCGAGCGGTATGTCGTCAGCGAAGAGGTGCTCGCGGCCGGCGCGCCGGTGGCGGCTCATTGGGTCGCCGACCGGCAGAGCGGTCCTCTTCTTCTCAAGTTCGGCACGGAAGAACAGCGGCAGCGCGTGTTGCCGGGAATCGCGCGCGGCGAGACTTATTTCGCGATCGGGATGAGCGAGCCTGATTCGGGTTCGGACCTCGCCAGCGTGCGTGTCCGGGCGGTTCGGACGAACGACGGCTGGCGGGTGAGCGGCACAAAGCTGTGGAGTTCTTCGGCGCACCGCGCGCACTACATGATCGCATTGTTCCGCACGGGTGAGGGCGCCGAGCAGCGGCAAATGGGTCTGTCGCAATTCCTCGTCGACATGAAGACGCCCGGAATCAACGTGCGGCCGATCGCCGATCTCACGGGGCATGAGCACTTCAACGAAGTGGTGTTCGACAACACGCTGCTGCCGCACGACGCCATCATCGGCGCGGAGGGGCAGGGTTGGGCGCAGGTGACCGCCGAACTGGCCTACGAGCGGTCGGGGCCGGAGCGGTTTTTGTCGAGCATGATGTTGCTCAAGCATCTGGTCGCGGCGGCGGGGCCTAATCCGTCGGAGCGGGTTGCGATTGCGCTCGGCAGTTTGACGGCGCGGCTTCATGCGTTGCGGCGGTTGTCGTTGTCGGTCGCGACGCAGCTTCAGGCGGGGGCGAACCCGGCGTTGGAGGCGGCGCTGGTGAAGGATATCGGCGCGGTGTTCGAACAGGACATTCCGCAAATCGCGCATGATCTGTTCGGACTCGAGACGTCGGCGACGGCGAGCGATGCGCTGCGGCGGGTGCAAGCCTATCTCACGCAAGTGTCGCCGTCGTTTTCGTTGCGCGGCGGTACGCGCGAGATTTTGCGCGGCATCATCGCGCGCGGCTTGGGGTTGAGGTGAGCCGATGAGCGAGACCGCGCAACTGATTCACGACGCCGCGCATCGTCTGTTCGCGCAACACGTGACGCCGGAGCTTTTGCACCGCGTCGAAGGCGGCGAATGGCCGTCCGCGTTGTGGGATGCGGTGGAGGAGGCGGGCTTCCTCGACACGTTGGCGGACCGCGATGCGAGCGCGGAGGAGCGTTCGGCGAATACGTCGGCATTGTTGCACGCGGCGGCGCGGCATCTCGCGCCCATTCCGTTGGGCGAGACTGTTGTCGCGCGGGGCATCTTGGCGGCGCGCAAGGTACGTGTGCCGAAGGGACCGCTGACGTTTGCTGTCTTGGACGGGCACACGCATACGCACGGCGATCATGCGCACCTTCAGGGGCAGGCGACGCGCGTGGCGTTCGGGCGCCATGCGGCGAATGTTTTGCTCAGCGCACTCGGCGGCGATGAGGGTGTGTTGATCGCGGTGCGCCGCGGCAAGCTGACCGAGGGCGTCAACGTTACAGGCGAGGCGCGCGACGATCTCGTTTTCGGCGACACGGCCGGCGCGACGGTGGCGGGTATCGACGGCGGCGCTCTGATGTGCGCGGGCGCGGCGTTGCGAGCGATGTCGATCGCCGGTGCGTTGGAGCGCGTGTTGATGCAGACGGTCGAGTACGCGCGCACGCGGGTTCAGTTCGGCAAACCGATCGCGAGCTTTCAGGCGATCCAACAGCAGCTTGCGATCCTGGCCGGGCATACGGCGGCGGCCGGCATGGCGGCGTCAGCTGCGGTCGCCGATCTGGAGGCGCCCGAGCGTTTGGGTCTGTCGGCGGCGGTAGCGAAGATCCGGTGCGGCGAAGCTGCCGGCGTTGCGGCTTCGATTGCGCACCAAGTTCATGGCGCCATCGGCATCACGAAGGAGCATTCGCTTCATTTCGCGACGCGGCGCTTGTGGTCGTGGCGGGCCGAGTTCGGAGCGGAATCCTATTGGGCCGAGCGGGTTGGACGTGCCGCGTGTTCGGCTGGGGCCGATGCGTATTGGCCATCGGTGACGGCGGCGCGTTAAATCAGTAGAACTGTCATCCCGGACAAGCGAGCGTAGCGAGCGCGATCCGGGACCCAGGAGACTGGGCGGTGAGTCTGAGCCCGGTCTCCTGGGTCCCGGGTCTCGCTACGCTCGCCCGGGATGACAGTGAGTGCGCGTGCTTGTGCGATTTTGTACTTGGTTCGGCATAGGTTGGCGGTAATCACACAATGTCGTGTTTGAGTTAATTTCAACATGCAATTCACCGGCTAAACCTTTGGCGCAAATATTGCGCGGCGGGCGGTGAATGTGGTCTGGATGGCCTATTCATGCGGGGTTCAGTGAGGCCACACTATCTATCGGCTCATGCGTGGTTTCCTCAGCTCAATGTTGGTCGTGATTTCGGCGCTGGCTTCCGCCATGCCTGCCGATGCGCGGCCGCATGCGTTGGGGGCGCGGGCGGACGACTCGTTTGTCGTCGCGGATCGCGGGCGCGGGCGTGGTGACGATCGTGGACGGCCGGAGCAGATGCTGCCGCTTGAAGCCGTGCTCGGCAACATTGCCCGTCAGATACCCGGCCACCATCTTGACGTGGATGGACCGTTTGAGCGTGGCGGCCGGTGGATCTACCGGATCAAGTGGCTGACGCCCGACGGTCGTGTGCTGATCATTTTTGCCGACGCGCAAACGGGTCAGATTCTTGAAACGCGCGGCGGCCGCTGAGGTGATGAAGATATGCGCATTCTGGTAGTCGAAGACGATCCCGATCTGTCGCGCTTGCTCGCGGGAGCGTTGCGCGACACGGGTTATGTCGTGGACACGGCGAAGGATGGCGAAGAGGGTCACCACCTCGGCGACACCGAACCCTACGACGCGGTCATTCTCGATCTCGGCTTGCCGGAGATGGACGGCATCACCGTGCTTGAGAAGTGGCGCAAGGCGGGCCGCATGATGCCCGTTCTCATTCTCACGGCGCGTGATCGGTGGAGCGACAAGGTTGCGGGCCTCGATGCGGGCGCTGACGATTACGTGGCGAAGCCGTTCTACACCGAAGAAGTGTTGGCGCGCATTCGCACGCTGCTGCGGCGTGGCGCGGGCATCGCTTCGTCCGACATCGAGTGCGGGCCGCTGCGCATCGACACGCGGGCGGCGCGGGTCACGATCAACGGCAATCCGGTGAAGCTGACGTCGCTGGAGTATCGGCTGCTCGCCTATCTTGGCCATCACAAAGGGCGGGTCGTTTCGCGTACGGAGCTGGTCGAGCATCTTTACGACCAGGACTTCGATCGTGACTCCAACACGATCGAGGTGTTTGTCGGGCGGCTGCGCAAGAAGCTCGGCGTGAAC
Organism: Alphaproteobacteria bacterium; assembly: GCA_034440355.1. GTDB lineage: Bacteria > Pseudomonadota > Alphaproteobacteria > Micropepsales > Micropepsaceae > SZUA-430. The sequence goes on from JAWXBY010000033.1 coordinate 115,204, forward strand.
GTCATTCATACGATGCGCGGGCTCGGCTATAAGCTCGACGAAGGAGCCGCCGACGCCGACGCAGATGCTGCGCACTAACTCACTCGCCTTTCGTATCGGCGCTATCGCGGCGGGCTGGAGCCTCTTCGGGCTTCTCGTCGGCAGCTATTTCTTGTCGTCGCTGTTCCGCCAGTCGGCTGAGAGCGGCTTCGACAACCGTCTGTTAGGTGATCTTGAGAGCGTCATCGCCGTCGCCGAACTCGATTGTGCGGGGACGGTCACGATGCCCGTTCCGCTGATCGCCGAGCGGTTCATGAACCCCTTCTCCGGCTGGTACTGGCAGATCGCCTCCATCGACAATCCGCCGCAGCCCAGACCCAAGCAGATGATGCGCTCACGCTCGCTGTGGGACCAATCGCTGACGCTCACGCCGATCGAGAAGCAGGGCGAACTCAAACTCGACTATGCGACGGGCCCCAAGCAGCAACGCCTGCGTTATGCGCAGCGGGTGGTGTCGCTGCCGCCGGCCGAAGCGGCGGAGGGCGCGCCGGCATGTAAGGTTGGGCCGCGCGTGCGGATCGCGGTGGCCGGCGACCTTTCCGACATCGAAGCGGATATCGCCGAGTTCGACAGCACGCTGCTGTGGTCGGTGACGATCATGGGCGCGGGTCTGATCGGTCTCATGATCATGCTTGTTCGTTTGGGTTTGGCGCCGTTGAACCAGGTATCCCAGTCGCTTGCCGCCATTCGTGAGGGGCGTGCGGATCATCTGGAGGGGCAATTCCCGGCCGAGATTCAGCCGCTGGCCGATGAACTGAACGCGCTGGTCGCGCACAACGCCGAGGTCGTGTCGCGCGCGCGGACGCATGTGGCGAACCTGGCGCACTTCCTCAAGACGCCGCTCAGCGTGATCGCGAACGAGGTTCAAGGCGCGACCGGGCCGATGGCCGAGAGCGTGGCGCGGCAGGCGCAGGTGATGCGGCGGCAGGTCGATCACTATCTGACGCGGGCGCGGACGGTGGCGTCGGCCAAAGTGATCGGCGCGCGCACCGAAGCTGCGCCGATGCTGGTCGACCTCACGCGGGCGCTGTCGAAGATCTATGCGCCGCGCGGCATTCGGATCGAACGGCAGTGCCCGGATGGTTTGAGCTTCCGCGGCGATCGTTCCGACTTCGAAGAGATGGTCGGCAACCTGCTCGACAACGCGTGCAAGTGGGCGGAGGGCGAGGTCAACGTCGTCGTCGCGCCGGGCAAGCCCGGGCGGCTGACGGTCGCCGTCAGCGACGACGGGCCGGGCCTGACCGAAGAGCAAGCCAAGCGCGTCATCGAGCGCGGGGAGCGATTGGACGAGAGCAAGCCTGGCTCGGGCTTGGGTCTCGGCATCGTCAAGGAAATCGCGTCGCTCTACGGTGGGACGTTGACGCTTGGGCGGTCTGAGGCCGGCGGGTTAGCCGCCGTGCTTGATCTGCCGGCGGTGGAGCGGGGGTAGTCCATCACCCCCGAAGTCGTCATGGCCGGGCAAGCGAAGCGCGACCCGGCCACCCAGTGCGCGCACGTTCGTGCGCGTGAGAAAGGCGCGGCGTTATCAAAACGAATTGAGGTCTACAGAGTCTCTAGAGTCTCTGGGCCGCGCAGGCGCGCGGCCACTGGGTGGCCGGGTCAAGAGCCCGGCCATGACGAAATCAGGGAGGGCGATTGCAGACCAGACGGCCGTGGCGCTACTCGGCCTTGTCCTTCTTCTTCTTTTTGCCCTTGCCCTTCTTCTTCTTGTCGTCGGCGGCGGCGCGGGCTTCCTCTGATTCGCGGTCCTTGTCCTTCTTCTTTTCTTTTTCAGGGCCGTGATAGTCGGTCACGCCGATCGAAATCGCGTAGCACGCGAGCCTGACCGTGCGCGGAATTTTGACCGGGTCGCCGTCGCGTTCGCCCTTCTCGTAGTACTGCACGACGCGACGCTTCAGGCCGAGGATCTCGGCGGCGTCTTTCTGAGAGTAATCAAGGGTTTTGCGCCAACGCTTGAAGTCGTGTCCCTTCATTAGGGCACCCACCAATTTGTTTGTTTTGAGCAGAGCTTTCCGCATACGGACGATAGCACGTTGTGCGGTTGCGAAGCCACCCTGGCGAAAAAAGCGCACGCGGTGCGTGTCACACACTTGTCATAATGCGCACGATGTGCATATTAACCAACAGACGCACTTCGTGCGCGCTCGTGCGGGCCACGTTCCCGTTGTTTGGTTTGATGAGGAGAAGACCCCATGAGCCAGATTTATTACGGGGTGCCGAAGCCTAGGTACGCCTATCGGGTGACCTTCGGCGGAACCGTACGCGTGACGACCGACCCAATCGAGGTAGCGCGCATTCGCCGGGCCTACCCGGCCGCGCGGGTGGAGATCGTTCCCATCGCTTAACCTACAGCGTGTAGCGCTGGTCATAAGCCTGCGGGCGGGCCGTTGCAGCGCAAGGTTACTGAGCCTAAATTCGCGAGTCTGTGGGGGCAGGGGCTGTATTTTGCGGCCTCTGCCTCTTTTGCGTGAAAGGGGCTCTTTCCCATGCGAATGACGGTTCTGGCGCTTTTGGTTCCGGCCACGTTGGGCCTTTCGGCGGTTGCCTGGGCGGAAAACGTGGGCGAGGCGACGCGGGTTCAGCGGTTCGCCTATCAGACGATACCCCAGGCGCAGAAGACGCCGATCTACCGGCTGGATCCGGTCGTGCGCAACGCGCGGCTGGAGACGGTGCCGTCAGGTGCGCTCGAAGTGACGTTCACGGACGGTAGCCGGTTGACGCTGGGGTCGGCCTCGGCGGTTGTGGTCGACAATTACGTCTTCGGCGGCGCACAGGGCGCCAGCGGACAGACGCTGAAGATGACGCGCGGGCTGTTCCGCTTCGTCTCAGGTTCGATGCCCAAGGATCAGGTGAAGCTGCAGACGCCATCGGTGACGATCGGCATTCGCGGCACCATCGTGAAGGTGAAGTCCGATGACAACGGCGTCGGCACCATCTTCTTCGAACACGGCGAGGGCTATGTCGATAACGGCAAGGGCCAAACCGTGCAGATGGGCCAAGGCGACATGGTCAAGATCGGGCCGGATGGTTCGATCGGCACGCCCGAGAACAAAGGCTGGAGCGCCGGCGAGGAAGCGGTCGATTTCGGGCTCAATCCGTTCGGGCAGCGCAATCACGGGACGGAGGGCGGCACCGGCGGCGGCGACGGCGCGGGCTCGTCGGGCGGCGGCGGCAACAGCAACGACTGAACCGACATCCGTAATTCCGCCAGGATTGGCCTGTTGATGAGGCACGAGTAGAAATTATTAAATCGCGGACGCTACGTTTTGGATTGCGGCTTTTAAGATCCGCGCCAAGGCCGTGCGGCCGGGGCGTCGGGGCATAGAACGCAACAAGATGCAGCTGCCCGTCAAAGAGCACGAGCTCAAGCAGTTTCTCGCCTCGCTGCCGTCGGACAAGGCTCTGACCTTGGCGGCGGCGGTGGAGCGCGGGCGGCTGGCGGGCGAGACGAAGCTTCCCGTCGATATGATCCTGGACGGGTTGCGGCCGCAGCTCCGGCGGATGAATGCGCGCCGTATTCCTTCGCCGCAGCGTCTGGCGTGCGAGCCGTTCGCCGACTTCCTGGTTGACCAACGCGACTTCAAGCAGCCCGGGCGCATCGCGCGCGCCAGCGTGCGGACGCTATGGCGGTGGCTGGCGAAGGAGGGCTTGCGCGTCACGCTCGCCGATCTTGAATCCCAGATTGCGCGCGCGATCCTTGTTCGCGAGTCCAAGGCGCAGGGCGATCTCGTGGCGCGGCTTCAGGGCGAGATCGTGGCCACGATCCGCGCGGCGACCGAGCGCGCCTCGGAAGGCAGCGCTGAGCGGCGCGGGCTTATCGCGAAATTCGGCAGCGAAGATGCGCTCTCGGACATCGAAGAGATTGCGATGTTGTTGGGTGGCGCCGGTGAGTTGTCGCCGCTGCGTGGGTTGCTGCCGCGGCGCATCGACATGCTGACCGAACAGCACACGTCGTTCATTCGCGACATCTACGATCAGCTGGCGGCGCGGCGGCCGGAGTTGTGTCCTTACGTTGGGCTGCTGGTGCTGGCGCGGTTGAAGCGGCCGTGGGAGGCGCTGCGCTTGGCGAGCGTCATGTCGCGGCGGACGAATGAGATTTTGTTCAGTCAGACGGATATGGGCGTCGTCGGCGATCTGTTGCTCGCGGACATGGAGAACCTGGCGCTCGACATTGCGTCGGTGCGACCGGAGTTGCTCGACCCGGAAGTCGTGCTCAACAAGCTCGAGCGCTTCGTGCAGATGTCGGGCGGGCTGGTGCGCGAGATCGGCGTGCGGCGCGACGGCAAGTGGGGGCAGCGGCTGATCAAGATCCGCCAGCTTGTCTCGGATGCGATGGATGCGCTGATCGCGCGGACGCCGCGCGAGATTACCGCGGCGTTGCCGGTGCAGCGTCTGGGCGCCTTCGGCGGACGCGGTCCGCGCCGGCCGGACCTTTCGCGCGATCCGGATAAGCAGAAGATCGAGAAGGCGCTGTTGTGGGGGCGGCTACTTGCGGGCGCGACGCCTTATGCCGGTGGCGGCGCGTTCTATTCCGCGCACAAGGATGCGTTCGAAGAGGTGTCGCATTTCTTGCGCGCCTATGCCGAAAGCATGGTCAGCGAATTGCGCGCGCTCGACTTCGACAAGCGGCCGCGCGCGCAAGAGTTCATGCAGCACGCGGAGACGCTTTCCGACACCATTCTCGGCGTCGAAGAAACCGATTTGATGCGCCGGCGCGTTGCCGCGGCGCTGGCGCGATAGCGCAGCATTGAACAATCAGCGTGGCGTCTCAAAGACGCTCAATCATGAACGCCAGCGTTGCAAGTTCCTGTTCCCAAAACGAAACAGCGGTATCGTTCCGGCAATTTGCGATTAAATCTTCGTCATGACAATTGGTCGCGTGCTTAAGAAAAGCTAGCGCTGCTGCGGGTTTTTAGCATCAATGTGTAAATCCTAAACGGCAACCTGCACCTTGGGGCAGGTGGCGCGCGCGGCATGACTTGCGCATATCGGACCTCGGCGTCGTCAAACGAACTGATGCGGCGCCCATGACCGGACACGGCTTTCACGCGGGGTGTCCGGTCCGTCGGCAACAACAACCGAAGGTCAAAAATTGATGCTCACCGCGTTCGTTCGCGTTAGCCGTTTCGTTGGGTGGTCCGTTCTGTCGACGGCCGCGGCGTTTGCTTTCACTGTGTCCCTGTCGACGTTCGAAGCGGCGGCGGCGCCGGCGGACAATGTCGTCAAAGAACTTCCGTCCGGCTTGTACGTATTCGAGTCGGGCCGCATCGGCATGAAGCCGGTCTCCGACAGTCCGGGCGATCCGGTCGCGGCCGTCGATCCGGCGATCGTTCCCGATCTTGGCGTGGACGAGGCTTCGACCGATGACGACTCCGCGATCGTTCCCGACCTCGGCGTCGAGGTCGCTTCGAACGACGAGCCCGCGACGCGGGGCGAGAAACATTGTCTTGCGACGGCGATCTATTTCGAAGCGCGCGGCGAGAGCGTGAAGGGACAAAAGGCGGTGGCCGAAGTGGTTCTTGCGCGGACGCGCACACCGGGCCGGCCGTCGACGATTTGCGGCGTGGTCTACGAAGGCTCGAAGCGCAGGACGGGTTGTCAGTTCTCGTTCACGTGCGACCGGGCATCCGATGTGGCGCGCAACGGCTCGCAATGGGCGCAGGCGCAGAAGATCGCGGCGGCCGTCATGCTGACGCGCGGCCGCGGCAAGTCGGTCTCGCGCGGGGCTACCTTCTATCACGCCGACTATGTGAAGCCGCGTTGGGCGCGCGGGATGGTGCGCGTCGCGCAGATCGGTTCGCACATCTTCTATCGGCCGAAGCGCGGACGGCTTCTCTAAGGCGCTTGTGGAAAGATTGTCGTGCCCGCTTCGGCGGGCATTGACATGATGGAACAAATCACGAACCCTAGCGTTCCGTTGAGCGGAGTCGCATCGGTGAGCGTGATTTCCTGGAAGGCCCTGCATCCCGAACGTTTCGCGCGCGCAGCCGAGCGGAAGAACTGGCGCATGGCGCGCAAGGTGGCGACGGGGCGCGCCGGCAAAGACGTGCTGATGCCGAAGGCGCGGGCGGTGGCGACGTCGGGCGCGTGTTCCGGCTGGATCCAGGTGCTCAACGCGCTTGAGGGACTCGGCGTCGACACGGCGCTGCTGCGCATTTGGTCCACGGCGAGCGATAAGGATGAGATCGATCGCCTGTGCCGCCGCGCGCGGTCAGCGACGGCGAAGCGGCGTTGAGGCGCCCTTTGGCGAGGCAACGAATCTGTTTCGATCCGTTCGCAAACGGAACTTGCGGTTCCATTTGATGCGATTGGTCGCGCATTCGTGCGTGATCACTTGACACATCAGACGATCGCAGGCGGAATTTGCTTCGATACTCAGGAGTACGAAGTTGTCCACGAAGCGTCAGTACTTCTTGCCGATCGAGGTCGATGCGCTGCGAGCGGCGACCGAGCAGACATCGGCCATCATCCCCCACGCCACGGGCGCTGAAGCCCCCGATAAAGAAAAGGTTGCGCGCTGCGTCCTTGAAGTCGCGGCGCAGAACGAGACGGTGGATGCCGTTCAGTTGACCGATGAGGCGTGCGCGCGACTGGGCGTGGCGCCGCGGAGCAAGGCCTTTCACTAGCGCCGGCCTGAACCGAGCGGCTACGCACGAATTGGCGACAGAGGGCGTCCGCGTCCGCACATGCGCGGCCGTACGACGGCACAATGGCGCCTGTGCTTTGATTTAGCGGACCTAGCCGCCTGGAGAACTAGGGGGTGGCGCCCGCCGTTTTGACCGGCGGCGTCGTCGCCGCTTTCGTTCAAGCGGCGGCGCGCTCGCGACCAAGACCGGTATTGCGCTTTGGCGGCAGCGATCGCAGGTGCCGCAGCGCGGTGGGTTGTCTTCGCCGAAGTATCGCCGGATGAAGACGCTTCGGCATTCCAGTGATGTGGCGTAGGCAGCGACGGTTTTGAGTTTGCGCTCGCCTTCGAACTGCGCGGTTTTCACCTTTGCGATGAGGTCGCGTGCACCGGCCCGAAATGCCGGCAGCGAGCCCGCGATGGCGATGGCTTTGTCCTTGCTGTGCGTGATGAGGCCCGCGTCCTCGAGATCGACGAGCAATGCTTCGGCGATCCGCGCGGGAACGCCGGCGGAGAACGCGAGCGTCGACGCCGTCGGCGTGCGGCTTTCCTCGGCCCAGGCCACGAGCGCCTTTTCGAGTCCCAAAAGGTGGCGCACGCTCGGGCGGCTCAGCGTTTGAAGGTGTTCCTGGATGTCGAGGTCGGCTTCGTCGAACAGCAGCACGCAGTCGGCCGCGTTGCCGTCGCGGCCGGCGCGCCCGGCCTCCTGCACATACTGCTCGAGCGATCCCGGCGCGTGATAGTGCACGATGTAGCGGATGTTCGGCTTGTCGATGCCCATGCCGAAGGCGCTGGTCGCCACCATGATGAGGCGGCCCTTCGGCTCCATGAAGCGGCGCTGCGCGGCGTCGCGATCGGCCGCCGACATTTTGCCGTGGTAGCGCACGACGGGAATGCCGACGCGCTTCAGTACGTTCGTGAGCTGATCGACGGCGACCGTCGTCGCGCAATAGATGATGCCGGGCCGGCGCAGGCCCTTGATGAGTTTTCCGGCGGCCGTGTTCTTCTGCGGCCCCGGCACGACCTCGACACTGAGATGCAGCGACTTGCGGTGCGCGGGCGCGGTCAGCACCAACGCTTTGCGCAGCGAGAGGCGCGCGGCGATGTCTTCGCGCACGCGCGGGGTCGCCGTTGCCGTCAGTGCGAGCGTCGGTGGATTGCCCAGCCGTTCGCGCGCCGCGTTCAACCGCAAGTAGGACGGACGGAAATCGTGGCCCCACTCCGAGATGCAGTGCGCTTCGTCGACGCACAGCAGCGCCGGCCGCGCGCGCTCGATCAGCGGCGCCATCGTCTTCGACTCGATCGTCTCTGGCGTGGTGAGCACGACGAGGTGTCCGCTGCGCTCAAGCCGCTCGACGGCGGCGCGACGCTCGGCCACGCGCAAGCGGCTGTGAAACGTGACGACGGGCACGCCGCGCGACTTGAGCGAGCGCTCCTGATCGGCCATCAGCGCGATGAGCGGCGAGACGACGACCGTCGGCCGCTTCAAGATCATCGCCGGCACTTGATAGATGAGCGATTTGCCGAAGCCGGTGGGCAGCGCGACGAGCGCATCGCGTCCGCCGAGGATCGCGAGCATCGCCTGTTCTTGCTCCGGGCGCAGCCGCTTGATCGCAAACGTTCGTCGCGCGACGCGGCGGATTTCATCGAGAAGGTTCACAAGCCGGCCTCCGGATCGTCCGAGATATAAGGTTCGGCTGCGACGCATGCAAAGGCGGTCACGATCGCGCGGCGAAGGTGTCTTGTCGGCGTTGCGCTAGTTTCGGGAGCGTGGCGACGGTCGGATCAGGACCACGGAGACGTTGTCGGATGCCTGTCGCCGCAAGGCGCGAGCCAGAAGGGTTTCGGCGGCGGCTTCCAGATCGGCCATGCTCGCGACCTCTGCAAGCTCGTCTTCGCGCAGCACGTTGGACAATCCGTCCGAGCAGAGCAAGAATGTGTCGTTCGCCTCGATTGATCCGGCGCGCGAATCGACGGCGAGGGTTTGCTCGGCGCCGACCGCGCGGGTGATCACGTGCGATTGCGGATGCTGAGCCGCCTCCGCAGATGTGATGCGGCCGGCGTCGATGAGTTCTTGAACAGCGCTGTGATCGCGCGTCAGCCTGGTCAGCCGGCCGTCGCGAATGAGGTAAGCGCGGCTGTCTCCGACCCAAAAACAGGTGTAATGCGGCGCCTGGATCTCAAGTGCGACAACGGTAGACCCGATCGGGCCGGACTTTGTTTGCGCCGCGTGAAGGAGAAGGCGGCGGTTAGCCCGCTGCAGGCGGTCTCCCACGCTTGCAGCTTGCGACCCGAGCTCTTGGAGCACAGCCCTGCTGGCGACGTCGCCGGCGTTGTGGCCACCCATGCCGTCGGCGACGGCCCACAGGCCGATATCCGGCCGGTCGAGGACAGCGTCTTCGTTGAGCGCACGGACACAGCCGGCATGCGAGCGCGCTGCCGACCGGAGCGCGTGCACGTCGTTCAGTTCGTGGACCTTTGCTCGCAAAGCGTGCTCGCCTCTTCGAGTTCTTGGAGCTGACGCGCGTATGCTGCGCGGAATGCGGCGTCGACCGAACCGCTGGGGTTGGTCAAGACCTCCATGCGGAACGCGGCATAGACCCTTTCGTACTCCTTCCACGCGGCGGCGCCTTTGCTCCCGAGGAAGAAACTCTCGCCGCGCAGGCTTTGATCGATGCGCTCCGGCCCTAGAGCGTTCAGCGCCGAGGTCAAGATGGCGCGCGATCCGGCGAGCATCGAGATCAAGTGCTTTTTTACATCGACGAACGCGGCCCTCACCGCCTCGGGTCCCGTTAGGAAGCCGCGCTTGTGATGGCGCAGCACGTCGGCGCCCAAGCGACTCGTCGCACTGAATTTGAACGGGTTGTTTTCGACCTGGCCGATCTTCGTCTTATCGATGCCGAAGTCCTGCTTGGCCACTTGGCGCTGGTTCATAAGTGTCGATAGGCCGATAACCGTCGCTTGATAAACCGCGCCGACACGGCGCATGACATCGGCCTCGTCTTCCTCGGCGAACTCGCGCGGGTCGAGTTTGGCGCCGGCGCAGAACGCCGCGAAGGCCGGGGATGGTTTTTTCGCGACTTCATCGGGCGAGACCGGGCGCGGCTCTACCGACACCTCTTGCCCCACGATTGCCGTCCAATCGTCGGGGATCGAGAGTGCGTCCATACTGAAGACCGCCGGGCGGCAGAGGCTCGGCGCCTCGCCGATCTGTGTTTGCGACGGCGAGGCGTCGCTGTTCGGCTCGACGGTGATCATGAAGGGGCCGAGGAAAAGTTTCGCGTGCTCCGGCAAGATCGTCGGGTCGCGGTGCGGCGCGCGCGTGTATTCGTCGTCGATGAAGACGCCGTTGGCGCTGAGGTCTTGCAGCGTCAGACGTCCGTCGGCGACGGCGAGGATGCAGTGCAGGCGCGAGATCTGCGCCGTCGGATCGGCGATGGTCCAGCCCGCGTTCGCGTCGCGGCCGATGGCGAGGTCGCCATGCTCAAGCGTTCGCGTATCGAGCGGTTCGCCGGGGTTTTTGCTGTGATAGAGCTTGAGCGTGTGCATGACGCCTACCTTTGCGTGGCTGCGATCTTTGCCGCAGTTTGAGGAGCGGGAAGGACTCGGGTGGCGTCGGGGTTGTCGACCGCTCGGAGGCCCGTCTGGCCGCGTTCGGCCTCGATGCGTTCCTGCATGGCGGCGGCGTAGGTGTTGAAGGCGTCGAACAGATCGCCGAATTCGTCGTTGCGCAGCTGGGCGATGCGAACGTCGCCGTTGCCCGACGCGCCTTCGTGCAGGGCGGCCTTCAGGCGTTCGATCGGCCGCATGAGGAGGATGGCGATGACGTAGCTGACGGCGCAAACCACGATGAGCATCAGGACGCCGAGCGCGATCAACAGCATGCGCGACAGCGCCGCCGCGGCCTCGGACTCGCTGTTGCTGACGCTGATGTCGACGCTGCCGAAGGTGCGGCCGGCATACGTGATGGGGTGCACGAAGCGGAACGCGGTGTGGCCGTCCGCGGCCGGCGGCGTCGCGGTGATCTGCAGGTTGGCGTCGCGGCGCACGAGGGTTTCGCCGGCGGGAGCGTTGTAGCGTTTGCCGATGCGCGAGGCGTCGGTGGCCGCGCGCACGACGCCTTGATCGTCCACGAAGGTCATCTGTTGCACGTTGCGGTCTTGCGACACGGATTTCACGAAGGCTTGCAGCGGCACCCAATCGCGCTCGGCCGGCGGGCGCGCGGCGTTGTCCACGACGTGCAGCGCTGCGTTGCTGGCAACGAACGAGGCGATCGACGAGCCGGAGGTCAGCGCCAAATGTTCGATCGCCGCGTATTGGCGGACGAGCACGGTGCCGATGGCTGCGAGCAGCACCAGGGCGACGACGGTGGTCGCAATCAACGTCACGCGCATCTGCAGGGGCAGGTTGCGCCTGCGTCCGCGCGCGTCGAGCTGGCCCGCGTAGATGGTTTGTTCGCGACGCAGCGCTTCGGCGGCGGCACCGCCGTCGGCGTAACGTTGATGCGGTTTCTTGGCGAGCAACTTGTTGACGATGAGGCGCATGCCTCGCGGGCAATCGGGTGTGAGATCCACGATCGGGACCGGATCCTTGAGCGCGATTTGCAGACCCAGCGTCGTCGCATTAGAGCCGGCGAACGCTTTTGCACCGGTGATGAGTTCGTAGAGGACGAGGCCGGCCGAGAATAAATCCGAGCGTCCGTCGATTTCCTCCCCCAGCGCCTGTTCCGGACTCATGTAACGCGGTGTGCCCAGCACCTGACCTATTTGGGTTTTCAGGGCGCCGGCTTCGTCGAGCGCGCGTTCCGCGTCGCTGATGCGGGCGATGCCGAAGTCGAGAATCTTGATCGACGCGCCGTCCTTGGCCAGCATGATGTTGGACGGTTTGATGTCGCGATGAATGACGCCAAGGCCGTGGGCGTAGCTTAACGCCTCGGTCAGCTGCACGCCGATCGCCATCACCGTTTGGACCGCGAGCTTGCCCTCGATCGTGTCGAGCGGTTTGCCTTCCAACAGTTCCATGGCGATGTAGGGATACCCGTCCGCCTCGCCGACGTCGTAGATGGTCACGATGTTCGGGTGCGAGAGCACGCCCGCGGCGCTCGCCTCGCGCATGAAGCGGGCGGCGAGTTCTTTGTTGTCGCATAACTCGCGCTTCAACACCTTGATGGCGAGCACGCGGTTTATCTGCGGATCGAAGGCGCGATAGACGTTCGCCATCGCACCTTCACCGATGCAATCGCGAATTTCGTATCGGCCGAGCGACTTCATTTGGGCTGGGCCGATACGGTCGCCTGGATGCGCATCGCGCGATCGAGGTCGCGCTGGATGAGGGTGTTCGCCGGATCGAGTTCGCGCGCGGCCTTCAAATTGGTCACCGCGCCATCGACGGCGCCGGTGTTGAGTTGATCGAGCGCCGTCGCGCGCAAAGCGGCGGCGTGCGCCGGGCCGCGCTGCTGCACGGCTTCGGTTTGCGCCGCGTCGGGTTGCTGGCCGCGGAGAGCGGCGGTTGCGGGCGCAGTTGCGGCAGCGGGCGCCGCTTTCTTGCGCGTCTGCTTCTTCGGAGCGGGCTGCGTGGCGGTCGTTTTGGAGGCCGGACTATCAAAGCTCGGCAAATGCTGACACGCCGACAGCACACACGCCGCGACAAGCGCCGCACAAAGATGACGAACGCGACGCGCTGTAGGATTCCGCTTCAACATGGCCGCCCCACTGCCTTTTGCTTTGGGCGGAGTATGGGAAGCGGCGCGCTAGCGGACCGTTAAACTATATACTTAAGTATCCGAAAAATGGCGGTTCCCTGCGGGAACTAAAGCGTTTGGTGCGTGAAGCGTGACCGTCTTGTGAACCCGCTGAGCATCGACCGGAGAGCAGGGCATTTCCTTGCGATTTCGACACGCTTGTTCTATGTTTGTTCTCATCAGCAACAACGCACGTCCTGCCGTCACATGTGATGGCAGCGTGACGGCAATGTGATGGCAGGAATGGCTGAAGTCTGCGGATGTGACGGTGTGACGGATCGGATTGCGTATGTTTTTTCTTAGTGGGTTTGTCTCAGACGGCCCCCGACATCTTGAGGTCGGCGATCTCGGCTTGGGTCAGGCCGAGCGCGGTCAGGATCTCGTCGGTGTGTGCCCCAAGTTCGGGCGGGGCGTGGCGGACTGTGCCGGGGGTTTCGGAGAGGGTGATCGGCGTGGCCGGGATGCGGGCTTTGCCCGTGAGGCCGGGGTAGGTGATTTCGGCGAAGTAGTTCGCTGCTTTTACGTGCGGGTCGTCGAGGAGTTGTTGCGGGGACAGGATGGGGCCGGCGGGGACTTTGGCGGTTTCGAGTTGGGCGAGGGCTTCGGCGACGGTGCGGGCTTCGCACCATTGGGCGCAGCGGGCGCTCAGGACTTCGCCGTTGTCGCCGCGGGC
>JAWXBY010000034.1:0-5542 GCA_034440355.1 Alphaproteobacteria bacterium
CTGCGCGAACGGCCTTCGGAACGGCGTTTGGGTCGTCGTGGGGGGCGGCCGCTCATATCAGCGACGTCCCAAGGTGAAGCGTTTGCGCAGGGCGACCATCGCCAGTGCAGCTTTGGCGGCGTTGCCGCCCTTGTCTTCGACGCGGTCGGCGCGGGTGCGGGCGTAGGCCTGATCTTCGTTCTCAACGGTCAGGATGCCGTTTCCGATGGCAATGCGGTCGTAGATGGTGAGATCCATCAGGCCGCGCGCGGACTCGTTGGCAACGGTGTCGTAATGCGTCGTCTCGCCACGGATGACGCAGCCGAGTGCGACAAAGCCGTCGAAGGCGGCGCCTGCGGCGTGGCCGGAGGCGTAGGCCATTGCGATGGCGCCCGGGATTTCGAGCGCGCCGGGGACGGTGATCACTTCGTATTCGGCGCCTTCCGCTTTCAACGCCGTCGTCGCGCCGGCGAGCAGCGCGTCGGCGATGCCGTCGTAGTAGCGCGCTTCAACGATGAGGATTCGCGGCGTGTCTTTAGTCACCATGGCTGGACCCTACGACGCGTGTGCCGACGATGCGTAGGCCGTAGCCTTCGAGGCCGACAACCGTCTTCGATGCGGAATTGGTGAGCAGGACCATGTCGCGTACGCCGAGGTCCAGCAGAATCTGCGCGCCGACGCCGTATTCCTTCAAGCGGCGCGGGCCGGTCTCGGTTTTGGGGTCTTGGCGCAGCAGCAAATCGGAGATGTAGGTCGAGCGGCTTTCGCGGATCAGCACGACCACGCCCCTGCCCTCTTTCGCAATGAGTTCCATCGAGCGGGAAAGAACGTCGTCCTTACCGCCGCGCACGGCGAGCAAATCGTCGAGCAGATTGACGGCGTGCATGCGCACGAGGACGGGGCCCGGCGCTTTGATATCGCCTTTCACGAGGGCGATGTGTTCCGCGTACTCTACCGTGTTGATGTAGAGCATCATCTTGAACTTGCCGCCGTGGTGGCTCTCGATGTCGGTCTCGACCGAACGCGTGATGAAGTGATCGTGGCGGCGGCGGTAGGCGATCAAGTCGGCGATGGTGCCGACCTTCATGCCGTGGAGTTGGGCGAACTTCACGAGGTCCGGCAGGCGCGCCATCGTGCCGTCGTCGTTCATCACCTCGCAGATCACGCCGGCGGGCACGAGGCCGGCGAGGCGCGAGATGTCGACGGCCGCTTCGGTGTGGCCGGCGCGAATGAGGACGCCGCCACGGCGCGCGACGAGCGGGAAGACGTGGCCCGGGGTGACGATGTCGGCTTGGCCCTTGTTCGCGTCGATGGCGACCGAGATGGTGCGCGCGCGGTCGTGGGCGGAGATGCCGGTGGTGACGCCTTCTTTCGCTTCGATCGAGACGGTGAAGGCGGTTTGATGTTGCGTGCCGTTCTCGCGCGACATCATCGGCAGGTTCAGCTGCTGGGCGCGTTCCTGCGTGAGCGCGAGGCAGACGAGGCCGCGCGCGTGCTTGGCCATGAAGTTGATCGTCTCAGGCGTCGCCATTTGGGCGGGGATGATGACGTCGCCTTCGTTCTCGCGATCCTCGGCGTCGACGAGGATGTACATGCGGCCGTTGCGGGCGTCTTCGATGATCTCCTCAGGCGTGGAGATGAAGTCGTGGAATTCGCCCTTGGTCATGCGAACTCCTTGAGGCGCGCGAGATAGCGGGCGAGCATGTCGATTTCGATGTTGATCTTGCTGCCGACCTTTACGTCGCCCCAGGTGGTGACCTTCATCGTGTGCGGGATGAGGTTGACGCCGAACGTGGTGCCGTCGACTTCGTTGACCGTGAGCGACGTGCCGTCGAGGCAGATCGAGCCTTTGGCGGCGATGAACTTCGCGAGCTGTTTTGGCGCGCGGATTTTTACGCGCGTCGAGTCGCCTTCGGGTTCGACGGCGATGACGTCACCGACGCCGTCGACGTGGCCGGAGACGATGTGGCCGCCGATCTCTTCGCCGACTTTGAGCGAGCGTTCGAGGTTGACGTTTGTGCCGACGATCCAGGCGCCCATGTTGGTCTTCGACAGCGTCTCGGCCGAGGCTTCGACGGAGAACCAGGCGTCGCCTTCTTTGCCGCCCTTGGCGATCACGGTCAGGCATGGGCCTGAGCACGCGATCGATGCGCCGATCGCGATCGACGCGGGATCGTACGTGGTCGCGATCTTGAGGGTCGTGTCGCCGCGCTTTGCGATCAGCTGCACGGCGCCGACGTCGGTGATAATTCCGGTGAACATGGGCAGAGTATTAGTGGGCGCGGGCGTAAGTTTCCAGCACGTCCTCGCCGAGGCGTATTGTCTCTTCGCGCCGGAAACGCGGTAAAGACGCGAGTTCTCCCAAACTCAATGACCCTAGCGCGCTTATGCCTTCGCCCATGATGGCGGGTGCGCGGTACCAGAGCAGGTTGTCAACGAGATCGGCTTTGACGAGCGATGCCGCTAGGGTCGCGCCGCCTTCGACGAAGATCCTGGTGATGCCGCGTTGCGCGAGCGTCTTCAGTGCGGCTGAAAGGTCGATGCCGTTTTCCGCTGCAGGCACGTGCAGAACCTCGACGGCTTTTGCTCCGAGTGTAGCGGGTGCCTTCGTATTGGGCGCGGTTAGGATCCAGACAGGCTGCTTGTGCGCGGTGTTCGCCAGCTTGGATGTCGGCGACAGGCGTGCGTTGGTGTCGACGACGATGCGGACGATACGGCCGGCATTCATGCCCGGCAGGCGCGACGTGAGTTCGGGATCGTCGGCGACGGCGGTACCTACGCCGATCATGACCGCGTCAAATTGCGCGCGCAGGAGGTGGACGTGCGCACGGGCGCGTTCGCCGGTGATCCAGCGGCTTGTGCCGTCGGGGAGCGCGATCTTGCCGTCGAGCGTGGTCGCGAGTTTGAGCGCGACCATCGGCCGGTCTTTGGTGATGCGGGAGAGGAAACCCGCGTTGACTTCGCGTGCTTCGTTGGCGCGGGCGCCGACGTCGACCGTGATGTTGGCGGCGCGCAGCATCGCGTGGCCTTTGCCGGCGACGCGCGGATCCGGATCTTCGAGTGCGCTTACGACGCCTCTGATGCCGGCTGCGATGAGTGCTTCGGCGCAGGGCGGTGTTTTGCCGTGGTGGGCGCAGGGTTCGAGTGTGACGTAGGCCGTGGCGCCTCGTGCGGCGGCTCCAGCGCGGCGCAGGGCTTCGGTTTCGGCGTGGGGGCGGCCGCCGTCTTGGGTCCAGCCGCGGCCGACGATGTTGCCGTCTTTGACGATGACGCAGCCGACTGCCGGGTTCGGCCAGACGCGGCCTAGGCCCCTGCGCGCCAAGTTGAGCGCGAGGGCCATGAAGCGATCGTCATGTGCTTGCGTGCTGCGCGTGGCGTTACCCGCCCTTGCCGTCGCCGTCGTTCAGTTGGCCGATGATGTTCTCGAAGTCTTTCGCTTCGCGGAAGTTCTTGTACACCGATGCGAAGCGGACATAGGCGACCGTGTCGAGGTTGCCCAGACCCTGCATCACCAACTCGCCGATGGTCGACGATGGGATTTCGGTTTCGCCGGAACTTTCCAAACGGCGCACGATGCCGTTGACCATGCGTTCCACGCGCTCGGGTTCCACCGGACGTTTGCGGATCGCGTGTTGAATGGAACGCATCAGCTTGTCTCTGTCGAAGGGCAGACGACGGCCGGACTTCTTGATGACAATCAAGTCACGCAGTTGAACGCGCTCGAACGTCGTGAAGCGCGCGCCGCAGGCAGGACAGACGCGGCGGCGGCGGATGGCGGCGTTGTCTTCGGTCGGGCGCGAGTCCTTAACCTGTGTATCGTCATGTTGACAGAACGGGCATCTCATCGCTGCTAGTTCCCCATCGCCCCTACCCGGGCTTGTATCCACAGGCACCACAACCCACGACGGAACACAAGCATTTGCGCGCGTGGCGTTCAATCCCGCTATTACTATTGGGGTGCGCTTTTTGCCTTTTTTGGCTGGCTGTTTCGTCAGGTAGCGTTAATGCCGACGCGTGTTCGAAACGCCATCGGGCGGCGGTCAGAGCAGTCTGAGTATTCGACGCGCCGTGATCGTCTCAGCCGCCATGACGTCCGTTCCAGACGCGGCGGCGGTGCTGGTTTGCCTTCGCCATTGGTCCGGGGCACGGGCTTTTTCAACAACTCTGCAATGCTTCGGATGTTCTCAAAGGGCAGTTTTCTTGAGTTGTCGTGATCACTGCAAACAAAACACCGATTGATTCTTGTGAGAACTGGCACAATATGGCCGGGAGATTCGTCGCGCACGGGTCGAACACAGCAACGCCCGCGCGGCCACCCTTCGTTCTTGTATGCTGTAACTTGAGGCGCACCCCATGACCGACACCAAGCAAGACAACGGCAAGAGCACGGACAACCTGCTCCAACTCGCGACCGGGATCGTGTCTTCGTATGTGAGCCACAACCAAGTGCCGATGAGCGAGGTCCCCAGCATCTTGAAGAGCATCCACTCGGTTCTGGCGGGCCTGACAAGCGGCGCGCCGATGGACGGCCTGTCGTCGTCGAAGCCCGCAGTCCCGGTGAAGAAGTCGATCGGCGACGATTACATCATCTGCTTGGAAGACGGGAAAAAGCTCAAGATGTTGAAGCGGTATTTGCGCTCCAACTACAACATGAGCCCCGAGGAATACCGCGCGAAGTGGGGCCTGCCGCCCGATTATCCGATGGTGGCGCCGGCCTATGCGCGCCAGCGTTCGGACTTTGCGAAGAAGATCGGGCTTGGCCGCGTGCCGTCGAGCTCGGGCCGCGGACGGCGCAAGAAGGTCGCGTAGTCTCTTTCAGTTCTGGATTTGCAAACGGCGGCGTCTTCGGGCGCCGCCGTTTTGTTTTGCTAGAAGCGGACCGTCAGCGACGCTTTGAACTCGTGGTTCTCGTAGCCGTCGGCGAAGCCGCCGTCGTAGCCGACGCGGATCGTCGTGTTGTCGTCGCCTGCGATGTCGAGCGCTGCGCCGACTTCGACGCCTCCGCCCGACATGCGCGGGCCGTGCGCGACGAGCGGCGTTGCGGGCGCGTTGGCGAAGGCGACGTCGGCGTGGCCTTCGAAGTCGCCGTCCCGGTGCACATAGCGCGCGTAGACGTTCGGCACGATGCGCGTGCCTGCGTCGGTGTCGAACGTCGCCGATGCGCGCAAGCCCGCCCATACGCGATGCGACTCCAGCTCTGTGCCGCGGCCGATAAGCAGGGCGTTGCCGGGGCCGGCTTCGGCGAAGCCGTCGATGTCGGCTCTGTTCCACTGCGCGCCGACCATCGGCGCCACGGTGAACGTTTTCGACAGCGGGATGTCGTAGCCGGCTTCGATCGCGGCCGACCAGATCGTCGCGTCGTAGCTTGCGCTTTGCGGGCCGTTGTCGCCGGCGATGCGCGTGTCGATGCTGCCGCGTCCGCCCGATACCGCTGCGGCGGCTGAGAAACGGCCCGTGCGGTAGACGGCGAAGAGGCCGCCCTGCAGCGTGTTGAGGTCGAGCGCTTCGGGATTGAGGGGATCGCGGATCTTGGCGTCGCGGCTGGCGAGTTCGCCGCCGATGC
>JAWXBY010000035.1:0-17944 GCA_034440355.1 Alphaproteobacteria bacterium
CTGGTGGTCAGTCACGGCTGGTTCATGCAATAGCGAGGCGCATCCACAGTGATAACGCGCTCGTGAACCCCGGCGTCCCAGCGCCACGTTGAATTCGCCCCGCAATCTTCCCAGTCTGCGCCCACGCCAGCCGGCGACAATTCAGGGGATGACATGCTGTCGAAGAATTTGCTGCAAGGCCTCGCCGTAGCCCTCGTGTCGCTGACCGCCGCCGGCTGCGTCGACGACATCGCAATCACCGGCACAGCCACCGCCGCCGAGACCGACACATCGACCAGCGCGCAAGCCCTGCGCAGACTCTTCGCCGACAGCGACGAAGCCTCGCTCAAAGTCAGCCCGATCAGCGCCCTCTTCCGCGGCGACCAGCGTTACGCGGATCAGTTCGGCGACTACACCTCCGACGCTTTCATCGCCCAGCTGCGCGCCGACGCCGAGAGCGAATGGAAGCGCCTGCACGAAATCGACCGCGCCAGCCTCAACGCCCAAGACCAAATCGCCTACGACGTCTTCGAATATCAGACACGCCAGTCGCTCGACGCCCTCACGCCCGAAATAGTCGCGCTCACCGTCGTGCGCCCGATCAACCACATGGGCGGCTTGCACGTTCAATACCCGGACATCAACTCCTGCAAATCCGCCGCGCCATACAAGACGGCGAAGGACTACGATAACGGCCTCAAGCGTATGGACGGCTTCGCCGCCTATATCGACCGCGTCATCGGTCGCATGCGCGAAGGCATCAAGAGCCGCGTCGTCGAAACCAAACTCACGACGCGCATCATGATCACGCAACTCGACGACCTCATCGGACAAGGCGTCGACAAAAGCCCGTTCTGGCAGCCGATCGTCAACATGCCGAAGGACATCGCCGAGCCCGACCGCGCGCGCCTCACGGCCGCCTACCGCACCGAGATCGGCGATAAAGTCGTCCCTGCCTACAAGCGCCTGCAAGCGTTCCTGAAGAAGGAATATTTGCCCGCCGCCCGCACGGCAGTCGGTCTCAATGCGATGCCCGGCGGCGCGAAGCTCTACAAACTTCTCGTCGAACAATCGACGACGACCAAGATGACGGCCGACGAGATCCACAAAATCGGTCTAACCGAAGTCACCCGCATCAAGAACGAGATGGACCAAGTCCGCCGCACGGTGGGCTTCAAGGGCAACCTGCACGCCTTCTTCGAACACCTGCGCACCGCGAAGGAGTTCGAGCCCGCATCGCGCGAAGACCTGCAAACCCGCTACGCCGAAATTGAAAAACGCATCCTGGCCGCCGTGCCCCGGGACTTCTCATTAACGCCGAAGACGAAACTCGAACTTCGCCCCGTCCCCGACTACTTGGAGCAAAGCCAAGCCGCCGGTTACTACAACCAAGGCACGCCCGACGGTGCACGCCCGGGCGTCTTCTTCTTCAACACCTATGATCTGCCGTCGCGCAAGATCTGGGGCATGGAAACGCTCTTCCTGCATGAAGCGATTCCGGGCCATCACTTCCAAATCAGCCTCGCCCAAGAAAACGAAGGCCTCCCGAACTTCATGCGCTTCGGCGGCAACACGGCCTATGTCGAAGGCTGGGCCCTCTACGCCGAATGGGTCGGCCGCGAACTCGGCATGTACAAAGACCCGTACCAAATGTTCGGCCACCTGAACGACGAACAACTCCGCGCGCTGCGCCTGGTCGTCGACACGGGCCTGCACTCAAAGGGTTGGACCCGCGACAAAGCCATCAAGTTCATGCTCGACAACTCCGCCCTCAGCGTCACCGAAACAACACAAGAGGTCGACCGCTACATCGTCAACCCCAGCCAAGCCCTGGGCTACAAAGTCGGCCAGTTGACCATCAAACGCCTACGCGCCGAAGCCGAACAATCTCTAGGCGCGCGTTTCAACATCAAAAACTTCCACGCCCAAGTGCTGGACACCGGCTCCCTGCCGATGGACGTACTGGAAGCGAAAATCAAACACTGGCTGATAACCTCGCGCTAAGCCTGGGAGCGCGGGCGTCCCGCCCGCTCTCTCTTGCAGCATCGAAGAATGAAAGAAGGAAGGGCGGGCGGGACGCCCGCGCTCCCAGACTACCGCGCCAGCGCCACCGACTTCACCAGCGCCACCACCTTCGCGCCGGGTGCAAGATTCAACCGCGCCACCGCATCCGCCGTCAACTCCGCCAGCAGCCGCCCCTTGCCCACATGCAACGCCATGCGCACCACGTGCGGCGCAGCGGGCCTCACCTCGTCCACAACCGCATCGAACATATTCTGAACGGAGATCGCCGTGGGCCGCTCAAGCGCGATCGAAACATCGCGCGCCGCGACACGGATCGCGACCCGCGCCCCGACCTCGCGCGCAAGCAACGGCAATCTGAACCCACCAACGGGGGTAGCAACGACGCTCAGGCCCCGCACAGCGTCGTGGCTCTCAACTCGTCCGTCTAAGATCGCCCCCAACCCCAACGTCTCAGCCTCGACCGGCAAATCAAGCCGGCTCGTCAACGCACCCAGCGCTCCGGATGCAGCAACCGCGCCGTTTGCCAGTAACACCACATCACTCGCGAGCCGCAGCACCTCATCCGCATCATGGGTGACGTAGATAATCGGAATCCCGAACCGCGCGTTCAGCTCCTCGAGGTACGGCAACACCTCACCCTTGCGCGCCGCATCCAGCGATGCCAACGGCTCGTCCATCAGCAACACCGCCGGCTGCGCCAGCAACGCGCGGCCGACCGCCACGCGTTGCCGTTCCCCACCCGACAGCGTCACGGGCTTGCGCGCCAGCAGCGCCTCGATCCCAAGCATGCGGATCACGCTCTCCGCATCGATCGCCTTCACGCCCTTCGCGCGCGCGAAACCGTAGAGCAGATTGTCCTTCACGCTGAGATGCGGAAACAACCGCCCGTCCTGAAACACGACCCCCGCGCGACGCCGCTGCGCTGGCACATCAATCCCGCGCGCCGCATCGAACAGCACCACGTCGCCCACCTGAATGCGTCCGCGCTCCGGTCGCACGAGTCCCGCAATCGCCTTGACGATCGTGCTCTTGCCTGCACCCGATCGGCCGAACAGCGCGGTCACCCCGCCGCCCGCCTCGAACGCAACGTTCAGCGAAAAATTGTCGAGCCTCTTCGCGATATCGACGCTAATCACGGCGCGCCTGTCATCGCGCGCACGCGCCGCGCAAGCATCTCGGAGATGATCAACCCCACCAACGCGATGATGATCGACAGCAACGCCAGCCGCGCCGCCATCGCATCCCCATCCGGCGTCTGGATCGCCTGATAGATCGCCAGCGGCAACGTCTGCGTCTCACCGGGAATGTTCGATGCGAACGTGATCACCGCGCCGAACTCGCCGAGGCTCGCTGCGAACGCGACCACTGCGCCCGCTAAAATCCCCGGCAGCATCAACGGCAACGTGATCGACACGAACCGGTCGATCCCGCCCGCCCCCAACGTGCGCGCCGCATCCTCAAGCCCACGGTCCACGGCATCGAGCGCCAGCCGGATCGCGCGCACCATCAACGGAAACGCCATCACCGCGGTCGCCAGCGACGCCCCTTCGCTGGTGAACGCCAATCGGATACCGAAATTCTCATAAAGCCAATGCCCGATCGGCCCGCGCACGCCGAACCCGATGAGCAGCAGATAGCCCACCACCACCGGCGGCAGCACCAACGGCAAATGCACGAAGCCGTCGAAAACCGTCTTGCCCCAAAACCGCCCGCGCGAAAGCACCCACGCCGTCACCACCGCGAACGGCAAACTGAACGCGACCGACCGCAGCGCGACCGTTAGGCTCAGCCACAATGCCTGCAGTTCCGCTTCGCTCAAGCCCAAGACAACCTCACGGCGGCGGCAAGACCGAAAACCCGTATCGCTTGAACACGCCGGCTGCCTTGGCGCCGACGATATAGGCGAGAAACGCCTTCGCCTCAGGCCCATCGGCACTCGCGGTTAACGCGACCGGATACACAATCCGCGGGTGCGTATCGGCCGGAAACACGTCGACGGTACGCACCTTCGACTCGGCCTTCGCATCGGTCTCGTACACAATGCCAAGTGACGCCTCGCCGCGCGCAACATAGGCAAGCGCCGCCCGCACGTTCTCGGCTCGCGCAATCTTGTTCGCCACCGCATCCCACACGCCGAGCACCGTCAGCGCCGCCTTCGCATACTTGCCCGCAGGCACCGTGTCCGGATCGGCGAGCGCAAGCCTGCTGTCGCCGAGGGCCGCAGCAAGCGCAAACCCCGGCGCGATGGTCAGCACCACCGTCGAGCCTAACGGCGCAACAAGCACCAGCCGGTTCGACAGCACGTCACGCCGCGTCGCCGTCCGTATCAACTTGCGCTCGGCTAGGTAATCCATCCACTCGGCGTCGGCGGAGAAGAACAGATCCGCATCCGCCCCCGCCTCGATCTGTCGCGCAAGAAGCGACGAGGCGGCGAACGAGAACTTCACCTTCCCTCCCCCTGATGCTTCATAATCCTCGCCGATATCCTGCAGCGCGTTCGTCAAAGACGCCGCCGCAAACACGGTGACGTCGCGCTCCGCGCTCGACGCGCCGGGTGCGACGGCCGCCATCAACGACACAAATGCGAGAAAGCGCCACATGACCAGTCCCGTTATCTCCCACTAAAGATAACGCATCGCGGCAGCTTTGCAAAACTGGCCGACCTCAGCCACAGTCTAGCCATGGCGCGCATCACGCTTCGCATCGACTTGGACGGCAAGGGCTCGATCGGCCCGGGCAAGGTGCGCCTGCTCGAACTCATCGATCAGCACGGCTCGATCCGCCGTGCCGGCGCCGAACTGAAGATGAGCTACGCCCGCGCCTGGGGCCTTGTGCGCGATCTCACAACCACCTTCGGCGAGCCCGTCGTCAACGCCTCACCCGGCGGCAAATCCGGCGGCGGCGCCACGCTCACGCCCCTGGGCCGCAAAGTGATCGACGCCTATCGCACCGCCGAACGCCGCGCCGAGGCCGCCGCGCAGCCGCAACTCGCCATGCTTAAGCGCCAAGTGAAACGCAGCGCCTAACCGACAGAACAACCGGCGCACGAGTTTCGCGTGGTCTGCGGGCAACGTCACATCAGAACCTGCGCCAAACCGTTGCGACGCACCCCATGCGCTGATACCACCCACTTAGAGGGCCTTCGGGGGAGGGCTTGGGGGAACACTATGCGTTGGGTTGAAGCGGCTTTTGGCGCCGCCGTTTTGGCAATCGTCGTAACGGCGCCAGCGAACGCGGGTGAGCGCCGCAATTGGTACGGCGGCGTTCAATTCGAGGCCAACGAGAACGACTTCACCGGCGCCATCACTGCGACGTCCGTCTGCAGTATCCTTGGTCTCACACCATGCCCCGTTGTCGGCGAAGAGGTGACGCGCAGTTCGGCCACCGGCTACGGCGCGCTCGCGACGCTTGGCACCAGGATCGGAAACTTTCGGATCGAAGGCGAAGTCGGGTTTCGCCGGGCCGATGCCACGCAGCGCGCAACGCTCACGCAAACGACGGCAATGTTGAACGGCCTCTTCGACGTTCCCGTGAGCGACAGCATCACCCTTTCCGTCGGCGGCGGCGTCGGGCTTGATTTCGTCTCCTGGGATCACGAGACCAACACTGACGCGGACGACAGTTCGCTTGCCTATCAAGGCATCGCCGAGATCAGTTTCGCGCTGACCGATACCATCGATTTGACCCTCGACTACCGCTATGCCGTCGCCACCGACCTGGCGTTGGAGGGCGTCACGATGCAGTACAACTCGACCAACACCGTCGCGCTCACGCTCGACGAAGTCGACACCCAATCCGTTTCGGTCGGTTTCCGTTTCGCTCTCTAGCGCTTCCAGCCGAAACCGATCAGCGCGACGCCGTAGCTGCCCAAAGCGGTGATACCCAGCAGCGCCAGATAGCTCTCCGCGCGCAAGAACGTGACGCCGGCCAGCACGTCATCCAGAGGCGCCGCAACAAGCCAACTCACCGCCGCCGCAAACACAGCCGCTGCAATGATGCGCGGCCCACCGACGGTCAGCCGCGCATCGAGTTTCAAGAAGCCACGCGATGACGCGATCACGGCCAGAATGGCGAGGTTCAACCACGCGCCGATCGACGTCCCCAGCGCCAACCCGACCGCACCGAACGACAGCCCGACGATCAGCGCGAGCTTCACCCCAAGGTTCACGACGATCGATGCGACCGTCGCGATCACCGGCGTGCGCGTATCGCCGCGCGCATGGAACAGCGGCGTCACCGTCCGCAAGATCACGAACGCCGGCAACCCCACGCCATACGCAACTAGCACGCCCGCCGCCGCCTGTGCCGCCGCGATATCGAAAGCGCCGCGTGCAAACAACCCTTCCATGATGACGTCGGGAAACGCCATGAAGGTCGCGACGCAAGGCAGCGTCAGCAACAGCCCGATCTCCGTCGCACGGTTGAACGAATGCGCGGCTTTCGCCTCATCGCCTGCAGCCAGCGAGCGCGAAATCTCCGGCAGCAACACCGTGCCCAGCGCCACGCCGACGACGCCCATCGGAAGTTGGTTCACGCGGTCGGCATAGTAGAGCGACGTCAACTCGCCCACCGCCAAGAAGCTGGCCAGCATCGTGTCGGCCAGCAGCGAAATCTGCACCCCCGCAGCGCCCAGCGCAGCCGGCCCGAACCGCTGGCCGAAGAGCCGCACATCCTCCGTCAACTTCGGCCACAACGGAACGACCGGCAGCCCGACCGACCGCGCCGCGATGACGAGCAAAACAACCTCGGCCACACCGCCCGCAAACACGCCCCATGCCGCGGCATGAGCGGCCGTTGGATAAATGAACGCGACCGCCAGCGAGGCCGCCATAGCGAGGTTCAAGCAAATCGGTGCAGCCGCCGCGGCCCAGAACTTCTGCTCCGCATTCAACATGCCGCCCAGATGCGTAACGATCGCGACGCAAAGCAGATAGGCGAACGTGATCCGTGTGAGCTCAACGGCCAGCGCCATCTGCTCGGGCCGCTCGGTGAACCCGGGCGCCAGGACAGCCACCACCCAAGGCATCGCGATCAGGGCTGCGATCAGCAAGACGACCTGAATGATGATCTGCCAGCCCAGCATGTTGCGCGAAAAAGTCCGCGCGCTCTCACCCTTCAAGCTTGAGTACAAAGGCACGAACGCAGCGTTGTACGCGCCTTCGGCGAAGATGGTGCGAAAGTGGTTCGGCAGGCGGAACGCGACCATGAACGCGTCCGACAGCAAGCCGCGCCCCAGGATCGACGCCATGACGATATCGCGCAAAAAGCCGGTGGCACGGCTTAGAAGCGTAAACCCGCCGACCGAAAGCAGTGCGCGAAACATGAACCCGTGCGAATCCCGTGAAGCCCGGCCAACATGGCACGGAACACGGGAGGCTCAACCCGCACGGTGGTCACAGGCCTTGAGGAAAAAACGCGCTCAGGCCACCCTAAACGCCATGATCACCGCCAAATTCGCTGACGCGCTCGACCCGCCCTGGCCCACAGTCGACGCCGTCGCGGTGAGCGCCCTGCCGAAGCCCGGACGCGCACCGGACCGCTATGTGCTCATCGAACGCGACGGCGCACCGCTCTTGCGTGGCGATATCTACGTGCATGAACCGCAGGCCTATCCATTCGAAGACGTCGAGGTCTGGAACGATCTTGTCGTCGCCGGATACGCCGGCGCGCTCCACTGCCTCCACACCGGCACGCGGCAGACCAACCGGCACGCCCTCTCCGGCTACTTCGGCCACCTGTATGCCGACCCCGCATATTGCTTGGCGACAGGCGCAAGCGACGTCGTGCGCGTCAATCCCGACGGCTCGCTGATGTGGCGGCGCGACGGCTGCGCCATGGACGGCATCATCATCGACGACGTCGACGGGGACACGATTGCCGCCAGCGCCGAGTGGGACCCACCCGGCAACTGGCACCCGTTCAAGCTCCGCCTGTCGACGGGCGAGCCGATCTAACTACTTCTTCTTCCTGAGGCTCGGACTTTCGAGATCAAGCTCGCCGATCGGAATGACCTCGACATCCTTGCGCACGGCTTTCAGCGCCTCAAGGAACTTCGACGCATCGCCCACGATCACGACCGTCGCGCCATCGGCGCTGACGATCCGCCGTGCTGCCGCTGTCGCGGCGTCCGCCGTCACCGCCGCAAGCTTGCCGTTGAACGCGACCGCTTCCTGCGCGGGGATTCCCTGCAGTACGAACCCGGCGATCGTGCCGCCCAAACCGCCCGCCGTTTGAACCGCACGGTTGAAGCCGCCCGCGAGGAACGTCTTGCGCTTGCCGATCGCAACATCGGTCAAAGGCTCGTTTTTCAGCCGGTCGAGCTCGGTGAGGATCACTTTCGCCACGTCCGCCGCCGACTCATTCTTCGTCTGCGACTGCGCATTGACGACGCCCCTGTCATACCGCTGCGTGACGTTGCTGTAGGCACCGTAACTCAGCGCCCGCTTCACGCGGATCTCCTGGAACAGACGGCCGTTGCTGCCGGCGCCCAGGACGGCATTCGCCGCCGCCAGTGCGTAGTAGTCGGGATCGGACCGCTTGACGCCGCGCATCGAGGCGACGACCGCCGACTGTCCGGCGCCCGGTAGATCGATCACGATCGTCCGCACGCGCTCGCCCTTGCCGGCGCGCGCATCGGGCGCCTTCACGGCCTTGCCGTCCGCCTTCCAACCGCCGAACGCACGCGAGGCCAACGCAAAGGCCTGCTCCGAGCTCATACCGCCAGTCACGACCAGCGTCGTATTGTCCGGCCGCCACAACCGCCCGCGCGCGGCAACGAGATCGTCGCGCGCAATCCGCTTCAGCGAGATGTCGGTCGCGATCGAGCCGTAAGGCGCAGAACCATACATCGCGCGCTGGACCACGAAGCCCGACAATTGCCCGGGATCCTTCAACACCACGGACCAACCGTCGAGCGCGCGCTTGCGCTCACGCTCCAACTCCACCGACGGGAACGACGCGTTCTGCACGACATCGGCCAAGAGATCTGCCGCCTTGTCTGCGGTCGCAACAGGCGTCACCACGTTGAGCACATTGCCATCCGCCGCCGCCTCCGTGCCGATACGAGCGCCAAGCGACTCAAAGCCCGCCGCGATCTGCTCGGCCGTTTTCGTCGCCGTGCCCTTCGGCATCACCTGCGCGGTCAGCCGCGCAACGCCCGGCTTGTCCTTCGGATCGGCCGACGTGCCGCCATTGGCGACAAGCTGAATCGCAGCGAACGGCACGTCGCTCGTCTTGGCCGTGATCACCTTCAACCCGTTCGGCAGCGTCTGCTCGGTCAACGCCGGCGGAACGACCGGCACGTCGGCCATCGGCCCCGGCGGCGCTTCGCGTTGGCCTTCGGGCAGAAGTTCGTTCGGCGTCGCCTTCGCGGTCGGCAGCGGCGTGAACTTCGGCATCGGCACCGGGTTCTTCCAATTGTCCGCCTCACCCGCCGGCCGCTTCGACTCGTCGAGATAACGCATCTCCACGCGCGACGTGTCGGCGAGATAGGTCTGCGCCACCCGCTGCACGTCGGCCGCGGTCACTTTTTGAATCGCGGCCTGCAGGTTGTCCGGCCACGCCGGATCGCCCGTCGAAACCAACGCCTCCCCCAGCAGGAACGCACGCCCCGCAAAGGTTTCGCGTTGCTGCAGGTCCTCGGACAGAAGCTCGATCTTCGCCTCCGCCAGTTCTTCCGGCGTTATACTTTGGTCGCGAAAGCGCGCGATGACATCGCGCATGCCGGCCGCGCCGTCGTCGACCGATTTGCCGCTCGCCGTAATGGCGTAGGCCCCAAGGCACCCGCCGTCTTCCGACAGCTCGAACAGTGTGAACGCCTCCGACGCGACCTCCGACCCGTCGACCAGCGTCTTCTGCAGCCGCGACGAGTCGCCGTGCGACAGCACCGCCTCAAGCACCATCAACGCCGGCGCATCGGCATGCTTCAGCGACGGCAGCGGAAACGCGGTACCGATCGCAGGCAGCGGCACGTTCGGCGCATAGACGGTGACCATGCGTCCGGCAGTGCGCTTCGGGTCCTTGAACTTGATCGCCAGCGACGACGGATGCTCCCGCTTCGCGATCGGCGCAAAATACTTGTCGACCAACTGATCGAGCTGCGCCTGATCGAAATTCCCCGACACGATCAGCGACGCCGTGTCCGGTCCGTAGAACGCCTCATGGAACGAGCGCGCGTCTTCCAGCGTCGCCGCGTTCAGCTCGTCGATATTGCCGATTCCCGGCCGCCGGCTGGGCGAAGTGTCATAGCACTGCTCGGGCGTTACGATCCCGAACAGCCGCGCATAGGGCGGCGCGAGATAACGCTGCCGCAATTCTTCCTTCACGACGCCGCGCTCGGTCTCGAACACCTGCGTGTCGACAACGGGCCGCGCCATGCGCTCCGCGTGCGTCCACAGCATCGTCTCCAAATACGCGGCAGGGACGATCTCGTAATAGTTCGTGCGGTCATCGCCCGTCGACGCGTTGCGCACGCCACCCACGTCTTCCGTCAGCTGATTGACCATGTTGAGTGGCATGTTGCGCGTCTTACGCGACAGAATGTGCTCAAACATATGCGCAAAGCCCGAACGCCCTTCGGGATCGTGCTTCGACCCGACCTCGTACCACATCTGCACCGCGACATTCGGCGTCGTGCGGTCCTGCAACATGTAAACTTTCAAACCGTTCTTCAGCGTCCGCGTCGTATACGTCAAAGGCGGCACGCGAACCTGCGCGGCATCATCCGCCAACGGCGCCGCCATCGGCATCACAAGCCCACACACAGCCGTCACCACCGCCGCAAGCGCGAGCGCAATCTTCTTCGTCAGCACAGTTAAGTCCCCCGAAACAGTCCGCGGCGATTGGACAAAACCGCTCCGCGCATTGCCAGTGAAATAGTGCCGCGAAGGCCCGCGCATCACCAACTGTTGAAGGGAATACGGCCTGTTTCAGCCAATCACACCGTCGACCCACCCGGAGAACGCGTCCAGGAATTCGCCGCGAACGTCCGCGTCCTTGCGCCCGCTCTTGGCCGGCACATGAAACGAATGATCCGCATCTTCGACCGTATGCAGCGTGGCTCGCGCGCCGAGCTTCTTGACCAGCGGCTTCATCAGCTTCATGTCGGCCAAGGCATCGCGCGTCCCCTGCACGAACAACATCGGCACGCGCACGTCGAACAGATGCGCCGCGCGCTCGTCGGAAGCCTGCCCGGCGGCATGCAAAGGAAAGCCGAGAAACGCGAGCCCCCGTACGCCGGGGAGCGGCGACAACGCCTGCGCCTGCGCCTGCGAGGTCATGCGCCCGCCGAAGGACTTGCCGCCCGCGATGAGTGGAACCTTCGGCAGCAACTCACTTGCCTTCGCAACTGCGGCGCGCACGGCAGCATGCGCAACCTTCGGCCCATCCGGCCGTTTTCCGCCCTGCTCCATATAGACGAACTGATAACGCAACGTGGCAATGCGGCGTTCACAGAGTTCCATCGCGACCGCTTCCATGAACGGATGCGTCATCCCGGCGCCCGCGCCGTGCGCCAACACATAGCAAACGCGCGCCTGTGCCGGTTTCAGCAACAGAGCAGAAACAGACGAATCACCAACGGCAATCGAAGTCCGAACCGTGCTCATGCCAATATTTGCATCCCCCATTTGGGTGAAGTCACCGTCAGTCGAAAAAGTTCCCAAAGCAAGCACAAGACCCACCGGTACGGAACCGCACAATACATGAACATTAGTTCCATCCACCAAACATATGTTTGTCAGCTGTCAAACATGGCATAGAACTGTTGGGAAGATGCACTACACATAAAGAAAGTTACATTTAAAAGCTTAGAAAGCCTAGAAGACGTCAAAGCTAACAGGACAAACGACGAGTTCGTCTGTAGGCAGACTAAATGCACGCGGGGAAATGATTCGATGCATACGACCTCAGCCGACGACAGCGCCACGACGCTCCTCGCACACGCATGCTTCCAAAATGATGACGATGCGCTTCTGAAGCTGGAGGGGATCGAATGGCCCGAGGCACCGGTTTGCCCGCGTTGCGCTCACAAGGGTCCAGTCTACGATCTGTCGAAGACGCGCTTTGGCCTTAAGAAGTGCCGCAAGTGCAGCGCGCAATTCACCGTGCGCGTCGGCACAGTCCTGCAAGGGTCGCACCTTCCGCTTCATTTGTGGCTGCAAGCCGTTTTCCTGCTGACGGCAGGCGAAAAACCCGTGAGTTCGCTGCGTCTCTCGCGAACGCTCGGTATTAGCTACAAGTCCGCTTGGTTGCTCACACATAGGATACGGGATGCGCTGAATGACCAAACTAACAAACGACCCCATTAACCCCACCGCCGGGCGCGAGGGCGGCCCACCGCCGGCCGCCGAACCGGATGCACGACCTCTGCGCAGCAGCGAGCTACAGCTGCTGGCTTTCCGCGACCTCGCGCGCCGCATCCAGACCGATCATTCGGTGCAACGGTATGAAGCCGCGTTGCGCGCACTGCTCCAAAAGCCTCGCCGCGAACCTACGGTGCGGCCTGCCACGAACAGTCCAGAATCTTAGCCTCGAAGATCGACCCGATCAGCAGGCGCTTGTCGACGCTCGCGCCGACGCTGACGCCCGAAATCTCGTCGCCGAGATTGTAGTAGACCGTCTGAGGCATGAAGCTGCCTTTGCCGTCCGCACGCAAATGCATGATGTGGCTCGCCGAGGGCTTCGCCGCATCCGCGACATGCGCCACGAGTTCCAGCACTTTCGAGTGCAGGCCCAGCAACAGATCGCCGTTGCTCAACAGCTCAAGATTATCGGCAAACCCCGGCACCGCGACCGCCGCACGCTGCGTTAGCTTGTTCGTCGCAAGATCGCGATCGTAGACATAGACAGTCAACTCCGACGCCGCCGACAAATAGAGCGACTTCCCGTCGGCGCTGACATTGATGCCGTTCGCACCACCGATGCCGCTCAACGCCGTCGTGAATGCCTGCCCGTCGAAGAACTGCACTGTCGTCTGACGCAGGCGAAGATAATCCTCTGCCGTACGCATCCACCCGGTCGGATTGGCGTGATCGTTCGTGACGTAGAACGCATCTGCTCCCACGCCGACGATGTCGTTGGGCGACACCATCGCAGGATCGGTCACGGTGCGCCGGAAGGTCAGCGTCGCGCCGTCCACGTCGAAGATCTCGACCGAGTGCTTGCCGCTCGCATGCGAAATCGCAAACAGCGTTTTCTTCCCATCCGCGCCGCGATAGAGGCTGATTCCATGCGGCCAAAATCCGCCCGGCAAAGCCGCCGCGGTCGCGTCGACCGGTGCCGCGTCGGGCGCGTTCATGTCGTAGACCCAGATCGCGCCGCGCGTTGGCTTGCCGGTGAACGCTGCCCGACGATCGTAACCGGCGAGATAGGCAAGCTTCGTCTCAGGATCGATCGTCAGGTCTTCGACGCCGACAATCCCGCCGCCCGTCACCGCTCGGCAGGCCAGCGGCACCGGCTTCAAATCGAGAAACAGACCTGCCGCCTGCGCGAAGAAATAGGCCCAAACGCCGACCGCGATCAGCACGACAAGCAATAGCCAACCCAGAATCCGGAACATGGCGCTCTCCCCTTTTGTTTCTTTATTGGCTCAAACCCTAGCAGGGCGAACCCGCGAACGGTCCGGGTCGAATTGGCGCGGTCCCCCGCCATTCGTGCTACCCCTTCCGCCGGCCGGAGCGACTCGTTAATTCCACTCCGCGCGAAACACATTGGGGGCGAGCCGCATGGCCGACAATCCGACGATCCTAAGCCCGAACGAAACACTGGGCCTCGCCGGCGCAAGCCTGGACAGCCGCGTGCGCAAGGCCGCTGGCCACGTCAACGACCTGACCTTCGCCCAGATCGCAGCCCGCCTGCGCCAAGACGCGATCAAGAACGAATTCACCTACGAGCGCGACGGCCAATTCGAGCCGATCCCGATCATGCTGCGCCCGCTGCTGGCGATGAACGAGCAGCTCGCCTACGTCCAACACGTCTGCCAGCGCCTCACCGACGCGCTGAAGCGCCTGCCGTCGATGTACCAGAACGATCCCGTCGTGCGGAAAATCATCGCCATCACGCCAGGCGAGGAAGCCTTCCTGCGCGACACCTGGACCCCGGCCCATGAACGCAACAATACCGTCTACGGACGCCTGGACGCCGTTTGCGATTTCACCGCCGCCGGCTGGCAAGACACGCTGCACTTCATGGAGGCGAACCTCTCCGGCGTCGGCGGCATCAGCTACTCGCCGCTCGCCGAACAGCTCGTCATGCGCGACATCGTGCCGACATTGCTTGACCATGACCCGGCATTGCGCATCGAACTCCCGCGCGATCAACGCGACCTCTTCATCCAAACCCTCATCGACCACGCCAGATCGCTCGACTGCCACGGCTGCCGCCTCAGCTTCATCGAACCCAAATACGCCGAAGACGGTATCAACGAACAAGCCGTGCTGTGCGAATACCTGTCAAAGCGCCACAACCTGACCATCACCCACGCCGACCCGACCGAACTGCGCGTCAAAGGCGACCAGGTCTACTACGGCGACGATTGCGTCGACGTCGCCTACCGCGACTACGAAGTCCGCGACATCCTCGAACTCGAAGAAGAACTGGGCAAACCGCTCGACGCGATGCGTCAGCTCTTCAAGCAGAACCGCATGGTCTCCTCCCTCGTCGGCGACTTCGATCACAAAAGCTGCTGGGAAATACTGACCGACCCGACGATCGCCGAACGCTATTTCAGCCAACAGGAATGCCGCCTCTTCCGCCGCCACGTCCTGTGGACCCGCATCGTCGGCGACCGCAAAACGACGCTGCCCCACAACGTCGAAGGCGACTTGCTGGAATACCTGCGCACGCACCGCGAAGAACTCGTGATGAAGCCGAACCGCTCCTACGGCGGCGAAGGTGTCACCATTGGCGCGTCGACGCCCGCGGCGGACTGGGAAAAGCTGATCAATGAAGCCGTCGCCAACACCGACGACACGGAAGAGAACTGGGTCGTGCAAAAGGCGACCCGCCTGCCCGTCCACGAATTCCCCGTCGTCGGCAAAGACGGCCGCGTCTTCGCCGAACAATTCTACGCCGTCATGGGCTTCGCCCCGACCGAGAACGGCCTGGGCGTCATGGTCCGCGTCAGCCAAAAGCAAGTCGTCAACGTCGCCCAACACGGCGGCATGGCCGCCCTGCTCGTTGCGCACAAACCGCAAGAACTGCGCGTGTCCAAGCGTTCGCAAGCCGGCCGCGCGGAAGGCGCGGAACAGGCATTGCGCGGCAAGATCGCCGACCTCCTCCACTTCGACAACGCCATCGCGGTCCTCGAATGGGACGAAGAAACGGTCCTGCCCGACGGCGGCCGCGACGAACGCGGCGAACAGCTGGCCACGCTCGAAGCCGCGCGCCACGCCCTGCTGACCGCCGACAATCTGGGCGACCTCATCGAAGAAGTGGCGACCGAACGCGACGGCGACGAACGCTGGCGCCGCGAAATCGAACTGTTGCGCGACCTGCGTTCAAGCGAACTCGCCTTGCCGCAAGATCTCGTCCGCGCCTACGCCAACGCCCGCGCCAAGGCGTCGGCCGCCTGGGAAGACGCGCGCGAAGCCAACGACTTCAAAATCTTCGCCCCCGCCTTCGCCGAACTCGTCGCGCTTGCCCGCGAAACCTCCGCCGCCATCGACGGCGACGCCGACCCATACGACATCTTGCTGGACGAATACGAACCCGGCATGACCCGCGCGCGCATCGAGCCGGTCCTCAACGATCTGCGCGAACGCCTCGTCCCGCTCGTGCAAGAGACGGCGCGCAAAACCACGGCATGGCCCCAAGCCCGCACACACACCGACGATGCGAAATTGTGGACGCTCTGCCGCGACGTCCTGCACACGATCGGCTTCGATTTCGACCGCGGCCACCTCGACCGCACACCCCACCCCGGCACGTCGGCGCTCGGCTTCGACGACGTGCGCCTGACGCTCCGTCCCGATCAAAACGACCTGGCCGAAGCAATCCTCACCACGCTGCACGAAGGCGGCCACGGCCTTTACGATCAAGGCCTCGCCCCGGAAGACCGCGCCACGCTCCTCGCGCAAGCCCCGTCGATGGGTATGCACGAAGCACAAGCGCGCCTTTGGGAAAACCACATCGGCCGCAGCCGCGCCTTCTGGACTCACTTCGCGCCGAAAGTCGGCAAGACGCTCGGCACGCCGATCAACGCCGACGATTTCTTCAAAGCGACGAACCGCGTGACGCCCAGTCTCATCCGCTCGACCGCCGACGAATTGTCGTATCACCTGCACATTCTGCTGAGATACGAACTCGAAGTCGCGATGATCAAAGGCGACCTCAAAGTCTCAGATCTCGCGAGCGCGTGGAACGAACGCAGCGCCTCCCTCATCGGCATCAAACCGAAAACCGCCAACGAAGGCGTCCTGCAAGACGGCCACTGGGCCTCCGGCATGTTCGGCTATTTCCCGACCTACACTGTAGGCAACCTCTACGCCGCCCAACTCGCCGAGAGCTACGCAGAAGACAACAATCTCGAGGCCGAAATCGCGAAGGGCGACTTCGCCCCCCTCCGCCGCTGGCTACGCGAGAACATTTTCATCGTGGGCGATCGTCTGCCAACGGAGGAACTGGTCACACGCGTCACGGGAAAAGGCCTCGACACAGGCGCCTATTTCCGTCACATCGCCGCCAAATTCGGCTGATCACGCCACTGCGCATTGCGAAGGCACGCCCCCTCGGCTAGCAAACTGGCCCATAAATGGGTCCGGGAACTGGCTTAAAGGGGGCAACTATGCGCGCGTCCATCACTCTATTACTGGCGGCATCGGCATTGGGCTTGGCGGCGACGGCCGCCGCGGACGAAGGCATGTGGCTGCCCAGCCAAGCACCTGAGATCGCCAAACAGCTGAAGGCCGCCGGCCTGAAGCTCGACCCCAACGCGCTCGCCAACCTGCAGACCGCGCCGATGAACGCAATCGCCTCGCTCGGCGGCTGCTCGGCAAGCTTTGTCAGCACGCAGGGCCTTCTGGTGAGCAACCACCACTGCGTCTACGGCTCGATCCAATACAACGCGAAGCCCGAGAAGGATTACCTGACCAACGGCTTCCTCGCCGCCGCGATGACGGACGAACTACCGGCCGCACCGGGCAGCCGCATTTTCGTCATCGAAGACCTGCGCGACGTAACCACCGACGTCATGAACGGCATCACCGAAACGACCGTCGGCAAAGCGCGTTTCGACGGAATCGAAGCCAACCAAAAAGGGCTGATCGCGGCTTGCGAAAAGCAACCCAGCCGCCGCTGCGACGTTCGCGCCTACTACGGCGGCTCGACGTTCTACCTGCAACAGATGCTCGAGATCCAGGACGTGCGCCTCGTCTATGCCCCCGGGCGCGGCATCGGCAATTTCGGCGGTGAAGTCGACAACTGGCAATGGCCCCGCCACACCGGCGACTTCGGCTTCTACCGCGCCTACGTCGCGCCGGACGGATCGGCAAAACCGTTCGCGAAAGAGAACGTCCCCTACAAGCCGAAATCCTACCTCAAACTCGGCAAGGGCGTGGCCGAAGGCGACTTCGTGATGCTCGCGGGCTTCCCCGGCCTCACCGAACGCTACCGCACCGCGTCGGAGACAAAGCACTACTACACCGAGTTTTATCCGTTGCAGCAGCGCCTGCTCGCCGAATACGCGGAGCAGATCAACGCGGCGACCGCAGGCGACAAAGACGCGACGATCAAATACGCAAACGCCCTGCGCGGCGCCGACAACTTCAAGAAAAAGCTCGTCGGCCAGCTCACCGGCGCCGACGCCATCTCTCTCGTCGACAAAAAGACGGCGCAGGAAAAGGCGTTCCGCGACTGGGCCATCGCCGACGCCTCGCGCCAAGACCGCATGACGCAAACGATAGCCGCCCTCGACGCAGTGACGACGGAAGCCAACACCGCGCGC
>JAWXBY010000036.1:0-17144 GCA_034440355.1 Alphaproteobacteria bacterium
CGCGGTAGCGCGCATCGTTCGTCAGGCGGGACAGAAGGAACAGGCTGTGCGCGATTTGGGTGCTTCCCGTCAGGCAAACGTAGTCGGCGCCCGGGCGCCAACGCGCGTCGAGGCGGCCGGCGAGGCGTCCGTCGGGGGCGACCGCCGTTAAGATGCCCTCCGCCGTGCGGCACGCGGCGCGCAGGAGTTCGTCGTCGTGCGACCAGAGATGCGCTTCGACCACGCCGCGCAGCGCGTAGCCGATCGTGTGCGTGAGCGGCGCTTCGGGTGTGTCGAGGCAGTTCGATTCAAACCAGCCGTTGTCGTGCTGCTTGGTCAGCGCCCAACGCACTTGTTTCAGGCCCGCTTCGCCGAAGCCTTTGTCCGACGAGACGCGCGCCGCTTCGAACAAGGCCCACGACACGTGCGTTTCGTAGACCTTCTCGCCGGTGCCGCCGAAGGGCGTTGGATGTTTGCGCCAGCAGCCGTCGGGGTCTTGCGTGTCGGCGAGCCAACGGGCGGCGCGTTCCATCGGCTCAAGGTAGCGCGCGCGATCGAGGTGGGTGGCGCCGGCGGCGAGGCCTAAGAGAATTTGCCCGGTGTTGAACGTTACCGGCACGCGCGGCAGCTGATCGACTTTGCCGCCTTGGAATCCACCCTCCGGAAACTGGATGGCGACAAGCCAGTCGAGGCATCGGCGCGCGCGATCGCGTAGGTCCGGCTTCGATAGCGCCTTCGCTTGATCGATCAGCGTCGGCACGATGTAGCCGGAGGTTTCGGGATACGACGACGACCAGCCGTTGATGAGACTGAAATCGCGCGCGAAGCCGCCGTCGCGGGTCGTCGAGTGATCTTGCGCTTCGCCCAGCCAGCGGCAACCTGCTTCGATCACCGCGTCGCAGCCGGGATCCGTTGCGGGAAGGCCCTGGCGATCGCCGGCGCGGGCGCGCTTTGCCGATTGAGGCAGCTGCCACTCGTTCAGCGCCTGGCGCAGTGTTGACTTGATGGCCGCGAGCGCCATTGCCGGTCTATTCCCTCAAGGTCCAGAAGCCCGGGGGCAATAGCGTTCGCCCCGCAGAATGGCAAGGCCGGCGATCAGCGGAACATCCGGCGCAAGCGGCCGCGGACGCGGGAAATTTGGCTTTGGAGCCAGGGGCCTGGATCGTCGGTGCGGAACACCGCGTCGACCACGCGCACGCCGGTGGCTTCGGCCGGAAGTTCTGCCTCGGGGTTTGCGGCCTTCGCGTTCTCGTCGCTTGTCGCGTCGCGCCAGATCGCGGGTGATGTCGCGGGGTGTTGAGGTGTGGGTTCAAGACCCGCGATCGAGCGATAGGCCGCCTGCACAAGGTTGATGCCGTTCAAGGTGGCGACCTCTTCCTGGTAGTCGGTCCGGGCGATGGTGGGTTCGACCATGACGAAGCGGCCGTTCCGGCTGTCGCGTTTGTATTCCATGCTGGCCAAGCCGATGAGACCTACGGCGTCGAAGAAGCGATGGGTCAACTTGTCGAGTTCGGCGGCGACGTCCGGCGCCGGCATGCAGCTTGCCGTGCCGCCGACAAGGAGCGGCCATTGCCTGATCTTGCGGCCGGTGAAGGCGATGCGTGTGCCGTCGGCGCCGCGCTGGACGAGCGTGAAGTAGACGTCGGCGTCGCCACCCTCGATCCATTCCTGCACGATGAAGGGCGGCTTGTGTTCGACGCCGCGCCAGAACGTCTCCAGATCGGCGAAGCTCTCGAAGCGGTAGGCCTTCTTGTACGTGCGTTCCCAGTGCTCGCTCTTGCGGGCGGGCTTGAGAATGCAGGGGTAGGTGAGCGTGGACGCCGAGCGCACATCGTCGTCGACGTAAACGGCACGCGGCACCGGGAAGCCCAAGGCCTCGGCGCGGCGTTGGAATCTCTGTTTGTCCGTCAGGTCGGCTACGGTGTCGGCATCCGGCAGCTCGACGCGGAATGTTCCGGCGAGTTGCGCGCGGTGCTTCGACACGGCGGCGACGGCCGCGTCTTGTGTGAGGAGCAAGACGGGCGGCGCG
The DNA here is from genome assembly GCA_034440355.1 of Alphaproteobacteria bacterium. GTDB lineage: Bacteria > Pseudomonadota > Alphaproteobacteria > Micropepsales > Micropepsaceae > SZUA-430. The sequence continues at coordinate 2,009 of JAWXBY010000036.1, forward strand.
TCGAATTCCTGCGCAGCGGTTTGGAGCGAGCGGATGAGCGCGTCGTCGGCATCGGCATCTTCGCAGCGGTACAGTTGCGGTTTGGCGTAGCGGCTGTGGATCGCAGGGCCGCCCTCCTGGCGGTCGACCAATCTTATCGCGACGCGTTCGGGCGCGAGGCTTCTGATGACGCCCAGTGCATTCAGGCCCGATCCTTGGACGACGACGGCTGGTTTCTTCGTTGACTTGGTCACTTGCGTTCTCGGCCTTCGGACAGTGCGGCGTCGTAGATCTGTTTGTAGCGCGCGATCATGGAGGTGAGCGAGAATTCGCTCTCGACGCGTGCGCGATTGGCAGCGCCGATACGGCGGCGAAGGTCGGGATCGACGAGCAGCGCTCTGATAGCGGCGGCAAGGGCGGTTTCGTCGCGCGGCGGCGTCACGAAGGGCAGGTTGTCCGGCGTCACAATGTCTTTGATGTCGCCTACAGCGGTCGATGCGGCGGGCAGGCTTGCCGCCATCGCTTCGACAAGGCTGATGGGAAATTGTTCTGTGTCCGACGACAGGGCGAAGACATCGAACAGACCGACGTAGCGCTCGGGGTTGGACATGAAGCCCGGCAGGTGCACGCGGTCGGCCAGACCTTGCGCGCGCGCTTCGGCCAATATGGCCTCGCGGTCGGGGCCGTCGCCGACGATGACGAGGCGCGCGGGCAGGTCGCGCGCGGCGGTTGCGAATGCGCGCACGAGGCGCGTCAGGTTCTTTTCTTCACGAAGGCCGGCGACGGTGCCGACGACCAGGCGATCGTCTGCAACGAAGCCCGGGATGGCGTTTGCTTGCGGCTTGATGCCAAAGGCGGGGAGGTCGACGCCGTTCGGGATGTAGGTCACGCGCGCAGCCGGTTGGCGCCATGTCTCGCTTGCGATCCGTTCCAGCGCGCGCGACGGCACAATGATCTGGTGCGCGGCGCCGAAGGCTTGGCGGCGAAACCAGGTGCGGCGGCGATAGAGGCTTTCGCTTTCTTCGGTGCCGAAGCCGTCTTCGTGATGCACGAGCGGCGCGCCGCCGAACAGACGCCGCGCCATCACCACTTCGACGGCGCCCCAGTTGTAGGTGAGAACGAGGTCGGGTCTGAGCTGCGCTATGCGCGATCGTAGCGCCATCAGGCGACCGGGCAGTGCGCCGCTTTTTAGATCGGGGAACAGCGGGAAGTTCGCTTCCACCTGCAAACGCTCGCGCGCCGCGAGTTCGCCGCGTTCGACCGATACGATCATGTGCTTGTAGGCCGGACCCCAGGCGTTGATCAGCTGCACGGCGCGCGCTTGGGGACCGCCGAGGTTGAACGTCGAGAAGACGTGCAGCAGGCGGGGCGCGGACATCCGTCAGCCCATCGCCTTGGCCGGCGCGACGATGCCGCGCTCGATGAACGCTGCCCGGTCGGCTTGCGGGCGCCAGTTGAGCGCCTTCTCTGTTTGGGCAGTGTCGAAGCGCGCGAGCATGCCGCGCGATTGAAGATCGCGCGCGCTGGGCCAAGGGACGCTTCGTCCGCCGACGCGCTTGATCATCCACTTCGCGATTTCGACGCCCTGCATGCGCCACACGGCGCTGGGGTGGTAGATCAGCGGGCGGCGCAGCGCCTCAGCCAGCGCGTCGATGTATTCGCGCGCCGAGAGACGTACGGGGCCGACGATGTTGTCGGTGCGACCCACGACATCCGCGCCTGCTTTCAACGCGCAAAGGATGGCTTCGGCGCAGTCTTCGACGAGGACGAAGGGCAATGGGTTGTGGCCGTTCGACCAGCCGATGCAGTGCTGCTCGTTGTTGAAGAGACCGACGCCGGAGTGGAAGGGGCTTGCGCCTTCGCCTACCACGACGCCCGGCCGCTGGATCGTGACGGGGAGGCCTTTGCTGGCGCGTAGCGCAAGGAGTGCGCGTTCGGCTTCGGCTTTGGCGAAGGAGTAGTCGGCGCGCTCCGCGCCTTGGGCGTCGGCCGGCGTTGCGGGCGTGATCACTGCGTTGGGATCGCCGAGGTAGAGGGCGGCGATGGAGCTGACATGGACGAGGCGTTCGATGCCTTGCGTCAGGCAGGCTTCGCCGACCGCGTTGGCGGAGCCGACCATCGCGTCGATGATTGCTTGACGCGAACCGCCGCCGCCGCCGTGCGCTAGATTGACGACGAACTTGGCGCGGCCGATACCGCGCGCGACGTCGTCGGGCCGTGTCACGTTGCCGTCGATCAGCGTTACCCCGGGCGCGTGGAATGTTTGCGGCAGGCCGCGCATGCCGCGCGCGAGGACGCCGACGCTGTAGCCTTGCGCGACCAGACGTTCGACTGTCGCTTTGCCGATGAAGCCGGTGCCGCCCAGGACGGCGACGTCGAAGGATGGCGTGCTGTCGCGGCGTGCGAGCGTCTTCGCCTTTGGCGCGGCTTCGCGCGAGACGCCGGCGCGCGTTGCGATGTCTTCGCACAGGTCGACGAGGTGGGCGGCGAAGGCGCCGTCAGCGGGGAACGCCGTCTTGGTGTCGACGGCGTGGTGGAAGGATTTGATGCTGGCCAGCATGCTGCGGAAGAAGGGATCGGAGCGCGGGATCAGTTTCAGATGTCCGGCGGCGTATTTGGCGAGGCGCACCGTTGCTTGGCTGAAGCGCGATAGGCCGGCGCGGGCGTCGACGAGGCCGTTGTCGACCTCTTCGAGATAGCGCGTGCGGCCGACGCGCACCATGTTGCCGCGCCATAGGTCGAGGGTCACCAGCGCGTCGTCGCACAGGCAATCCATCTGCCAGGTCGGGTAGTTTTCGGGGAACGACATGTGTAGCTGCGCGGTCGCTTCGCCTGCGGTCATGCTGACGTCGAAGCCGCGGTGGAAGGCGAGGCCGGGCGCCACTTCGACGGCGGGGCGCGCGATGGCGGCTGTGACTTCCAGGCGCCCGAGCAGGCTTGCGAGCTGCGAGAGCGGGTGGATCATCTGTTCCAGGATGATGTTGGCGGGGGCCTCGAACATCCAATGCGAGAATTGGCGCGCCGCGAATTGGCGCAGCGGCACCGCGCACGACACGCCGACATGGCGCAGGCGGCCGTAATCGCCTCTCTTTAGGTTGGCGGCGAAGCGGGTGAGCAGCGGGTCGAACATGAAGTTCTGATTGACGCCCAGCGTAACGTTGTTTTCGAGCGCGGCGGCGACCAAGGTCGAGGCCTCGGCGCTTGTCACCGCGAGCGGCTTTTCCATCAGCGTGGGCAGCTTGGCGCGCAGCGTTTCCGTGCCCACCGTCGCGTGCAGGGGCGGCGGCACGAGGACGTGTGCGCGGTCGGCGACGCCGGCGGCCAATGCGTCGGCCACCGACGTGAAGGCTTTCGCGCCCGCACGCTCGGCCAGGCGATCGGCGGCGCCTTTGTTGGGATCGACCACCGCGGTCACGCGCAGATCTTTGATCATGCGCAGCGCTTCGAGATGCGCGTTGGCGATGAAGCCGGCACCGATGATAGCTACGCGGGACTGGGTCATCGGTTCGTTGGCGGGGGCTTCATTTGCGAGGTGACGGGAGGCCTAGCATGGCTGACGCGGGATCGCACCATGCGTCGAATAGCGTGCTCTATGTTTACGGTTAAGCGGCGGCCCGCCTAATGGAGACGGTGTCGAGCGGGTCTGTTTTAAGGACCGTGCTCAGGACCGCATAGACCTCTTGCCCCAGTGCGATTTGGCGTGGGGTCATCTCGGGCCGGCGCTGGGCGATCACCTCAGGCGCCGCCGTTAGATGGACGATGGCGTCGAAGCGGGGATAGAGCCGGTGCGCGAGCCACGCGGCGCAGGTGAGCAGTCGGTTGCGCAGCCCAACGCTGCCTACGCGCTGCGACCAGACAGCGAAATTGTCGAAGATGCTGCGGTCGAAGATTTGTACGGACTTGCGCGAGGCGCGATTGCGTAAGACGGCGACGGGCACCATGAAGCAGGTTTGGCGCGCGGTGTACCAATGGAAGCTCGTCGTCGGAAGTCCTGCTTCGGTTAGGGCTTTTTCCAGCATTTGCGAGGCGGTGGATTTGCCGGTGCCATCCAAGCCGATGATGGCAACGCTCATGCCGGGCGCCAGACGCAGCGTGGCGCGCTTCCCGTGCGGGTCCTCGATCAGGATCGATTCAGCGGCACATTGGGACTCAGGCATGTTGGTGCAACGGCCTTTGTCGCGGCGAAGTTCGCTCGTTCTTTACCTGTTGCGTATTACTGGTCATGGGCCCAACGGGTGCGGTACGCTGCGCTTGTAGGCGGAGCGCGGACCAAGTCAAGCGATGAAGATTCGTCCAGTTATCATGGCAGGCGGGAGCGGGTCCCGGCTGTGGCCCTTGTCGCGCGAGGCGGCACCGAAGCAATTGCTGCCGCTGGTGTCGGACCGGTCGTTGCTGCAGCAGACGCTTTTGCGCGTATCGGCGGCGGCGTTCCTTCCACCGATCATCGTCTGCAATGACCAATACCGGTTTCTGATCGCCGAGCAAATTCGCGACGCCGGAATCACTGGCGCGCAGATCGTGCTTGAGCCGGTGGCGCGCAATTCGGGCGCGGCCGCTGCGGTGGGGGCTTTGTTGAGCGAGGCGTCGGAGCCGGGGGCTTTGGTGCTGTTGTTGCCCTCGGATCATGTGATCCGCGACGTTACGGGCTTTCAGGCGTCGGTCGGTGTCGCGGTGGGCGGCGCTGCGGCGGACTATTTGATGACATTTGGAGTGGCCCCGACGAGCGCGGCCACGGAGTACGGGTACATCCGTTTGGGAACGAAGATCGACACGGCGCAGGGCTGCACGACGGTCGCGACGTTCGTTGAGAAGCCAGATCGGGCGAAGGCGGAGCAATTGCTCGCCACCGGCGGGCATGTTTGGAACAGCGGCATGTTCATGTTCCGCCCGCAGGTCTTCTTGGCGGAATTGAAGACATACGAGCCGAAGATCTTGAGCGCCGCGCGTAACGCGGTCGAAAAGGCGCGTAAAGATCTCGATTTCATGCGGTTGGACCACGACGCGTTTGCGCAATCGCCGAACATCTCCATCGACTACGCCGTGATGGAGCGCACGGCGCGTGCGGCGACGTGCGCGCTGTCGTCCGATTGGAGCGATCTTGGATCGTGGTCGGCGATTTGGGATGCCCTGCCGCACGACGACGCGGACAACGCCGTGCAGGGCGATGTCGTCATGCAGGATGCGCGCGGATGTCTGGTGCGGTCGGACGGCCGGTTGACCGCCGTTCTGGGTCTTGAGGACGTGGTCGTCGTGACGACGGATGATGCGGTTCTGGTGGCAGCCAAGGGCCGTTCGCAAGACGTGCGAAAGGTCGTCGATCAACTGAAGGCGAAAGGCCGCAAGGAGATTCGTGAGAACACCGTCACGCACCGGCCGTGGGGAAAGTACGAGAGCATCGATCACGGCGCGCGGTTTCAGGTGAAGCTGATCACCGTCAATCCGGGCGCGAGCATCAGCCTGCAGCTGCATCATCACCGGTCAGAGCATTGGGTGATCGTCAGTGGGACCGGAAAGGTGACGCGCGGCGACGAGGTGTTTCAGCTTTACGAGAACCAGTCGACGTTCATTCCCGTGGGCGTCAGGCACCGGCTTGAGAATCCCGGGCACATTCCGTTGGAGCTGATTGAAGTTCAGTCCGGCGGGTATCTGGGCGAGGACGACATCGTGCGGTTCGACGACAAGTACGGGCGCACGCCGGCCGCATGACGACCGTCTCGCCCATCGAAGTCGAGCTGTGGGTTTGGTCGCTCGATGTCGATGAGGCGGAGCGCGGACGGCTTTTCGCCTATCTCTCAGAGGACGAAGTGGCGCGCGCGCTGCGTTTCGTCTTCGACCGCGACCGGCAGCGCTACGTCGTCGCGCGCGGACGGATGCGCGAGATTCTTGCGCGCGTGTTGGGAGTGACTGCGGACGCGTTGCGGTTTTCCTATTCATCGCACGGCAAGCCGTCGCTTTCGGCGGCGAGCGCGCCGTTGCACTTCAATCTGAGTCACTCGGAAGGACTGGCTGCGCTTGGCGTGTCGCGCGCGCGGGAACTCGGCGTCGACGTCGAGCATGTGCGGCCGCTGAAGGAGGATATTGCCGAGCGGTTCTTTTCACGGGGCGAGGTGGCGGCGCTGCGTGCGCTGCCCGAGGACCAGCAGCTTGCCGCGTTCTATCGCTGCTGGACGCGCAAGGAGGCGGTGGTGAAAGCGATCGGCGAAGGCTTGTCGCGGCCGCTCGACAGCTTTGATGTGACGCTCGATCCTGACGCGGCGCACCTGCTGCGCATGGACGGGGACGCGGACGGCCCGCACGTTTGGCAGCTGGCTCATTTCGCGCCGGTGCCGGGCTTTGTCGGCGCCGTTGCGTGCCGCACCGGCGGCGGCGCGTTGGTTGTGAAGCGGCGCGAGGTCTAGGCGGCCTCGGCGCCGGTCTTTGCTTTGCGCGTTGCCGTGCTGTCCTTCGAACCTGAGAACGCATCCGTCGCGGGCGATTTGCCGTCCAACCTGTCGAGCGTGTGCGTCAGGTGATTGCCGATCAGCGCAGCGCCGTTGTCGTGATACATCTCGCCGTGTTCGACCTTCACCGGCGCTACCGTCAGGCGGTCGCCGATGATCGACTTCCAGCTTGGCACCCACGGCAGCCAACGATCCAGGAAGCCGTCCTTGTCGTGCGGACGTGCGACGTAGACCACGACGTCGCCGTCGTAAGGCGTGCTGGCGTAGTCGACCCAGGCGTCGACGACGTGTTGCGTGTGGAAGTCTTCCTCGTACCAGCGTTCTTTCAACCCGAGCCATGAGGCGAGGCGCATGAGACCCAGGCGGTGCGGCGTCTTATAGCGGCCGAGCACGTAGAGCGCGTTCACTTCACCTTCGAGCCAGAGGCCCAGCGACCAACGCGCACGGCGGACTTCGATCATGGCGTAGTTGTAGATGCGCTTGGCGAGCGAGATGCCCTTGAAGCTGCGGTTCGGCTCCGTGTCGAGGAGGGCCACGAGTTTGACCTTCTCGCCTTCGGCGGCGAGGCGGCGGCCCGCTTCGAGCGCGACGGCGCCCATCACGCAGTGACCGGCCAGGATGTACTCGCCGTGCGGCTGAGCGCGGCGGATGAGCCGGACGGCTTCGTCGATGACGGCGCTCCACGTCGTCGGCGACTTTGGTTCGGTGATCGTGCGGTCGACGAACTGGATGCTCGTGACGGGTTGATCGGGACCTAGGACCTTCGACAGCGGGAACAGATTCCAGGCGTTGTTCAGTACAATGACCGGCGCGCGCGTGCCGAAGGGTTGGATGCGCACGATGCGGCCGGCGTCGGCGTCGGTCGGACGCGCGCTGAGGGCGCGGACGAAGTCGCCGAATTTCGGCGCGCGGAACAGTTCGGCGATCGTGACCGGACGGTCCAAGGCGGATTGCAGGCGCGCGACCATGCGCATGGCGAGCAGCGAGTGGCCGCCGGCTTCGAAGAAGTGCGTGTCGACGTTGATGTCTTCGCGATGCAGAAGCTCCGCCCAAATGCGCGCGACCGTTTGGCTTAACACGCCGGTGACGACCGGCGGCAACGCGGTCGGCGCGGCCTTCGGCGCGGCCGTGCGGACCGGCGGCAAGGCGTTGCGGTTGAGTTTGCCGTTCGCCGTCATCGGCAATGCGTCGAGGCGCTGCCAGATGGTCGGGATCATGTAGTCGGGTAGCTTGGTCGCCAGGTGACGTGCGATGGCGGTCGTCGAGGCATCGGACGTGTCGGCGGTAACGTAGTAGCCGACCAAGCGCGCATCGCCGTCTTCGGCCGTGTGCGGCGCGACGGCGGCGTCGGCGAGGCCTGGCGTGCGGCGCAGGTGGGACTCGATGTCTTCGAGTTCGATGCGATAGCCGCGCAGTTTGATCTGCTGATCCTTGCGGCCGAGCAATTGGATGCTGCCGTCAGCGCGGCGACGGCCGACGTCGCCGGTTTTGTAGAGCGTCTGCGCCGGGCGGCCGGCGAGCGCGATTGAGCGGAACGCCGCCGACGTGAGGTCGGGGCGGTTGAAGTAGCCGCGCGCGAGGCCGTCGCCGCCGATATAGACGTCGCCGATGACGCCGACGGGCACGAGTTGATCGCGCGGGTCGAGGATGTGGATCTGGGTGTTCGCGATCGGGTCGCCGATGGTGATGGCGTGGTCGCCGGCGGTCACTTGGCCGGTCGAGGACCAGATCGTCGTTTCGGTCGGGCCGTAGACGTTCCAGAGTTCGCCGCCGCCTTCGCAGAGGCGGTTGGCGAGATCGCGCGGCAGCGGTTCGCCGCCGCAGAGCATCTTCAAACCCGGGCGTGGCTTTAGGCCTGCCTCAAGCAGCAAGCGCCAGAGCGACGGCGTCGCTTGCAGTACGGTTGCGCCGGCGCGATCGGCGAGTTCGACCAGCGCCGTGCCGCTGCGAACCTGCTCGCGGTCGGCGATGACGGCGCGGCCGCCGGTGAAGAGCGGCAGGAAGAGTTCGAGGCCTGCGATGTCGAACGAGATCGTCGTGACGGCGATGATCGTGTCGGCCTTGGTGAAGCCCGGCGCCTTCGCCATCGAGAGCATGAAGTTCACGACGGCGCGGTGTGTGACCTCGACGCCCTTGGGCGTGCCGGTCGAGCCCGAGGTGAAGATCACATAAGCCGACGACGTGGCGTCGCGGCGGCGTGGGGTTGCGCGGTCGGCCGGCAGTTCGGGCGCCGGACGATCGGTGCGCCAGACTTCGACGCCTTCGCCGGCGAGTGCTGCCGTTTCATCGTCGGCGCAGATCAGCGCGACCGTGTCGGCCGCTTCCAGCGTTTGTTTCAGGCGGGCGGGCGGATGGGTCGGATCGAGCGGCACATAGGCGTTGCCGGACTTCAGCACCGCGAGCAGCGCCACGGGCAGATCGAGCGAGCGCGGCAGCGCGACGGCAATGCGTTCACCGCCGTCGGGCACGAGGGCCGCGAGGCGCTTGGCCATGTCGGTCGAGCGCGCTTCGAGCGCCGCGTAAGTCAGCGTGACGTCTTCGCATTCGAAGGCGACCGCGTCGGGCGTCGCCTCCGCCTGTGCGGCGACGAGTTCGTGGATCAGATTGTCGCGCGGGTAGCTGACCGCCGTGGCGTTCAGATCGTCGAGGAGCCAGCGCGTATCGGCGTCGCTGAGCAGCGAATAGTCGGCGATGGCGCGCTGCGCGTCTTGCGCGAGGGCGGCCAGGATCGTTTTGATGTGATCGACCCAGCGGGCGATCGTGGCTTCGTCGTAGAGGTCGGTCGAATAGTCGACGTCTACGCGGATGCCTTCGGGATCTTCGGTCATGTTGAAGAACAGATCGAAGTTCACGAACGCTTTGCCGTTGGTGCGCAGCGAGCATGTCAGGCCCGGGAATTCGAGACCGCTTCCCACCTTTTCGAGGTTGAACTGCACGTCGGTGATCGGCGTGCGGTTCGGCGTGCGTTTGACGTCGAGTTGCTTCAGCAGCGTGCCGTAGGTGTAACCTTGGTGCTCCATCGCGGCCATCACCTTGGTCTTCACCGCGGTGAGGAAGGTGGCGAAGCTTTCGTCGTCGCGCATGGGCACGCGGATCGGCAGGAAGTCGACGGCGTGGCCGACGAGGATTTCGTCTTCGAGCAGCGTCTGGCCCGCCATCGGGACGACGAGCGCCATGTCACGCTGGCCGGAGAGTTTGGCGAGCGTCACCTGGACGGCAGCGAAGAGCGTTGCGAACAACGTCGCGCCTTGGCGTTGACCCGCTTTCTTCACGGCCGAGACGAGCGCGGCGTCGTAACGGGCGCTGTAGGTCGCGCCGCGGAAGGTCTTCATCGAGGGGCGCGGACGGTCCGACGGCAGTTCGAGCGGCGCCGGGATGTCTTTGAACTCTTGCTTCCAGAACTTTGCGATACGCGCGTCGTCGGGATTGGCTTTCGCGCGATCCTTTGCGTATTTCGCGAACGGCATGGTGGGCGGCAGATCGAGTTCCGTGCCTTCGACGCGCGCGGCGTAGAAGGCGGAGAGCTCGTTCATGATAATGCCCATCGACCAGCCGTCGCAGGCGATGTGGTGGCCGGTAAAGATGAAGGCGTGTTTCTGCGCCGACAGCTTCACCAATATGCCGCGGCAGAGCGGTCCGCGTTCGAGATCGAACGGCGTGCGCGCTTCGGCAGCGACGAGCGACTTCAGGCGTGCCTCGGGGTCGACGTCACCCGAGGCGTCGACGAAAGGGACGTCTAACTTCATCCCCTCCTTGACGTTGAGGCCTTCGCCCGCGGGATCGACTGTCATCCTTAGAATGTCGTGTCGCTCGACCACGTCGTTGAGCGAGTCCGTGAAGGCTGTCGCTTGCAGCTCGCCTTCCAGCGTCAGCGTGCCGCTTTCGTTATAGGCGCAGGATGCCTCCTCGCTGAGTTGGGCCGCCAGCCAGACCTCCGACTGGGCTTCGGTCATGGGGATGGCGGCTTGCGCGCGGGCCGGGATCTGCAGTTGCGCGACCGAGCGGATGGGCGATGAGGACGAGCCTAGGATGCCGACGGAGCGTAGCGCCTCCAAGCTTTCCTTGAAGACGCGGATGACGCGCGACATGTCGGCGTCCGTGTGCGCGGTCGTGAGATAGAACGGCAGGCCTTCGAGCACGTTGACGCCGAGCAGACGCATGTGGGCGAACAGCATGCCGCCCAGCGGATCTTCGGTGGCGAAGTTCGCGTAGCACCAGCTGCTGTAGCTTTCGAAGCGCGTCTTGACATTGTTGCGTTCGAGTTCGCCGTTCAGCTCCGTCACCAGACGGCGCATGCGATCGGCGAGTTCTTCCTGCAGCTTTGGACCCTTGTCCTTCAAGTGCTGCAGCACGGCGCGGCAGACGGCCATGGTGAGCGGATGGCGCACGAAGGTGCCGGCGAAGAATGTCGGCGCGACTTCGGGCACGCTGTCGTCGCCGTATTCCCAGAAGCCGCCGTCGAGGGCGTCGAGATATTCCTTCTTGCCGGCAAGCACGCCGACGGGCATGCCGCCGCCGACGACCTTGCCATAGGTCGCCATGTCGGCGCGGATGCCGAGCAGCGCCTGCATGCCGCCCGGGTGGACGCGGAAGCCGGTGACGACTTCGTCGAAGATATAGACGATGCCGGTTTCTTCCGTGACGACGCGAAGTTCCTGGAGGAATTCCTTCGGCAGCAGCGAGGGGTGGCGGCTCTGCACCGTTTCGACGATGACGGCGGCGATGTCGTCCGAATTAGCGCGGATCCATTCGATCGCGTTCGGATCGCCGTAGGGCAGCACGATCATGTTGTTGACCGAGTCCTGCGGGATGCCGGGGGCCACGGGCAGTGCGCCGCGGTTCGACTTGCCTGCGGGCGGCTTCACCAGCACTTCGTCGAATTGGCCGTGATAGGCGCCGCCGAACATCACGATCTTGTCGCGGCCGGTCACGGTGCGCGCCACGCGCATGGCGACCATCACGCCTTCAGAGCCGGTGTTGCAGAAGGCGACGCGTTCGTTGCCGGTCATTTCGGCGAAGAGTTGCGCGACTTCGCCGGCGAGCGGCGTTTGCGGGCCGATGGCGAAGCCGTCGGCCATCTGTTTCGCGAGCGCTTCGAGGATGAAGTCCGGCGCGTGTCCGAACATCGTCTGGCCGAAGCCGTTGACGAGGTCGATGTATTCGTTGCCGTCGATGTCCCAGAGGCGCGAGCCTTTACAGCGCTGGACCCAGAGGGGATAGACCATTTCCTTCCATTCGGCGCGGAAGCCGTTCGCGGTGCGCGGGTCGGACAGGACCGAGCGGTATTGCTGGGTGCGCGACTTCGATGTCGGCGATTTCTCGGCGTAGCGGCGGACGAAGTCTTTGATGAACGCCGTCTTCTCCGGCGACAGCTCCGACGCCGCGGACGATTGGCCCGTGCGGTAGACGGCAAAGCGGGACGGCGCTTCCTCTTCGACGACCGGCGTGGGTACGGCCTTCAGCGGCGCGGGCGCGACCTTGGCCGGCACGGCAGCCGCGACGGGTGCTGGCGCAGGCTGCACCATCACCGGTGCGGGCGCGGGCATCATCATCGGTTGCTGGGCGATACCGCCCATCGACTGCATCGCCTGCAGCTGCTGTGCGATCAGCGTCTGCATCGCGACCATCTGCATTTGGAAGACGCTCTCGATGCCCGTGCCGGCGGCCATCTGCATCGGCACGGGCTGCATCATCGGCATCTGCGCCGGCGCGGGCATGTAGACGGGCGCGGCTTGCATCGGCGCTGCGGCCATCGGCTGAGGCTGTGGCGCGGCGGCGACGGGCGCCGGGGCTGCAGCCGGCACCGGAGCAGCGGCGGGCAGCGCATCGGGCTTTGCGGTCTTGGCGACGTGGGCGGTCAGCGCGTCGAGGGACGGATAGTCCTTCATCAGCTGGCGGAAGGTGATCTTCACGCCGAAAGCCTTTTGCAGCTTCTGCACGACTTGGCCCAAGAAGAGCGAGTCGAAGCCCAATTCGACGAAGCCGACATTCGACGGCGCTTCGGCGAGGCTTTCGCCGGAAAGCTCTTCGAACAGACCGCGGATGCGGGCTTCAATCTGTGCGTTTCTATCAGTCATGGCGTGCTCTGATGTTGCCGGGGCCGGAGACGGCGGGACCGGGCTGGTTTGTGCGTGTGGTTGTGTCGGGACGTGAAGGACTGGCGCCGGCGTCGGCGCGACGATCTGCAATTGCGGCGGCGCGACGTGCACCGGTGGCGGCGCGGGTTGCGCCGGGACTTCGATCGTTGCTGCCTTGGCCGGGGCATCGATCCAGTATTTCTTGCGTGAGAACGCGTAGGTGGGCAGCGACGTGCGCTTGACGCCAGGCGCCGCGATTTTCGACCAGTTGAGATCGACGCCTTCGCACCACAGGCTTCCGAGCGCGCGGGCGAACGCGACGTCGTCTTCGCCGCGCGCCGCGAATTCGGGCAGCGTCGCGATGGCGGTGCGTTTGCGGCCTGCCGCTTGGCCGGCGAATGTCGCGAGCGTGCGGCCGGGGCCGACTTCGAGCAGGATCAGGCTGTCGTCTTCGAGGAGCGTCGATAGCGCCTGCGAGAACTTCACGGTTTCGCGGCAGTGCTTGGCCCAGTAATCGGCCGACGTCGCCTCTTCGGCGCGGATCCATGTGCCGCTGACGGCGCTGACGTAGCGGCGCGTCGGGGCGGCAAGTTTCGCCTTTTGCGCTTCGGCTTTCAGCGGCTCGATGACGCCGTCCATCATCGCGGAGTGGAAGGCGTGCGACGTGTGCAGGCGGCGGTGCGTGATTTCTTTGACCGTCAGCTTTTCTTCTAGATCGACGATCGCTTCGAAGGGGCCCGACACGACCGAGAGCGACGGCGCGTTGACAGCCGCGATCTCGACGCCGTTGCCGCAGTATTCGGCAAGCTCGGTATCGGAGAGGCGGACGGCGAGCATCGCGCCCGCCGGTTGATCCTGCATCAGGCGGCCGCGCGCCGCGACCAGACGCAGGCCGTCTTCGAAGGAGAACACACCGGCGAGGCAGGCGGCGACGAATTCGCCGAGGCTGTGGCCGATCATGGCGTGGGGTTCGACGCCGCGGTCCATCAGGACGCGGGCGGTCGCGTATTCGATGACGTAGAGCGCGGGCTGCGCGAGCACTGTCGAGCGGATCGGATGCGGCGCGTCGTCGTCATCGCCGACGTTGTCGTAGAGGACCGCGCGCAGGTCGACGCCCATCGTTTGCTTCAGCACTTGCGTGCCGCGGTCGACGATGTCGCGGAAGATCGGTTCGTTCTCGTACAGGCTGCGGCCCATGCCGGGGTATTGCGCGCCTTGGCCGGGGAACATGAAGACAACCTTCGGCGCGGACGATTTCGTGGCGGCCTTGGTCTTTTTCTTCAACTGCGCGACCGCTTCGTCGATGGTCGTTGCGGCCACGGCGAGGCGCTGATCGAAGGCGCGGCGGCCGATCTGCAGCGTGTGCGCGACGTCGGCGAGGCGTGTGTGCGGATTCTGTTCGAGGTGCGCCGCAAGGTTTCCCGCCATGCGCTCAAGCGAGTCCGCGGTGCGCGCCGAGAGAGGCAGAGTTTCCGCCCGCGACGCGTTGTCGGGGCGCGCTGTCGGCGGCGCTTCTTCGAGCACCATGTGGACGTTCGTGCCGCCCATGCCGAACGCGCTGACGCCAGCGCGGCGCGGTGTTGCGCTTTCGGCCCACGGCGTCAGTTCGGCGCTGATCTTGAAGGGGCTGGACGCCAGGTCGATGTGCCGGTTCGGACGCTTGAAGTTGACCAGCGGCGGCAGTTCGGCGGCCTTCAGCACCAGCGCCGTCTTGATGACGCCGGTGACGCCGGCGGCGGCATCAAGATGGCCGAAGTTCGCCTTGACGGCGCCGAGTGCGCAGAAATTCTTTTCGTCGGTCGTTGCGCGGAACGCTTTGACGAGGCCGTTGAATTCGATCGGGTCGCCGAGCGGCGTTGCGGTGCCATGGCATTCGACGTAGCCGATGGAGCCGGCGTCGACTTCAGCCATCGCGTGTGCGGCGGCGATGGCGGCGGCTTGGCCCTCGACGCTTGGCGCGGTGAAGCCGATTTTCTGGCTGCCGTCGTTGTTGATACCGAAGCCGCGGATGACGGCGTAGATCTCATCGCCGTCGGCAATGGCGTCATCGAGGCGTTTCAGCAGCACGACGCCTGCGCCGGCGCCGAAGATCGTGCCGTCGGCATCGGCATCGAACGGCCGGCAATGGCCGTCGTGCGAGACGATGCCGCCTTCCATCGTCTGATAGCCGCGCTTTTGCGGGAAGGTGATCGAGACGCCGCCGGCGAGCGCCATGTCCGATTGATAGAGCAGCAAGCTTTGGCACGCCTGAACGATCGCCACGGCCGACGTCGAGCAGGCCGACTGAACGTTGATCGCCGGACCCTTGAGGTCGAGCTTGTAGGCGACGCGGGTCGCCAGGAAGTCGGCGAGCGAGCCCGAGATTTCGGCGTAGGAGCCGACCTGATAGTTCGACGTGATTTCTTCGATCGCCGCGCGGTCGGCGCAGACGTGGCGGATCAAGTAGCTGTTGAACGCGGCGCCGGCGAAGACGCCGACCGGGCCCTTGTAGGTCTTCGGGTCGTAGCCCGCGTCTTCCAGCGCTTCCCACGCGCATTCGAGAAGCAAGCGATGCTGCGGGTCGGTGAGCGACGCTTCGCGCGCATGCATGCCGAAGAATTCCGGCTCGAACATATCGACGTCGTCGAGAACGGCGCGCGC
>JAWXBY010000037.1:0-54085 GCA_034440355.1 Alphaproteobacteria bacterium
CGCGCGGCGCCCTGCGTGCCTCGAAGTCCAGCGACGACGGCCGTCGTCAAATCCTTGACTTCCTTTTCACCGGCCAGTTCGTCGGCATCCCTTCAGATACCGCTTATCACTTCGATGTTGAGGCTTTGGTCGACTCCGAAGTCTGCCGCTTCGACAAGCGCAAGCTCGAACAACTGATAGCGAAATACCCGAACGTCGAGAAAGGCTACCGCACGGGCGCGGCGCGGCAACTCGAAGACGCCTACGAACACGCCTACGCGCTAGGCCGGCGCACGGCGATGGAACGGGTCGCCGCATTTCTGCTCGACCTGCGCGCCTCAGGCTGCGCCAAGACCTCGACCGGCGTCTTGAAACTACCGATGACGCGCAGCGACATCGCCGACTTCTTGGGCCTCACGCTCGAGACGGTCAGCCGCGCCTTCAGCCGCCTGAAATCGCTCGGCGTCATTCGCCTGGCGTCGGCGCAAGAGGTCGAAATCCGGGACGCGGAACGCCTCAAGGCTCTTGCAGGGTCCGCCGCCATATGAACACCTTGCTGTCAATCAAGGCAGGATTCCCGGGGAAGTCATGAGTTACGTCAGCCGCACATTGGGCAGCAAAGAGAAAGTGCTCTTTCTCACCGGCTATCACTGGCTCTATTGGTTGGGCGTATCGATCGTCACGTTGCCCCTCATCGTCGTAGCGCTCGGCGCCCTGCCTTACGATGGCTTGGACTATCTGTATCTCGCGTTGACCGTTGTGCCGTTCGTTTACGGACTCTATTACTTCGTCCACGGCATCGCGCTCGAAGTCGCGGTCACGACGGACCGCTTCGTCAAGAAGACGGGCTTGATCTCGATCACCAGCGAAGAAGTAAGCCTCGACAAGATCGAGGAAGTGAACGTCGCAGAGACGATCCTCGGCCGCATCTTCGGCTACGGCAACGTCGACGTTCACGGCACCGGCGCCGGCGCCATTCACGTCAAGATGGTCACCGACCCCGTTCGCCTGCGCCGCGAAATCCAAACGGCGCGCGAACAGCTCCGCAGCAAAGGCGAATAACGCCTACCAAGTGCCCTTCAGCGTCACGAAACCAGCAACCGCGTCCTCGTTCGCGTCACCGCCGACATTTTGCTGGTACATCGCGCTCGCCTGCAGTGTCAGATTGTCGTCGAGCCGCGCCGTATAGCCGACCTCATAGTCGGTCTCCGGCGTCGAACTCGCCAGATTGATGACCTCGCTCGAGTACAGAATCTCGCGCTCTTCCGTGACGCCGGTCGAGGCCGTGAAAACCGCCGACCCGTTCGTGATGTGCAGCGGCCGCGACACCGCGAACCCGATCGAGTCCGTGTCGCCGAAAACGCCGAGCTTAGACAGCGCGACGCCGTAGGCCTGCGATTCGATCGACGAGAAGCTCTTGAACAACCCGCCCGCCACCGGCGAAGCGTCGGTCGTACCGCGCGTGTACGAAACGGAGGCGACCCAATCGTCCCCGAGATTCATGCGCGCCCCGAACCCGACCGACGTCGTCGCCGCATCGGCGGTCAGCGCCAGCGCGCCCTGCTCTTGCGTACCCAACAGACTGTTCTCTTCGCTGGTGTGCGCGACGTTGAAGCCCGCCACGCCCCACGGCGCAAAGCGCCAGCTCATCGCCGCAACCGTATTCTCCGCCGAGCGCAAATGTCCAGGATCTTGGGTCAACTGCGCCAGCGTCTCGTCAATGGTCAGGACGCCGTCCTCATACATCTCGACGCCGGTCTCCGCCGTCGCCGCATGCCCAAACGTCAACGTCACGTCATCCGCAACCTTCACGCCCGCGCCCATGAATTGCGCGTCGGACGTCAAACTCAAGAACGGTGAGTTCAGCGCCGACGCCGACATGAAGAGCCCGTCGTAAGCCTCGCTCGCCGCGAGATCGAGCTGGTTCAAATGCCCGACCGGCGACGCATGATAACCCATGATCACCGACGCATCGTCGCTGAGCTTCGCGCGCACCACCACGTCGTTCAGTTCGGTATGCGCCTGCTCGGCGAACCCCGCCGTCGCAACCGCGTTCGGCGCTTCATCCGACACGAACCCGGCGACGCTGAACCCATTGCCGGCAACCTCGACGCTGCGCCAGTAACCCGAGCCCTGCGTGACAAACCCAGCGACGCTCATCGCGTTGCTTGAGGCCGACTGCGAGAGGTCGGTCTGGTAGTCGCGCCCATAGGCGTCGAAGAACACCAAATTCTTCGCCACCTGAGACGCGCGCAAGCCCGCCGCCAGCACACCCGACACGCCGGCCGTGCTCGTGCTACCCGTCCCCTGATACCCGGCCGTCGTGCCGCCCGACGTCGCGACCGACGTCGTCCCCAACGGCGCCAGCGCCTTCGTCAAATTGACGAGCCCGCGCCCGTAAACTGCGTCGGTGCCCTTGGCGCCCAAATCCGTCGCCGACTCGAACAGAATGCTCACCACCTGCTTCGACGTCAGATAAGGCGCCGCACCCAACACGCGCGCCGCGACACCCGACACATAGGGCGTCGCCATCGAGGTGCCCGACATCGTCGCGTACCCGCCGCCCATATAGGTCGAGTAGATCGACTGCCCCGGCGCGACCAGGAACACGTCTCTAAAGCACGTCGTCTTGCCGCCCGAAGCGACGCACCCGCCGCTGCCCGGCGTCTGCGAGAACGATGAGATCACGTTGTTCGAACCGACCGAACCCACGATGATCATGCTGCCCACGACGCCCGCTTGCGTCGCATACGCCGCCGGATAACCGGGCGCATAGGCATTGCCGCTGTTGCCCGCCGCCGCCACGATCACCGCCGTTGGCGCCGCCTGCTGCAACGGCGCAAGCAGCGTCGAAGATGCCGAACTGCCGCCCAAGCTCATATTGATCACGCGCGCGCCCTTCGACGCCGCGTAGGAGATGCCGCTGGCGACCGCCGAATAGCTGCCGCTGCCCGACGCGTCCAAAACCTTCACCGCCAAGAGCGACGCGCCCGGCGCAACGCCCGTGTTGCCCGTGCCGTTCGCGGCGGCCGCCACGATGCCCGCAACATGCGTACCGTGACCATGATTGTCGTCGCCCTGCGCGGCGAGGCCCGGACACGCCGCAGAACCGCCGAAGCAAGCTCCGCCCGCCGCGATACGGCCGGCGAATTCCGGATGGTCAAGATCGATGCCGGTATCGACGATCGCGACGAGAATGCCGGCCCCGGTTGTATTCCCCACCGGCGGCGGTGGTGGCGGCGGCGGCGGAGGGGGTGTCGGCGCCGGCGGCGTCTTCGGCGGCTTGGGTGCCTTGGGCTGTTTCGGTTCTTTCGCGCGCGCCGACAGGGTTTGCCCTTCGTCGTCGATCCCGCTGTACCAGACATTGCCCTCGTCAGCCTCGGCGTCATGCCGTTCGGCCACGCCGTAGACCCACGGTGTCCCCGCATCATCCTGCGCAAAAGCCGCAAACGGCAGTGCGCTGACGCCAAGCGACAGCAAGGCAATACGACTCAGGATCGTCATCGGCGGAGGTCTCCCCAGGGAGACCGATTTTGCCCCGCCCCGCCCTAACGCTGGGTTTTACAGATGCGAACTTTTTGAAACGAACTTCGCGCCTAAACGAGCGGCTGATGGTTTCCATCACGTAAACGCAAACGGCGGGCGGCGCCTCGCGCCCCCAGCCGTTCTTGCCTTGGGTTCGAGCTAGACGCAGTTCCTAGCGCCGGCACGCGCGGTTCGCGGTCGTGTAGCCGAACGAATTGCGGCATTCGCGCGCCGTCGTCCACCAGTCGCGTTTGCCGCGCTTGCAGCAGACGCGGTTGTTCCAATTGGTGAAGTTCCACCAGCGGATATCCCAGCGTTCGTTCCAATCTTCGCGGCACTGGCGATTGGCGACGCGGACTCCGCCATTCCGGCGGCACTGCCGCCACGACGACCACCAATCGCGTCCGCCACGCTTGCAGCAGATGCGGTCGTTGTCTCGTTGCGCAACCTGAAACGGCGCGTCCGCGCGCGTCGACTGTTGAGACGGCCCGGCAGCGCTGGCCGCCGAAGGCCAAGCAAAGCCGATGAATGGGACGGCGAGCAATGCAAGAAAAGCGATGCGCATGCTTGTTCTCCCGTAACTTGAGCAACGGGACAACACACGCGGGCAGCCATCGGTTTCAAATCACGTATGGGAAATATTGTCTCCAGCTGTATCGCGGGGACCGTTCTGCGAAGGGCATTCAATCCTCCAACGAAAAGGGCCGCACGAAGGCGGCCCTTGTCATGATTTGTTCTGCGATGCTTTCAGGTCGCCAGATGCGCCTCGATGAACCACAGCTGCTTGTCGGTCGCGCGCGAAATCTCCGTGAACACATCAGCCGAATCGGCGTCGCCGATTTCCGTCGCCGCGTTGATGTCGGCACGTACGGCCTTGCCGAACTGCGCCAGAACCGCCGCGACGGCCTTCAGATGCGCCTCGCCACCGCTCGTCTCCAGCGAATACTCGTAGAGCTTGGAGTTCTTCGCCGTCGTCTGCACGCGCCCGTCGGCGATGCCGCCCAGCGTTGTAATGCGTTCGGCGATCGTATCGACGAATTCCTCGACCTCGCCGTGAATCTTGTCGAACAGCTCATGCAGCTGGAAGAAGTCGCGGCCCTTCACGTTCCAGTGCGCCTGCTTCATCTGCGCTTCAAGATCGATGGCGTCCGACAGACGCGCCTGCAACAGCGCGATCACGCCCTTGCGGACGTGCGCGGAAAGATCGATATGCGATTGATACATCGGGGGTCTCCTCATCAGGTCGCCGGGAACATAGGCGCGAGACCAGGTCAGGGAAAGCCATACGGAAGTATCAATTGACCCCTGCCCAAAATTGCACCAAATCACGCGAAACGGCACAGAGAGAACCCCCATGTCCACCGTCCGCGACAACCCCGCCCTTCACCGTTTCGAACTCGACGTCGACGGCGTGATCGCCTTCTCGGAGTACAGCCGCAAGCCGGGCGTGGTCACCTTCATCCACACCCTCGTACCCGATGAACTCGGCGGCAAAGGCGTCGGCTCGAAACTCGCCCGCGGCGCACTCGATCTCGTACGTGCACGCGGCGAGAAGGTAATCGCCAAATGCCCCTTCATCGCCGCCTTCATCAAAAAGCACGCCGAATACCAAGACCTCCTCGCCGAACCCCTCTAACGCGGCCTGATCCAAGGTGGCGCAGCCACCCGAAGCTCGCGGACACATCGCCCGCCTTCACCAAGAGGCTTCGGCGGGCACCCTTCCCTCGCGTCGCGAGCGAAGGGTGGTGGGCCCGGCAGGACTTGAACCTGCGACCAGACCGTTATGAGCGGCCCGCTCTAACCAACTGAGCTACAGGCCCCACCGGGGAACGAACGAAGCGGTGGCTATAGCAAACCCCTTCCCGCCAGTCGACTTGTCCGCCAAAGCGTTGGGCATGGCGAAAGCCCTCGGATTCGTGATCGTCCGTTCATCCCCAGGCTAGCTATGTCGCAGGCCACAGCCTTTGTTTCGCCCCGATCGGACCAGATATGATCGCCGCAACGTTTCAAGCGGGGAAAAACCCATGAACATTCGTGCAGTCGCAATCGGTTCGGGCCTCGTCATCGTGGCCTCGTTGGCAGCCGCGGCCTTGATCGGGCCCGGGCAAGGTATCTCGGCGCCCGACGGCACGCTGCCGCGCGTCATCTCGATCTCAGGACTCGGCGAAGTGAAGACGCGTCCCGACATGGCGACGATCTCGACCGGCGTCGTCAGCGAAGGCGCGACCGCGAAAGACGCCCTCGCGAAAAACAACACAGCGATGGCCGCCGTCATCGCCGCGCTGAAGAACGCCGGCATCGCCGAAGACGATATTCAGACGTCGGACTTCTCTGTGTCGCCGAAATACCCGCCCTATCAGCCGAACCAGACGACCGCGCCGCGCATCGTCGGCTACACCGTCTCGAACCAGGTGACGGCGAAGGTGAAAGACCTGGCCAAGCTCGGCGGCATCCTCGACACGCTGGTCCAGTCCGGCTCGAACCAGATCAACGGCATCGCCTTCGGCGTCGACGAACCGAAACCGCAACTCGACGAAGCGCGCAAGAAGGCCGTCGCCGACGCCCGCGCCAAAGCCGAACTCTACGCCGCAGCCGCCGGCGTCAGCCTGGGCAAGGTGATCCAGATCTCGGAATCCAGCATGGTCGTCCCCCCGATGCCGATGTACCGCCGCGAAGCGATGGCGGCCAGCGACGCCTCTGTTCCTATTGCCGCAGGCAGCCAGACGGTGACGGCCAACGTCTCGATAACCTTTGAAATTCAATAGGGTTACCCGGGGTCTGTAACGGAACTGGCAGGGGTCCGGTCACGACCACGTGCCACAATTGTGAAGCTGTGTGTGTGCGGGACGGCCTATGTTCACCCTCAGGTGACTGCCGCCCGCACACTGAGTAAACGGCCAGAAGCGTAATGCGATTGATGCGACTGAAATGGCCGGCGGCGGCCCTCGTTCTGGCAGGCGCAATGCTCGCGCTGAACGGCGTTGCAGCCGCGGGCTACGACGCAGGCGACCTGATCCCGCGCAAGGTGATCTTCGGCAACCCCGACCGCACCGCGCCGATGATCAGCCCGGACGGCACGCAGATCGCCTTCACGGCGGCGGTCGACGGCGTGATGAACATCTGGGTCGGCCCCAGCGACGACTTCAAAGCCGCCAAACCCGTCACGCAGGAAAAGCAGCGCCCCATCCAGAAATTCTGGTGGGCCCGCAACGGCACGCATCTGCTCTATTCGCAAGATCAGCGCGGCGACGAGAATTACCACATCTACGCCGTCGACCTGAAAACGGCGACCACGAAGGATCTGACGCCGCATAAAGGCGTGCGCGCGGAACTCATCGAAATCTCCTACAAACGTCCGAACGAAATTCTCGTCGGCCTGAACAATCGCGACCCGCGCTGGCACGACGCCTGGATTATCAACGTCGTCACCGGCGCCGCGAAGATGGTGCAGAAGAACGACGGCTTTGCGATGCAGTTCGCCGACGCCGACCTCAACGTGCGCATCGCGGCCAAGCCGAAGCCCGACGGCGGCCTGGAATATCTCCGCCGCGAAGGCAAACAGTGGAAACCGCTATTCACGGTGCCAGGCGACGACTCGCTGACGACCGAGCCGCTGTCCTTCGCGCCCGGCGGCAACGCCATCTACCTCATCGACAGCCGCGGCCGCGACAAGAGCGCGCTCACGCGCTTCGATCTGCAGACCATGAAGTCCACGATCATCGGCGAATCCGATAAAGCCGACGTGAAGGAAGCGATCCAAGATCCCGTCACCTGGGAAGTCCAGGCCTACGCCTCCGAATACGATCGCATGAACTGGAAGGCCGTGAAGCCTGCGCTCAAGGCCGACATCGAATATCTGGACAAGCAAGTCACCGGCTATTGGGCGGTGCTCAGCCAATCCAAAGACGCAAGCCTATGGACCCTCTGGATCGACAACACGGGTGAGCCGATCAAGTTCGGTCTCTATGACCGCAAAAAGCGCTCGCTCAAGGTCCTGTTCGGCGCGCGGCCAAATCTCGAAGGCACCCCGCTGCCGAAGATGCATCCGCGGGTCATCAAATCGCGCGACGGCCTTTCGCTGGTAAGCTATCTGACGTTGCCGCCGCAAAGCGATCCGGACGGCGATGGTGTCCCCGATAAGCCGGTGCCGATGGTGCTGAACGTCCACGGCGGCCCGTGGTGGCGCGACAGCTTCGCCTACAACCCGCCCGCCGCCTGGCTCGCCAACCGCGGCTATGCGGTCCTCAGCGTCAACTTCCGCGGCTCGACCGGCTTCGGCAAATCCTTCGTCAACGCCGGCGACAAGGAATGGGCCGGCAAGATGCACGACGACCTGATCGACGCCGTCGATTGGGCGATCACTGAGCGCATTGCAAAGAAAGACAAGGTCGCCATCATGGGCGGCTCCTACGGCGGTTATGCAACGCTGGTCGGCCTCACCTTCACACCGGAAAAATTCGCCTGCGGCGTCGACATCGTCGGGCCGTCGAATTTGAAAACGATGCTGGCGAACACGCCCGCCTATTGGGCCTCGTTCCTCGACCAGTTCAAACGCCGCGTCGGCGACCCGTCGACAGCCGAAGGCCGCAAACTATTGAAAGACCGTTCGCCGCTCTACCGCGCCGCGAAAATCCAACGCCCCCTGCTCATCGGCCAAGGCGCCAACGACCCGCGGGTCAAACAGGCCGAGGCCGATCAGATCGTGGCCGTGATGAACCGCAAGCGCCTGCCCGTCACCTACGCGCTTTATTCGGACGAAGGCCACGGCTTCGCACGGCCCGAGAACAAACTTTCCTTCTACGCCATTTCGGAAGCGTTCTTAGGACAATGCCTCGGCGGTCGCATCGAACCGATCGGCGACGATTTCGAAGGCTCGTCCGTCGCCGTCCCGGCCGGCAAAGAGCATATCAAGGGCCTCAAGGAAGCCCTGACAAACCCCTGACACGTGCGCGCGGCGGTGGACTGCAACTGACCGTCACTTGACCGGCGGCGCGCGCTTGCGCATTCACGCTCCCACGAACGCGCGCCGCCATTCGGACGGCCCCGCACGAAGGAGCGAAATCATGAAACGTACGATGTTGTTCGCCGGCGTCGCCGCCCTCGCCTTGGCCGCCGCAGCGCCCGTCGTCTACACCGCGCTCGCCGCGCAAGAGACGAAGATCATTCCGCGCAAAGACATCTTCGGCAACCCGACGCGCACCGCACCGCAGCTCAGCCCCGACGGCAAGCACATCGCCTTCATCGCGCCGCAGAACGGCGTGCTCAACGTGTGGGTCGCGCCGTCGTCGAACATCGACGCCGCCAAGGTCATCACCAACGACACCAAGCGCGGCATCCGCAATTACTTCTGGGCCAAGAACAGCACCCACATTCTCTACACGCAGGACACCGGCGGCGACGAGAACTGGCGCGTCTACCTGACGGATGTCGCGACGGCAAAGACAACGGTGCTCTCGCCTGAAGGCAAGATCCAAGCGCGCATCGACGCCGTCTCGACGACGAAACCGAACGAGATCCTGATCGCCCTGAATGACCGCGACGCCCAGCATCACGACGTCTATCACGTCGACCTGAAGACGCTCGAGCGCAAGCTTGTCATGAAAAACGAAGGCTACGCAGGCTTCCTCGCCGACGACACGCTCACCATCCGCATGGCGATGAAGCAAACGCCGGGCGGCGGCGTGGAGCAGTTCAAAGTCGTGAACGGCAAGGTCGACGCCACGGCGTTCACGCGCGTGGGGCCTGAAGATTCGCTGACGACGCAATTCATCGGCTTCGACAACGCCGGCACGACGTTCTACGTCCTCGACAGCCGCGGCCGCGACAAGGCCGCGCTCGCGACGCTCGATTGGAACACCGGCAAGACGACGATCGTCACCGAATCCCCGAAGGCCGACGTGCAGGGCCTGCTTGCGCATCC
The DNA here is from genome assembly GCA_034440355.1 of Alphaproteobacteria bacterium. Taxonomy (GTDB): domain Bacteria; phylum Pseudomonadota; class Alphaproteobacteria; order Micropepsales; family Micropepsaceae; genus SZUA-430. The sequence goes on from JAWXBY010000037.1 coordinate 9,425, forward strand.
TGCGACCGGCAAAGTCCAAGCCGTCTCGGCGGAGTATCTGCGCCCAGAATGGATCGCCGTCGATCCCGCGATCAAGCCCGACATCGACTTCCTGAACGCTCAAGCGAAAGGCATGTGGCAGGTCACCAGCCGCTCCGACGACGACAAACTGTGGACGGTCGTCGTCGACCGCGTGACGGAGCCGGTCGCGTTCTGGCTCTACGATCGCGACGCGAAAGCGTTCAAGAAACTGTTCACCGCCCGCCCCAACCTCGAAGGCGCCCCGCTCTCGCCAATGCACCCGGTCGAGATCAAAGCCCGCGACGGGCTGACCCTGCCTTCCTACGTCAGCCTGCCGCGCGGCAGCGACGCCAATAACGACGGCAAGCCCGACCAACCGCTACCGATGGTGCTCTACGTCCACGGCGGCCCGTGGGCGCGAGACAGCTACGGCTACAATTCCACCCATCAGTGGCTCGCCAACCGCGGCTATGCGGCGATGTCGGTGAACTACCGCGGCTCGCAAGGCTTCGGCAAAGGCTTCATCGAAAAGGCGACGTTCGAGTTCGCCGGCAAAATGCACGACGACCTGATCGACAGCGTCGACTGGGCGATCGCGAACGGCATCACGACCAAAGACAAGGTCGCCATCATGGGCGGCTCCTACGGCGGCTACGCGACACTGGTCGGCCGCACCTTCACGCCGACCAAATTCGCCTGCGGCGTCGACATCGTCGGCCCCTCAAGCCTGGTCACGCTGATCGAAAGCTTCCCCGCCTACTGGCAGCCGTTCATGGAAGTGACCTGGTACAAGCGCGTCGGCGACCCGCGCACGCCGGCGGGCCGCAAGATGCTCCTCGAACGCTCGCCGATCACCAAGGTCGACCAAATCCAACGTCCGCTCTTGATCGGCCAAGGCGCCAACGACCCGCGCGTCACGCAAAAGGAGTCCGACCAAATCGTCGCCGCCATGAAGGCGCGCAAAATCCCGGTCACCTACGCGATCTACGCCGACGAAGGACACGGCTTCGCGCGACCGGAGAACCGAATCTCGTTCTACGCCATCTCCGACAACTTCCTCTCGAAATGCCTCGGCGGCCGCGCTGAACCCTTCGGCACGGACCTGAAAGGCGCAGCCCTCAGCGTCCCCGAAGGCGCAGCCGACGTCCCGGGCCTGAAAGAAGCAATCGGGAAATAGAACAAGGGGGCCGGAGCGATCCGGCCCTTCTCACATCGGCGATCAAAGCTCGACGACGTTCGCCTTCAACGGCGCAGCCCCCGGCTGCTCCGCCCAGTGCTTGTTGTTGAGCACCTTGCCCTCACGCCGCACGCGCGCGACGGCAGCAAGATCGAGATCCGCATAAAGCCACGCGGTCTGGTTCATCTCGCCCAGCGCGACAACGCCGTCTGCCGGAAACCCAAGATCCGGCGGCCCGAACACACCCGCCGCGCCGACATTCACGTCTACCGCCGGTGACCACAGCGCCTCGCCCACCGTCGGCGACTGCACGACATAACACTGGTTCTCCAGCGCCCGCGCTTGGGCAGCAACGCGCACCCGATGATACCCGTGCGCCGAATCCGTACAGCTCGGCACCAGAATCATCGAAGCCCCCGCCTCGCTCATCGCCCGCGCAATCAGCGGAAACTCGCTGTCGTAGCAAATCGCAACACCGAACGTGCCGGCCGGCGTCTTGAATACATTGACCGCGTCGCCACCGGCGACATGCCACTGCTCGCGCTCAAAGCGCGTCATCATCAGCTTGCGCTGCTCGCCGATCCGCCCCTTCGGCGATACAACGCGCGCCACGTTGTGCGCGACACCGTCCTCATCGCGCTCAGGCAAACTCGCCGCAACGATGACAACGTCGTGCTGCTCGGCCAGGCTCGCGTGCAGCGCATCGATCTTGCCGCGCATCGCGCCGACGAAATCGATGGACTGCTGCAGATCGCTCCAAACCTCCGGCGCAAACGATCGCGCCAACTCCATCGCGCCATACTCGGGAAACAACAGCAGCCGCGCGCCGTCCTGTGACGCATCGCGAACCCAGTGCGCAATCTTATCGGCATAGCTGTCCCACGACGCAATGGCGTCGATGGGATACTGCGCCGCGGCGATGCGCACGATCATGAAAGCCTCTTGGTCCAAAACTGCATCGTCTTCGGCGACTCGCCGTCCGCGCCGATTTCCTTCCAGCTCAGCTCACAAAGCAAGCCCGGCGCGAGAGCAAACCCGCGCCGCTGCCAAAACGCATCGAGTGCCACATAGTCCACCGGCCGCGCCGGATGGTCGCGCTCACGCACAACAGCGCAGAACGTAGCGACAGCCGCGCCGCAAGCCCGCGCATGCGCCTCACGCTCCTCAAAGAACCGCACGCCGATCCCGCTCCCGCGATAAGCCCGGCTCAACACGGATTCGCCGAAATAGAAATACCGCGACAAATCCTCGCCCCGCGCCCGAAACGGCGCGGTCACCTCATCCATCTGTGTCGCCATTGGCGCAGCCGTCGAAGCGCCGACAACGGCATCGCCATCGAACGCGGCAACAACAAGCGCATTCGGCGAAGCAGCGAACGAAGCGATATAGCGCGCCTCGTAATCCAAATCGCCGTCATACAGATACGGAAAGTCGCGAAACACTTCGATCCGCAACCGCGCGACGTCAGGCAAATGCGCTTTCAACCGCTCCCCGGTCAGCGTTTCGATGCGAATGCCGCTCATCCAACGACCTGGGCCATCCAATCCTTGAGATTGTAGTAGGTCGTCACCCGCGCAATCGCCCCATCCTTGATCGCAAAGAACGCGCCCGCGGGCAGCACATAGCTCTGCCCGTTCGCCGGCGGCAAACCTTCATCGGTGGCGAGATATTTACCGTGGACGACAAACTCAGCCGACGCATGCGAACCATCGGCGCTCGACATCACCACAATATCCTTCAGCTGCTCGCGATAGCAGCGGTTCATATGCTCCATGAACGAAGCGAACAGCGCCTTGCCCTTGCGCCGCTCACCCTGGTTCACGTCGTGAACGATGTCCTCGCTCAGGCACGACATCATGCCCGCCGCATCCTGCGCGTTGAACCGCTCATAATAGCGGCGGATCAAACCTTCGGTCTCATCGCGCTTACTGGGCATGCGAAAATTCCCCCGTCGTCGGATCCAACAGCTCAAGCTGGCCGTCGAAAATACTGAACCGCGCCCCGGCCAGCGACATACGCCCCGCGTTCACCGCCTCGGCCACAAACGGAAACGTCATCAACCGCTCAAGCGACACCTTGATCGACGTATGCTCCAAAGCGTCGGCATCGTGATCGCCCGCGCGCAGCTTCGCGTCGTTGAGCAAACTGATCCACTGCTTCAGAAACACGGCGTCCGCCGGCGGCCCCGCACCGAGTGCCGCCTGCACGCCGCCGCAGCGCGCATGACCCAAGACCAAAATCATCTCGACCTTCAGCGTGCGCACCGCAAACTCGATCGCCGTGCTGGTGCCGTGCAAACCGTCATCGGTGCTGTAGGGCGGCACCAAATTGGCGACGTTGCGAATGACGAACAGATCGCCCGGCTCCGCATCGAAAATCGAAACCGGATCGACGCGGCTGTCGCAACACGAGATGACGCAAATGCGCGGCGCCTGCGCCTCGCTCAAGCTCTCGTATTGCTTGCTATAGTCCAGCCAATGCCCGGTGCGAAACCGCCGGTAACCTTCGAGAAGTCGATCCACTGCGCCCGCCGGATGCGATTGAAACCCAGGCGCTGACTTAGTGGCTGCCGCGCGCCTTGTCGAGCGCCCCTATTCCTTCGAAGCGTCGTCCTTCTTGCACTCTTTCCGGTCTTTATTGTCCTTGTCGTCGCAATCGACGTCGTCGTCTTCGTCGTCCGACGACCCGGCAACGGCGCCGACAGCGCCGGCCGCAACGTCAACCGTCGTGCCCACGACCGTCGTCGTCACGCCGACAGCGGTATCGACGATGGCAATCGCCGCACAGCCCGACAAGGCGATGCCCAACAGCGCGCACGCGAACACAACAAACAGACTGCGCATGGCGCGCCTCCCGGAACTTCAGCCACGCGGAGTGAACTACTTTGAGGCCGCAAGGGCAACAACGACCGCGTGTTTACGATCTTGCGCCCGCCTCTTTCAGCCGCCACGGCGGGAAGCGCCGGATTTCCCCAGCGCGATAGAGGCACACGCGATTGCCCGCCGGATCGCGCAAGTAAGCCTCACGCCACAACCACGTTTGATCGACCGGATCGGCATCGAACGTCAGCCCGCGCGCCTTCAACCGCGCAACCTCGCCGTCCAAATCGTCGTTCTCGAAATAGATGGTGGTCTCCGACACCCCACGCGCCGCCGGATCGAGATGCAGCGAGAAGGTCGACCCGCCGTCCGGACACTCGAACCTCGCGTAGTGGTCGTTCCTCACGATCAGTTTCAAGCCCAGCGTGCGATAAAACGCGATCGAGGCGTCGAGATCCCGCGCCGAAACGGTCACCTGATTGAGCCGCATGTTTTGAACACTCCTACCGTGCGTGTGATAAACCGCCTTGGAATCACCATGGCAAGGGCGCTGGTCACAGCGCGCACAGATGCTCCTCCCCTTCGACCGCTTCGGCACGATCGTCGACAAGACCCTGAACCTGACGTGGGATCCGCGCACCCTCGCCGGCGCCGTCGGCACGCGCGCCATCGAACTCGCCAAGGCAGGCGCTGCCCCCGGCGCGACCGTCGCGATCACCCACGGCGGCACCGCCCATTTCTTCGCCGACCTCTTAGCCGTCTGGTCCTGCGGCGCAGCAGCTGCGTGTCTCGACCCGGCGCTCACGGCATCCGAACGCGAGAACGTCATCGCCTTCTGCAAACCCGTCCTCGTCCTCGGCGAGAACGGCACCATGACGCCAAGCGCAAAGGCCCCGCCGCGCAAAGACCAATCGCTGGAAAACACCGCCCTCGTCCTTTTCACCTCCGGCACCACCGGCGCGCCGAAAGGCGTAGCGCTCCCCTTCCGCGCCATCCTCGCGCGCCTCGCCCTCAATCAATATGAGATCGGCCGCGACACCCTCGCCCGCACGCTGGTCACGCTGCCCACCCACTTCGGCCACGGCCTCATCGGCAACGCACTGACGCCCCTCACCGCAGGCGGCGACATCGTGCTCGTCCCGCGCGGCCTCACACTCGCCCAGTCGCTCGGCGCATTGATCGACGAACACCGCATCACCTTCATGAGCTCCGTCCCCTCGCTCTGGCAGATGGCGCTGCGCATGAGCCCGCGCGCGAAGACCGGCACCCTGAAGCGAGTCCACATCGGCTCGGCCCCCTTGTCGGCGACGCTCTGGTCGCGCATCGCGGAATGGGCAGGCTGCGAGGTCGTCAACTGCTACGGCATCACCGAAACCGCGAACTGGATCGGCGGCGCCTCCTCGCGCGATCACACACCCGCCGACGGTTTGATAGGCCGCCCCTGGGGCGGCACCGCCGGCGTCAAAGGCGAAGACGGCATCATCCGCACGCAAGGCGCGGGCGAGATCGTCGTCCAAACACCGTCGCTCATGTCGGGCTATCTCGATCGCCCCGACCTCACCGCCGCCGTGATGAACAACGGCTGGTACGCGACCGGCGACCTCGGCGAAGTCGACCCGGACGGCAACGTCCGCCTGACCGGCCGCGCGAAGGACGAAATCAACCGCGCCGGCTTCAAGGTCCAACCGGCAGAGATCGACATGCTGCTCGACAGCCATCCGTCGGTGGCCGAGGCCTGCGTCTTCGGCGCACCCGACGCGGTCAGCGGCGAAATCGTCGCTGCCGCCGTCCGCCTGAACGCGGACGCTAACGAAGACGCCGCCTCGCTGCGCGACTGGTGCCTCAAACGCCTGCGCCGCGAAGCAACACCCGAACGCTGGTTCTTCGTCGAAGAAATCCCGAAAACCTCGCGCGGCAAAGTCAGCCGCGACGCGGTGCGCAAGGCGCTCATCAAATGAGCCAACGCCCGCAAGGCCGCCCGATCGCGCTGCAAACCGAACGCTTCCTCGTCCGCAGCCTCACGACCGCCGACGTGTCAGACCGCTGGAGCAGCTGGTCCGCCGACCCCGACGTGATGGGACCCCTCAACGTGCCCACGCGCCGCATGTCGAAGGAAGACCTCGCCCGCTACATCGCCCGCTTCGACAACGACAACGGCTATCTGATCGGCGTCTTCGCCAAAACCATGTCGCTGCACATCGGCTTCTTCATGATCGAAGCGAACAAGATGCACGCCACGGCCGCCTTCAACCTCGTCATCGGCGACAAGCAGTATTGGGGCAAGGGCGTGGTCAACGAAGTACGCGCCGCCCTGCTCGATGAATTTTTCGAACAGCGCGGCGTGGAGAAAGCCTACGGCACCCCGCTCGCCCGCAACTTCCCCGCCGTCTTCAACTACAAGGCCCAAGGCTGGCGTCTCGAAGGCGTTCTCAAAGGCCAGTGCAAGTCCATCACCGACGGCTCGCGCCTCGACCAATATCATTTCGGCATGCTGCGCGACGAATGGCGCGCGCGAAAAGGAAAGCAACGATGATCGCCCGCCGCCTGCTCGCCGAAGCGCTCGCGTTATCGGAATCGGATCTGCCGGCGAACCCGCGCCTCGGTCAGATCGAACAATGGGACAGCCTCGCGCACATGCGCATTCTGTTGGCGATCGAAGAGCAAACTGGCAAGCCGCTCGACGCCGAAGTCGCGATCACGATCGAAAGCCTGGACGACATCGCCCGCGTGATCGCAGCACGTTAGCCGGTCGGCAGCGACTGGCCCAAGCCGAGAACCGCAAACACGGCCGCCATCACCGCCACGAACCATGTCTTCATCGTTTCGAGCGCGCTCGTCCGCGGCTCGAAGACTTCGTCTTGGTGGATGCGTGTCGGCACAAGCCCGCGGCTCGCCAACGCCAAGCTGAAAACGCCCTGAGTGTAGTACGGACGCTGATTGCTGTATGAACGGTGTGTCATGGGTCGGTCCTGGCGCCGCAAACCGAAGCAACGCTCTCTCCTCGCGCACGGACCTAAGCCTTCCCGTCAACGCCGTCGCGTCCGTTCAAGGCCCGATGTGCGATCCGCTACGCGTGAAACCACGGCCGTGTGATCCCGGCTACATGATGAATTTGGGCGCCCTTTGACGGCCGTAGCGTCGCCGCGTATGAGCCCAAACATGGTGCAAATCCTCACATTGTTCGCGACCCACATCTACCAAGCCAAACTGGCCGGCAAAGACGTGCCCGCGCTCAACCGCGACCTGCACACCGCCTGCCTTTCCATCGCCCGCGACGACAGAGCAGGCCAAGCCTGGTGCCGCGCCAACGCCTATCACGGCTACACGTCATACAGTTCGTTGAACGATTTGCCGGTTCGCGCACCGCAATTCGCCGACCTCGCCCGCCACCTCGACAAGCACGTCGCAAAATTCGCGCGCACGCTGCACTACGACCTCGCGCGCAAACTCAAACTGGACAGCATCTGGATCAACGTGCTGAAGCCCGGCGGCACCCACACCTCGCACATCCACCCGCACAGCGTAATCAGCGGCACCTACTACGTCGCCACGCCAAAGGGATCGAGCGCCCTAAAATTCGAAGACCCACGACTAGGCCTAATGATGGCCGCCCCCATCAAAAAACAGACCGCCCCACGCGAATCCCAACCTTTCATCTACGCCGCCGCCGAAGCAACCTCGCTCATCCTCTTTGAAAGCTGGCTCCGCCACGAAGTCCCCGCCAACCAAGCCCGCCAAAACCGCATCAGCATCAGCTTCAACTACGCCTGAAGCATGCGCCTTCTTGTCCGTCATGGCCGGGCTTGACCCGGCCACCCAGTGCGCGCACGTCGGTGCGCGCTAAAAATACTCTTCGCCCTTCAACGTATACGTATCAAGGTCGCGCAGACGCGCGACCGCTGGGTGGCCGGCTCAAGGGCCGGCCATGACGAATCGGAGAGTGCTAGTTGGCGGGGCTAAGCCGAAGCAGCGCCAATCGCTGATAAGCCGGCCGCGCCGCATCCGCCACGCGCCGCAAATCATCCGGCAAATCCTCAATCCGGGTACGCTCACGCGGCGCTGAGAATCCCGTCGAACGCTCGACGGCGGAATACCACGCGGGCGCCCACACGCCGTCGCTCGCGCGCCGCCCGGCAGGCCAACTCAACATCCGGTCCGAAAACGGAATCCCGACGGCCTTGCACAGCGCGCCCAACACGCCGCGCGGGTCCTTGAGTACGTCATAGGAATCGACCACCGGCGGCGCATGCCCTAACCGGTCCGCCTCGCGCTCGAACAGCTCAAGCTGCTGCGGCACACCGATGTCTTCAAGCGTCGCTTGGCCCCGTACCTCCGCATACGACAGCAACACGTCCTCCGGCGCGCGGATCAGAAACGCGTTGCGCACCTGCGCCGTCCAATCGCGCCCGATCTCAGGCAGCATGTGATGCGTCATATGCTTTTGATAGAAGACGCCCCGCCCGTCCGGCACGGGACCGACCAGATCGGCAACGACCGCGCGCCAATCCGTCGATTGCGACGCCAGCACCTCGTCGCGCATCGGATGATCCGCCCCCGTGACCGCCAGATAAACCGCATAGAACGGCTCATCGACGACCGCGGTATCCGCCCGGTTCTCGAACGACCGCATCATCGCGGTCGAAATGTTCCGCGGCCCCGACCACATCGCGATCCGAACGGCGCTCTCGCTCATCGCACAGCCCTCGCCGCCTCGGCGTCCTTCAGCGCGTCGTACAATCCGCGCAGCCGCGCCGTCACCGGTCCCGGCAACACAGCCGGCAGCGCGCGTCCGTCGATCGAACGCACAGGCGTCAACCCACCGAACGTGCCGGTGACGAACGCCTCCTGCGCCCCGCGCACATCATCGAGCGTAAAGTTGCCGAGCTTCATCGCCATGCCGTTCGCGCGCGCCAGCGCAATCACGTTCCCGCGTGTCACGCCGTTGAAGCAATAATCGCCCGTCGACGTGCATAGCACCCCGTCGCGCACGAAGAAGAAATTGGTCGCATTGCAACTCGACACGAACCCGTCGGGATCCAGCATCAACGCCTCGTCCGCCCCCTTATCGATCACCTCGACCAGCGCCCGGATCAAATTCAACCGCGAGTGCGAATTGAGCCGCATGTCGAACATATCGGCCGGCGTGCAGCGGATGGACGACGTCGCCAGAGCCAAGCCCGTCGTCACGATCTCGGGCGACGGCAACTTGTGCTCAGCCACCACGACGATCGTCGGCGCGCCGGCCGCATTGCGCGGATCCTGATTGACCGTCTTCTTCGGCCCGCGCGTCACCATCAGGCGGATATGGACGCCGTCGGTCATGCCGTTCGCGTCCAGCGTCTTCCACAACACGTCGACGACCTGATCGGCCGACAAGCCGATATCGAGCGCAATCTGCTTCGCGCCCCAGAACAACCGGTCGAGATGCGCGTCGAGAAACATCAGCGCACCCTTGTGCAGCCGAAGCCCCTCCCACACCCCATCGCCCAGCACGAACCCGGCGTCGAAGATGGAAACGGTGGCCTGCCCGCGCGGCACCAACGCCCCGTTCAAATAGACAAGCACGCTTTCGTTGCGCGGATCGGCTGCGTAATCCTGACTTCCCGGCATAGCCCACCAAACAAAACCCGCCGCTGGCTTAGCCGGGATTGCCCGCCGCTGTCACGGCCGCATGAACGCATAGTCGGTGTCGGGATCGACATTCTCCGCCGCCGCCAGCAGTTCGGACCGCACGTCCGCAACCCCGCGCCGTTCAAGCATGGAGGCAACGGCGGCCGACAGCATCGCGCGCGCCACCGCATCGGCGTCGTGGCCCACGGCGGCGCAATCGGCCATGGCGGCAGCGAAATGACGCCGCGCAATCTCTCCCGCCGTCATCGTTGAACCCTTTCATCCATAAGTCAGCATCGCCGCCAAGACCCGCCCATGACCTTGATCCAAGTCAATCCGGCATGATCGCAGAGGGCAAAGCGGCGTTCGAACCGCCGGCGTTAAATCAGCGCCGCGCAGCATCCGGGATGGGACCGACGATCACGGTGACCTCGCCGTTATGCGCAAAGGTCAGCTTCGACAAACTCTCGCCGCCGCTCGTGACGGGTATGAAGACCGGGCCGGCAGGCACAACCGTCGTCGAGGTGGACGACGCAATATTGGTCACCGACTTGCCGACCGTTGCCGGATCTGAGAGCGCGACGACGAACCGCTCACCCTCGCGCAACCGCAACTGAACCTGCAACGCGTTGCCGTTGAACATGAACATGTCGCGAGCGACCTCACGTAGAACGGCGCCGTTCGCGTCGCGCATCTGCAATCGCGGCGAGAAAATCGTCTCCCCCAACGGCACGCTGACGATCGTGATCATCATCGCGTCCCCGGGCGGAATCGCAAACACCTGGAAGGTGCTGCGCGCGCCGCTGGCATCCATGACGCACGGCGCACCATCGCCGATCCGGACTGTCGCCTTGAACGGCTGGTCCGCTTTCTCGCGCGTCAGCACGGCGGCATTCGCAACCGGCACGTCGCTCCCGCAAGCCGCGGCAGAAAGATCCAGCCGCGACGGAATGCTCTCGCGCTTCGCCGCACACGCGGTGAGAAGAGCGAGGGCGGCCGTCAGAACGGCAATGCGAGCAATCGCACCAGCCATATCAGCGCAACAGGGTCGCAGTCGCCGCCGCGACCTGACCGAGCGCCGCATCAAGGCCCTGCACCGCACGATCGGGATCGGCGATCAGCGCGTCAAAATCTTTGAACTCGTAGGCCGGATCCGGCGCAATCGTCACCGCGGTCTCCGGAATATTGACCGTGTTGAGTACGTTATACGCGATCGTCCGCTGCATCAGAACGGCCTTGTCGGACGCTCGGACCATCCTGCACTCCGCGTAAATGAACGGGCGATAGGGAGTCGACATCCCGGCGGCCAGATACCCGTAGTTCATGCTGATATCGAGATAAGCGTCCGCCGGCAGATCGGTCGCGGACGGATACGCCTTCATGAATCCGCGCTCCGTGCGCGTGATGGGCCCCTCGGCCGCGTCATAGCCGCCCGCCTTCAGCGCCTCAAGCGTTTTGCGTAGAAAGACGTCCTTGCCGGAGAACGAGCGCGCCGCGGTAATCTTCTCAAAGTCGCTCTCGCGGTTGCTCTGCATCCCGGCATCGATCAAGGCCCCGATGAGCCCAAAGCTCTGCCCGACCGTCGCCGCCAGAACGACGCTCGCCCGCCCAGGCGCGGCGGGTGTCAGCACGCGGACGGCCTTCGGATTGCCCGCCGAAACCCGGTCATACGGAATCTGCGGCAGCGTCTGGCAGGCACAAACAGACGCGACAAAAACAAGCGACAATAAAACACGAAAACTACGCAACACGGCGCCCCCCGACCCGATCCATGGTCAGAGGTACGTTATCACGCAACTATGCGATGACTCAAGGAACCAAGAGAACGCCAAACAAACCGAGGACAGACGGACGCCGCATTAGCCATCGGCCGTCTGGATCAGCCGCCGGAGCGGTGACACACGGCTTGGATTTTGTTGCCGTCCGGATCGCGCACATAGGCGCCGTAATAGTTCGGATGATACTGCGGCCGAAGCCCGGGAGCCCCCTCATCGGTCCCGCCATTCGCCAACGCCGCCGCATGAAACGCGTCCACGATCGCGCGCTTCTCGACCTTGAACGCCGCGTGCACCCCGTTGCCGGGCCGCGCTTCTTGTCTGTCGAACGGCCGAACAATAAAAAGCTTCTCCCCCGTCGGCGTTCCGTACGCCATCACGTTCCCCGGCGCCCTAAACATCACCGGATGCCCGAGCACCCCCATCACCGCATCGTAAAACTTCTCGGCCTTTGCAAAATCGTTGGAGCCGAGCGTGACATGGCTGAACATGGGACAAACCCTCCTTCGTCGTTCCGCCGCAGTTTAGCGAAATTCGGCGCCAACGAAATGGGAGACGGGAACAGTGTAAGCGCGACCGCCACCGACGACGAACAAGCAATCGTTCCGCGCGGTGAACCACGCCTCCGCGAGATCGACACCCAGCACGCTCTTGGCGTCGAACACGTGAACCAGCTTGAGCCCGTCGCGGACCATCTCGGCAAGGGTGAGCCTGTTGCAGTCGTCATAGCAGCCCACCAGCAGAGCATAGGGCGGGCTCACGGCGACCGCGCTAACGCCCAACGCAAGAGCGTTCGTCCATTGCTGCCCCGAACAATTGTCGTCCAGCCGAACCAACGGAAAGCCACTGTACCAGCACGACCAGGTCGCATCGCGGCCGACGTTGAGCGCATAGCAATCGACAACTAGGTCTGCGGAACGCGACAGGATTTCGCCGCTAACAGAAAACCGCACGATGCCGGAGAGATCGCTAATGCCGAAGGCTTGGTCGTAGTAGCCGATCCAAATGCCTCCGCGGCGCGAGCAAACGCCCATCGACGCCGACCTGATAGCGATCGACACGATACCCATCAGGCGGAGGCGCGAGAGGAGTGGACGTAATCCCCCGCGCCGCCATGCCTTAGTTGTCCAAGAAGCTCCGCAGCTTCCGCGACCGGCTCGGGTGCTTCAGCTTGCGCAGCGCCTTTGCTTCGATCTGGCGGATGCGTTCGCGGGTGACCGAGAACTGCTGGCCCACTTCTTCGAGCGTGTGGTCGGTGTTCATGCCGATGCCGAAGCGCATGCGCAGCACGCGCTCTTCGCGCGGCGTAAGCGAGGCCAGAACCCGCGTCGTCGTCTCGCGCAGGTTCGACTGGATCGCGGCATCGATCGGCAGCACCGCGTTCGTATCCGGGATGAAATCGCCCAGGTGCGAATCTTCCTCGTCGCCGATCGGCGTTTCGAGCGAGATCGGCTCCTTCGCGATCTTCAACACCTTGCGCACCTTCTCCAAAGGCATCGCCAGCTTCTCGGCGAGTTCTTCGGGCGTCGGCTCGCGGCCGATTTCGTGCAGCATCTGGCGCGACGTGCGCACCAGCTTGTTGATCGTCTCGATCATGTGGACCGGGATGCGGATCGTGCGCGCCTGGTCGGCGATCGAACGCGTGATCGCCTGCCGGATCCACCACGTCGCATAGGTCGAGAACTTATAGCCGCGCCGGTACTCGAACTTATCGACGGCCTTCATCAACCCGATATTGCCTTCCTGAATGAGATCCAGGAACTGCAAGCCGCGGTTCGTATACTTCTTCGCGATCGAAATCACGAGGCGCAAGTTCGCCTCGACCATTTCCTTCTTCGCCTGACGGGCTTCGCGTTCGCCCTTCTGCACCGTGCGCACGATGCGCTTGAACTCGGTGATCGGCTGCCGCATTTCCTGCGCCAGCGTCTGAATTTCGGTACGCAGATCGCGCGCCTTGTCGCGTTCGTCCTGCGCGAATTCCTTCCAGCCGCGGCGCGTCAAGCGTCCGACGCGGCGGATCCAGTTCGGATCCAACTCTTCGCCGTCGTATTCCTTCAAGAAATCCTCACGCGCCACGCCATGCGCTTCCGCCAAACGCAGCAGCCGCGACTCCAGCATCACAAGGCGCTTGTTGATCGAATACATCTGCTCGACCAACGCCTCGATACGCGCGTTGTTCAGGCGCAAGCTCTTCACGAGATCGACCGTCTCGTTCTTCAGCTTCTTGAAGCGCCGGTCCTGGCTCGACGACAGCTCTTCCGACGACATATGCGCTTCGACTTCCGCGTCCTGCAGCTTGCCGAGCTTCTTATAGCGCCCGGCGATATCGTCGAACGTCTCGAGGATCTTCGGCTTCAACGCCGCTTCCATCGCGGCGAGCGAGAGCGAACCTTCGTCGTCCTCACCCGTGTCTTCTTCAACGCGCGACGGCGCTTCGACGTTCGTCACGTCGTCCGGATCGACGCGCGGCTTGGGCACGGGCGCCGGCTGCACGACGCGCAGCACAGGCTTCGGCGGCTGATAGGGCTTGGGCGCTTGCGGCAAGCCGGGCAAGGGAACACCGGCACCGTCGACTGGAATGACGCCGCCTTCGGCCGCCATAGCTTTCGCTTCCGGCCCGCCGCCATAGGTGGCTTCGAGATCGATAATATCGCGAAGCAGAATCTTGCCTTCGTTCAACTCGTCGCGCCACACCATGATGGCTTCGAACGTCAGCGGGCTTTCGCACAAGGCGCCGATCATCAGCTCGCGGCCCGCCTCGATACGCTTGGCGATCGCGATTTCGCCCTCGCGCGAGAGCAGCTCAACGGAACCCATCTCGCGCAGATACATGCGCACAGGGTCGTCGGTGCGTTCGGTCTCTTCGGTCTCGACCTTCGTGACCTGCGCTTCCTCGCGCTGCAGAGCGACGGCGCCGCCTTCGGACTCTTCTTCCTTCTCTTCCGACTCGACCACGTTGATGCCCATGTCGGACAGCAACGACATCGTGTCTTCGATCTGCTCCGACGACACGCGCTCCGACGGCAGAACCTTGTTCAACTCATCCAGCGTGACGAAGCCGCGCGTCTTCGCGCGCGCAATCATCTTCTTCACGGCCGCATCGGTCAGATCGAGAAGCGGATCGCCTCTCTCCTCGCGTTCGCCCTCACCGTCGGCTTTCGTCTTTGCGCTAGCGCCTTTGCCCGCCTGTTGAAGCGGACGTTGCGCCGGTTTCGCTGCGGCGGCCGTCACGGGGGGTTTTGCCATCGGTTTACCGGTCGGGGTTACTTGAGTTGCGGAATGTGCGGCACCATTGGCCCCGGCTGAACCTGACGCTTTCGCGGGCCTAGGCTTCGGCGGCGGCAACGGCTTGATCATCGACTTCAGGATCGACCTCAGATCCTGGGGCTTCGCCTTCACATCGGTCTTTGCAGCAGACTTCGCAGCGGGTTTCCCCGCCGCTTTCTTCTCAACCTTTGATGGGGCGGAGGACTTCGATCCCTGGCCCTTACGGTCTTTCGTCGTCTGCTTGTTCGTCACGGCGTCGTCGTCTGCTCAAAAATTGAAAACACCGAAGGCCTATGGAACCTTCAGAAAGCGTCCGGCGGACCTGCTTCCGCCCCTATGATTGAATTAAGCTCCTCGGCAATAGCGCGCAGCCGCGCGACGTTGTCTTCCGTCGCCTCACGCTTCAGCGCTTCGGCGGCCTGCGCATGCTCACTCTCAAGCTCAGTCAACTTGCGGTGGCGGGCCAGTACGTGCTGGAACTCGCGCAACACCTCATGGTGGGGTGTCTCGCGCCGAGTCATAGCCATCGCTCTGAGCATCGGCCGCCGCTCCAACCGCTCGCAAATGTCCGCGGCCCCGTTGAGCCTGAGGTGGTCGCGAAGGCCTTGACTGTCAAGGGTTTGTCCCGAGGAGGCCGCATGTAGAAGTTCGCGTCTCAGTTTGTCAAGGATAGGCTCTGCAATCGGCATAGAGGCGAACTGCTCCGCAAACTCTTCAATCAGGAAGGGATGCGTTAACCCAGCGAGCAATAGAGCCTCTTCCCCGGCCGCCCCGGCGTGCAACGGATCTGTGGATCGAGCGGACCCACGCCCTGCAACCGATCGCCGCAGAGCCTCCGAAACCGGCGGGGTCCAGGTCGGCCGGCCGTTGATCTTGTCCTGAGGCCCCGGCCTAAAAGACGCACGCGGTGCGTACCCGGGCCCACCACGAGCCCAGCCGCCGCCACCCTGCCGCCGCTGGCCGTCATATCCCCCGCGCCGGTCGCCGCCGCTCCCGGCCGGCTGGAACAGCTCCTTCAGCCGCTGGCCCATGACGGTGCGATAGTGCTCCCGAACCTTGGGCTCCCGGATCTCGCCGACATGGCGCATCAAATTGGCCTCGGCCCCCGCCCGCCGCTCCGGCGTCGCCAGGTCGGCCTCGCCAATCTCCCGCCGCCACAGCATATCGGCCAAACCCACAGCCTCATCCAAGACGGCCTGCATGGCCGCTGACCCTTGGGCCCGAATGAGATCGTCCGGGTCCTGACCACCGGGCAGCAGCGCAAACCGCAAAGACTGCCCCGGCTCCAGCAGCGGCAGCGCCAGATCAATCCCGCGCTGGGCTGCCTTGATCCCCGCCGCATCGCCGTCGAAGCACAACACCGGCTCCGGCGCGATCCGCCACATCATCTCGAGATGCTCTTCGGGCAGCGCCGTCCCAAGTGGCGCAACAGCGCCATGGAACCCGGCCGCCACCAGCGCGATCACATCGACGTAACCTTCGACCGCAATCAGCATCGCCCCTTGCGACGCCGCCTTACGCGCTGCGCCGAGATTGAAAAGCACCGTGCTCTTCTTGAAGAGCGGCGTCTCCGGCGAGTTCAAATATTTCGGCTTGCCGTCCGGATCGAGCGTCCGCCCGCCAAACGCAATCACCCGCCCCCGCCCATCGGCGATCGGAAAAATCACCCGCCCACGAAACCGGTCGTAAGGCGCACCACCGTCGTCGGGCGCAATGAGAAGACCGGCCTCGACCATGTCCTCGACCAAAACGCCTTTCGAAATCAGATGCTCTTTCAACGCCGATCGCGAGTCCGGCGCAAACCCCAACCGGAACGGCTCGACCGAAGGCCCAACCAACTGCCGCCCATCGAGATACCCGCGCGCCTTCGCCCCGCGCGAACCCTTCAGCTCGCTCTCAAAGAAAAGCGAAGCCAACTCCATCACGTCATAAAGCGACCGCCGCGACTTCTCCCGCGCATCGTCACGCTCATCGCGCGCCGGCAACGGCATCCCGACGGAAGACGCCAACTGCTCAACCGCCTCAGGAAACGAAAGCCCCTCCGTCTCCATCACAAACGTAATGGCGTCCCCGTGAACCCCGCAGCCAAAGCAATGATAAAACCCCTTGTCCGCATTCACATTGAACGAAGGCGTCTTCTCGCTATGAAACGGACAAAGCCCCAGATGATTGCGCCCACGCCGAACAAGCTTCACCTTCCGCCCGACGACATCCGTGATGCCGACGCGCTCGCGAAGCTCCTCAACAAACCGTGGACTAAACCGCATCTCGCTCCAAACAACCGAAGATGAAACCGAGTACGCCCTCAATCTCCCCTCGCCCTTCCGGAATCGGAAGGGAGAGGGGCCGGGGGTGAGGGATGGCCTCTAAACCGGCCCGATCTCAGAACAGTTCTGCATAAGCATCAACGCGAACCGCATTCATCCGCACACGGCACAAAGACCCTCCCTCACCCCCATCCCGTCTCCCTCCAAGGAGGGCGAGGGGCGAGACAACGCGTCGACGCCGACGCGCGTGGCGGCCGTTCAAGCCGGCGGCGAGAGCATCTCCTTCACCACCGCATTCGCCTTCGAAAAATCCATCTTGCCGGCGAATTTGGTTTTGAGCTCGGCCATCACCTTGCCCATATCCTTCACCGATGACGCGCCAGTCGCCGCCACAGCAGCCGAAACCGCCGCGCGCACATCGTCCGCGCTCATCTGCGCCGGCAGATAGGCCTCGATGATCGCCTTCTCCTCGCGCTCTTGCGTGGCAAGCTCCGCCCGCCCCGCTTTATCGAAGGCTTCGATGGAATCGTTCCGCTGCTTGATCATCTTCTGCAGCAGACCCAGGATCTCCTCGTCGTTGGCCTTCTCGCGGCCCAACCCGCGCGCCTCGATATCCTTGTCCTTCAGCGCCGAAATGATCAGGCGCACGGTGCCCACGCGCCGTTGATCCTTGGCCAGCATCGCTTCCTTCAAGGCCGCGGTGAACTTGTCCCTGAGCATGTGTCGTAAATTCCTCCGTGTAGCCGCAGCATACAGCGCCGTCAGAGTTGCTGCCTAACCCTTTGGCGGGGAAAGCGCTTCCCGCCTGGGGACAGCGACGTTGGGTTTCCTTGACGGGGCTTGCGTTTGGCTCCATATGGACCCCCGAATTTGCGGGCGCGCACGGCCAAACACCCGCAAAAACGCGAGCACCATGACAGAGACTGCCACAAGCCCCCGCGAGCAGGGCCACGCGCCCACGCGGAGACGAATCACGGGCGTGCTCGTCCTCGCCGATGGAACCGTCTTTGAAGGCGCGGGCCTGGGCGCGAGCGGAAAAGCCGTCGGCGAAGTCTGCTTCAACACCGCGATGACCGGCTACCAGGAAATCCTGACGGACCCGTCCTACGCCGCGCAAATCATCTGCTTCACGTTCCCGCACATCGGCAACGTCGGCACGAACCTCGAAGACATCGAAACCGTTACCCCAGCCGCACGCGGCCTGATCGTGAAGGCCTCGATCACCGAACCGTCGAACTACCGCAACGCCCAGGCGCTCGACATCTGGTTGAAGCGCCACAACATGGTGGCCTTGAGCGGCATCGACACCCGCCGCCTCACCCGCCTCATCCGCGAAAACGGCATGCCGAACGGCGTGATCGCGCATGATCCGACAGGCTCGTTCGACATCGCCGCGCTCAAGAAAGAGGCGGCGAAGTGGCCCGGCCTCGAAGGCATGGACCTCGCCAAAGACGTCACCGCGCGCCAGCAATGGACGCTCGACGAAACGCGCTGGATGTGGGGCCAAGGCTACAGCGCCAAAGCCGAACCACGCTTCAACGTCGTCGTCATCGACTACGGCGTCAAACGCAACATCCTGCGCTCGCTAAGCTCGATCGGCGCCCGCCTCACCGTCGTCCCCGCCGACACGAGCTACGAAACGATCGCCCGCCTCAAACCCGACGGCGTCGTCCTCTCAAACGGCCCCGGCGACCCCGCAGCGACAGGCGAATACGCAGGCCCGGTCATCCGCAAACTGGTGGACTCAGGGCTCCCGGTGTTCGGCATCTGCCTCGGCCACCAAATGCTAGCCCTCGCGCTCGGCGCGAAGACCAAGAAAATGCGCCAAGGCCACCACGGCGCAAACCACCCGGTGAAAGACGTCACGACCGGCAAAGTCGAAATCGTCTCGATGAACCACGGCTTCACCGTCGACACGACGACGCTCCCCCGCGGCGTCAAAGAAACCCACGTCTCCCTCTTCGACGGCAGCAACTGCGGCCTAAGCCTCGAAGGCCGTCCCGTCTTCTCCGTCCAATACCACCCCGAAGCCTCCCCCGGCCCCCACGACAGCCAATACCTCTTCGACCGCTTCAAGCAAGCGATGGAGCAAAAACGTTGACCGACCAGCGCGCCGTAATCGATGGGCTCAAAGCCCGCTGGCGCACGCATGTGCAGATGCTGGGTAATTTCGACGCCAGCGTCGTTGGGCGAACCTTCGATGATCTGTGCACGTCCTATTCGGAAAAGCACCGCCACTATCACACGCTCAACCACCTCACGCGCATCTTCGATTGTTTGGAGCTGCACGGCGAAGAGATCGGCGATCCGGCGCGCCTCGCCTTCGCGGCCTGGTATCACGACATCGTCTATGACCCGCGCCGCACCGACAACGAAGCCAAGAGCGCCGAACGCGCGATGAAAGAGCTCGACGCGCTGGGCGCGGACAACGCACTGCGCTCGCACGTGGTCCAGTTGATCCTCGCTACCAAGAACCACATGTCCGGCGGCCGCGACTACGACGACGACATCTTCCTCGACGCCGACTTCGCGATCTTAGGGTCGCCGCACGACGAGTACCGCCAATACGTCATGGACGTCCGCGCCGAATACGCCCACGTCGATGACGCGGCCTGGCTCAACGGCCGCGGCACCTTCCTGAAAAAAATCTCAGCCGCCCCCCGCATCTTCCGCACCGGCATCTTCGAAGGCGAATACGCCGAACAAGCCCGCGAAAACATCGCTTGGGAATTGACCGCGCTCGACGCGTTGGGCGGTGGACAATGAACGCTTGTGCCGCTCAGAGTCAGCGGCCCCCTCACCCGCTCGGCTTCGCCTCGCGTCCTCTCCCGCAAGGTGAGAGGAGAAGAAGCGCTCCCCTTCCCCTCTCCCCTTGCGGGAGAGGATCATTTTTCGCGTTCAGCGAAAAATGGGTGAGGGGTCCGCTGACTCGCCGCGCGCACACCGTGCGCCACGCGTCGATCGGCGACATCGCAATCTCAACGCCAACCCTCTACACTCCCACCATCGCCAAAACCCCACCCCATGTGACGCCACGTGACGCCAACGTGACGGCAATGTGATGGCAGAAACGGCTGAATTCTGCGGATGTGACGGTGTGATGGATCGGATTGAATTTTTACTCGGCAACAAGATCGGGAGGCCCGCGTAAGTGCCCAAACGCACCGACCTCGACACGATCCTGATCATCGGCGCCGGCCCCATCGTCATCGGGCAGGCGTGCGAGTTCGACTATTCGGGCGTCCAGGCATGCCGTGCGTTGCGGGCTGAGGGCTATCGCATCGTCCTCGTGAATTCGAATCCGGCGACGATCATGACCGACCCGGATATGGCGGACGCGACCTACATCGAACCGATCACGCCGGAGTTCGTCGCCAAGATCATCGCGCGCGAACGCAAAGAACATCCCAAAAGCCGCATCGCATTGCTCCCGACGATGGGCGGCCAAACCGCGCTCAACTGCGCGCTCGACCTGCATAAGCAGGGCACGCTGAAGCAATACGACGTCGAGATGATCGGCGCCCAACCCGAAGCTATCGCCATGGCCGAGGACCGCCTGCTCTTCCGCGAGGCGATGGAACGCATCGGCCTCGACTGCCCGCGCTCGCTGATCGCGACGTCGCGCGACCAAGCCCTCATCGCACTCGAATATGTCGGCCTCCCCGCCATCATCCGCCCGTCCTTCACGTTGGGCGGCCTCGGCGGCGGCATCGCCTACAACCGCGAAGAGTTCCTCGAAATCGTCGACCGCGGCCTCGACGCCTCGCCGGTGAAATCGGTGCTGATCGAAGAATCGGTACTGGGCTGGAAAGAGTTCGAGATGGAGGTCGTCCGCGACAAGGCGGACAACTGCATCATCATCTGTTCGATCGAAAACATCGACCCGATGGGCGTCCACACCGGCGACTCGATCACCGTCGCGCCGGCGCTGACGCTGACCGACAAAGAATACCAGATCATGCGCAACGCCTCGATCGCGGTGCTGCGCGAGATCGGCGTCGAGACCGGCGGCTCGAACGTGCAGTTCGCCGTTAATCCAAAGGACGGCCGCCTCGTCATCATCGAGATGAACCCCCGCGTCTCGCGCTCGTCGGCGTTGGCGTCGAAGGCCACCGGCTTCCCGATCGCGAAAGTCGCAGCCCGCCTCGCCGTCGGCTACACCCTGGACGAACTCGACAACGACATCACCAAGGCGACGCCCGCCGCGTTCGAACCGACGCTCGACTACGTCGTGACGAAAATCCCGCGCTTCGCCTTCGAAAAATTCCCCGAAGCCGAAGCCGTGCTGACGACATCGATGAAATCCGTCGGCGAAGCGATGGCGATCGGCCGCACCTTCGCCGAGTCGATCCAAAAAGCGCTGCGCTCGCTCGAAACCGGCCTGACCGGCTTCGATGAGATCGACATCCCGGGCCTGCGCTCCGGCGACGACAAGAACGCCGTCATCGCCGCCCTCGCCAAACCGACGCCGGACCGCATCCGCGTCGTCGCGCAGGCATTCCGCTTGGGGCTAACCGTCGGCGAGATTCACACCGCGTCCAAAATCGACCCCTGGTTCCTCGACCAAATCGAAGAGATCGTGAAGACCGAGGGCCGCATCCGCGAACACGGCCTGCCGCAAGACGAAGACGGCATGCGCGAACTGAAGGCGATGGGCTTCGCCGACACCCGCCTCGCCCGCCTCACCGGCAAGCGCGAAAGCGAAGTCGCGGGCCACCGCCGCCGCCTCGGCGTGACGCCGGTGTTCAAGCGCATCGACACCTGCGCCGCCGAATTCCGCGCGCTCACGCCCTACATGTATTCGACCTACGAAGCGCCGCTCGACGGCAAAGTCGAATGCGAAAGCGAACCGACCGCCGCGAAGAAAATCGTCATCCTCGGCGGCGGCCCGAACCGCATCGGCCAAGGCATCGAGTTCGACTATTGCTGCTGCCACGCCGCTTTCGCGCTGAAGGCCGCGGGCTTCGAGACCATCATGGTCAACTGCAATCCCGAAACCGTGTCGACCGACTACGACACGTCCGACCGCCTCTACTTCGAACCGCTGACAGCAGAAGACGTCGTCGAACTGATCCGCACCGAACAAGCGAACGGCGAAGTCGTCGGCGTCATCTGCCAATTCGGCGGCCAAACCCCGCTGAAACTCGCAAGCGCCCTAGAGGCAGCAAAAATCCCGATCCTCGGCACGCAGCCCGACGCCATCGGCGCCGCCGAAGACCGCAAACGCTTCCAGGCCCTGATCGACAACATCGGCCTGAAGCAGCCGGTGAACCGCACCGCACTCACCACCGACGAAGCGCTGCAGGCCGCGCGCGAAGTCGGCTATCCCGTCGTCATCCGCCCATCCTTCGTGCTCGGCGGCCGCGGCATGACCATCGTGCGCGACGAAGAACATATGCGCGAAACCCTTGCGCAGACCGACGTGTTCAAGATATCGGGCGACGACCCGGTCCTCATCGACCAATATCTGCGCAGTGCCATTGAGGTCGACGTCGACGCCATAGCCGACGGCAAAGACGTCTTCGTCGCCGGCATCATGGAACACATCGAAGAAGCCGGCGTTCACTCCGGCGACAGCGCCTGCTCCATCCCGCCCTGGTCGCTGAACGACGAAACCGTCGTCGAACTCAAGCGCCAAACCGCAGCGCTCGCCCGCGAACTCAACGTCGTCGGCCTGATGAACGTGCAGTTCGCGATCCAAGCCGGCGAAATCTTCATTCTCGAAGTGAACCCGCGCGCCAGCCGCACCGTCCCCTTCGTCGCCAAAGCGATGGGGATCCCCGTCGCCGCCATCACCGCGCGCGTCATGGCCGGCGAGTCGCTCGCCTCGTTCAAGCTGAAGGACGAATTGCCAAAACACGTGTCGGTCAAAGAAGCCGTTATGCCCTTCGCCCGCTTCCCCGGCGTCGACGTCGTGCTCGGCCCGGAAATGAAATCGACCGGCGAAGTGATGGGCATCGACGTCAGCTTCGACCGCGCCTTCGCCAAAAGCCAAATCGCAGCCGGCCTCACGCTGCCGAACGGCGGCACCGTCTTCGTCTCCGTGCGCGACATGGACAAGGAAGCGATCCTGAAACCGGTGCGCGATCTCATCGACATGGGCTTCAAGATCATCGCGACCGGCGGCACCGCGACCTATCTGATCAATCAGGGCCTTCCGATCGCGCGCATCAACAAAGTCTACGAAGGCCGCCCGCACATCGTGGACGCGATGAAGGACAACACCGTCGACCTCGTCTTCAACACCACCGAAGGCGCGCAGGCGTTGAAGGACTCGCTCTCGATCCGCCGCACCGCGTTGATGCTCAAGATCCCCTACTACACCACGGTTGCGGGATCGCAGGCCGCAGTCCAAGCGATCCAAGCCTTACGCACCACCAGTCTGGATGTCGCGCCACTGCAATCTTACGCGCGTTAACATGTTGAACTAGAACGATTCTTTCGACAGCCAAGCCACCTTCCGACCTTGAATTTTCAAGCCCCTTCGCTATAATTGTACCTCGCGTTTGAGGAAGTAGTGTCCTGCGCCCCTGTTCGGCAGCGGAACCTCCAACGAGCGATTTGAAACTGTTGTCAGGTCTTGGGCGGTCGCACCACCAAGGCCCTTTGAATTTGTTGTCTCAGGGTGCGACGAAGAAAGTCGAGTATCGGCAATGGAAAAAATTCCGATGACCGCTCAGGGCTTCCAAGCTCTCGAGACGGAGATCAAACACCTCAAACAGGTGGAACGTCCGGCCATCATCAAGGCGATTTCGGAAGCGCGCGCGCACGGCGACCTCTCGGAAAACGCCGAATATCACTCCGCCAAAGAACGCCAAAGCTTCGTCGAAGGCCGCGTGATGGAGCTCGAAGACAAGCTCTCGCGCGCGCAAGTGATCGACGTGTCGAAACTCTCCGGCAAGGCCGTGAAGTTCGGCGCGACGGTAACGCTCGTCGACGAAGACACCGACCAAAAATCGAAATACCAAATCGTGGGCGACCTCGAAGCCGACTTCGCCAAAGGCCGCATCTCGATCTCCTCCCCCCTAGCCCGCGCCCTCATCGGCAAGACGAGCGGCGACACCGTGGAAGTGAACACGCCCTCCGGCGGCCGCTCGTACGAAGTCATGAAGGTGGAATTCAAGTAGGGCCAACGACAACGTGACGTCCGAGCAGGACCTGCTGAACATTTTGGTCGTGCTCGGGGTTATACTCCTGATCCTCGTCTTCATCGTGGTTTTCAATCGGTCTGAGCGCCGGCGCGTAACACCCGCCGACGCCGGGGACCCTCCTACCGATCTACCCGGCCTTTGGCCGACACAAATTCGAACGCGCTATCTAAAACTCGACACCCATGGGCGCCGTAGGTGGTGGCGCCGTTACAACCTGACGACCGGCTTGATCGTTGTCCCGTTGTTTCTGGGCGGAGCAATCATAGGTCTTGCATGGAACAACATCGTTGCCGTGGTGGCGATCGCCGCGCTGATCTTTCTGGCGATGCTCTTCGCCGTAAGCGGCCGCTAAACCTCGACCGGCACGCCAGGGTCACGCTTGGAGGTACGAATAGTCAGCGCCGTCTTCACCGACCCAACATTCTTCGCCGCCGTCAGTTTCTCGGTGACGAAGCTCTGCCATTCGCTGAGGTCGTGCGCGACGCACTTGAGCACAAAGTCGGTTTCCCCCGACATCATGTAGCACTCGCGCACGATCGGCCATTCGGCGACCTGGGCCTCGAACGCCCGCAGATCCGGCTCGGCCTGACTGTTGAGCCCCACGAACGCAAAGGCCATCACCTCATACCCGAGCGCCTTGGCGTCCAGGTCGGCGTGATAGCCCTTGATGAAGCCCGCTTGCTCCAACGCGCGCACCCGCCGTAAACAGGGCGGTGCCGATATCTTGGCCCGATGAGACAGTTCGACGTTCGTGATACGACCGTCGTCCTGAAGTTCGTGAAGAATGCGCCGGTCGATGGCGTCGAGCTTGATCCGCTGCATGAAAAGACCACCGCAGGGTCAGATTATTTCGCGGCTTGCGTTCTACCGCGATAGGCCGAGGATTTCAGCAATAAAATTTCGGGATCACGAAACACTGTGAACGACGCGGCGGTGGAAAACGTCACTTGGGCCGTTACCGACGGCCGCGCTGGCATTTTGAACCAGGCCCGCGGCCTGGCCGAAGCCGTCGGCCTGCCCGTTGAGGTTAAGACGGTCCACCCGCGCCTGCCCTGGACGCTTCTCCCGGTGACACGATGGCCCGCCCCGTTTGCGGCTCTGGGCCCCGGCAGCGCCAAGTTCGCACCGCCCTGGCCGCGCGTCGCCATCGGCTGCGGCTGGCGCAGTATCCCCTATATGCTCGCCGTGAAGCGCCTCTCAAAGGGCAAGACCTTCACCGTCCAACTCCAACACCCGCGCGTCGATCCCGCACTCTTCGACCTCGTCGTCCCACCGGAACACGACAACCTCACCGGTGCGAATGTCATCCCCATCATCGGCAGCCCGAACGGCGTCACACGCGCGCGCCTCGACGCGGCTGCGAAGAAATGGTCGCCGCAACTCGACCGCCTGCCTCACCCACGCGTCGCCGTTCTCATCGGCGGCGCATCGAAATCGCACAGCTTCAGCGAAGACGACGCGCGCCAACTCGCTGCCTCGTTGAAGAATCTGACAGCGCAAAACATCGGCGTCATGGCAACGACCTCGCGCCGCACCGGTGACGCACAAACAAAGATCATCCGCGACGCGCTCGAAGGCACCGGCGCCTACGCGTTCAACGGCGAAGGCGAGAACCCTTACGCAGGCCTCCTCGCGCTCGCCGACGCAATTCTCGTGACCTCCGATTCCACCAACATGGCGGTCGAGGCGGCGGCGACAGGAAAGCCCGTCTACATTGTGGATATCCCCGGCGGCGGCGCGAAGTTCGACCGCCTGCACGAGACGCTGCGGAACCGCGGAATCGCCCGTACTTTCGCCGGCAAGATCGAGCATTGGACATACGAGCCGCTCAACGAAACGGCGCGTGTCGCTGAGCACATTCGCCGCAGATTAGGCCTGTAATTCCAAGGTAAACCGCCCGTGAACCCCTCTACACTTGCGAGAGGGGTTGAGCGGTTCCTATATGCTGTGAGGCAAAGCGGTGCTTCGGGCCGCAAGCAGGGCTGAATGTCGAAAATCCATCATGCAAAAGTACTGATCCTGGGGTCAGGTCCCGCGGGCTATACGGCCGCGATCTATGCTGCACGCGCCATGCTCGAACCCACGCTCGTCGCGGGGTTACAGCCGGGCGGTCAGCTGACCATCACCACGGACGTCGAAAACTATCCGGGCTTCGCCGAAACGATCCAAGGCCCTTGGCTCATGGATCAAATGCGCGCGCAAGCCGAACACGTCGGCACCAATCTCGTCGACGACATCATCATCAACGCGGACCTGAAGACGCGCCCCTTCCGCCTCACCGGCGACAGCGGCACGATCTATACCTGCGATACGCTGATTATTGCGACCGGCGCGCAAGCGCGCTGGCTGGGCCTGCCGTCGGAAGAGAACTTCAAAGGCCACGGCGTCTCGGCGTGCGCAACCTGCGACGGCTTCTTCTATCGCGGCAAGGACGTGGCGATCGTCGGCGGCGGCAACACCGCGGTTGAGGAAGCGCTCTTCCTCACGAACTTTGCGAAGTCCGTCACGCTGGTCCACCGCCGCGATTCCTTGCGCGCGGAGAAGATGCTGCAGCAACGCCTCTTCACCCACCCCAAGATCAAGGTCGTGTGGGATTCCGAAGTCGACAACATCGAAGGCACCAGCGAGCCGAAATCGGTGACGAACGTGAGGCTGCGCAACGCGCACACCGGGACGCTCACCGACCTCCCCGCCGACGGCCTCTTCGTCGCCATCGGCCACGTCCCCGCGACCGAGTTGTTCAAAGGCCAAGTCGACATGGACGCCGACGGCTACATCAAGACGAAGCCCGACTCGACCGCGACCGACATCCCCGGCGTCTTCGCAGCCGGCGACGTGAAGGACCGTATCTTCCGCCAAGCGGTCACCGCCGCCGGCATGGGCTGCATGGCCGCGCTGGAAGCGGAAAAATTCATCGCCCACCACGAACAGATGAAACACGCGGCCGAATAGATGGCGATGGACCTCGACCGTTTGCGCGTCTTTCATGCGGTCGCCACCGCAGGAAGCCTCACGCACGCGGGCGAAGAACTCGACCTCAGCCAATCGGCGGTCAGCCGCCAAATCAGCGCGTTGGAAGACGAACTCAAAGTTCCGCTCTTCTCACGCCACGCCCGCGGTCTGATCCTGACCGAGCAAGGCACCCGCCTCTTCGACTCGACCAAGAGCATTTTCGAACATCTGCACCGGGTTCAAGAAGAACTGCTGGAAAGCCGCGAGAAGCCGCGCGGCGACCTGCGTGTCACGGCGACCGTCGGCATCGGCACTTATTGGCTGACGCCGCGCCTGCGCAAATTCGTCGACGAAAACCCGGACGTGCGCATCCATCTGATCTTGCAGGACGGCGAACTCGACCTCGTCCACCGCGAAGCCGACGTTGCGCTGCGCATGCGCCAACCGGTGCAGAGCGACCTCATTCAGCGCAAGCTCTTCGACGTCACGTATCACATCTACGCCTCGCCCGATTACATCAAGCGTAAGGGCCAACCGGCGACGGTCGAAGAACTCGACGATCACAACATCATCACCTACGGCAACGCACCGCCCGAACTCAGCAAGGTGAACTGGCTCGCCGACGTCGGCCGCAAAGCCGGCAACCCGCGGCCACCGACGCTCTGCGTGAATAACATCATCGCGATGGGAAAATCGATCGAGCTCGGCATCGGCCTAGGCTCGCTTCCCGACTACTTCGCGCACGGCAATCCGAATCTGACGCGCGTCGCCTGCAACACCGAAGGCCCGTGTTACGAAATTTATCTCTGCTATCCCGAAGCGATGCGCGGTTCGAAACGCGTCGCCGTGTTCCGCGATTTCGTGGTTTCACAAGCGCGTGAGTGGGCGTTCTAACCGCTGTTTTCGGCAGGTTCCGGACACCTTGAGAACCCGGCGCACCGCACCTATCTGATAATGGCCGGAGCGGTTCTCCCCCAGATACAGGGCTCCGGTCCCAGGATTATCCCCTTCCTGGAAAAGCGGCCGGTGTTGCCCCCAACGCACCGGCAAGGCGTGACGAGGCCGGGCTGCTGACTCAACCCCAGCAGTCCGGCCCTCTCTTTTTGGGGGCAGATTATCGCCCTAAGCGGCGCAGCCTTTTTCCTTCAGCACGCGCTTCGTCGATGCCGGATACTTGGCCAGCGCCTTCGCGCTGCGCGTCGGACGGCGCATCAAATCGCCGCCGCAATTCGGGCAAACGCCCTTCAGCACGCCGGCCACGCAATCCGCGCAGAACGTGCACTCGAACGAACAGATCATCGCGTTCGTGGCCGAAGGCCCCAGATCGCGATCGCAACATTCGCAGTTCGGCCGCAGCTCAAGCATGCTCCCTCGCAAAGTCGGTGGCGTTGATGAAAATCTGAACCACGGCCTCCAACGCGCGCCGGTCCTCATCGTCGAAGCGCGCCAGATGCGGGCTGTCGAGATCGAGCACACCGTGCACGACGCCATCCTTGATCAACGGCAAAACGATCTCGGAGTTGGACGCGGAGTCGCAGGCGATATGTCCCGGAAACGCATGAACGTCCTCAACGACAACCGTCTCGCGCCGCGCCGCCGCCGTCCCGCAAACGCCTTTGCCGACGGCGATGCGCACGCAAGCGGGCTTGCCCTGAAATGGCCCCAGCACGAGCTCGCCGCGCTTCATCAGATAGAATCCGGCCCAATTCAAATCCGGCACGATCTGCCAGATCAACGCGGCGACATTGGCGGCGTTGGCGATCAAATCGCGCTCGCCGTCGAGAAGCCCGCGCGTCTGACGCGCAAGCTCCTCATAGATTTCGCTCTTGGCGCCGGAAACTTTCTCGACTGCGAACATGCGAACCCTCAGTGACCGCGCGCTTCCTTACCCCAGACGTCATCGAGACGGGCGTCGCGACCGCAATTGTACCGATAGAACTTATAGCGCACGGGATTCTTCTTGTAATAGTCCTGGTGATAATCCTCCGCCGCATAGAACGGCCCGGCCTTGACGATTTCCGTGACGATGGGCCGCTTGAACCGCGGCTGCAGGGCGGCCTTCGAAGCCTCCGCCAACTGTTTCTGCTTCTCGTCGAGATAGAAGATGGCCGAGCGATACTGCGTACCGTAGTCGCAGAACTGGGCCTCCTTCGTCAGCGGATCGACGTTGCGCCAAAAGACGTAGAGCAGCTTCTCATACGTCACCATCTGCGGGTCGTAGACGACTTTGACCACCTCAGCATGGCCCGTGCCGCCGGACGACACGTCCTCATACGTGGGGTTCGCAACCGTCCCGCCGGTGTAGCCCGACGTGGTCGACAACACGCCGGGCACTTTGTCGAAGTCGGACTCGACGCACCAAAAGCACCCGCCCGCAAAGATCGCAACCGCGCTCCCCGCAGGTGCGGGCGCCGGCGGCGCAGCGCTCACACCCAACACGACATCGGCAAACCGCAAACCGAAGACCGCAAGTCCCGCGATCAACGACAGCAGGATAACCCGCCCGAACCCGAAGCCCTTGCTCATATCCGCCTCACGCCGCCGCCGGCTTGAACGTCATCGCGATGCCATTCATGCAATAGCGCTGCCCCGTCGGTGCCGGCCCGTCCGGAAACACATGGCCCAGATGCCCGCCACAGCGCCGGCAGTGAACCTCCGTGCGCACCGAGAACAACGTGTTGTCGGCCTGCGTCCCGACAGCGTTCGGCAGCGGCTTCCAGAAGCTCGGCCAGCCCGTGCCGCTGTCGTATTTGGCGTCTGACGAGAACAGCGCCAGGTCGCAACCGGCGCACTGGAACGTACCCCGGCGCTTCTCTCTATCGAGCGGACTGGATTCCGGACGTTCCGTCCCGTGATCGCGCAGCACGTAATACTGCGCCGGCGTCAATTGCTTGCGCCACTCGGCTTCGGTTTTCGTGACCTCGAATTTTCCCGTGGCCGCAATAGTACCGCGCATCGAAAAGACGGACGCCATCGCCGCCGCCAGGCCGCCAAGCGCGACCGTGCCAAGCAAAGTTCTACGATCCATGGGGGACATCTCCTGACGTGTCTCGATGCTAGTACGGCGGGGACACGCGCACGGACCAATCACGGAGACGAGAGGGAGCATATAAGCCCCCTCCCGCAAATTGGTATCTCAGGCCGCCGCAGCCGCCTGCGCGCGCGAGGCGATGGCGTTGTCGGCGAGCTTGCCCGTCAGTTCGGCCAGGTGGTCGAACTTGTAGGTAAAGGTCGCCGCACCCTGGGTCGCCGAACGCAGCTCGATGATGAACGTCTGCAGTTCGGACTCGGGGATATGAGCCTGCACCGTGTCCCACCCCGGCCAGCCTTCGCGTCCGTCAAATCCCAGAAGCTGTCCGCGCTTGCCCGTGATGATCTGATTGATGCGCGCGGTATGCTCCGCTGGCGTATGCGCGGAAACCGCCATGACCGGTTCAAGCAGCACCGGCGAACAATTCGCCATGCCTTCCGACATGCCGACTTTCGCCGCCATTTGAAACGCGGCATCGCTTGAGTCGACCGAGTGCGAACTGCCGTCGGTCAGCGCTACCGACACGTCGACGACCGGAAAGCCCAATGGTCCTTTGTGCAGATAATCGCGAATACCCTTCTCGACAGACGGGATGAACTGCCGCGGCACCACGCCGCCCGTCACCTGATCGAGAAACTCGAAACCGCCGCCACGCGGCAGCGGTTTGATCTGAAGCACGACGTCGCCGAACTGCCCGTGACCGCCCGACTGCTTCTTGTGACGGCCGCGTTGCTCCGTCGGTTTGCGAATAGTCTCGCGGTAACCCACATGCGGCGGATGCGACGCCAATTTCAAACCGAACTTGCGCTCGATCCGCGCCAAGGCCGTCTTCAAGTGAACCTCGCCTTGCCCCAAGAGCACCGACTCGTGCGTCTCGGCGATTTGTTCGAAGCCGACGCCGGGATCTTCCTCGCGCATCTTGCTGATCGCACCTGACAGCTTCACGTCGTCGTTGCGGTTCGCCGCCTTGATGGCGAGCTTGTAGACCGGCGGCAACACCTCCGGCCGCTTCAACGCCTTCACCGCGCGCGGCGCGGCAAGCGTGTCGCCGGTCTGCGCTCGCTCAAGCCGGCCGATGGCGATGAGATCACCAGCTCCCGCGCCCGGCACCTTCGTCGCCTTGTCGCCGAGCATCGCGAACAATCCCGACGCCCGCTCATCGCCGCCGTCGCTACGTGCCAATGTCGCGCCGTCCTTCAAGATGCCGCGCAACACGCGCACCAACGACATCTTCCCGCCCGCGGCATGGAAGGTCTTCACGACCTGCACGACCGGATCCTCGCCCAGAGCCTCAAGCCCTTGCCGCTTCGCCGTCCGCGAAACGTCGGGCACCTCGTGCCGCAAGGCCTTGAGCAATCGCCGAACGCCGTTGTCTTTTTCCGCCGACCCGATCAGCACCGGCACGATCAGCCCCTCAGCCAGCTCCCGCGACAGATCGCCGAACACTTCGTCGCGCGGCGGCTCGATGTCGGAGAGCAACTCCTCCATCAGATGGTCGTCGTAGTCGGCAAGTTTCTCCAGCATCTGATACCGCGCCTCATGCTCGCGGTCCGCCATCTCGGACGGAATGGCGACGACTTCCGACGCCGCATGTTCGCGGTAGACGAACGCGCGCTCGAGCGCGAGATCGACGAAACCGGAAACGATGCCGTCCTTCCAGATCGGTACCTGGCGCAGCACCAGCGGTCGCGCCGACACGCGCTGCAACGCGGCGAGCAAATCGCGGATCTGCCCATGCGCCTTGTCGATTTTGTTGACGAACAGAAAATGCGGAACGCCGAGATCGGCAAGCCGCTTCAACAACGGCTGCAACAGTGCAACCTTGGTCGGGTCGGGCTCCGTCACGACGACGGCGGCATCGACGCCGCTAAGCGCATTCAGCGTCTCTTGCTGAAACTCGATCGATCCCGGGCAATCGAGGAACGTGAAGTGATCGCCGAGGTAGTTCGTCGTCGCGGCCGTGACCTCGACGCTCATCATGCGCTCGCGCGCTTCAGCCGACGGATCGCCGACCGTGCTTTGTGCGTGAGTCCCTTTGCGTGTGATCGTACCCGTGATCCACAGCATGCTTTCGAGCAGCGAGGTCTTCCCGCCGCCCTGAGGTCCCACGAGGGCCACGCAACGCGGCCCATGTCCTCCCTTACCGTTCTTTTCTGCCATGAGGTTGCTCCCTGATCGCCCGGGGGCGCAACCAACGCGAAAGGCACGCCCTTGAGTTACCGGGCACCCTCATCGTTTCAACGGAACGGCCCCTCGCGCAAGGGGAAAAGCGTTTAACGAAGGTTCGCGCAGAAACGCTGAATCCGTTCGCACGCTTTTTCCAGGATCTCGTCCGATGTCGCGTAGGAGATCCGGAAATACGGTGAGGATCCGAAAGCTGCGCCGTGCACGACCGCGACGCCTTCAGCCTCAAGAAGCTCGGCCGAAAAGGTTTCGTCGTTGTCGATCGTCCGCCCCGACGGCGCAACCTTGCCGATCGCACCGGCACACGACGGATACACGTAGAACGCGCCTTCCGGCGTCGGACACTTGAGCCCCTTGGCCTGGTTCAGCATCGACACTACGAGATCGCGCCGCCGCTGAAAATCGGCCGCGCGCTGCGGGATGAAATCCTGCGGCCCGTTCAGCGCTTCGACCGCCGCCCACTGGCTGACCGAGGTCGCCATGGTCGTCGACTGCGACTGGATCGCCGCCATCGCCTTGATCAGCGGTTCCGCCGCAGCGCAATAACCGATGCGCCAGCCCGTCATCGAATAGGCTTTGGAACACCCGTTCATGGTCAGCGTGCGCGGATAGAGTTTCGGTTCGACCTGAGCGATCGTCGCAAACTTAAAGCCGTCGTACAGAATGTGCTCGTACATGTCGTCGGTCAGCACCCACACATGCGGGTGGTCCAACAACACGGTGGCCAGCGCCTTCAAATGCGCCGCCGAATAAGCCGCGCCCGTCGGGTTCGACGGCGCGTTCAACATCAGCCACTTCGTCTTCGGCGTAATCGCCTTGGCCAACTGCTCGGCCGTGATGCGAAACCCGTTCGCTTCAAGCCCCGGCACGATGACCGGCGTGGCACCGCACAACTGAACGATGTCCGGGTAGCTGACCCAATACGGTGACGGAATGACCACTTCGTCGCCCGGGTTCAGGGTCGCGAGGAACGCGTTGAAGATGATCGCCTTGCCCCCCGGCGCAACCAGCGTCTGCGAGGGTTTGTAGTCGAGCCCGTTCTCGCGCTTGAATTTGTCGGCGATCGCTTTGCGCAATTCCGGAATGCCTTCGACCGCGGTGTAGCGCGTCTCGTTCCGCTCGATCGCTTTGTAGGCGGCCTTCTTGATGTTCTCCGGCGTCGGAAAATCCGGCTCGCCCGCGCCAAGTCCGATCACGTCGCGACCGGCCGCGACGAGGTCGCGCGCCTTCTGCGACACCGCAATCGTCGGCGACGGTTTGATGCGTTGAAGGGCTTTCGACAGAAAGCCGCTAGGCAGCGCTGAAGAGCCGCTCATGTTTCTCGTTTCCACGTTCCGGAATGACGCGGGTGTGTAGCAGATTCGTTCGCACCCGCACAAAGCAATTGAAGCCCGCCGATTTCGAGAGGCGGATCAAAACGTTAAGCGATTTAAACGTTCTTTAGCGCACGCAGAGCGACAATGCGCCCGAAGCAAACGTCGGAGGCCCTGAGATGGCGCCACGCACTTTGGGCCTGCTTGTCGCCCTCGTTCTGACCCTCACCGGCTGCGGCGATTCGAACGCGCCCGCCGGACGCTGGGAGGGCTTCTCCCAATCGGCGAATTGGCTGGTGGCCGTGCGCCTGCAAGTCGACAGAGGCAACGTGATCCACGCGACCGCCCTCTCGGTCAGCGTTGCCGGCGCTTCGCTACCCAGGCGCATGGAACTCACGGAAAAGATCAAGAAGTCCCTCCTCGCCCAGTGGCCCATGGCGGTCGAGGGCAAGATCGACTTCAAGGACAACACCATAACCAAGGCGGGCGGCTATGCCCCCCTGTTCCTCTATGACCCGAAGTCGAAGGCCATGACCTTCAATTTCTATGCGGGCGGCCGTTTGACCGAGCGGATCAAGCTATTCCCGGTCAAAACCTTCGCCTCCCGCTAACCCTGCGACAGATCCCAGTTGGCAAGCGAGGCGGCTTTCGGCATGGTGTCCCGGTACTTGATGCGTTTTCTGTCGTGGTGGGCTGAATGAGGGGCAAGTTTGCGGTCGCGGCGTCGGTTTTTGCCCTCGCGATCGGGCTTTCAGCCTGTGAGGGCGCGGCGCATGGCACGTGCGCCACGGCCGAAGGCGTGGCCCAAAAGATCACCATTCTGACTGACGACCTGACGAAGGCCCAAGGCGCCGGCAAGATCGACGCGATGACGGCCGGCGACATCAGCGCCAAGATCATGGCCGCCGGCGCCAAGTTTAAGGCCGACGGCAACCACCGCGCCTATTGCGGCGGCCTCGACCAGATCCGCAAGGACGCCGGCCTCTAAACGCCGCAGCTTAATCCCCTTGCGCCCTTGCAGGCATTAAGCACGGCCTGCTACCACGGACACCTTCTGCTTCCGACTCTTAAGCGAAGGCGAACCCGTGTCGAACATGCGCTTGTTTCTCGTCCCCGCCGTCTGCGCGACCCTGCTGCCCCTGACCGCCTGCGTCGATCCCGCCGATCGCGCCGAACTGGTGCAGTCGCCGCTGGTCAGACCGCCGATGATGAACACGAGACCGGCGACCTTCGAGTGTGACGACACCGGTCGCGTCGTCGTCCGCCCGGTCGGCGAAGACGGCAAGGCCATCGTCCTCGCCTTGGCCAACCGCGAGATCCAGCTGAAGTCGGTGCCGTCCGACGCCGGCCAAAAATACTCGGACGGTCAGACGGTGTTCTGGATGCACGCCGCCAAGGCGACGCTGTTGGCCGCCGGCCAAACAGAACCGGAATCGTGCATGAAGCCGGACTAAGGCCGGCTTCTACTCCACCGCCACATACACGTTCGTCAGCAACTCGCCCTCTTCCGTCTCGACGGGGTCGCTCACGTATTCTTCCCATTTGACCGGCTTTTCCTTCAGCCCGTTCTCTTTCGTGTAGGCGTCCAGTTTCCCAAAGCTTGCCGCGACCGTGTTGTACGGCCCCTTGTGCGTCAGCTTGACGACACGCCCCGCGTAGGTTTCGCCGACCTTGACGCCGTCGGCTTCCGGCGGAAGCGATGCAGGTTTCGCCGCCAGCGGCAACGCCGCGTCGAACACCCAATCACCCGTCGGATTGTGCGACACGGTGATGGCGAGCGGCGCACCGGCAATCTCCAAACCGTGCTCCTGCGCATAGTTGAGCAGCTTTTGGTTCGCAGCCCCCAGCGCCGCTGAGATGGCGGTCGCATCGGCTGCCTTCGCCGTCGCGCGCGTCAGCACGATGGGTCGCGATTCGACAGTCATGACCTCGGCGCCCTTCGTCGGATCGGCAGCGGCCGGCGGCGGGGGGATGTCGGGCGGCAACGTGCCGTCACCCGGCGTCGCCAGCGCCGCATTCGTTTCCGCCGTCGCATTGGTTTCGACGAGCTTCTTCAGATTGGCGAGGCCTTCTTCATAATCCTTGCCGATCCACGTATCGAACATCAGCCCCATGTAGCGCATGACCGGGTTCATCCCGACATCCGTGTCCATGGTCCACGTGACCTTGGTGCCGCCTTCGGCCGCCTCAAGATTGAACGCCGCGAACGCCGTACCCTGACCGTCAAAGTCCAGCTTGGTTTTGACCGTCGAGAATTCGGTGCTCTCGATGATTTCCTGGCTGCCGTTGCCCTGCGTCTCGCTGACCCAGCTGATCTTCGCGCCTTTGCCTTGCGGCGGCCCCTCGAGCGTCAGCTGCATGTTCGGCTCGCGCTTGTACCAAGCCCCCCACTCCTTCGCGCGCGTGAGATCGTTGACGACCTCAAACACGGCGGCGGGCTGCGCGCCGATGACGGTCGATCGCTCAACATGGATGTTCTGCGGCAGCACGAAGGCGACGCCGACCACAACGACGACCAACACAACCAAGCCGATGAGGATGTTCCGCACCATGTCAGGCACCCATTCGTAAGAGCAGGCCTCCGGTCTGATCCGCTGGAACCAGACTCGCGTACCAAGCATTCATAATATCACTCTTGGGGCCCCGATGCGTGCAACCCTGCCACACACCACAGACTTCATGCGACCGCGGACGCTCGGTTTAACAGCGATTCTCCGCACAACCGCCGCGTTGGCGGCAACGCTGCTGCTCGCCGCCTGCAGCCAACCGCCGGTCAACCGCGACGCCGCCCAGCCGCTCTCAACCGTGCAAAGCGTAGATCTGCAGCGCTACCTCGGCCGCTGGTACGAAGTCGCCCGCTTTCCCAACCAGTTTGAAGTCGATTGCGTCGGCGTCACCGCCACCTACAGCCTCAACCCCGACGGCACGATCAAAGTCGTCAACCGCTGCCGCAAGGGCAAACTCGACGGCCCGGAAGACGTCGCGGAAGGCACAGCAACCGTCGTCGACGCGACGAGCAACGCGAAACTCAGCGTCACGTTCTTCTGGCCCTTCGCCGGCGACTACTGGGTTCTCGATCTCGCGGACGATTACAGCTGGGCCTTGGTCGGCGAACCGTCGGGGCGCTACCTCTGGATCCTCGCCCGCACGCCGGAAATCCCAGCCGAAACGCGCACGCAACTCGTCGCGAAACTGGCGGCCATGGGTTACCGCACGCACGCGCTCTATTGGACGCCGCAACCGCCGGCTAGTCCTTGAGGCTAAGCACCGGCGTTGGCAAACCGAACACCGACGCATGAAACACGTCCGCCGCCGCACGCCGCGCAGCACCTGAGACGCGCATCGCCGACTTGCGTAACCGCGCCTCCGCCCACGACAACCGCTCGCGGCAAAACCGATCGAGCGCTTCGATCGGCTCACCGGTCCCGAATTCGTTCGTCGTCGATTTACGCTCGCGCAGAGCAACGATCGCGGCGGCCACATCCGAAGGTAACGTCACGCCGTCCAACAACAGCGGCAGCGACATCGGCGGCGTCTCGTCCGGTCGCGTCTCGATCCACAACAAGGCCACCGCCGGACGCACGACGTAGAAGTACTTCTTGAGGTTGACCGCGCTGCGCCCGCCGACATGCCGCGCGAACTGCTTCGACGCCAGACCGTAGTAGTGGCGCACCAACGCGTCGTGGTTGAGCGGCCGCGCAAACAGCTGCCGCAAGGCATCCCCTTCCCATCCGTTCTCGCGATACGTGATCGGCGACGTCAACCACTCGACCAGCGCCGGATTCCAGGACAATCCCAGCGACAACGCTTTGCGCAAATCCCACCCGCCGAGATCGATCTCATCCTCGATCGGCCGCTCGATCACATCGCGCGGCACAAACAGCGCGGCATAGTCGGCGACGCGGCGCACATAGATGAAGCGCACGTCGTAATCGCTGTCGGGCGACGCAAAACCCCACGCGCGGCTGCCGGACTCGACGGCCAGCACGATGCGAATCTCCTGCTCGCGCTCAAGCTCGTCGAGCCGCGCGCGAATCACCGCCTGCACCGCCTCCGGAATGTCGCCGATCGAAGCATGGGGAAGCACGGAAACGCCCTCGTGGAAAATCGCGCCAACGCCATAGCACAACGCGCGCTTGCGGATATCGCCGCGCGTTCCTCGACATCGGAGAATCCCGCCGCCATAGTCCCGCCCATGTCGATTTGGGGCTGGTTACTTCTCGGCGCCGGTACGTGGGTCTTGGCCGTCGCGCTGAAGGTCCTCGCGGATTTCGTCGTCCAAAGTTCGACGCAAATCGCGCTTCGCGATTGGGCGGCCTCGGTTCTGTCGGGCGTCTGGTCTTCGATCTGCGAACTCGGCTTGGCCGCTCTCGCCTTCTGGATTTGGAACGCGACCTTCGCCGACGCCCTCGTCATGGCGGTCGGCGCCGCACTCGCCGAACTGTTGGTCCTTCTGATCCCTGCCATCGCCGCAAAGCGCGCTCAGACCAAGACAAAGCAGACCGCCGGCTGGAACGCGTTCTTCGCCGAACGGGGCGTCGCCTTCGCAAGTCATCTCGCAAGCCGCGCGCTGATGTGGCTGGGTGTCGCCGGCGGTGGCGGCCTCAAGGCCGCGCTCAGCGCCTTCGCCCTCTTCGCCGCCGCTGAAGGCATCCAAGCCTACGGCCAGGCCAAAGAATGGGACTGGCTCAACCGCCGCGTCTTGCTGACCTTCCTGACCTTCCAGGGCGTCTGCGTCGCGGTCCAAATCGTCCTGCTGATCCTGTGGTGGTCTTAAAGACACCGTCCCGATCCGGCACGACCCGTCCGCCAGAGTTTGACAAAGCGTTAAGGGCTTTTTCCTACGCTGCCTCGAACCCACGGGGAGCGTGCCTATGGAAATGGACCGGCAAACGATCATGGTGCTGTGCTGCGCCATCATCGGCCTGACGCTGTTCGGTGGCGTCTATCTGTCGTCGTCGTCCCCGGCGAAGCGTGAAGTCCATGAGCGCCCGCTCTATGCCCAAGAGGACATCCGCTACAAGTTTCAGCTGGAAGACGCGAAGAAGAAGCCGAAGCCCAAGAAAACCGAACCGGTCGCCGAACCCACCATCGTCACGAACAAAACCACCGGCATCTCGTCAAGCAAGCCCAGACGGCTCTCGTCGAGCAAGCCAAGCGGCGGCGGCGAACATTCCAGTGAGGGTGAGTCGAGCGACGAATCGTCGTCCTCCGAAGGGGAAGAATCCCAAGAAGAACCCCAAGAAGAACCGCCGCTCGACTAACCGACGACGGTTCCCCCAATCCGGCAAAAGCAATAGACTCCCGTCAAAGGGGCCGCACAAAGAACGCGCCGGGACGGGAGGGAGCAATGCCGAACGCGGACGCGCCGCAGCACATGATCGTGCGCCGCATGCGCTTTCCCTATCCCGACAGTCTGAAGGCGTGGTGGAATCCGGTCCGCCCGGAGTTCAGCCACATCGTCAATGCCGCGTCCCTCGCGATGCCGTTCCTTGAGCCCTATCTCATCGAAACAATGCGCAAGGCCAAGGAGCGCATCGAAGACCCCCAACTGCACCAAGAGGTCGACCTCTACATCGGCCAAGAATCGACGCACTTTCGTCAGCATCAGCAATTCAACAAGCGCCTCGCCGACCTCGGCTACAAAACCGTGCCGGCACTCGAAGCAAAACTGAAAGCCGACTACGACACCTTCGCCCGCACGCGCTCGTTCACCTTCAACATCGCCTACGCCGAAGGCTTCGAGGCGATGGCGCTGACCATCGGCCACATGCTGGTCGAAGACCGCGAATTCCTCTTCGGGCAAGCCGACCCCGCCGTCTCGTCGCTGGTGCTCTGGCACTTCGTCGAGGAGATCGAGCACAAATGCGTCACCTACGACGTCTTCAAGGCGCTCGACGGCCGCTACGCCTGGCGCATCTACGGCCTGCTCTACGCGACCATCCACATCATCGCGCGCACCCGCCAGGGCTATCGCGCGATGCTGATCGAAGACGGACGCTGGTACACGCTGAAATCACGCCTGACGCTGTACCGCCTGTTGACGCGCATCCTCCTCAGACTGATGCCGCGCCTGCTGCGCGTCTTCCGTCCGGGCTACGACCCGCGCGAAGTACCGGACCCCGCATGGGCCGGCGAATGGTGGCGCCTCCATCGCGAGGGCGGCAACGGCCTCGGCGAACTCGACACCTCGCGCCTCGCATCGCCCGTCCCCATTCCTCGCACCGTCTGAAAGAAATCCATGACCGAAATGCCGGAGCGCCGCCGCGCGCTGTTGTTCCTGAACGGCATCGCCCTCTTCTGCTTTGCGGTCTTCGTCGGCTGGCATTGGTTCTTCGCACTGTTGGGCGAGATCGTGCTCTGGCCGGTCATCCCACCCGTCGACGTCCAAGTTCCTGGCGACGAACGCGCCTGGCGCATGGTCCACATGGAAGCGATCACGCAAGGCCTGCTGCTGATGGCGCTCGGCCTCGGCGGCCGCTTCATCTATCTGACCGCACAGTGGCATCGCATCTTCTTCTGGAGCGCCATCATCACGACCTGGCTCTTCACCGTACCCACCTACTTCCACGCCATGCTCGGCACGCGCGGCCTCGCGATGGGAGGCGGCCCCTTCAAACCAGGCCTCGCCAACGACGTGCTCTATCTAATCGGCTGGCCCCCGGTGATCGCCGTCCACGTGATGCTGGCGCTCGCCGTGATCGGCGTCTGGGGATACGTGAAAACGCTGCCGAAATAGCAACGCGCTCGCCCGACACGAGAGAAATCAACCAGCACCAATTCCGCCACGTGTGTCGCCACGCTCGCCGACATTGGATAATCTCCGGGCCAGTTTTGCCGGGCCAGTTGGCCCGCCTCCCAAGACAGAGATCCACATGAACCGCTTCAGCGTTCTCACCATCGCGACGTCGCTCGCCCTCGGCCTCAGCGCATCGTTCACCGCCGTCGCCGCCGACGACATGATCCCGCGTAAAATCATCTTCGGCAATCCGGAGAAGAACCAACCGCTCATCAGCCCCGACGGTTCGAAGATCGCGTTCGGCGCGCCGGTGAACGGCGTGATGAACGTCTGGGTCGCCCCCGCGGACAACATCGCCGCCGCGAAACCGGTGACGCAAGAGAAGGTTCGCCCGATCCGCATCTACGCCTGGGCCGCCAACGGAACGCATCTGCTCTATGCGCAGGACCAGGGCGGCGACGAGAACTTCCACATCTACGCCGTCGACGTCGCCAAGAACACGACGAAGGATTTGACGCCCTATCCCAAGACGCAGGCCGACCTCATCGGAACCGTCTACAGCCGCCCCGACGAGGTAATGATCGGCCTCAACAATCGTGATGAAAAATGGCACGACGCGTGGATCATCAACGTCGTCACCGGCCAAGGTAAGCTGGTTCAGAAGAATGAGGGCTTCGCCGGCTTCCTGACCGACAACAAACTCGCCGTCCGCTTCGCCTCGAAACCGACACCGGATGGCGGCCAAGAAATTCTGCGCCCGGACGGCGCGGCCTGGAAACCGTTCGCGAAGATTCCCGGCGACGATTCGCTGACGACGCAGCCCCTCTTCTTCACCGGCGACGACAAGTCGATCTACATGCTGGACAGCCGCGGCCGCGACAAGAGCGCGCTCACGCTTGTCAACGCCGATACGGGCGCGGTCACCGTGGTCGGTGAATCCGCCAAAGCCGACGTCGCCGAAATCATCTCCGACCCGGTGTCGAAAAAAGTGTTGGCCTACGCCGCCGAATTCGATCGCACCGAATGGACAACGCTTGACCCGGCGCTCAACGCCGACTTCGCTTTCCTGAAAAGCCAAATCCCCGGCGAATGGAATCTGCTGAGCCAGACGAAAGACAACAACGTCTGGACGCTGCGCATCGACAACGTCGCCGAGCCCGTGAAGTTCGCACTCTACGACCGCAAGGCGCGCAAACTGACGACGCTCTTCAGCGCCCGCCCGAAACTCGAAGGCGCGCCGCTCGCCAACATGAACGCCCGCGTGATCAAAGCGCGCGACGGCCTCCAACTCGTCTCGTATCTGACGCTCCCGAAAGGCAGCGACCCGGATGGCAACGGCGTCCCCGACAAGGCGTTACCGCTGGTGCTGAACGTCCATGGCGGTCCGTGGGGCCGCGACAGCTTCGGCTACAACCCCGAACACCAGTGGCTCGCCAACCGCGGCTACGCCGTGCTGTCGGTCAACTTCCGCGCCTCGACCGGCTTCGGCAAAGCCTTCGCCAACGCCGGCGACAAGGAATGGGCCGGCAAAATGCACGACGACCTGCTCGACGCCGTCGACTGGGCCGTCGCGTCGAAGATCGCGCTGAAGGACAAGGTCGCCATCTACGGCGGTTCCTACGGCGGTTACGCCACGCTCGTCGGCCTCACCTACACGCCGACAACGTTCGCCTGCGGCGTCGACATCGTCGGCCCGTCGAACCTGTCAACGCTCTTGGGCAGCATCCCGCCCTACTGGGCTTCGTTCCTCGACAACCTGAAGCGCCGCGTCGGCGACCCGACAACGCCGGAAGGCGCGAAACTGCTGAAGGACCGCTCGCCGCTCTTCCGCGCCGACAAAATCCAACGTCCGCTGCTGATCGCCCAAGGCGCCAACGACCCGCGCGTCAAGCAAGCCGAGTCCGACCAAATCGTAAGCGCGATGACGCAGAAGAAACTCCCGGTCACCTACGTCCTCTACAAGGACGAAGGCCACGGCTTCGCGCGCCCCGAAAACCGCATCTCCTTCTACGCGATCTCCGAAGCCTTCCTCTCGCAATGCCTCGGCGGCCGCTTCGAACCGATCGGCCAAGACTTCCAAGGCTCGTCGGTGGCGGTGCCCACCGGCGCCGAACACATCCCCGGCCTGAAAGAAGCTCTCGCCGGGCGCTGACGCCAACCTGCTGCCAAAAACGGGCGGCACGGGTGCTATATCGACGGAAACGACCTCCGTCACTATATAGTCCGACCCATGCCGCCCAAGCCCAAATTGCCAGGCCTGGCCGAAGCGCCGGCCGCCATGTTCGTTCCGCACAAACCCGCACGCCCGGAGAAATCCGAGGGCGGCAAGCGGTTCAAAGTCGTGTCCGACATGACGCCGAAGGGCGATCAGCCGACCGCGATCAAGGAACTCGTGGCCGGCCTCAAAGCGAACGAGCGCGACCAGGTGCTGCTCGGCGTCACCGGTTCCGGCAAGACCTTCACGATGGCGAAAATCATCGAGGCGACGCAGCGCCCGGCGCTGATCCTCGCCCCGAATAAGACGCTGGCGGCGCAGCTCTACAGCGAGATGAAAAGCTTCTTCCCCGAAAACGCGGTCGAGTATTTCGTCAGCTATTACGACTACTACCAGCCCGAGGCCTACGTCCCGCGCACCGACACCTACATCGAGAAGGAATCGTCGATCAACGAACAGATCGACCGCATGCGCCACTCCGCAACGCGCTCGGTGCTGGAACGCGACGATGTTATCATCGTGGCCTCCGTCTCGTGCATCTACGGTATTGGTTCGGTCGAGACGTACACGGCGATGACGTTCAGCGTCGAAACCGGCAAGCGCATCTCGCGCAACGAACTGCTGGCGAACCTCGTCGCCCTGCAATACCGCCGCAACGACGCCAGCTTCACCCGCGGCTCGTTCCGCGTGCGCGGCGACACGGTCGAACTCTTCCCCGCGCACTACGAAGACAGCGCCTGGCGCATCACCCTCTTCGGCGACGAAGTCGAAGCGATCCACGAATTCGACCCGCTGACCGGCCAAAAGACCGCCGAACTCGATGCGATCAAAGTCTACGCCAACTCGCACTACGTGACGCCCAGGCCGACGCTGACCCAGGCGATGAAGGGCATCAAAGACGAACTGCGCGTCACGCTCGACAAGTTCCAACGCGAAGGCAAACTGATCGAAGCCCAACGCATCGAACAGCGCACGCTTCTCGACCTGGAGATGATGGAAGCGACCGGCTCCTGCCCCGGCATCGAAAACTATTCGCGCTGGCTCACCGGCCGCAAACCGGGCGAGCCGCCGCCGACCATGTTCGAATACATCCCCGACAACGCCATCGTCTTCGCCGACGAAAGCCACGTCACCATCCCGCAGATCGGCGGCATGTACCGAGGCGACTTCCGGCGCAAATTCACGCTCGCCGAATACGGCTTCCGTTTGCCGTCATGCATCGACAACCGCCCGCTCAAGTTCGAAGAGTGGGACGCGATGCGCACGCAAACGGTCAGCGTCTCGGCAACCCCCGGCTCATGGGAGATGGAACGCACCGGCGGCGTCTTCGTCGAACAAGTCATCCGCCCGACCGGCCTCATCGACCCGCCCGTCATCATCCGTCCGATCGAACACCAGGTCGACGACCTCGTCGCCGAGTGCAAAGAAGTCGCCGCGAAAGGTTACCG
The DNA here is from genome assembly GCA_034440355.1 of Alphaproteobacteria bacterium. Taxonomy (GTDB): domain Bacteria; phylum Pseudomonadota; class Alphaproteobacteria; order Micropepsales; family Micropepsaceae; genus SZUA-430. The sequence goes on from JAWXBY010000037.1 coordinate 53,373, forward strand.
TTCGCTCGTCACCGTGCTGACGAAGAAGATGGCCGAAGACCTCACCGAATACCTGCACGACCAAGGCATCCGCGTGCGCTATATGCACTCCGATATCGAAACGCTGGAGCGCATCGAGATCATTCGCGACCTGCGCCTCGGCGCCTTCGACGTGCTGGTCGGCATCAACCTGCTGCGCGAAGGCCTCGACATTCCGGAGTGCGCACTGGTCGCGATCCTCGACGCCGACAAGGAAGGCTTCCTGCGCTCGGAAACGTCGCTGGTGCAGACGATCGGCCGCGCCGCCCGCAACATCGACGGCCGCGTCATCCTCTACGCCGACAAAGAAACGAACTCGATGCAGCGCGCCATCGCCGAAACCTCGCGCCGCAGAGCCCGCCAAGACGAGTACAACAAAGCCAACGGCATCACGCCCGAGAGCGTGCGCAAATCCATCGGCGACATCATCCAAAGCCCCTACGAGCGCGACCACGTCCTCGTCGACATCGGCGAAAAGAACGGCAAACCGCTCATCGGCCACAACCTGCGCGCCCACATCGCCGACATGGAAAAGCGCATGAAAGAAGCCGCCGCCGACCTCGAGTTCGAAGAAGCCGGCCGCCTCCGCGACGAGATTCGCCGACTCGAGGAAGACGATCTCGGCATCCCCCACCCGCAGCGGGTCGCGCCGCGCCCGACGGGGAAATCGAGCGAGGGGAAGCCGGGGACTCGGA